>JAUBOM010000002.1:55601-99705 GCA_036700245.1 Microcoleus vaginatus BM001213989
TGACTAATGACTACTGACTAATGACTACTGACTAATGACTACTGACTAATGACTACTGACTAATGACTATTTCCTTTGTGTTTTCGGCAGCCAGCGCTGATACTTCCTGGCTAAGAGGAATCTCGATGACAAACTCTGCACCTTCCCCGGGCGCGGAAAAACACTGCAATTTGCCTCGGTGTTTTTCAACTATAATCTGATAGCTGATTGACAGTCCCAAGCCTGTGCCTTTGCCGACGGGTTTAGTAGTAAAAAATGGGTCGAACAACTTGCCAATAACTTCTTGATTGATTCCCACCCCGTTGTCGGCAATCCGAATTGTTAGTGTGTGTGAATTCGCACAGGTGCTAATCCGAATTCTGTTGGGGTTAGCATATATTTCTTTTGAAGAACGCTTGCGGTTGTAATCTTCGAGGGCATCGATCGCATTTCCTAAAAGATTCATAAATACTTGATTGAGCTGACCTACATAGCACTCGACTTTTGGGAAGTTGCCGTATTCTTTGATAATCTCGATCGCGGGACGAAGTGGATTACCTTTGATCCGGTGCTGCAAAATTAGCAAAGTGCTTTCGATTCCTTCGTGAATGTCAACGAGCTTCATCTGCGATTCGTCGAGTCTGGAAAAGTTGCGCAAGGATACAACTAAGTCGCGGATGCGATCGGCTCCTAGTTTCATTGATTCCAAAATCTTCGTAAAGTCTTTCATTAAGAAATCGATGTCAAGATCTTCGGCTGCTTCTACAATTTCCGGGACGGGATTTGGGTATTTTTCCTGGTAAAGGTGGAGCAAACCGAGCAAGTCTGCAGCGTATTCGGTGGCGTGGGTGATGTTGCCGTAGATGAAGTTAATCGGATTGTTAATTTCGTGGGCGACGCCGGCGACTAGCTGCCCGAGAGAAGAGATTTTTTCGGTTTGGATGAGTTGAGTTTGAGTTTGGTGCAACTCGCGGACAGCTTTTTCGAGCTTGGCTGCTTGCGATCGATACTGTCCCTCGGACTGCTTGAGTGCTTCCAAAACTAGGACTCGATCGCTAATGTCGGTGTGAGTTCCCACCCATTCGCGAATGCTGCCGTCTTCTGCTAAAACAGGAACTCCGCGCACCCAGAAGTGTCTGTAGCTGCCGTCTGCAGCCCGCAAGCGGTGCTCGACTTCGTAGAGACCTTTGGCTTCTACTGCGCGCATCCAAGCTTGGGCCGTGATCGGGCGATCTTCTGGGTGAATTGCCGAAGTCCAGTTGTCTGTAGCTTCCTCGAAACTTTGACCTGTATATGCCATCCAGTCGATCGGTGCGATCGGCTTTCCCTGGCCGTCTGTCGTCCATACCAGTTGGGCGGTGGCCATTGCCAGCGATCGGTATCTTTCCTCGCTCAGACGCACAAATTCTTCGGCTTGCCGGCTGGCTGTCACGTCGCGCAAAATTGCTGTGAATATGATTTCCCCTGCAACTTCGAGTTTGGAAATAGAAGCTTCGGCGGGAAATTGCGTACCGTCTCGGCGGCGGGCGAAAATTTCTTTGCGGCTGCCCATTTTTCGGGCTTGTTTAACGCCGCCGCCGAAATTACTGACGAGGTGGCTGTGAGGGGCGGCAAAAGCTTCGGGCAACAGCAGGCTCAGGGATTGCCCGATCGCCTCAGCAGCCGTCCACCCAAAAATCCGTTCTGCACCTTGGTTGAACAGAATAATTTTTTGGTCAGCATCCACAGAAATAATCGCGTCGTCGGCAATTTCTAAAATGCCGGCGAAACGAGCTTGAGACAGTTGCAGCGCTTGTTCAGCTTGAAAGCGATCGCTGATGTCGCGGGCGATCGTCGAAATGTATGGGAGTTTGTCGCCCGGTGCGGAGTGGGAGATGAGGACTTGGCTGATGGGAATTTCGAGTCCCGATGCTGACACAAAGGTTGTTTCTCCGCTCCAAAAGCCACCGGAAACAGCGGTGGCGATCGCTTGATTTAAAGTGCTGCGGGCTGACGCTGCCGTGAATTGTGCAACTTGTATGTTGGATATATCTTCGTTTTCGTCTATACCCACCATTTTTCTGCCTGCTTTGTTGATATAAACGGCGCGTCCTTCGAGGTCGCAGATACCTACAAAATCCGGCGTTGCTTCCAGAATTGCTGCCAGACTTCTGTTGGCGATTTCGGCTTGTTTGCTCTCAGTAATATCCCGCGCGATGCTAACTATACCGCTGATATTTCCTAGCCCGTCCCGGTAAGCGCTTTTTGTAGAAAGAAATGTCCGCAAATTGCCTTTAACTGGCAGTTCTTCTTCGATTGATTGCGTTTCTCCCGCTCTCATAATTTGGAAATCGGTTCTCCTAATATTGCCCGCCATTTCCGGCGGAAATAACTCGCTGTCATCTCTGCCGATAATTTCGTTTACGGACTTACCAATTATACAGGCTCCCGCAGCATTGAGCATCATGTAACGGCCCTGAATATCTTTGACAAATAGGGCTGCCGACGTACTGTTGATGACTGCCAGCAACAGGTTGTAGTTTTTTTGAAGCGCCTGCTTTGTTGTTTGAGAGTCGAAAATTTGCTCCTGCAATTGTTCGTTGGCGGTTTGCAGTTGGAGAGTCCGTTTCTCAACTTTAGTTTCTAAGTCGAATTTAGCTTTCCTCAGTCCCAGTTCCGCTCGATAGCGCTTCCGGTCGGTGGTGCAGAGAGTTTTTGCATTCTGCCAAATCAGAACTGTAAAAATAATTACGTTCAATACGCTTAACAGCGAGATACCTACGTCGGGCGTATAGGCTTGTAACCGCTCTCCTAAGAGGATGAAATAACCCACTAAAGGCGGGATAATAATTGCCTGCGGCAACAAGCGCCTCGCCATGATGCCACCCGCGCGCTCGCTGGCGATTACTGCTATTAATCCTCGCTCTGGACAGGCAAATAAAATGCCGAAGCTCAGCAACATAAATGCTGCGGACGTGTGCAAAGCCATGCCTGTCTGAGCGCCCATTTTGTAAAATAAAGCTTTGTCGTAGATGTAGCCTATCAAGCCCAAAAATGCAATTAAAAATGCACAACAGCTTAAGATTTGAACCCGCCGGTATTTAGGGCGGCGTTCTGACACCAGCAGCAGGGCTGTTCCCAGCAATAAAAAAGCAGCAGCAGTATTCGGCGCCATGCGTCCCGGTGCTGCGGGGCTTGTCAAGGTGGAACTGTCTTTAAATAGCAGTTGGTCGATGCCTAAGTCTAAATTAAACCTATATTGAGCTAGGGTTAAGAGGCTAATTAATATAATTAAAGATGAACCGCTAAAAATTAAACAATTAGCGATTTTTTGATGCTTTCTTGCTGTTAATCCGGCGCGCCGCCGGTGTAGCATGAACAGAGAAAACCCGCCCAAAATAAAGCATACCGCAGCATTGGCTTTCATGGTAACCAGTCCGGGCAGAATGCTCTTTAAGAGTTGCAAATCGAATATCCAACCCAAAATGACTGTACAGCCGATCGCGATTACTGCAATACTAGCTTTTTTGGAAAAAGACTGAACTGCCGCAATTGGGGTTGAGGGCTTTTGCACTTGTTGTGGTGGTTCAAAAAGTTCCAATTTCTCGCTCCCTCAAATTATTTGGGTTTCTACGTATTTAAGGTAACAATAAACACCGTAGCTATATTGTTGCCCCCTATACAAAGCTGCTTAAGATTTTCTGAAAACTGCTTTGCATAAAACATCAATTATTTTATCTAACTTTAGAGAGATAGTCAACCGAAGGCTGAAAGCTCTTATGTAGAAAGCATTCGGCAGAGTTAAATATTTTTTCTTGCTTGTATGTTAAAACAAAAAATTCCTTGTTCCTCGGAAATTAGCGCCCGATTCATCTGCCTAGCCAAGTGTTTCTACTCAGTAGATCGAGGGGTAATGGTAGCGGATGAATCCCTCGGCAACAAGATCACTTACATTGTAAACCGCGATCGGCGGGTGCGGTTGATGCGATGGCACAAAAGTTACGCTAAACATTTGTTTAAAAGACTTGACAATATCTATTGAATTGCTTATTTTTTTATGCTTAAAAAGCTAGAATTCTCAATCTTATACCAATTATTAAAAGATCCCGGTAAGGACACGGCAATGCCGTGTCCCTAAAGACGCTCGCATACAATCGTGTTGAGTTTTGTTCATCAACTAATGACAACAGTCAACTGACTACTGACTAATGACTACTGACTCCCTACTTTTGAAGTGCTTGCAAAGCTTCGGTTGCTGACGGGTAACGCTGGGGGAAAGCGTACAGTACCATCTGGTCTAAAACGCTAGCAAGCTCCGGGGTGACAGTTGCATTGTTCTGCCAGATGAGATTGCCTAAATTATCGACTCTGAGCTGTTTCGGCTGCATCCCTGTCAAGGCTTGAATCCCGATAATCCCGACAGCATAGATGTCGCTGCAAAATTTCGGCGAGCCGATGGCTTGTTCGGGAGGGATGTAGTCTTGCTGAGTGCCTCCGCGCGATCGCGTTTGGCCGGTGCTGTTGTGCGAGGTGTTAATTTCTTTAACAGCCCCAAAGTCAATTAATACAATCTTGCCATCTGATGTCCGCCTGATTAAGTTCTGAGGGTGAACGTCGCGGTGAATTACATCTTGTTTGTGAACGAATACAAGCACTTCCAAGATATCTCTCAACAAAGCAATAACCTGATGTTCTTCCCAAGGTTGACCTTCGATTAGTTCTTGATACAGCGGTTGCCCTTCGATGAATTGATAGACTAAATAAAAATATCCATCTTCTTCAAAGCGAGCTAACAATTCCGGTATCCGATCGTGTTTGCCCAATCGATATAAAACCCGCGTTTCTCGATCGAATAGCTGGCTGGTTCTCTCAGACTGACTTTTCAGGCGTTTGACGAGGCACAAAGGTCGATCGGGCAAATTCTCATCTTCAGCCAGATAAGTATCGCTGTACTCGGTGTTCACCAAATGTTCTCTAATTCGGTAACGCATCCGCAGCAGCTTTTGCAACATCGGATCGAGAGAATTAGCTAGTTGTGTGCCTTTTTGTACAGCTCTCATGATGCAGTCCCAAAGATTTGCTCCGACTACTCTTTCTTCTTGTCCAATAATTTCTGCTTGCTTCAGTACCTTGGTGAGATCTTTCCACAAGTTGTAGCCGACATACCGCCCCAGGTAGCCCACTGTGTACCCGCGGGCGATCGGATCGTTTTGCTGAATTTCTTGGTACGTCAAACCCCCTACAACGCCTCGAATTATCGACTGTTGCAACCGACTCAGGTGTTTTTCCGTTTGTTCGTATACTAGATTGTCCAAAAAAATTATTGCTTCTTCTACCGTCATAATTTCATGGCTTAAGTTACTTGTGCAGCAGCTACACACTTTGTTTTTATATTTCTGTTATAGACGGTTTGGTCTAATTTTTTTTTGCTTTTTGCTCGATGAAATATATCTTGATAAATATGACTTTTATGAATCAAGATTATGAATTTTATGAGATTAATTTACTTGACAAATGGTTGATATTAATTCCGGTTGCACCGGAATTATTGTTGACTGTTGACTGTTGACTGTTGAAGGAGGGGTCGAAAAACTGAATGATAGTTGAGTATTGACTGTTGATTCGATTTTACAATTCCGATGAAGCGCGGAGTTGATATGAGGTGTTACTTTAAATTTACTGCTTTTTATCAAAGAGGAGCTTAGGGATTTAAAAAGATATTGCTGAGAGTAGCGAGGACGTGCATCGTCTGAGTTTTATGAGGACTCTCGTCCTCACTACAAACCTATAAGGATTATTTGAGCCGGATAAGCTGTTCTGCATTGAGATTTAAATGGGGCGGGTTCTCCTGCCCACCCCACAATAGTTTCAAGAAACAAGATTATAAAAATTAGATGCGCGCCAGCTTATTAACTGTTAACGGCTAACAGTTAACAGTTAATTTTTCATCTTGTTCACGTAGCCCCACAAACTGTAATCGCGACTCAGCCAACCCCGGAAAAAAGCCATCTGAGTCGGATCTTCTTGCACCCTTTTGTAGCGGTAAATAATCCGCTCGTTAATCATTTGCAGCGCCGTATTTTTGTTGTTAGCGGCTTTCAATGCTTGCTTAGTGCGCGAGTCGAAAATGCCAGTTTGCGGCAATCCTAAGGCTTGCTGGAGAAAGGTAATAGAGTTATTAATACCGAAATTAACGGCGGTGTCAAACATGACGATCGCCAAAGCCGGCTGCATCGTGCCCGAGAGGCTCGAATCCCAGTAATATTTATAAATTTCTAGGAGTTCTGCTTCTGACATCTGCGTCACGTCGAGGGGCGGAAGCCCACGACTGTAGCGGTAGGCGTTGTATTCCGTTTGCAATACCCCCCGATAAGTTCTGCCGCCCTTATCGGCAGGGTGATTGCTGAATCCACCCTCAAAATATAGAGTGAAATAAAGAGCCGTTTGAAATAATTTCTGCCGAAAGCTGGCTGTCTGCTGCTGTGCGAGAGTCTTTTGGGCAAAGGGTAAGGGGATTGCCAAGGTTAACAAGAGTATCCCCAGCAGGAGGTTTGGTTTCCACCTGATGTTATGTTGGCGCTGTGTCGCTTGCTTGTCGCTCATAAATTCTCTGTGACGATCGCCCGTAGTTCCGCTAAAACTGCTACTCTGCAAAATGATCTAGATTCAACCTTTAACTTGATAGCACAGATAGGCCGCCAAATGAATTCTGATTTTCGCAACCAATCCGAAACACCCCAATTTGAAGATGCTGCATCGCTGACAGTCGCAGCAGAAATATATTACTCTCAAGGCAATTTACCAGCAGCCGTCGCTGCTTGTCGCCGAGCTCTGGAATTGCAACCAGATTGGGCGGCGGCTTACGTGACGATGGGCAATGTGCAGCAAGCAAGCGGCCTTCTTGAAGAAGCGATGCGGTGTTATTCTCAGGCGATCGCCCTGAATCCCGATTTTGCTGAGGCTTATACTAATTTGGGCAGTATGCTCTACAAACAAGGGCGTTTGGTGGAGGCTATTGTCAATTACTCCAAGGCGATCGAACTTAAACCGAATTTGGCTGCTGCTTACTGGAATTTGGCAGGGGTACTGAAGCAGCAGGGGCAGCCGGATGCAGCGGTAGCATACGAGCAAAAAGCTCTCGAACTCAATCCCCATCTATCTCAGGTAGATTTTCACTTAAATTTGGGATATAAATTAGCGCGGCAAGGGCAGTTAGATGAGGCTGTGGCTGCATGGCAGCGGGCGATCGCATTCAAACCCGATTTAGCCGAAGCATACTGTCAAATTGGCATAGTTTTGCGCCACCAGGGCAAATTTAAAGACGCAATACCCAACCTTCAAAAAGCCCTAGAAATTCAACCCGATTTTATTTCGGCTCACCAACATCTATGCGGCATCCTCAGAGATACTAGCGATTTAGCGGCCGCGCGGCAAGCCGTTCACAAATACAGCCAAATGTGTGCCGAAACCGATCCAATTATGACCGCGATTTACTTCGTCAGCACCTATCAAGTGTCGGGATTAAATCAAATTGCGGGCGAGCGATTTTTAGAGCTAGAGTCGTACTTGCAGCCCAAGGTAGAAACCGCTAGTTCAGTAGAAATTAAATCGCTTTATGCAAACTTCTTATTCAGCACGCCCTATTTGCGAGATGACTTGGCGGTCAACTCAAAACTTTACAGATTAATTTCCCAAAAGTATATCGACCAATGTATCAAACCTAATTTTTCTCAACCAGCCAATTACAGTTTCAAGCCAACTGCTTTGAAAGGGAAATTAAAAATAGGCTTTTTGTCGAATCACTTCAGCCGCCATTCTGTAGGTTGGTGCAGCGCTGACATCTTTCGCGAATTGTCGGACATCACACCCAATTTGTATTTGTACGCTTCCGAAAGAATTGTTCCTGACGAACTCACTCAGCAATTTGAAAGTCGGGGCAAACTGACTTTTCCGAAAACGTACCCGAACGGACTTGCCAATTCCGCCGAAATTATCGACCAAATTCAGCAAGATGGATTAGACGTTTTAGTCGATTTAGATTCTCTCAGCGTACCAGTTCACGCTGACATTCTCTACCAAAGACCCGCACCAGTTTGTGTTTCTTGGCTCGGATTTGATGCGCCTTACATATCGCCGAAAAATTACTTTCTTACAGACTGGCACTCGCACCCAGCCGGGCGGGAAAAATATTATGACGAGCAGCTAATTAGGATGCCGGATTCCTTTGTAGCGGTGTCAGGTTTTCAGAGACATGGAGTCGATCCGGTTGCATTGAGAAAGTCGCATCGGATCGGTTTGGATCAGATAGTTTACCTGTGCGTCGCTCCCGGTAGAAAATTTAATCGCGAGTTAGTAAAAGCCCAAATTGCGATTCTCAAAGAAGTGCCGAACAGTATCTTAATTCACAAAGCTTTAGGCGATGCTGCCGTGTTTGAGGGTGCGTATTACCAAGCTTGCGAAGCTGAAGGAGTCGGCCGGCACCGAATTAAGTTTTTGCCCAGGTTTGCTACTGAGGAAGAACACAGAACTATCTATTTGCTGGCCGATGTTTTGTTAGATTCTTATCCTTACAACGGAGGAACTCACACTTTGGAGGCTTTGTGGTTTAATTTGCCGGTGGTGACTCGCACAGGAGAGCAGTTTTTGTCGAGAATGGGTTATTCGTTTTTGCAGCCTTTGGGGATTGAAGCTGGTGTGGCTTGGTCTTGGTCGGAATATGTGGATTTGGGTGTAAAATTGGGTAAACATGGTGAATTGAGAAACGCAATTAAAGCACAGTTAGTGAAATCTAAAGATCGAGCCAATTTGTCGCCGCTGTGGAATCCGAAAAAGTTTGCTGGTGATATGTATGCGGTGTTTGAAAAATTGTGTAAAATGGTTTGACGCGCGAATTATTAGGAGTAAGGTGCGGTGTGTATGGAACCCTACATAATATCAATTCCGGTTGCACCGGAATGATTGTTGACTGTTGACTGTTGACTCGATTTTATGATTCCGATGCAACCGGAAACGATATAATTAGGTTGTTAAGCTGTTTTGCATTGGGTTTTAACTTTGAGTGCGGGTTCGCGTGCCCACCTCACAAGAGTTTAAATGAAAATAATTAAGCGGTAAGGTGCCGCGTGCATCGCCCTACCTATACAGGCTCTCAACCCATATCCCACCAGTCATTCATAGTCTAAAATCTAAAATCTAAAATGCTATGAATTCAACACTGCCAACTATTAAGTTTTTGAAACAGCCGACTTCGGAAGCTTGGATAGAACAGGCGATCGCCCATTTGGATACAATCTTATTAGACCATTCTCACTGCGAGCGGAAAGCGGCCGGAGTAGCGTTAAATTTGATGTTTCGCTACCCAGCCCGGGAAAAATTGGTGAGGATGCTAACGGCGATCGCCCGTGAAGAATTAGAGCATTTCGAGCAAGTCAACCAGCGGTTAGAACAGCGCAACATTGCTTTAGGCCCTTTGGCCGCGCCTCCCTACGGCGCAGGTTTGTCCGGCCAAATTCGCAAGCAGGAACCGGAGAGACTTTTGGATTCTTTGTTGGTTTCTGGTTTGATAGAAGCGCGCAGTCACGAACGGTTGGGGTTGCTGGGCGATCGCTGTCCCGACGCCCAATTGGCTAAGTTTTACCGCAGTTTGATGGCTTCGGAAGCACGCCATTACGGGGTATATTGGATTTTGGCAACAACTTATTTCGATCGCACTCTGGTGATTGACAGGCTGGAGGAACTATCATTAGTAGAAAGCGAGTTGTTGGCAATTCTTCATCCTGAACCGAGAATTCACAGTTAAAAGCTAGCGGTATTTAAAGACGGTAAAACACAAAATATCGGTAAGTTTACAGTCGCTCAAGTCAAAAAATAAATATTAAGTTGCAACAATCAATGAAAACTCAACATCTCGATTTTTTAATTCGTTCCTGGGAAACGCGCGATCGCGCGGAGGCGTTCTATTTAATTAGGGATGTTTTAGCCGAGTACGGTTTAAAATGTGAACCTCACGGGGCAGATCGAGATGTCTATGATGTAGAACTGCATTATCAGAATAAAGGCGGCGAATTTTGGGTAGTTGAACGGCAGGATAAAATAGTCGGTACGGCGGGTTACTATCCGATTGAACGCGGGAAAAATGCTGTGGAAATTCGCAAAATGTATATTGTGCCAGCAGCAAGAGGACAAGGTTTGGGGAAATTTTTACTGCTAGAATTGGAAAGTAAAATTATCGCTCGCGGCTTTGATGAAATCTGGATAGAAACTGCTAGCATTCTCAAAGAAGCTGTTAAAATGTACGAAAATAGCGGATATCTACCGACAACTGGTGTGGAGACGCAAAGGTGCGATCGCGTTTACGTAAAATCTCTAGGTATAAAAAACCTACAATAAGGTTTGTGTAAACAATGATTAATTTACTCTGTTTCAACCAACAACAGCAAATAGTTTTTCGGCGAGTCATTTCTGCTTTTATCTTCTCCCTTACCTTTGTACTGATTGGTTATTTTGTGATAGCGCTACCGCTACCGTTATTCAATACCGCAGAGTCGCGCCTAATCTTCGCCCTTCGCTGCCAAATCTTTCCGGTACTGATGTTATTTGCTGGCATAGTTGCAGTTGGTAAAGGTAGATTTAGCAGCGCAGCCATCAACCCTTTAGCAAATGCCGAATCAGAAGCAATGCGGATTAATTTGCGTTATCTGAGCAGCACGAACAGAGAAATTTGTGCTGTTTATTGTAGGAAGTTTAATCCTTTGTACCTTTTTAGATACTTACAGCATCAAGCTGATTCCAATTTTGGCAACTTTGTTTGTTTTCGGAAGAATAGCGTTTTGGATAGGCTATCTCCAACAGCCTATCGATCGAGCTTTTGACCGGGGAGTTACTCTGTATCCTACTATTGCCGTACTAATTTATGATGTTTACCGCGTACTATTTTTCAATAGCTGAGGGATTTGATAGTTTTGTGAAATAAGACTTATGCTTTGATTAGTCCTGTGAAACCCTAAAATTAGGAGAAAAACAAATGACTATTCCCACAGAAAACACTCACTCTCACAATCATGCTACCAACAAATTGCTAGACGGCCCTAAAGGCCCTAGATTTGTTCAGACAGTGCGGGGAATTTTAAATCCTCTGTATTATTTAGAGAGTAATTATCAACGCTACGGCGACATTTTTCTCGGCGAATCCAGCATCTTTCCGCCCCAAGTATTTATTAGCAATCCTCAAGCTATTCAAGAAATTTTTACAGCCGATTCCAAACTATTTAAATTCGGTACTGTAAATCAGATAACGCTACCTTTAGTAGGCTCTAATTCGTTATTGTTGTTAGATGGCGATCGACATTTGCAGCAGCGCAAACTTTTAATGCCACCTTTTCATGGTGAACGCATGAAAGCTTACGGACAAATCATCCGCAATACCACCGAAAAAGTAATTAATAATTGGACTCCTGGTAAGTCGGTTCTCGCGCAATCAACTATGCAGCAAATTTCCTTGGAAGTAATTTTGCACGCGGTTTTCGGGCTGAGCGAAGGAGAACGCTACCAGCAAATTCAGCAACTAATGATTAATATGTTAAGCCTGTTTAGCAATCCATTAAACGCTACCTTTTTGTTTATCAAGTCGTTGCAAAAAGATTTAGGTGCTTGGAGTCCTTGGGGAGGATTTCTGCGACAAAGACAGCGTTTAGATGAACTGCTTTATCAAGAAATTCGCGATCGCAAAACTCTATCTCAACCATTGGGAGAAGACATCCTGAGCTTGTTAATTTCAGCTCGTGACGAAGCAGGACAGCCGATGAGCGACGTTGAATTGCGGGATGAATTAATGACAATCTTATTTGGAGGACACGAAACTACAGCCACAGCTTTAGCCTGGGCTTTGTATTGGATTCACTACATCCCAGAAGTTCGTCAAAAACTGCTGCAAGAACTCAATTCTATTGATGTCGAAAATTGCGACCCGGCCCAAATAAGTAAACTCCCGTATTTGAATGCTGTCTGTTGCGAAACGCTGCGGATTTATCCGGTCCTATTTTTTACATTTCCGCGCCTTCTGCAAGCTCCGATGCAGTTAATGGGTTATAATATTCCCAAAGGAATGATACTTGCTCCCTGTATTTATTTGGTTCACCACCGCCCGGATATTTACCCGGAACCAAAGCGTTTTAAACCAGAACGTTTTCTAGAACGTCAATTTTCGCCTTACGAATATTTGCCGTTTGGGGGAGGGAACCGCCGCTGTATTGGCATGGCATTTGCAATGTTTGAAATGAAGTTAGTATTGGCGAAAGTGCTGTCACGATACTCTTTAGAACTTGCAGAAAATAGTCCGGTTTTGCCAGTACGCCGCGGTGTGACAATGGCACCCGCTGGTGGTGTTCCTCTAGTGGTAAAGGGTAGGATTTGAATCCTATCAAATTCGGTCGATCGCGCACAGATGATATGATACCGATACAACGGGTTTTAATTTATTTTTTGCCGCATAGGAATTTCGATCGCAAATTCCGAACCTTGTCCCAATACAGAATTGCAAGAAAGCTGGCCGCCGTGTTTTTCTACTACAATAGAGTGCGAAATTGCCAATCCTAAGCCAGTTCCTTTGCCAATGGGTTTAGTAGTAAAAAACGGGTCAAACAAGCGCTTTTTCACATCTTCGCTCAACCCGGGGCCGCTGTCAGCTATCCGTATCGCCACGCAGTTATTGTCGGTTACTTCGGTGCGAATCGTAATGGCGAGATTTTTGGCGGTGCGGTCGGATTCCTTCATCTCCATTTCCAATGCGTCTAGCGCATTGGTCAACAAATTCAGAAATACTTGATTTAACTGACCGGGATAACATTCAACTAAAGGCAAATTACCGTATTCTTTAATCAAATTAATTGTCGGGTAATCGGGTTTATTTTTCAGGCGGTTTTGCAAAATCAGCAGCGTGCTTTCAAGGCCTTCGTGAATGTCAACTTGTTTCATTTCGGCTTCGTCAAGTCTTGAGAAAGTCCGCAGGCTCAAAACTATGTCGCGGATGCGATCGGCTCCGACTTTCATAGATGCTAAAATTTTCGGTAAATCTTCAATAAGATAATCAATTTCAAAGTCTTCTCTGGCATCTAAAATTGTTGCGCTTGGGTGCGGGTATTCCTGCTGGTAAAGTTTCAGCATTCTTAGCAAGTTTTGAGTGTATTCGCTGGTGTAGCTGAGATTGCCATAGATAAAATTAACCGGGTTGTTAATTTCGTGGGCGACACCTGCTACTAACTGTCCCAAACTAGACATTTTTTCACTTTGAATTAATTGAGTTTGGGTGCGTTGGAGTTCGTGTAAAGTTTGTTCTAGCTGTTGAGTTTGAGCTTGAGCTAATCGGGCCGCTGTGCGGGTTTGGGTGTACAGTTCGGCGTGGTCGATCGCGATCGCAATTTGAGCGACCACCGCTTGCATCAGTTCGACTTCCGATTCGCTCCAATTTCGCATGGACATAGCCTGATAGCAGCTAATCACCCCAATTTCGCCGGAAGCAGTATGAATTGGCAGCGACAGCACTGATTGAAGTTTTGAAGCCTGGAAAAGTTCGCGCAATTCTACATCTTCAAAAGTGCTGACATCATCAATTCGCAGAATTTCTCGCCGCAAAATCTGTCCCACTACGAGACTAGATTTGTCGTCTACAGGATAAGTGCCGAGTATACTCGGCAAATCTGCATTCTTCGCTTCGTAAGTTACGTCCCAAACCGGAGGATTGCTGTTGGGGCGATACCAAGTGAAGATGCACCAATCTAGGTGCATCAGATTGCGAATTTCTTGAACGGCGGTTTCTACAATTGTGTCTAAATCTAAAGAAGTGCGGATTTGGTTGGCAATTTGATTGAGCAGTAGTTCTCGCTGAGCTTGTTGTCTGAGCGCTTGTTCCGATCGCACTAAAGTTTCTTCTGCAAGTTTGCGATCGGTTAAATCTTGGATCACTGCTTGGATAATTTTTTCATTTCCCACCTCAATGACTGTCAGCACCACTTCTGCGGGAAACTCAGTACCGTCTAAGCGCTGATGAACCCAATCAAAACGGTGCTTTCCCCGCTCAAAGGCGATCGCCACCATTTCGTGGGCCAAGCTCAAAGAATCTCTGCCGTTGGGTTGAAAAGGAGGCGACAGTTTGCCTGGGTTTTTGCCGTACAACTCTTGCGGGGTAATGCAGCCAAATAGTTTTAGGGTGGCTGTGTTGGCATCGCAGATGTCATTGTCATATAACATGAAAACAGGCAAACTGGTTAATTCGTAGAGCGATCGAAATTTGGCTTCCGACTGCTGCAATGCGGCTTCTGTTTGCTTGCGATCGGTAATGTCGGCAACCATTGCCAAAGCGCCCACATAGCGTCCTTGTTTGTCTGCCAAGGAATTAGTAGAAACCATCGCCCACAACTCGCTGCCGTCTCGGCGACGGAACTTAAAATCGAGCTGTTCGCGAATTCCTTCACGGCGGCGGTTGAGACTGACTTGTGCGATCGCCATGCCTTCTGCATCCATGAAAGCAAATAGCGACTGTCCGATCATTTCAAGAGCGGTGCAGCAGAGCATATCGGCCATTTTTTGGTTGACAAAAGTAGTTTTACCCTCCGTATCTATAATCCAAATTCCTTCGTCTGCTGTCTCGACAATGCACCTGTATTTTTCCTCGCTTTCTCTGAGCGCTTCTTCTGCTAAGTGGCGAGCCGTAATGTTTTGAGTCATTAGCAATCCGCCGATAATTTCTTGCCGTTCGTTTCTGACTGGCAAAGTATAACCGAGGTAGACGCGATCGCTGTAAATAAATTCTGTAATAACTGTTTCTCCTGCCAGTGCCGCCCGATAATTTTGCTCGACGGCACCGCAAAAATCTGGCTCGAATACTTCCCAGATTGTCTTGCCTTCCATCAACTCTTTGGAAAGCCCCACTGCTGCTAATTCTGTACCTTCTACCAGCGTGTAGCGCATTTCTGGATCGAACAGCATCACCGCACCGTTAGGAAAGTTGCTTGCCATAGTGCGGTAAAGCTGTTCGCTTTTTTGCAGTGCAGCTTCTGCAAGTTTTCGATCGCTAATGTCAATTATGACTGCACCGATGCCGAAGGCCTCGCCATCTTTGTCGAGCAGGGGAAAATAAGAGCCTGTCAGGTGTCGGACAAACCCCGGCTTTCTTGGATTGTCACCACTCATCTCGATGTTAATTAGGGGTTGTTTCGTCCTCAAAATTTCTTCGTACAAAGGCTCTACAATTGGAGCGATATTCGGCAATATTTCGCGTACAGTCTTGCCTATGTGTTCTGCTGGACTCAGGCAATTTATTTCTGCTAGAAATTGATTAATTTGCACGTACCGCAGTTGGGAGTCCAAAATGCAAAGCCCCGCCGGCGCCTCCTTCAAAAACGCATCAAATAGTGCTTGTCTCTCTGCTAATTCTTGTTCTAAAGCTTTGCGATCGCTGATATCTGTTAAATAGCCAATCATCCCGACCGCTTTTCCCGTGTTGTCTTTCAATAGCGAAAGTATCAGGTGCGAGGAAAATTTTTCTCCAGATTTATGGCGCGTTATAACTTCTATTTCATTCTCGCCTTTTTCTTGTAGCGGTTTGATGACTTGCTCTAATAAAAATTCGTGCTGTTCTGGCGGGTAAATCAGAGAAATGTGCTGTCCGATCGCCTCAGTTTCTTGATAGCCGTATAACTTTTGGCAGGCTTGATTCCAAATAGCGATCGAGCCGTCCATATCTGTAGCAATCAGCGACGCGTGAATTTGGTCGATAATTTGACTTTTGAGAAGCAATTTTTCTTGAGTCTGTTCCAGTTCGGCGATTTTTAGGGAGAGTAGCTTCTGAGTTTTTGCCAGTTCGGCAGTCTGCTTTGTCAGCAATTTTTCTAGATGTGAATTGCACTGCGGCAGCGCTGATTCCAGCGGCTCGCTATTTTCAGGCCCAGGACTAAAAATTTCTTCAGCACTCAGCCAAATCGCGCACTCTCCATCTGTTTCAATTGCCCGCTGGGAAACTCGCACGGGTACAAGATGGTTGTTTTTATGTTTGTATGCTGCTTCGCACGGGCCCGTGCAGCTATTTTTTGCTTGACTTTCTAGATATTTTTCATGGCCCGCGCACTGTGTTTGCTGAATTTCCCAGTAGTTGAGGTGGAGAGTTTCTGCAACTGTGCGGCCGATAATACTTGCAAAAGCTGGATTTACGTCGATAAAAGTCCCGTCCGTCCGGCACAAGGCCAGCCCGAGCGGGCACAGTTCAGACAATTGGCAGTTGGAGCGGGAGCCTACGCCTCTAATCGCTGATTCATTGGACATTTGTGGAAAAGGCATACATATACCCATCGTTGCGGTGGATTGATTTGCTGTATTTATGACGCACTGGACTAACCTTGCCGAGTGGCGTTCTCATTTCAAAAACTCCGCTTTCTCGCATCTGTTAGCCTGCCGACGTGAGTGCCTGCAAACTTCCCTGAGGGAAGAATTGCGCTTACCATGTCGCCAGTCCCAAACCCAAAAAACGTTTTGCACCGCGTTCTGTGCTTGACAGGAAATCCGTATTTATTGGTTGTACACATTTGACGACTGCCCCATCCTTTAGCTGCAATTAACAACGGTTGCTCCGTGAAAACTTGCAGCACTTCTACGTTCCCCACACAAGCCGCATCCAGCCAATGAGTTTTAGGTAGTCCTAAACGAGTCCGATTGTACTTTGTTCTAGCTCCTGTTAAAACTTCTATTGGCAATCCTGTTTGTTTAAGTTGTTCAACTGGCTTTGCATCTGACCTAGCTGGACTTTAATTCTTTAATTATATCTTTTTATCTTGTTTATTGCTGTGACTTTTATCATTGATTAAGGAAGAGAGAAGAAGTAAGTTGGGCAACGAGCCGTCTACGGGATTTAACAAATGTAACGGATTGATGCTGAGGTTCGAGGGAAGAAGGAAGAGGTTGGAGGTTGGAGGTTCGAGGGAAGTTCGGCAACGAGTCCTGTACGGGATTTAACGGATGGATGTTGAGGAAAAAGACAGGATGGGGAAACAAAAATGAGTAATAATCAACGCGGAGGAGGAAAGAGGGAATGAGAAGAAACCAGAAAAATCACAAAAGAAGAAGTACAAAAGTGGTACAAAGACCATGAATTTATACCTGGCATCTTCCCTCCCACCTTCTTCCTTCTTCCTTCTTCCTTCTTCCTTCTTCCTTCTTCCGTCAATTAATCGCGGGCAATACCTTCGGATCGGGCGGCCAACTGCACTGCACCGGCGACAGCAATGGCAACTCTTTCGTCAAAAACAGATGGTATAATGTGTTCTTTGTCAAGCTGGGAAGGACTGACTAAAGAGGCGATCGCATAAGCTGCCTCTAAATACATACTGGCCGTAATCGTGGCAGCTTTGCAGTCCAAAGCACCTCGAAATATCCCCGGAAATGCCAAAACATTGTTAATTTGATTCGGGTAGTCGCTGCGTCCGGTTGCTATGATCGCCGCATCTTCCATAATTAATTCTGGCTGAATTTCGGGAATGGGATTTGCCATTGCAAAAACAATGGGATTTTCGGCCATCAAACGCACCATCGAACGGGTGAGCACTCCGGGCGCGCTGACCCCTAAAAATACATCGGCACCGGCGATCGCATCTTCCAAAGTACCGCTGGAGGGCACAGCAAATTCTAGTTTTTCTGGGTTCATATCCGTGCGGTCTTGGGAGAGGACGCCTTTGGAGTCGCACATGATGATGTTTTCGGCACCTGCTTTACGCAGCAACCGGGCGATCGCGACTCCGGCCGCACCGGCTCCGTTAATCACGATACACACTTCTCCTATTGTTTTTTTGACGAGTTTCAAGGCATTAATTAATGCTGCCAAACTGACAATTGCAGTGCCGTGCTGGTCGTCGTGAAAAATCGGAATATCTAAGGTTTCCCGCAATCTTGCTTCGATTTCAAAGCAGCGGGGAGAAGAAATATCTTCGAGGTTAACGCCGCCAAAAACCGGGGCGATATTCTGCACTGTGCGAATAATTTCCTCGGTATCTTGGGTATTCAAACAGATAGGAAAGGCGTCAATACCTGCAAATTCTTTAAATAGCATGGCTTTGCCTTCCATGACTGGCAGTGCGGCGGCAGGGCCGAGGTTTCCCAGTCCCAAAACTGCGCTACCGTCGGTAACAATGGCAACAGTATTGTTTTTGATTGTGAGGTTATAAACTTGTTGGGGGTCATTGGCGATCGCAGTGCAGATGCGGGCGACTCCAGGGGTGTATGCCATTGCCAAATCCGACTGGCGTTTGAGGGAAATTTTGCTAATTACGCTGATTTTTCCGCCGCGGTGCAAGTTGAAAGTGCGATCGTACACGTCGATCACTCTGATATCTGGCAGTTCTTTCACCGCTTGAACTATTTCTTCACTGTGTTCGGTGCTGTAAGCATCGACGGTGATATCGCGAACTGTAGTGGCGCGGGTTTGCTCGATCAAGTCGATTTGGCCGAAGTTGCCGCCGACAGATGCGATCGCGCTGGTGATTCTTGCCAGCATTCCCGGCTGGTTCGGCAGAGCAACCCGAATTGTTAAACTAAAGCTGGGGTTTGGTGTCAGTTTTACCATGATGTCTTGATTTCAGATTTGAGAATTTCAATCTTAGATTTTATCGCCAATGTTAGGCATAAAATTTAATAATTCAAATTTTCAACTGAAATTTTTAACAAATTCTATGAGCCTGTGATACGATCGCTCTGCACTGCCTTTGGTTGCCGCTGGGAAACTCATCTTTTTTTGAGTTGAGCTTTGCTCTGTGTATAGCTTGTGACTCGCCCACAAACAGCCTATTTTCTGTCAAGTTCGCAGCGAACCGCGAATATGAAGCGCGGGGCTAGAAACCCGGTTTCTGAGGTCAATCGATTTTAGATTTTAGATTTTAGATTTTAGATTGAAGCATTGACCCCACGGATAAATTCGGGGGGCAAGTTTCATCGGATACACGTCTTTAATTTCTCCGTCCTGAGTCTGCGAAGGAATGAATCCGGGGGCTTGTATCCTGGATGCTTTCGGTCAACGCGCGCAAGTCTTATCTATTTTTGATAATATTTCTGCTTATTGTGAACATCAGCAGATATTTCGCAAAACTCTATTTTGCAGCGATACCGCGTAATTCCTGCTGCTGTCTTTTGAAGCGAGACACCCAGGAGAGTTGATGCGGCTTTTTGGTGGCCTTTAGTGGGGAGGTAAAAAGTAGATGCACGGCTGTTTGAGCCGGCAGTTAAAAATCCCATCGACTCAGAAGCGGGCATTTGATATATATATTGCCTGCTTGTTTAACACTTGCCTGCAGATTGCGAGTGCAACCTTGCTGCGCGATCTAATTACCTGCACGGTTTACCGATAATTCCAGCGACTGTAACTAATAGGCAATCTACCCCGCGCCGACACAGGCACAGCTTGGGCCGAACACAGCGAGTTGCTGGTTGCTAACTGTCAATTTTATCGATCGGCCGCAGCATCGGCACACATAATAGTAAAGAATTTGCAAGCCAGACAATCTGGGGGAACTTTTTCTAAGTTTTGCAGATCGACCGATTGCTCTGCCTCGCTGCAGGCCGGAACTATGCACAGGGCAACTTGTCCGACTCCTGCCATGAGTTCGGCAACTCGCTCCAAAATACTGTCCATTTTGTCAATTAGTTGGTCTGCTGCATCGAGACTCGGCGCAATGATGAAAAAGGTTTTGACTCCATCGGGACAAGGAGCGAAGCCGAGGGTAGACTCTCGTAATAGTGCTTGGGTGGAGAGACTGAAACCGTCGTAGAAGCGAGCGATTACTGCTTGATAAAAGACTTGGGTCAGAGAGCGATCGCCAAAAATAGGTTGAGATAACATAACTACTTCCTTTCGTAGGATTTTTGGGTGCATTGAAAAAATTTTAACATACCTTAATGTAAGCGATTTAACAAATGATCTAGCGATCGAGATCATTGACTAGATGTGACATTTTTAAATGTGTGTAGCGATCGCAAATGTGATAAAATGTACTAGGTGTTAGCGTTGCCGGTGATTTTGATCGGATCGGCAGCTCAAAGCTAAGTACAAAATTTCTTAGTAGGTGAGGAGAGGGGGAGAGGGCCAGAGGGAGAGGGTCCGATGGGGAAATTACCTAAGTAGTAAGAGTATTATTGGCACAAAGTGCTTAATCTAGAGTTGAAAAAAAACATTCAATCAAAATATTTAAGATGAACTCGATCGCCCAACAGTTAAAAGCAAGATTTGAAAAAGCATTCACGGCTGCATTCGGCGAAAGTTATGCAGGTGCAGATCCGATGCTAGCCGCCGCCAGCAATCCCAACTTTGGGGACTTTCAGTGCAACGCGGCGATGAGTTTGGGGAAAAAGTTAGGAAAGCCGCCGCGGACGATCGCCTCGACAATCATCGAAAACCTAGATATTACTGACATCTGCGAAACCCCAGAAATTGCCGGGCCCGGTTTTATCAATTTGAAGCTGAAACCCGCTTATTTGGAAGCGCAAATTAGTGCGATCGCCGCCGACTCGCGTTTGGGGATTGAACCGGCGAAAACGCCTCAGACAATTGCGATCGACTTTTCGAGTCCGAATATAGCCAAAGAAATGCACGTCGGACATTTGCGATCGACAATCATCGGAGATGCGATCGCCCGCATCCTCGAATTTCAAGGCCACGACGTACTCAGAATCAACCACATCGGCGACTGGGGCACCCAATTCGGAATGCTGATCGCATACTTGCGCGAAGTTCACCCCGAAGCCCTCACAACCGCTGACGCCCTAGACTTAGGAGATTTAGTCGCATTTTACCGCCAAGCAAAACAGCGCTTTGACACAGACGAAACCTTCAAAGAAACCGCCCGCCAAGAAGTAGTAAAACTGCAAGCAGGCGCCGAAGACACCCGCCGCGCTTGGAAATTGCTGTGCGATCAATCGCGTCGCGAATTTCAAGTAATCTACGACTTGCTCGATATCAAATTAACCGAACGCGGCGAATCGTTTTACAATCCTCTATTGCCCGGAGTAGTCGAAGATTTAACCAACTTAGGTTTGCTAGTAGAAAGTGACGGCGCGAAATGCGTTTTTGTAGACGGTTTTACCAACAAAGAAGGCGAACCACTGCCACTAATCGTCCAAAAAACCGACGGCGGCTACAATTACGCCACAACAGATTTAGCAGCAGTGCGCTACCGCATCCAAAAAGACAATGCAAAGCGCTTAATTTACGTCACAGATTCGGGACAAGCAAACCATTTTGCCCAAGTATTTGCAGTTGCCAGAAAAGCCAATTGGATTCCGGAAGATGTCGAGATTGTCCACGTTCCCTTCGGTTTGGTATTGGGAGAAGACGGCAAAAGGTTAAAAACTCGTTCTGGCGATACAGTGCGGTTGCAAGATTTGTTAGATGAGGCGATCGTCCGCACGCGCCAAGATTTAGAAGAGAGATTAAAAGCCGAAGAAAGACAAGAAACTGAGGAATTTATTGCTAACGTATCTCGAACAATTGGTTTGAGTGCGGTTAAGTATGCCGATTTAAGTCAAAATCGCGCCAGCAACTATATTTTTAGTTACGACAAAATGCTCGCATTGCAAGGAAATACCGCTCCTTATATGCTGTATGCTTACGTGCGCGTGCAGGGGATTCGCCGCAAAGGTGAGATTAATTTTGATAACTTAGATGCTGGTGCGGAAGTAATTTTGCAATCAGATGCCGAGTTGGTATTGGCAAAGCATTTATTGCAGTTGAATGAAGTGATTAATGCGGTTGGCGGCGATTTGTTGCCGAATCGAATTTGTCAGTATTTGTTTGAATTGAGTCAAAAATTCAATCAATTTTTTGAGCAATGTCAGGTGTTGAAATCTGAGGAACCGTTGCGGACTTCGCGGTTGATTTTGTGCGATTTGACGGCGAGGACTTTGAAATTGGGTTTGGAGTTGTTGGGGATTAAGGTATTGGGAAGAATGTGATATAAAGTTTGTAGCTGTAGCGTGCGTGTGAGCAATAAATAGTTGAATCTAGATGATGAGACTGTTTGCACTCACGCACCTGGGCAAGCTTTTAACAATACCGATGCAGCCGGAAATAAGATAATTTTAACCGCTGATAAACGCTGATAAACGCTGATGAAAGAGGATTATTCTGCATCAATTCCTTGCCACAGTTCAGAAAGCGGTAAAGTCTCTTTTGTCATGGCTTCCTGCTATCCTTGACGAAAACAGTCTTCGGCTAACTTCAGCGGTTCCTCAGCAAGAACAATAACGCGAACTCGGTGGCCTGCAAATTTCGCTGATTGGGCGAGAACTTCTTCCCAAGTTCCCTCTACTTCTAACAGTTGTCATGTCATATCAGATCCGTTGGTATCCGAATTATTCATCTCTCTTCTCTTCCTCTGTGCCGTCTGCGCCCTCTGTGGTTTAATCCTTCAGAAACAACCGTAAACGATAATTGCGCTGAAATTCATCAGCAAAGTAAACCTTAATTGAAAAAGACTCACTCTGCATCAATACCTTCCCACAGTTCCGATACAGGTCTAGTTTTTCCTGTCTTTATTTCCAGCCATGCTTGCCGAAAGCTTTCTTCTGGATAGGGGAGTGCTTCTTCGTCTTCGTTAGCAAGAACAATAACGCCAACTCTGCGTCCGGCAAATATTTCGGATTGGGCGAGAATCTCTTCCAAGTTCCCTCTAGTTCTCACAGTTGTGATGTCATTGCTTTTACTTTTTTTGACATTTAAATTTAGTTAATTGTAGCGCATCTCTAAAATCGAGCATTTACGGCTTTTTGTTAACAATCAAGGTATCCAAGATGCCTTTAAACATTGTTACCACAATTTGGCGATCGTTATCTCTGACAAAAATATCGTAATGGGGACTTGAGTTAATTTCAATTAACCAATATGCTCCGTTTTTATCTAGCGCGATGTCAAACCCAGCATAATTAATCGCAATTTCGGCAAAAACAGGTTTAACAAAATCTTCAATCTCCGACATGAGAGTGGGGTTAATTATATGTTTGGCTTTTGCACCTTCCCAGTGCAGCGGGCTTAAATTCCCCGCAAATTTAGCCTGAGATTTGTCTTTCTCGTACAGCAAAACTAGCTTTTCTTTGCAGAATACAGCCCGATATTCGTGGGCAATTTCGAGATATTCTTGAGCGATGGCCACATAGTCATAATCTTTGCTGTTGACGTTAAATATAATTTCTAGAGCTTCTTTAATTTGCTCTATAGTTTTACATAAAAAAACATTGTTGCCGCCTGAACCGCAATTTCTTTTGAGAATCACCGGGAAAGCGAATTTTTTGTTTACTTCTAAAACAATTGATTCAATATCTGGGAAAGTCAAATACTTTTTATACTTCTCCTCGCAGTGAGGCCAGAAAAAACCGAGAGTTCGGGGAGTATTTATCTTGCCGTTTAATAGTTGATAAGTATATTCTTTGTCTTTAAAAATCTGTGCAATTGATGCGCTGTTAAATGGCGTCATGTAATTGACAAAATAATATTCTTCGCCGTCATGTTTGAGTCTAATCAAGTTTTGGGAAGGATGCAGGATTTCGTAAGGGATATTTAATTCCTGACAAGCGGCCAGCAAGATTTCAATATTGGTTAGCATAAGATGTAATTTAACTTGTGACTTTTAATTTTTTCTGTACGCTCAGTCAATATCTCGCCAGTGACGAGCATCCACAAATCGCGACAAATGCCCCACATTTGTTGTAGCAATAACAACCCCTTCTCCACTTTCACTAACCAGTAAAGCTTGAGCAGCTAAAATCACATCTCCATCAAGTTCTTGGGGATCTGCTGTTGGCATTCCTGCCTGAGGCGATGTTGCCCACAACTCAGCCCCCTTGAGAATTACTGGCGTTGTTATTGGCAAGTATTCAAGCCTTTCTTTCCAGTCATCAAGCCGTCTAACTCCTTCCAGTTTATTTGCACGCAGCAACTATCGTCGCACTTCGTAATCTGCTATTTCAGGTAAAATAACCCTGTAACCTTTCAACAACAAAGAGCGCACCCACATCCGGCATTCCACTGTCACATCGACCCTTTAGGATTTGTCAATGTTCCTAAAGGGCCAGAATCTAATAATACAATCATTGTTTTTGAAATAAAAGTCGCTGCGATGATAGGCGGTCTTCATCTAAGGCTTTTTGCAGATATTCAAAAGTTTCTCGCTGTTCTTCTTCATCTCCTTCTTCTGCCCATTTATCTAACCACTCAATTGTGGCTAAATTTCTCTGCATTTGTTCTTCCTTTGTTCTGGCAGGAAGCACGGCAGATGATTTTATCTGCATTTGTTATTCCTCCGTTCTGGCAGGAAGCACGGCAGATGATTTTATAGGAGCATTATATAATGCTTTGAGAACTTTACTTGTAATTGTCTTTATTCGTTCCTCGCCATTTCCTTTTTTTCGCCGCTTTTGCAACGGCTCTCTTTCTCCTAAATTTCCCTGCGTTTGTTCTTCCTTCGTTCTAGCAGTAAACCTGGTATATGATTTTTGATTTGCGGTGTTTAGCCAATTAATCAGCCGTCGATCTACTACTTCCGCAATAATCGCTTTCAATTCTTCAACTGTTAAATCTGCTACTCGTTTGGCTTCCATTTTGTTGCCTCCTGGCGTACAAATAATTTTAACAATTTGAGATTCGAGAACTCGCAATTCTCAAATCTCAAATTCGAGTTCCCTCTCAACCGAACAACCGCTGCTGCCCGTTGGCGGCATCTTTCCCGGCATAAATCTCGCGAGTTCCCTTGGGAATGTAAATCCAATCGAATTCTTGCAAGCGGTTTGTTAAATTGGAAATGCTCACTCCCAATTCATCTCTCATTTTGTATAAATGCGACCACTTAGTTAAATCGCGTCCCTGTCTTTTTTCCTCCAAAATACACCGAGGCATCAACAAACAGCTTGCAAAATATTGCGCTTGCCATTCGATCGACAAAACCTTATTATCAGCACTCGCACCCCGACAAACAAACGGTTCCTCGACATCCTCGGCGGTTTTTCCTTGATTGCCTAAGTTTAATTCCAACTGTTCCACAGTGCCGTCTGCTTCGTCTTGATTGACGTGTAGCACCCAGTGGCCGATTTCGTGGGCGATCGTCGATTCGATGAAGCCCGGCGGTTTTTCGAGAATCTGTTCGTTGATTTCGATTAACCGCTGCTGCGGCAAAATCCTCGCCGCGATCGCACCTTCTTCATCCGGCTCAATGCAGTCCCAAACTACGCCCAAATCCAGAAAATCAGCAACTGTTGTCGCCTCAAAAGGCCATCTCGGAGCAAAATTTTGCGTTTTCTGCATCTGCATCAAGATGTCATTTGCCAAACGCTCGATCGTTTCTTTGGGATAGAAGCAATACGGCTTAAAGATACTCACTATGAGGGGCCTCTCTTACGCTTCAAAAGACTGTTTGAGCCAATCTGGATTTTCTTGCATCCGGCGGAAAAGAGCCTGCATTTCCTTCGGATTCTGCTTCAGCAGCGCTTCGTACTGCTGCGGCAGCCTCCCCGCCAAGAAAATCAATTCCTCTTCGTTTATGTCTAGATTCCGCGCTAATGCTCGGATTACCTCCTCTTTTGGCGCATAATCCGCTCGATCGTTCTCCAACTTTGACAAATAAGTAAAGTCCACACTTAGCATAGCTGCTAGCTCACGTTGTGAGTAAGCTTTGTCCTTGCGAGCTTGACGGATCAGTCTTCCAAATGTTTGTTCCACGGTTTTTCGCCTCCTGACAAGCATTCTAGCCTGTTTTGATGAAAAGTTCAACAAAACACTTGACGGGAAAATCAACCCACGCTACCATGAGGTTAGTTGACGGTTTAATCAACTAATTCAACCGCCCTGTAGGGTCAAAAGTGGAAATTATCCCAGCCGATACGCTACATATAGCGCCGTCAACTTCATAGGAGTGAGAAGCGCTGGGCGTCAAAACGCTTGTACGCAGCAAATAAGGAGGAGCAGATCGCAAATGCTGAGAACCTGGACAGACACGCATTACAAGCTCGAAGACGATGACTGGCTATACATCGCCACCCACGAAGAACAAAGCTCAGCCTCACTGGTGTGTCCCGGCTACGCGCGGGATGGCGAAGGCTTCAGCATCCACTTCACCCCAGCGCACCTAGAAACGTTAGAGCATTTGCTCGCCGCGCTGCGGATTATCAAAGCTCAACAAGAGGCGATGCTTGAGTATACCTATCCAGAACCAAAAGCGACAACACATCTCATTAGGTAATGGAAGGAAGAAGGAAGAAGGAAGAAGGAAGAAGGAAGAGGGAAGAAAAATAATTCGATTGTTGTGAGTTCCCAATTCCCAATTACCGATTCCTAATTGTCAGAACATAAATCAATAACTAAGGAAAAACGAACAATGACTAAAACACAAGAAAGACCTACATTTTCAGTATTTGGTGCCAAACCGAGCAATGCTTTGCTAGTACCGGAAATCCCGATCGCCGTCCGCAATAATTGCCAAAGCGGCCAGTGGACGATCGGCGACACCGACTACGGTTCCAAGTGTTCCATGACAATCCTCAAATTCTCCAAATTCTTCGGTTCCCTCGGTCAAACTTCCCACACACTGTGGGGTCAACTGTGGTTTGTCGCAGAAACCGGCGAACTGCCGCAAGGAGTTGTCATGGTGACCTACGTCAAAAACCGCAGCTTGAACGATTTTAATCGCTTGGTAGCATCAGTTCAATCTCGCGGCGTAGAACCTGCAACCGGGATTTTTATTCCCGAATTTGTCAAACATTCCGGTCAGAAACCAGACGACAGCGGAGTAGTAAAACCGATCAACTACTACAGCTTGAAATGGTCTTGGAACGAGCGGAAAGATTGGGCGGTTATCGACCAAGCCGCAGCAGTTTTGTCAGATTCTAGCAATCAATCGCGGATGATTGACTTAGAAGGAACAAAAGCTATGGTGTGTTTAGATAACCTGCCGGCGCAGCAAGTTGCCTCCTTGATGGCTGCTCACGCTGGCGGTGAAAGCGATGCTATTGCTTTGAATTCCAACGGCGCTATGTCGCTACCGCCAGCGGAAGACAAATCAACTGCTGACTTGTTCTAATTCTGTTGTAAAGGCGCGATTAAATCGCGCCTTTACCATAACTGTTACAACGCAGAGTGAAATGAAAAAAATAACGAATCTGAAAACCAAACCCAACCTGCAAGAAAGCCGTTTGAGAGAGAATCTTGAGCTGCTCGACAAAATTAGAGCCGACGCAGTTAATGACATTGAAAGTCTCACCGAAGACTTCCTGCACATGACTTTAGTTGCCGAATCTGTCCAGCGGAATTACCGAGCTTTGTTAGCCGAAAATCAATTGCTAAAAGGCACACTTTTGAGTATAATTGATGAGTGCGGCTGCTGGCAAGGAAATCGGTGCGATCGCTGCTGGAAACTTCTCAAAATTCTAGCCAGCGCCAATCCCGAAGAAAAACCCGACGCAGCCAGAAAGTACCGAGCCATTCTCAGCCAACTCCGCAACTTAGAATAACTGCAAACGTCTCAGTAAAAAGTCTCGCCAAGTTATAATCAGGAGAAGCAAACATTATGACAATAGCAACTGCCAAGGATAGCAAAGCCCAAATTTTGCAAAACTTTCAGCAGATTTTAGCCGACAAGAAAAAGATCGAATCCAAAGTAGAAACCAAAGAAGAGTCAGCCGAAAAAGCCAAAAATAAACAACTCCTCGAAGTCGCTTCCACCTACACAATTGACAGCATCGTCAAAGGCTTGGCTGACTTGCAATTAGATTTCGGCAGCATCACCAGCGGACTTTCCGAAAAGCTGAAGGCCGAATCTTCAAAATTAGACGAATTAAAACGCGCGATCGAAATTGAAGCCCAACAATTGCAAGAGTTGCAGCAAATCAGAGTTGTAGCAGACGCCCTCCACATTTTAACTCAAGAACACCGAGAAAAATTGACTCTGCTCGAACAAAACAGCGCCAACCAGCGCGAACTTATCGAAAAAGACACGACCCAAAAACGCAAAGTTTGGGAAAAAGAACAGCAAGAGTTTGACATAGCAATTCAAGAAGAGATTGCACTAACAATAAAAGAACGCCAGCGGGAAACAGCAGATTATCACTACGAATTAGAACGCACCCGCAAAGTCGAAACTGACGAATACGAAGAAACGAAGCGCAAACTAGAACGGGAATTGCAGCAATCTACTCGCGAAAAAGAGAAAAACTGGGTAGAACGCGAACAAGTCCTGAGTGACAATCAAGCTGAGTTTGAAGCAAATCAAAAGAAAGCGGCTGGATTTGAAGAAGAACTGAAACAGGCTTATGTCAAAGCCAAAGAAGAAGCAATTCAAGAAGTTTCCCGCGAAGCTAAAGTCAAGACAGATTTAGTGGAGAAAGAATGGGAAGGCACTAAGCAAGGATATGAATTGAAAGTGCAATCTTTGCAGCAGACTATTGAGCGACAAACCGAACAAATCGCCGAAATTTCCGCGCAACTGCAAGCCACGATGAAGCAAGCGCAAGATTTGGCAATGAAAGCTTTTGCCAGCAAAGCTTAAAACCCTGTAAGGCGTGCAATGCGCACCTTACGGAAAAATGACAGAAATTTTCCCAACTATTAAGGAATGAAAAGTCATGAACAAAAGAGTTAGCGACAAAAGCACCAAGGCTGAAATTTTAGAAGCGTACAAGGAAGCAGCGCAAGAAAAAGCGCTGTTAGAATCGCAAATCCAACAGCTAAACGCTTCCCAAAAGCAAAAACCCGCCCCAGAAAAACCTATTGTGGAGGCACAAAAACCAATGGCTTTAACTCAAAATCCACAAAAAATGCAGTCTACAATCGACAATTTGATTTTGCTGCAATTTGGCTTTGGTGGCGCTGTCAGTGAGTTGTCTGAGAAATTAACTTCGGAAGCTGCTAAACTCGAAGAATTGCGGCGCACCGTGGGCGAGGAAATTCAACAACTGCAAGAGTTGCACAGTTTAGAAGATGTTGCAGAAGATACGCTGGACAATTTAATTCAACAGTACGAAGAAAGCGCGAAAACTTTTGCTGGCGAACTCAGCGAACAGCGCGAAACTGTTGAACAGGAATTGTTGGAACGCCGGCAAGCTTGGGAAAAAGAGCAGGAACTGCAAAAGTTGGCAGTTAGAGAAGGCAATGAGAATCACCAAAAAGCTCGCGCTCGGGATGAAGAGTTGTATTATTATGATTTGAATCTTCAGCGAAATCTGGACATCGAAGAATACGAACAGCGCCAGAAAAGGCTGTATCAAGAAATCGAAGAGTTTCAGCAAGAACAGGAGAAACAGTGGGCGGAACGCGAAAAATCTATTTCGGAACGGGAAATACTTTATGCTGAGGTTAAAGCTAAGGTAGAAGCTTTCCCGAAAGAACTGGAAGCTAATATCAAGAACGGGAAAGATAACGGCCGCAATATTGGCAATTACCAAGCTAAAGTTAAGGCTGATTTGTCTGCTAAAGATATCGAAGGGCAAAAGCAAAATTATGAACTGCAAATTCAAGGGATGTTGCAGACAATTCAAAATCAAGATGCGCGCCTTGCTAGCTTGTCGAAACAACTGGATTCTGCTTTGAAACAGGTTCAAGATTTGGCGGTGAAGGCGATTGAGGGCTCGTCGAATTTGAGTTCTTTGCAAGCTGTCAGGGAAATTGCGATCGAACAAGCGAAGACTCAGCAAAAAAATAAGTAGATCAAACTCGGCGCTTGAAACCGGGGCTACACAAACGAAGTAGATAAGAGTCGGCGCTTGAAACCGCTGCAGAGAGTCAAACTCTCGTCAGCGGAGGCGGAGTGGGAGAAGTAGGGTGCGCCGGGTCGCGCACCTTACGCTATTTTGAGAAAAAACTAGCTTTCCTTAGTGGAGTTTTCAAACTGTCCACTCCCACCCAGTCTTCCTTGAGGCTCAAACCCTATCTACAACGTTCTAATTTTTAGTCAAAAGCCCGATCGCACTGTTCACTTATCGAAACTGTCCCCTGCTCTCCTGACCGCTTCCGTCGCACTCTCTATGCTTTAAGTTAATCCACCAAAAGATATATTTGATCTAGAGGCACTATGCAGAAACAAATCCTACGTCAAAAAGATACTAATGCTTGGATACTTCAGTGCTGGGTTTCTTTTATTGTTGCCATTTCCGCAACTACTGTAGGTATCATTTATTTACAGGTAGACCCCTGGCAAAAAGCTTTTATGGGTATGGGTTTAACTTTTTCCGTCGGCTCGTCTTTTACTTTAGCAAAAACCATTCGCGATAACAACGAGGCAACAACATTAACTGCCAGAATCGACGAAGCTAGAGTTGAGAAAATTCTCGCTGAGCACCATCCTCTCAAATAAACTTTAATTATACAATGTATACACAAAACAGCCCGGGCGGGCTGTTTTTGTTGTTTGAACCACAGGTTTCAAGCTGTGGAGGTGAATTGGGGATTTCAATGGCTACCTTTGAACTTGCGATCGCGCAATTTATTCTTTTGTCGGTGACGAACACCGGCCTGAACCATCGCAAAATCCACCGGAAAACCAACGACAGGCATCACCTGATCCTTGCGTTCTTCTTCCAGATTCTTGAGTTCGGTGTAATCAACCCAGTGAATGCAATTCACCGGACAAGTGTCGATCGCCTCATCAATCAACTCTTCAGAATCCCCGTCTTGTCGAACTACGCGCGATCGACCGTAATCCGGTTCAATATAAAAAGTATTGCGAGCAACGTGAGCGCAGTGCTTGCAGCCAATGCAGGTAATCTCATCAACATAGACACCTTTTTGGCGCAACACGCCGCCCAATTCCGGTTCCAAACCAGAGCGATCGGGCGCATCCCGCAAAAAACCTCCCAACTCCGGCTCTAAACCAGAGCGATCGCTTGCTGTATCTATTCCGAGTCCAGAAAGCTCAGACATTTAGACCCCCACAAGAGTAAATAAGTCCGCGACAGCGGACTTTGATGAAACAAGATTGCAAAAATCTCGAAAAATTATTAAGCGCACCAGCGTTGCACCACCAAGCGGAGCGAACCGTCTTGATTTTGCTTTTGCTCAGAAATTTGGAAACCCTGCTTAGCGCTTTCATTCACCACAGTATGGTAAGCGTAGCGCTGAGTCACCTTATTCAGAAAACGGTCTACAGACCAAGCTTGCTGCCAAAATTGCAAGTCAGCCACCAATTCATACTCAGTCCCGTTCCAGCTAAAACCTACGTCATAGCCGTTTTTTTGCTCAATCACGACCTCAGCGGTGCTGGTTAGGCCGCGATAGCCGCGCACCTCTGTCGGGCCCGACTTCCAGTCGATACCCAAGTCAGTTAAAGCAGCTTCCAAAGAATTCAAATTGCGGATCTGGGTTTTAATTTGGCTAAAGTGTGACATGGTGATTCCAAAAAAAATAAAGTGAACTCAACAAAAAAATTACCAATCGCTAAAAGCCACTTGGGCTGTCGCTTCGGCTGACTGATGCAGCGCTTGCGTGAAATATTCAGATGTTGACTCTTGATGAAGCACCACGCCGAGCTGAGCTTCAATTGCAGCCGTTACCTCAGCGCAGGAAGCACCGACAATGCCGGTGACTGTTTCCTGTACGCGGCCATCTGGATAGATCACAAACTCTAGTGTTTCCATAATCCGGGCTGACTGAATAGGAATATTGAGAACAGACACCGACACCAGCAAGCCAGGGACGATGCCTCCTGAAGTAGCTTCTTGAGAGTTGGCTGACTGACAAAGCGCTATATCAATTTTGACTAATTGATAGGTTTTGAGTCACAACTTAACAGAACTTATTAATATGTAGAAGCAATACATCAGTTGTATGTAAAGTTTCGCGTAGATCGTGACACCAGTCAAGTCACTTTATATTTAGATTTTAGATTTTAAATTTTAGATTTTAGAGTGAGGAAGAAGGAAGAGGGGATGAACCGCAGAGGGCGCAGAGCCAAGAGGGCACAAGGTAAAAAGCCCAAAGAAGGCAAAAGGCAAAAGTATAAATTCCCCCACTCCCCCTCTAATTCCCTCTGGGGTCTAAAACGTCTCGCAGGCCATCGCCCAAAAGGTTGAAACCAAGAACAGTCAAGGTAATCAGCAAACCTGGAAACACGATCGTCCAAGGAGAGGAAAGAGCGTATCCGCCCTTAAAAGCATCAGAAAGCATCGTCCCCAACTCAGGAACCGGCGGCTGTGCGCCCAAACCCAAAAAACCCAAACCGGCAGCTTCTAGTGTCGCCGTACCAGTCGAAAGAGTTGCTTGTACAACTAAAGGCGCGAGACTTCCCGGCAAAATGTGGCGAAAAATAATCCGCAAGTCGCTGCCGCCCAAGGCCTTGACAGCCAAAACAAATTCTTGTTCCCGCAGAGACAGCACCATACTGCGAGTCAAACGGATGTAAATCGGAATTTGCACGAGGCTGACGGCGATAATTACGCTTTGCAGGCTCGGCCCGGTGACGGTAACAACGCCGATCGCCAGTAAAATCGAAGGAAAAGCTAACAAAATATCGGCCAAAGTGCCGATCGCCATTTCCAGAAACCCCCGAAAATAGCCGGCCACCAGCCCCAAAAGCGCTCCTACAATTAAACCCGCAGCCACAGAAACCAGGCTGACGAGTAAAGATATTCCCAATCCGTGCCACACCCGCACCAACAAATCTCGCCCCAAACCGTCGGTGCCAAACCAATGTTTAGCGCTAGGAGCCACTAAGCGCAACAAATAATCTCGATCGACCGCCGGATCGTAAGGAGAAAGTAGGGGGGCCAACAGTGCCGAGATCATCAGCGCTACAGTCAAAATTAAGCCGATTTTCCCCGAAGTCGATCGCCAAAATTGTTGAAAAGCTGGTTGTGGAAATAGTAAGTTTTTATTCCATCTTCGATTTTCCATCTTTTGCTGTCACAAAAAAAACTTAGGACTTGGGCAACTATTTCTAAGAGGCAAATGCCCGTTGACAGATAGCAGATAAACAAAGTTAAGGACTCACGCTTCTATCTCACTTGTTGGCTAGGGCGATTCCTGCTCGGGATAGGTGCGATCGCGCGGACTTTGTGAACCGCAGTGAGCAACGCTCCTTTTGCGGAACATCCTCTCAGGACCCAGATGCCTCTGGTGCCCATAAACTTATTAATTCATTGACAAGGGCGAGCAATTCAGATACAGACTCATTGACTTCTGGTGCTTCAAATCCATGAATCAATCGATTTCTTACGCTTAAAAGTAGCATTGCTCGATCGTACTCTTCAATTGAAAGTTCTCCTTGCGAATACATATGTTTGATCAGAGATACAGGTGGAAATCTTTCAATTGGAATACTAACCTCCTCAGCTCGTCTACGCAGGAGTGCTTCAAGTGTTCCCCAAAGTGATAAAAACGCGCCTTCATTTTCTCCTGATGAAATTAGACGTTCACCCTGTGTTTTTCTCGTAAAAATTTGTTGCCAAGATAATAGATTTACTTCATTGGAGTTGTCTTTCAGTAAAGCATCTTCTTCAGTCATTAATAAGAAACGCCAGCCTGTATTTTCAGAAACTATTTCAGCAATTTCTTTCAACCTATCTATAGATGTTTGCCTGCCCGAAGCGTTGAATTCGATTATATAACCTTCGGCTTCGTTCTTTTTTACAATCAAATTTGGACGATATGTCCCTAAATTGAAAGGGATGTCTTCAGGTTCAGGGTCAACCAATACTGTATAGCCTGCTTGTCGGTATTTTTCGGCAATTTTAGATACTGATTTGTCGTGTATTAATTTAGCGGTCATAGATAGCTCTCCAGTGCTTTTGCTGAATTTATTCTAACGTAAACGCACTCACTGCCAGATCTTATGCCACGGAGCAACAATAACGGACATAGAGCAACGTCAAATGTGTCGCTAAGCGAGCGACGATGCGACTCCACATCTGTGACAAGTGAATCATCCTCATAAACTAACCTAATTAGTGCGTCCTGTATGGGCTTTATTATATTGTCTGTGTCAACAGGGTAAGTATCATAGAGGTATACTAAAGTTAAATGAACGTTTCCTGAATAAGGATCTCCTACCCAAGTTTTTGAGGCTTCTGCACGCACAAATGCTTGCCAATCCTGTAGCTTGCTTTTCTGCCGCGTTTGCAAAGATACAGGGCGTTTTGGAATCAGAAACTCAAATTGCATTGGCAACTCCGAAACTTGAATGCGAAAAGAAGGGATTAAAGGCTAAATTCAAACTAGACTATAACTTGCAACTTTTAACAAATCAACTTTTGTTTTGTCGATCGCAGTGATTTCTCATAACCCTCACGCCCTCACCGCTCTCGCATTTCGCGTGAAGCGAAGCTATCCCGAAGGGAATCGCCCCCGACAACATCCCCAGCAACCATCAGCCGTGGGATCAATCTAAAATCTAAAATCTAAAATCTAAAATCGGATGACCCTTTAAGATATAGAGAACAAGATAAAATTAAAAGCGCAATGACATCAACCCTACTCAAATCCTCCTCCCGATCCCCCCTCAACGCCCCAACAGTCCGCCATTTCCCCAACGGTCTCACAGTTATAGCCGAACACTTGCCAGTCGATGCTGTTAACCTCAGCGTATGGCTCAATTTAGGCTCAGCCGTCGAACCAGACGAAATCAACGGCATGGCTCACTTTTTAGAACACATGATTTTTAAGGGAACTCCGAGCATCAAAAGCGGAGAATTTGAGCGCGCGATCGAGCAGCGGGGCGCTGTCACCAATGCAGCCACTAGCCAAGATTACACTAACTACTACATCACCACAGCCCCTAAAGATTTTGCCGAACTAGCTCCCCTGCAAGTCGATGTGTTGCTCAACGCCAGCATTCCCGACGACGCCTTCGATCGAGAACGGCTGGTAGTGTTAGAAGAAATTAGACGATCGGAAGACAATCCGCGCCGCCGTACCTATCAGCGATCGATGGAATTAGCGTTTGAAGTCCTGCCCTACAAGCGACCGGTACTCGGCCCGACTGCCGTAATCGAACAGCTTACCGCGCAACAAATGCGGGATTTCCACAGCAGCAGATATCACCCAGGAGCCATGACAGCCGTAGCTGTAGGCAATTTGCCAGTCGATCGACTAATAGAAATTGTCGCAGACAGTTTTGCAGCAAAAAGCACATCACAAAACAACAAAATAAGTGTGCCTGCTGTCAGCAACTTTGACCCAGAATCCCAAATCCTGAACTACGGCCAAGAATCGCCGTTTACAGAAACAGTCCGCCGCGAATTTGTAGACTCTGCCCTTCAGCAAGCCCGACTGATCCTGATGTGGCGAGTGCCAGGTTTCATGGAAATGTCGGAAACTTATGCCCTGGACGTTTTGGCGACAATATTGGGTCACGGCCGCACAACTCGCTTGGTTCAGGATTTGCGCGAAGAAAAAGGGCTAGTTTCGTCAATTTCGGTCAGCAACATGACTCAGCGGCTGGGCGGCGTATTCTCGATTTCTGCTCAACTAGCAACAGAAAACTTGGCAGCAGTGGAAGCTGCGATCGTCCAACACATCCGCACTCTCCAAACTGAACTGGTGACAGATGCCGAAATTTCCCGCATTCGCACCCAAGTAGCAAATCGGTTTATCTTTGGTAACGAAACTCCGAGCGATCGAGCAAGTTTGTACGGTTACTATCAGTCGATGTTAGGAGATATCGCTCCCGCCCTCAACTATGCCGCCTGCATCCAAGCTCAGACGGCGCAGGATCTCCGAGAAGCCGCCGTCAAATATCTGTCTCCCGACGCAATGGGTGTTGTGGTAATTCGCCCCGACGAAGCATAAACTTGGTCGATCGTCTCAACAGGGGAATTCTGCCCTCCCTCTGCTTCCCCGGCATCCAACAGCATTCGGCATTCGGCAGAAAGAATGCCAACGGGCACCAGGGATTTTTAGTCAATAGTGCCTGAAATTCGATCGACCCTCGCCTTGAAGGTTTTGTATCAAATAATTAATATGAAGCCTTTAAGGTACGGGCGATCGATAAAATCACCGTAATTTTATGAAAGGATAAACTGGGAATTATTGACAATCAAGCAATTGGGTCTGGGGTCACCAGATTTATCTGCCGTCGTAATTCTCAAATCTAAAATCTAAAATCTAAAATCTAAAATCGATAATTTTATGAGAGGATAAACTGGGAATTATTGACCATCAAGCAATTGAGTCCCGGGCCACCGGATTTATCTGCCGTCGTAATTCTAAAATCTAAAATCTAAAATCTAAAATCGATTGTGGGCACGCAAGCATGAAATTACAAAACTTTCTAAACTCAAAAATGAGGTACGATGCCAAAGCAATAGCTGCTGACGACGAACTCAGCCACCAAATTCAAAGCCGCCTCATTGACCTGGGTTTACTGAAACCTCCCGTAGACGGAAAATTCGGCCCTCTCTCTACTGCTGCTTTGCACCGATTTCAAACTCTGATGAAGTGCGGCGAAGCTGGTTTTTTGGGAGCAGTGACAGCCACAAAGCTGATCGAAACTCAACCAGGGGACATTCCCACACCTCCCCTGATACTGAAAACGCTTAGAGACACCATTTTTAAATCAAAACCGCTGGCAGCTTCTGGGCTTCAGGAGTCGGAAAAACAATTAATACCAGGGGGAAAAGAGTTTGAGATCCTGGCTTTTGCTCCGACTCGCAATCACATCAGAGTTGCTCTGCGTAACGAGTCTTTCAAAGGTTCAGGGATTTGGTATGTTTTCGGATCGCACGCTCAAATTACTCAAGACGACCTTGTGTTTTATCCCAAACCGAATCCCCCAACTGTCAGGCTTGGCATTCCTTATCGATCGCAACTGGATAACTTGTACAATCCTACAGGTTCTGCGAATGTAACTTCAATAGCGATGTGTCTGGATTTTTTGAGGGTGCCGCAGCGCCAAAAAACCGGGCAATATGAAGACGAACTCTACGAATATGCGATCGCCAAAGGTTACAGTCGCTGGGACCCCTACGATTTAGCGAAGATTGTTAAAGATTACGGCGCTCAAGATTTCTTTACCGAAAATGCAACTATTGATGATGTTCAAGATTGGCTAGCCAGCGGAAATCCCGCTGTTATCTACGGATACTTCACGTCTTTCGGTCACATTCTAGTTGTCGTAGGCTACGACAGCGAGGGATTCTTCGTTCACGATCCCTATGGCGAGTGGTTCCCAAGCGGCTACGACACAAGTGCCAGCGGTGCCTACTTGCACTATCCCTATCGCTTAATCCGCAGCGTGTGTATGGCTGACGGGAATTTTTGGGTTCATTTTATCTCGAAGTAATTGTTAGTCATTAGTCATTAGTCATTAGTCATTAGTCATTAGTCATTAGTCATATCAGGTTCGGTGGAGCGACCGCGATTTTTGTAGGGACCCGTGAGCCAACAATACCTGCCAATAATTGACAATCTCAAAAACCCGCCCCGACCGGGATATTATGGTTAATTGATGGGACATGAGATCATTAGTCATTAGCTAACAGATAAGTTGTCTCTTGAATTATTCGTCGATTGAAATCGCTTAACAGTCAAAGAAAGTCCGATCCGAGGGGGACTAAAGAGTAAAATGGGTATTAGAGCAGGATTTGGTATTAGCCATATTTTATATCACTAATGACTAATAACTAATGACTAATAACTAATGACTAATGACTCTGAATTTTCATACTCAAATCCAGCCAAGTCGATCGCGTAATCGGAGCACTGGTAGAAATATAGTCAACTCCGGTTTCGGCTACACTTCTAATTGTTTCTAAAGTAACATTGCCGGAAGCTTCAATTTTTACCCGATCGCTCTTTTGGCGAATTATTGCCACTGCCTGCCGCATCAAATCAAAGGACATATTATCTAACATGATAATATCAGCTTTGTGCTGCAAAGCTGTTTCTACTTCGGCGAGAGTTTCGGTTTCGACTTCGATTGTCAGCGGATAGGGGATAGAATTGCGAATCAGGGCGATCGCCTCTGCAATTCCCCCAGCCGCCGCAATGTGATTATCTTTAATCATCACCGCGTCATCTAAGCCCATCCGGTGATTGCTAGCACCGCCGACTTGAGTTGCGTATTTTTCCAACAATCTCAATCCGGGCGTTGTCTTGCGCGTATCCACTAATTGCACGGGCAAATCGGCAATTTTGTCAACATATTTTTGAGTTAAAGTAGCGATGCCGCTCAAACGCATTGCCAAGTTTAATGCTACTCTTTCTCCGGTTAGCAGCGCATCGAAATTGCCGGAAATCTCGGCGATTACTTCTCCTTTTTCGCACAGTTTCCCTTCTGGTACTTGGGGGATGAAACTGAGGCCGCTGTCTAAAAGTTTAAATGTGCGATCGGCAATTGGCAATCCGGCAATGACTCCAGCTTCTTTGACTATCCATTTAGCTGTACCCTGGATGCTGTTTGCGGGAAATAAGGCTGATGTTGTGCGATCGCCCCTACCGATATCTTCTAGTAGCCAGTTGTGCAATAGGGAGTCTAAAACTATCCAAGGCGGTAATATTGCTGTCATGTTTTTGTTGGTTGTTATATCAAGTTTAGGGCGATCGGTGGGACGCAGAAACCGGGTTTTTTACGAAATCACTGGATTTGAGCCTTTAACGCTGGTAAAAAACCCGGTTTCTTTGGTATTTATGCGTAAGTCATAAGCCTGATTTGGGATGATATCTATTAGGAACGATAGTCGATCGGGTAATTTTAGGCAAGTTGCAAAATAATCTGGCCACGCGGATGTCCTGGTTGGCTTAATTACAGTTTGCTCAACAGGCGCAGTTTTGTAGTCAATCACCTGTTGACAACGTTAGGTGCCGGTGATTTAATAGAGTGAGTTTGCTTTGTCGCAAGGAAAATTGGCACCAAAGAAACAAGCTCATCTAATTTAGGAGCAAGCAGAGGCTTTGGGGTGGGCCGCTAGGGCTAAGGGTAAGTTTGCTAGTAAATTTGAAAGTAACGAACTTGATAAATTAGAGTTCGGATTTGATTATTTCGCCTAAAAACTGCATTCAAGCTACAAATACTCAGTTATGACTCACCTAAATATTTCTCCTCTCAACCGTCGCTCTTTTCTTAGTTATGTTGCTTTAGGTACTTTGGGTTTATTGACAAAAGACTTGCTTGATCCAGCTAGCGCTATGGCTGATAGCGAGGGATTAGGCAAAAATTTCTCTACCTTGGAGAACTATCATATTTTTGTTCCTTATACCACAGCCCGAGTAGGAGGAAAGCAAACTTTTACTTTGCGATCGGGAGAACCTTGCCAGGTGGAAATTCCCTCCAAAACCCAAGATAGCCAAGAGATTACCATCAAAGGGCGCGGTCAAGACGGTAAAGATATTACTGTAGTTTTGCATACCTTATACGATAGACAACTCGGAATAAAAGAGGAAATTTATCAAGAAATTGACAAAAATACGCAATTTGTCGAAGAAGCAAGCAAAGCGAAATGCAAATTTGTTTATGAGCAAGTTGAAGATGGTGAGTATATTAACGATGTGATTGCCTTGGATTTTCTTGATTATGTGATATCGTCCTCAAAGCTAGGCAGCAAAATTCAAGAGCGTTACCAAATCGCCAGTACCAATTCACGCCTGCTCGGAATTTGGCAAGCCATTGAATCGACATTGGCTCAATCTAAACTGACTGAGGCAGAAAAGAAACTAATCAGAGGAACTTTTGCCTACGTCCGTGCCGGCGAACCCGTTCCTGACTTTAAGGCGCTCACAGATATTTACTCAATTGTTGCGGCTTCTGCACTGCCTTTAGAAATCAAGCAAAACTACTCTTTAGCCATTGCCAACTCAAGAGCCTTAACAGTTGACTTTATTCTTGTCAAACTGATCAATGAAAACCCACAAGTAACTCCCGATCTACAGACAAAATACCTGTTAACTTATCAGCAGGTGCGCGATGGAAAAACAGTAGAAGATGCCGCCACTTTGAAGTCCTTAGACTCATTCATCAGCCAGGCTAAAATTCCAGAAAATGCTAAAGTTGTTTACTCAATAGCAAGGAAACAGAATTTAGATAGTCAAATTGCTTCTGCTGAAAAAGCCTATGATTTTGTCCAAACTGTTAAAGTATTGAAAAAGGAACTGACGTATGCTAAAGACAAAGGAGCAGCAATTGTTCCACAAGCTACGAAAATGCTAAGTATACTTGGAGTAGAAACAGCCACGGGTGTTAGTATTAGTAGTTTATCAGGAGCGGCTGCAACCAACGCGACTTTAGCTGTTTTAGGTGGTGGTTCTGTCGCATCTGGTGGTTTAGGAATGCTGGGTGGTTTAGCCTTCGCAACAGGAGGAGCCGCGCTAATAGGAGCCGCAGGACTGCTGTCTATTGCGTTAGTTTCAGAAATGGATAGCGAAGACCACAAAAATCTGGGAATTGCAATTGGTACAGGAACAATCGCCGGTGCTGCAACTGTTTTAGCTGCTTGGACTGCTGCGAGTGCTTTGGGAGTAGCCGGTACATTGTCTGGTGCTGCTGCTATTACTGCCACTATTTCGGCTATTGGTGGACTCAGTTTAATCACGGGCGGTACTGCTCTTGTTGCATCGGGTACAGCATTTGTGATTTGGTCATTACTCAAAGGTGGAAAGACACGCGATTCATCGGATCTGCACCAGTTAGAAACTCGAACCTACACCTATACTGAAGATATAATTCCCGCTTATTGGAAAGATTTTTTTTTACAACCAAAGGACGTAAATCCAAAATATGGCATTAAAGAGGGATTTTCTGCTCCTAATGTTCCATTAGATAAACTATCAAAAGCGCTGTCTTCATGGCTATCTCTTGACTATGGAGAAAAAGTAATCGCTTTGATAGACCGAAGTGTTTTTAAGGATGCAAAAGAGGGGGTTGTATTTACAAACTCAAAAATCGCTTGGAAAGTATTTTTTTCAGAAGCTGATTCAATTAACTATGAAAATTTAGCAAAATTTGTTAAGACGGAAAGCAAATTAACTTCACTGCTATCTGAGGCGAAGCAGAAACAGGAGTTGTCTAAGTTGAAAAAGGTAGTAGATATTTTGTCAGATGAGAAATACTCTACCAATTTATCTAAGTTGCAAGAGTTAGTAGCTATAGTGGGGAGTGACAAAAACTTATCGGATTTGGTTTCTAATGAGAAGTATAAAAACAAGTTGCCCAAATTAAAAAATGCAGTAGCTATTTTATCAGACGAGAAGTACAGTCAGAACTGGTCTAAGTTGAAAGATGTTGTAGATGTCTTATCTAATGAACCTGATTTAGTAAAGTTTTTCTCGTCGCAATTAGTGTCACAGCTATCTGAGGAGAACTATACCAATGACTTGTCTAGATTAAAAGACGTAATAGATAAGTTTCAAAATGAAGCTGACAAGGAGAATTTCACTAAATTGCTTCGACAAATTGGCCAAAAATATAGCACAGTTTAGGCAGCAACTTTTGCCCGCGATTCTGACTATGAGGAAGGCGGAAGGCGATCGCCCACTATTGACTGCTAAAATTAAGGGCGAGCGCTTGTTATGATTGTATTAAAATAAAAACGACTGCAATGGGCAATTATGATGACTATTCCTGATATGACGATCGCCCTTATTGCAGCCACTTCCCGAATCATTTTTGCCAGAAGTCAGCGACTACATCGACTTTGTGATGCACAAGCACAAAAATAGAATAGCTGAACCCAAACTCCCAGACGATATTGCTAAAGCTTGGGCAAAAGGGTTCGAGGAGGTCGATCGCTTGGAAGTAAGGGCAATGAGCCGGATAGCGAATTTAAGCTACAGTAAAAGGTATAGCAGTTCATTTACCTCAAGAGCAGGCTGAGACTTGACGGTGGGCAACTAGCGCTGAGTGGAAGTTTGCACCAAATTTTATCCGGTGGAATTCTGATAGTTGTGCTAATTTAGAATGCACAAAAGATGTTCGGCGTTTGCGGGTAACTTTGGAAGTGGCGGGGTGGCCAGCTACTTCGGAGTTCTGCACGATTTAGGTAGAGCCTTTAGAAAAGCGTAAATTCCAGACGTAAACCCTGTAAGGGAAAACCTATCCTAAACATAGGAGTTTTCCGTTTTCAAACTTAAAGGCTTAAAATGAGCAAATAGGGGGCACTCGGTCAAGCAAATCTCCTGTAGGGCTAGAGAAGGTTATATGCGGCACCAGAGTTTGGGAAAACGGTTATCCAGTCTCAGAGTTGGGCAAAAGATCGGTTTAGGATACACCCTTGCTCTAGGCATTGCTGTGTGTGGAACAATTGCTGGTTTTGGAGTTGGGGATCATTATCAACAAGAGACTCAAGAGCAAGAACAACACGTGCGTAACGAAGTGGAACTTCTGCATCGCCTGCAATCTCGTGTTCTCCAAACCCGAACCCACCAACAACAACTCATTCCTCTAGTGCAATACCCAGAAAAATTTCAAGATGGATATGCTCACCTGCTGAAGCATGAAACTGAAATCCAAGAAATTTGGGCTGAACTTAAGGCATTTGTGGCAAAGTCTCCGACCCTACAAGCTGGTGTGCATCACGCAAGGATTCTAGCCTTCTTGCAAACCTATGACCGTGTACCAAAACTCTACTCACAGCAATTAGAACGCCGAGTTGAACGAATTCGTAGTCTGAATCTTGCCTCACCCACTGATGTTGAGCAAGCCCAAGCCCTGATGTTGGAATTTACCAACAGCGATTTGGCGCTTGAATTCGATCGCATCTCCGATGATTTGGTGGGTTTAATTGACCAAGCTTACCAAGAACTTGAGGTAGCAACAAGGTCATATCAACAGGCTAGTGAAGTTGCTGAGAAATTGGTAGTTGCAAGTATCGGATTGTCTGTTGCGATCGCCATTCTTTTGGCAGTTTTGACCAGCCGAGCAATTGCCGAACCCATTCAATCACTGACCAGCGTTGCCAGACGAACTACTGAAGAATCTAATTTTGAGTTACAAGCGACTGTTGAGCAAGATGATGAAATTGGAATGCTTGCCAATGCCTTTAACCAATTAATTCGCGCTGTTCAACAACTGTTACAGCAACAGAAAACAGCCAACGAACAACTCGAAAACTACAGCCAAACCCTTGAATCTCAAGTCGAGGTAAGAACCCAAGAACTCAGCGACAAAAATACGCAGTTGCAACAACTCTTAGAGGAACTGCAACACACTCAGGTTCAAATGGTGCAAAGCGAAAAGATGTCTGCTTTGGGGCAAATGGTGGCAGGGGTGGCACACGAAATCAACAATCCAGTCAACTTCATTCACGGCAACTTGACTCATGTGCAGGAATACGCCCACAATTTATTAGGTTTGGTGCAACTTTACCAGAATCACTATCCCGACCCAGCACCCGAAATCCAAGCTGAGGCCCTAGAGATTGATATGGAGTTTATCCAAGCCGATCTACCTAAAGTCATCGACTCCATGAAACTCGGCACGGATCGCATTCGCCAGATTGTATTGTCACTCCGCAACTTTTCACGAATGGATGAAGCTGACTTCAAAGCCGTTGATATTCATGAGGGCATTGATAGTACCTTGTTGATTTTGCAGCATCGCTTGAAAGATAAAGCAGAGCGTTCAGGGATTCAAGTAATTCGTGATTATGCTAATCTACCGCTAATAGAATGCTATCCCGGTCAAATCAATCAGGTCTTTATGAACATCCTGGCAAATGCCATTGATGCGCTGGAAGAAGCCAACGTCAAACGAACCTATCAGGAACTCAAGGAAAATCCCAACCAGATTACCATTCGGACTGCCCTGATTGATTCAAAGTGGGTAAAAATTGCAATTTCTGATAACGGAATGGGAATGCCTGAATCTGTCCAGAAACGCCTCTTCGATCCATTCTTCACCACAAAGTCTGTGGGTAAGGGAACGGGCATGGGGCTACCGATTAGCTATCAGATTGTCACGCAGAAACATCGCGGTAAATTAGATTGCTTCTCAATACCTGGTAAGGGAACCGAGTTTGTGATTCAAATCCTTGTCAAGCAGCAAATCCGTGATGCGGCCTAACAAAATGCGCCCCACCGCCGAAAGGTTTTCTGTTAGGCTTTTGACGTTATCTGCTATGAGGTTTTAGTTGTAATCTTCACTTTCTCTTTTCGCCTAACTCCCCAAAAACTAAAGCCCTTTTCCGTTGTTGCGGGAAAAGAGCTTTAGTTTATTATTAA
>JAUBOM010000002.1:99805-140449 GCA_036700245.1 Microcoleus vaginatus BM001213989
ATCGGAGTGGTTCCATTACATCATAAGCACCAGGAAAGCTTTGAAAACTTTTAATCCTGTGTCTGCGTTCTGCTTAATGTTAAGCTTGATGCGCTGCATCTGTTTCGCTCGACTTAATTACTGTATCAAGTTATCCCCTGTCTGTCAACCCCTTTATCAAAAGTTTTTTTTGATCGCCCGAAACCGCCCCCTATAGCCGAGTTTGACGTATTATTTGCCACTGGGGCCGATCGACCTTTAACTCACAAATCCAAAAACGCCGCCTCGGTTCCTTGCTCTCTGCGAATCTTCCCGTCCTTCACAAACCACGCCACAACCTGCTTAACTGTTAATTGTTCCATCGGGATCTCGGCTTCTGTCGCAATTTGCCTCAAAGGCCGCAAGGACGCCACCACCAAATTCGTAAAAAAGTTTTCAAAACTAGCATCAAGTTCGATCGACCCTTTAATACTCTGATCATTCTTAATCCAATCCATCACCTGCCCATTAGTCACCTCAGCCACCGGCTTCCCAGTCTCCCCAGCAATTTGCTTGAGCACCCTCAAAGCATAAATTGCCACCCGCGCCGAAAACTTTTCCTTCGACGACAGCAGCGCCATATCAACTTCGGCACACTCTTCCGGCTTTAAAAAATCTGCTAGCGGTTCCATAGTTATTAGTTACTTGTTATTTGTTATTTGTTATTGGTAATCGGTAATTGGTAAAAACACCCATCCGTGTATCCGCGTCAAAATCCGTGTAGTGCTGTCGGTAATCGGTAAAAGCAAAAAACACCCATCCGTGCATCCGTGTCAAAATCCGTGTAGTGCTGTCGGTAATTGGTAATTAGTAAAAACACCCATCCCTCTATCCGTGTCAAAATGCGTGTAGTGCCTTCCCTCATCCTTCTTCCTTCTTCCTGACATCCGTTACATCCGTTACATCCGTTACAAAATCCGTTGCCGAACTTCTTCCTTCCTTCTTGCAATTAAATAACCGCAGCGGTGTTCCCCATTAATAATCCAGTGAGTCCGCTCCACAATACAATCCGGCAAAAGCGCTGCAAACATTTCCAACTCATTGCCACACACACTCGGAAAAGTTTCCGCAACATTAGAAATCGCGCAGTTGTGTTCCATCAACACAAATCGATCGCTCAAACCAGCGCGATCGCACATCCCAACCTCCACAGATTCTACAGGATAACACTCAGCCATATAACCTTCAGCCCTGCGGAGTTCCATTAACTTAGTCACCCTCTCTTGCAGCGAACCCACACCCATCACCCTGCGATACTCCGTCGCCTTGCGCTGCCACTGTTTTCGCAAGATAGTAATCACTTGCTCGCGGCCGACGGTTTCCGCCAACGTATCCAGGAAAGAGACAGCAAAATCGCCGTAACGATTCGGGAATCGATCGCGCCCCTGACTGGTAAGCTCATAAATGTGCTGAGGACGCCCCATACCAGCCTGAACCGACTGATACTGAATCAGCCCCTCCGCTTCCAAATCCTTCAAGTGACGGCGAATCGCCTGCGGGCTGATATCCAAAGACTCCGCCAACTCAAGAGCCGTCCCCTGACCCCCCTTGAGCAAATATTGCAGGATGTCTTGTTTCGTGGAAGTCTGCTGAGTAGTCTCCATCATCTTCACAAAAAAATATTTATTGTACTTTGACAATATCACTGTTGTTAATGTAGCTTAAAATATACTAAAGCAACAAACCAGTTGTTTAACTTCCTTGCAGCAGCCCCCAGAACTCGCCGGGTCCCCGACAGTTCAGCGTCTGCCATCTTTGAGAGACTTATCCAGAACACTCGAAAGCGCAAAATAATGAGCTCTACAGTCACAACCCTAGTCAACCAGCCCTACAAATACGGTTTCGTCACCGACATCGAATCAGACACCATCCCCCGCGGCTTAAGCGAAGATGTAGTCCGCCTGATTTCCGCCAAGAAAAACGAACCGGAATTCATGCTGCAATTCCGCCTCAAAGCATACCGCAAGTGGCTGACAATGACCGAGCCCACCTGGCCTCACGTCAACTATCCGGCGATCGACTACCAACAAATTATCTACTACTCCGCCCCCAAACAAAAGCCCAAAAAGCTCAACAGTTTGGACGAAGTAGACCCGACACTGCTCGAAACCTTCGAGAAACTCGGCATTCCCCTCTCCGAACAAAAACGGCTCGGAAATGTCGCCGTCGATGCCGTTTTCGACAGCGTTTCAATTGCCACAACATTTAGAGAAAAGTTAGCCAAAGATGGCGTTATTTTCTGTTCCATCTCAGAAGCCGTCAAAGATTATCCCGAACTAATAGAAAAATATCTTGGCAGCGTCGTACCAGTCGGCGACAACTTTTTCGCAGCCCTCAACTCAGCCGTATTCAGCGACGGTTCCTTTGTTTACATTCCCAAAGGCGTAAAATGCCCGATGGAACTGTCAACCTATTTCCGCATCAACAACGGAGATTCCGGCCAGTTCGAGCGCACCCTAATTGTCGCAGAAGAAAACAGTTCTGTGTCTTACCTAGAAGGCTGCACCGCGCCGATGTTTGACACCAATCAACTGCACGCCGCCGTCGTGGAATTGGTAACAATGGACAATGCAGACATCAAATACTCCACAGTGCAAAACTGGTACGCCGGCGACGCCAACGGCAAAGGCGGCATTTACAACTTCGTGACGAAACGGGGTTTGTGTCAAGGAGTCAATTCTAAGATTTCTTGGACACAAGTAGAAACCGGTTCCGCGATTACTTGGAAATATCCCAGTTGCGTGTTAGTCGGCGACAACTCGGTGGGTGAATTCTACTCAGTAGCGCTGACAAATAACAAGCAGCAAGCTGACACCGGCACCAAGATGATCCACGTTGGTAGAAATACTCGCAGCACGATTATCTCTAAGGGAATTTCGGCTGGTAATTCATCCAACAGCTATCGCGGTTTGGTGAAAATGGGGCCGAATGCTAAAGGCTCTCGTAATTACTCTCAGTGCGATTCGATGCTGATAGGGGATAACGCTCAAGCGAATACTTTCCCTTATATTCAAGTGCAGAACCATACTGCTAAAGTGGAACACGAAGCTTCTACTTCTAAGATTGGGGAAGAGCAATTGTTCTTCTTCGCACAGCGGGGAATTTCCGCAGAAAATGCTATTTCGATGATGATTAGCGGTTTCTGTAAAGATGTTTTCAATCAGTTACCGATGGAATTTGCGGCGGAAGCTGATAAGCTGTTGAGTCTGAAGCTGGAAGGAAGTGTCGGGTAGAAGCAAGAAGCAAGAAGGAAGAAGGAAGAAAATATTTTGGCGGGCGAGAAACCCTCGTTACCAGGCTCTGCCTGGTAACGCATATAAGCGAGGCTCTGCCTCACATTTCTCTCTGCCGTTTCCAACGAGGCAGAGCCTCGCGACACGCATTCCTAGGCAGAGCCTAGGAACGAGAAAAAAACTGTAAAGTGCATTGAGAAAAAGGACAAAAATAGATGATTGTAGAAAATAGTCAAGTGGTGCTATCCGTACGCGATTTAACGGCGAATGTGGAAGATACCCAAATCCTGAAGGGTTTGAATCTGGAAATTAAAGCGGGTGAAATTCACGCGATTATGGGTCCCAACGGTTCGGGTAAAAGCACTTTATCCAAGATATTAGCCGGCCATCCTGCTTATACGGTAACGGGCGGAGAAGTTACTTTTATGGGTCAAAATTTGCTGGCATTAGCGCCGGAAGAACGCTCTTTAGCTGGCGTGTTCCTAGCTTTCCAATATCCTTTAGAAATTCCCGGCGTTAGCAATCTGGATTTCTTGCGCGTGGCTTACAATTCTCACCGCAAACATCGCGGCTTGGAAGAATTGGATGCTTTTGATTTCCAAGATTTAATCGAGGACAAGCTGGATATTGTCAAGATGAATGATTCTTTTTTAGACCGCAGCGTTAATGAGGGTTTTTCCGGTGGCGAGAAAAAGCGGAATGAAATTTTGCAAATGGCGCTGTTGGAACCGAAGTTAGCTATTTTGGACGAGACTGATTCGGGTTTGGATATCGATGCTCTCAAGATTGTCGCCGGCGGTGTGAATCAGTTGTCAACTGCTGAAAATTCGATGTTGGTGATTACTCACTATCAGCGGTTGCTGAATTACATTATTCCTGATTTTATTCACGTCATGGAAGGCGGCAGAATTATCGCGACTGGCCCGAAAGAGTTGGCGCTGGAATTGGAAGAGCGCGGTTATGACTGGGTTGTGGAAGAGGAAGCAGCAGGAGTAGGCGCGCGATGATGAATACGCAAGTTGCTAGTAGGGAAATGTTTTTGACTGATTTGGTGAATCAGTGCGGCAAGTTGGGCGCAGCTAATAAGGAAAGTTCTGCTTACGGGTTGCAGGATTTGCGGGATGCGGCGACGGAATACGTGCTTTCTTCGAGTTTTCCGACGGTGAAGGATGAAGAATGGCGCTTTACTGATTTGTCGGCCCTGTTGCAAATTCCTTTTCATATACCCCAGAGCAATCAGTCAAAAGTTAAGCTGGCTGATATCATTATGCCAGTGAAAAATCGCGATGATTTACCATTAAGATTGGTATTTGTCAACGGTTTTTATGCGCCGGATTTGTCAACGGTAGAGTCGTTGGTTTTGCCGAATTTGCCGTTAGCGGAGCCCTCGAAGAGGATCGACTTTTACGCAGGTAATCTATCCAATGTACCCGAAAAATATCAAGGGCGCGTCAGCGAGGTTTTGAGCAAGCACAGACAGCAAACCGAGGTGTTTACGGCGCTGAATACTGCGGGTTTGACGGATTCTGCGGTGGTGTTCGTGCCGGCCAATATGTCGATCGACCTTCCGATTCACTTGCTGTTCTTGACAGCGCCTGGTGCATCTGGCACGATGTGCCAGCCGCACTGCTTAGTCATAGCTGAGCCTGGAAGCAATGTGACGCTGATTGAGGATTACGCAACTATCGGTAATGTCCCTGCATTTACGAATGCTGTAACGGATGTTATTGTCGGCGAAAACGCCACTGTGAATCACGTTCGGCTTCAGCGGGAAGGTGGAGAGGTTGTTCATATCGGCAAAAGTGCGATCGAACAATCTCGTAATAGCCGTTACACTTGCCATGCTATCAGCTTGGGAGGCAAAATATCGCGGCACAATTTAGAAGTATTTCAGCGCGGCGAAGCCACTGAAACAACTTTAAACGGCTTAAGCGTAGCCTTTGGGGAACAGTTGGCGGACACTCACAGTTTAATCGATTTTAATCACCCTCACGGTACAAGCCGCCAATTGCACAAGTGCATTATCGGTAACAAAGCTCGCGCTGTATTTAACGGCAAAGTTTTCGTTCGCAAAGCTGCACAATTGACAGATGCCGGACAATTGAGCCGGAATTTGTTGCTGTCGCCGAGAGCTCGAGTAGACACTAAACCGCAGTTAGAAATTGTCGCCGACAACGTTAAATGTTCCCACGGTGCAACTGTCAGTCAATTAGAAGATGATGAACTTTTCTACTTGCAAAGTCGCGGTTTGGATTTAGAAAGAAGTCGCTATTTGCTAATCGATGCTTTTGCAGCCGAAATTCTCAATCAGTTGCCAATTATTGGCGTGGCGAAAATGCTTTCTACCTGCGTGGCTATCCAAGGATAAAAGAATCAGCAACAGCGTCGAAGCCTGTTCCACAACAATAAATATTCTTGTGGGGTGGGCGAATAGCCCGCCCAGAATCAGCAACAGCGTCGAAGCCTGTTCCACAACAATAAATATTCTTGTGGGGTGGGCGAATAGCCCGCCCAGAATCAGCAACAATACTAACTTCTGAAATTTATGACACTTATTCAAGAAAAAACACTTGCATCAAAAGTTCGCGGCGACTTCCCTATTTTGACTCAAAAAGTCAACGGCAAACCGCTAATTTATCTAGACAATGCAGCTACTTCTCAAAAACCCCTAGCTGTGCTCAACGCTTGGCGCGATTACTACGGACAATACAATGCAAACGTGCACCGCGGGGATCACACTCTCAGCGCCAAAGCTACTGATGCTTACGAAGCTGCTAGAGACAAAGTTGCGGGGTTTGTAAATGCCGCGTCGCGGCAAGAAATTGTTTACACTCGCAACGCCACCGAAGCGATTAATTTGGTGGCTTATTCTTGGGGCTTGAGCAATCTGCAAGCCGGAGATGAAATTATCCTGTCGGTCATGGAACACCACAGCAATCTCGTTCCGTGGCAAATGATGGCTCAAAGAACCGGTGCGGTGCTGAAGTTTGTAGAGTTAACGGAAACTAACGAGTTTGATTTGGAACAGTTTAAAACGCTGATTTCCCATAAAACTAAATTGGTGTCAACAGTTCACGTTTCTAATACTTTAGGCTGCATTAGTCCGGTCAAAGAAATCTGCCAAATTGCCCACATTTTCGGCGCGAAAGTTTTAATAGATGCTTGCCAAAGCGTGCAGCACATGATAGTAGATGTGCAAGCAATAGATTGCGATTGGCTGGTTGCTTCCGGTCACAAAATGTGCGCTCCGACTGGCATCGGTTTTCTGTACGGCAAACTGGACTTGCTGAGAGAAATGCCTCCGTTTTTCGGCGGCGGCGAGATGATTGCTGACGTGTTTCTCGATTATTCTACCTATGCCGATTTGCCGCACAAATTTGAGGCCGGCACGCCTGCAATCGGCGAGGCGATCGCCCTCGGTGCAGCAATCGATTATCTTAGTAACATTGGCATGGATAAGATTCACGCTTACGAAGCTGAATTGACTGCTTATATGTTCCAACAATTGCGGCAAATTCCAGAGATCAAAATTTACGGGCCGCAGCCAGACAGCAACGGCGAAGGTAGGGCAGCTTTGGCGGCATTTACTGCGGGAGAAATTCACGCTCAAGACTTGTCTACCATGTTAGATCAGGAGGGAGTCGCGATTCGTTCCGGGCATCACTGCACGCAAGCTTTGCACCGCTATTTGAACGTTTCATCTACGGCGCGGGCGAGTTTATATTTTTACAATACTCGCGAGGAGATTGATGTGTTTGTGAAAGCGTTGAAAGAGACGATCGACTTTTTTGCTGGGATTATGGGATAAGTTAATTAGTGATTGAAATGGCTTTTTTTTGAACCGCAGATGTCGGCAGATGAACACGGATGAACGCAGATGAAGAAAAAATTTAAATCTGTCAATATCGCTCTTTTTTCATCCGCGTTCATCAACGTCTATCCGCCTACATCTGCGGTTAAAAGAAAGATTAGCCCAACTAAAACTCCCGAATCTCAGGATGAACAAACTGAATAACCAGCCGCCTTAATCTTTTGATTCGACACCCTCGCATTACTGGGATAAGTTAATTAGTGATTGAAATGGTTTTTTTTTGAACCGCGGATGTCGGCAGATGAACACGGATGAACGCAGATGAAGAAAAAATCTAAATCTGTCAATATCGCTCTTTTTTCATCCGCGTTCATCAACGTCTATCCGCCTACATCTGCGGTTCAAAAAAAGATTAGCCCAACTAAAACTCCCGAATCTCAGGATGAACAAACTGATAACCAGCCGCCTTAATCTTTTGATTCGATACCCTCGCATTATAAGGCCGCAGGCTAGGGCTTCCATCCCAAGAAACTTTAGGCAGATTGTGAGTTTCAAAAATGCGATCGAGCAATTCGCGACTGGATAGCGACACATCCCCGACTAAATTGTAAATTCCCTGCAATCGATTTTCCAAAGCAAAGGTTAACCCCCCAACAATATCATCTTGATGCACCCAATTAGTAGCATCTTCCCCCCTACCGGGACGAGTGCTCCCAGCCCAGCCTCTAAAGATTTTAACTAATTCTCGCCCCGGCCCATAAATTCCTCCCAAACGGAGAATGCAGACGTGAAGATTGGGACTCGATGCTGCTAATAAAACCCGTTCTGTTTCGGCGATAATTTCACCATTTGGATTAGACGGCGCAACGGGTGATTCTTCATTTACCAATTCACCTTGCCGATCGCCATACACAGAATAAGTACCCGTATAAATAACCTGCTTTACTGTCGGTATCTGCTGTAAAACCGATACTAAAGTTGTCGCAGTATCTATATAACTTTCCCGATAAGTATGAGGATTTCGGGCACCGACGCACAGCATAACAGCATCTTGTTCTTGCAGTACAGAGGCGATCGCATCTTTGTCATTTCCTTTGAGCACGGCTACCCGCTGCGCGACACCCTCCAACTCAATTACTCGCGTCGCCGTCGTAGTTGTCGCCGTCACGGTACAATCATATTTGCCGCGTAAATGTTTGGCTGTCGCAGTACCCACATAGCCGCAGCCGACGATCGCAACTTTCATAAAAAATTCTCCATTGTGTCATGTTCTCTCAAATTATTGCCGGTTTCTGAAATTATGGCGCGCTGAGTTTTATGGTAAAATGCAAAGCGTCGTTATCAATCGGAGTCGCATCGTGTCCGAAAGAGATATTTTTGCCACATCCTCAGAAAGCGAACTTTTAGCTTTTTATGGTTCTTTGTTTGCGATCGCAGCCGCCGATGGTTCCGTTGATATTGACGAACTAGATTTGTTGTTTAAAACCATAAATTTAGACAAATTTTCTGACTCTGCAAAGACTCAAATCCAATCCTACACAGCCAGTCCCCCATCACTCAGCGACTGTTTGCAAACACTCAGCCAGTCACAAGAACCCCTGCGTTTGGGAGTCATGTATTTTTTAATTAACATTGCTGGGGCAAATAAGACGCTGCATCCGGCAGAAAGCGAGGCTATCCAATCCGCAAAAAAACTGCTGGCGGTTTCTGACTTGCAAATCCAAGCCATGCAGGAATTCATCGCAGACCTGAAACAAATACGGGAGGCCGCCCCCAATAAAAATCAGGCCTCAGCATCTTTCAATTCTGCTGTTTCCCAGCTTAAAACTAAGGGCATTCCTCTCGATTTGATCGACCGCAAAGGAACCACAACAAACCTCAGCAACCCCAACATCAACTATTCAGATGAAAGTTTTTGGACTAAACTTAAAAACTTTGCTTTAACCGCAGGAAGAGAAGTAGTTGAAAAAGCTTTGATTCTCTACTATACGGCTCAGAACCCAAACGTGCCTGCTTGGGCAAAAGGAGTTGTAGTTGGAGCTTTGACCTATTTTATATCTCCTGTCGATGCCATTCCCGATATATTAGTCGGCATGGGATTTACGGACGATTTGGGAGTATTGCTGGCGGCAATAGCTACTGTTTCAGTATACATTAATGCTAATACTAAAGAACAAGCCAAACAAAAAATGAAAGATTGGTTTGGCTGATAATATTATGTCCGGTGGATCGTTTTGTTTCCGTCTGCATTGCAATAATATAATCTGAATAATATAGCAGTTTTCAATCGGATGAAATACAGGACACGGCACTGCCGTGTCCCTACCCAATATCTGTAATTCACTCAACTGAAAACTTGATTATTGCGGGTTCTCAGTCTTTAATCGGCTTGCCATCTCGATTGACAATACGGCTTTCACCATCCTTAGCCGTGACATTTTCATAAACCCCTTCATCCCGCTTCACGTACTTGCTGAAACCCGAATTTTTATAATCGGTGTCTGATGTCGGCTTCATCAACCTTGGAGCGCTCAGCAGCCGGCGTACCGGAGCATCTGCGGGAGTCTCCCCGGGTTCGCACTTAGCCAACTCGCACAGTTGACCCCAAGTAGAAACTTCCAGGTTCATGCTGTGCGAAACTTCTAACTGCTGGTTGTTTTTGGGACAAAAATAATCGTATACAGGCATATTAAGAATCTCGTTTGCAACTACTAAAATTACTAATTGCACGGTTATTGAGAATATTATAGCTCAACCTTACTAAAAATTCAAGCCCAATAATCTAACTTTACTATTTTTAACGGTTGTTGAAACCTTAAATCAGCTATATTATTAACCCAGTGTGCTTGCTCCCGGATGCGATCGAGACAAAGCCCAAAAGTACCCTACCCTGAAATCCTCTGACTCGATCCAACGATCGCACGATCGACGCCTAGCAAATGCCCGCAAGACTTCCGTGAATGCCGTCAAAGGATCGATCATCATTTTCAGACTGTACGCAAATCACAGATTCTAAGTTTCAATTTTATTTATTTAGTCACCAGCGAGGATTTACCGATGAGCGATTTCAAAGTTACGCCAGAAGTAGAGCTGAACACAGCTCAAATGTTGGAGCGATACGAACTGCAAGATGAGACAAATCTGCGGCGTTGGGCAAAACTGCACGGCATTAACAGCACTCGCGGTTTCTTCTATCCGAGTGAAGTAGATTTGATGGATCACGCTCACCACCATCTTTACAATTTGGGAATGAGCATTGCTGACTACCAAAGTCTTTTAGACCGGCGCCGCACTCATTCTCAGACAGCAGGCGACCAAAATAAAACAGTAGCAAGTCAAGTTGCTGACGAAGCATACGATGCCATAGAAACGCTGACAGATCAGTATGCTGAAGCTATAGATTTAATGGGAGAACGTATCGCAGACCATTTCATAGATGAACTCGATTTATCTGTGATGCGACACCTTTCTCAAAAAGTGAAAGACCGCCGCACTCTCAACGGTCAAACTAAAAAGCCTAACCGTTTTCTCCAAGTGATTAAAGCTGTGTTGCAACCGAGCAGCGAAAATACGCTTCTGGTTCCCAAAAAAGAGAATGACTCTAGTTTAGAATTAGAACAGCATCATCGGCTCGGCTAGTCGCTGATTTTTTTGAAACACTAAGAGACTTTTTGTAAAATTTACTGAAAAGCCCACCCGAACCCTCCCCTTGTCAAGGGGAGGGAGCAAGAGTCAATCGATTTTAGATTTTAGATTTTAGATTTTAGATTAAAGAATTGAAGCATTGACCCCACAGATAAATTGGGGGGGCAAGTTTCATCGGATACAGGTTTTTTATTTCTCCATGGATGAATCTGGGGGCTTGTATCCTGGATGCTTTCGGTCACATTTTTTATATTATGAAGGGGAACTGAAGAGAATAAATTAACGTTTCCCAGAAGTCTAAATAACTTTTAAACTGATGTTGGGTTTCGCGACTGGACTCAACCTAATATAACTCGGGACAGATGGCGCGATCGCCAAAATTAGAGATAAGATCGGCTGAATTGAACCTGTCAACCTCGCCCAAGGTAAAAAAATGATTAAATCCTGGATGGTAATTGGAGGCGTCGCCTTGATAGTAGCACTAGCCACTAACATAATCCCGCCCAGCGACTTCCAATGGTTCAACCGCTTGCGGCGTCCGAGATGGCTAGTATTTGAAAGAGCAATTCCCCTAATTTGGACAGTAATTTTTATTTGTGCAGCTTGGTCAGCAGTGATTGTCTGGGAAAAAGAACCAGGAACTCAGGAGACTTGGCTGAGAATGGGTTTGTACCTGCTTTTAGAAATAGTAACTATGTCTTACACCTCGGTTATGTGCAAACTTAGGAGCTTAAAAGTCGGCACAATAATCGGCGGAACGGGCGCTATTTTAAGCGTAATGCTAGCTTTAAGCGTGTTGCAAGTTTCGGAGCCTGCCACCCTGTTATTGCTGCCTTACATACTTTGGAGTCCGATCGGCACTTACACCACTTGGGTAATGATGCACTTGAATCCGGCGGATGTTTAGCTTCTCATGGAATTAGTGATTTTAATGGGATTGCAAGCATCGGGAAAAAGCACATTTTTCCGCGACTATTTAGCTGCCACGCACGTTTTGGTCAGCAAAGATTTACTGCGAAACAATAAAAATAAATCCCGCCGACAAATTCAATTAATTGAAAATGCACTGCAAGCAGGTCATTCAGTTGCTGTTGACAACACCAATCCCGAAGTTCTCGATCGCAGGCCGCTGATTGATATGGGTCGCACCTATAATGCCCAAATCATCGGTTACTACTTTGAATCAACAGTCAGCGACTGTTTAGCTCGAAATCAAAAGCGATCGGGCAAATATCAAGTTCCAGACATAGCAATTTATGCTACTATAAAAAAAATGGTATTGCCCAGTTACGCCGAAGGGTTTGAACGGCTGTTTTGGGCCCGCATAGCAGAAAACTTTACCTTTGAAGTAAAAACCTGGCCCGCAGAGGAAGTTATTCATGGACAATCAGACCTTTGAAAAAAAAATGCGCGAGCTTGAATATTTTCACAGCCTGCGTTTATTGCCGGAAACTCACACAGTAATTCGCGCCGACGGTCGCAGTTTTTCCAAATTTACTTCCTCAAGTTTTGATAAGCCTTTCGACTTAAAATTCCACGAATTAATGGTGGAAACTGCCAAAGCGCTCCTGTCAGAACTAGACGGCATTTACGCTTATACCGAAAGTGACGAAATCTCAGTTTTGTTTCCTCCAGATTGGGATTTATTTGACCGCAGCTTAGAAAAAATTGTCTCTATTTCTGCCAGTATTGCCAGTGCAACTTTCACTCGCGCCGCCCAAACAGCAGTCAGTTTTGACAGCCGAATTTGTTCGGCAGCCAACAAATCGCAAGTAGTAGATTATTTTCTATGGCGCCAAGCAGATGCGGCGCGCTGCGCTTTGAATGGCTGGAGTTATTGGATGCTGCGAAAAAATGGCGAAACGGGTGAAAATGCAGCAGTTATATTAGAGAAACAATCGGTGGCTTTCAAAAACGAATTGCTGTTTCAAAACGGAATTAACTTTAACGAACTGCCGGCTTGGCAGCGCCGGGGAACGGGAGTGTATTGGGAAAAATACGATAAACCAGGTTATAACCCGATCGAAGGGAAAGAAGTTGTGGCAGTGCGGCGGCGCCTCAAAGTCGATGAAGAGCTGCCCATGAAAGAGGAATACAAAGAATTTATTTACCAATTTTTAAATGTTGGCGATTAACCCTTAAGAATATCTTGTCAAATGCGGTGGCAATTGATGAATTCTTAGCCTGTTTTAACTGAAGGCAAGCTGTGAGACGGGGGTTTAAACTCCCCGCCCAATGTTGAGCAAGCGAGTTAGCCTATTTTCGGTAGTATCTACCTGCAACGCAGGTTTTAGTCAGCACAGGCTTGATGCGGAATAATTGTACAGTTGCACAACTGGAAGCTTATGATATCGGTAACCCAAGCTGCATGAACCAAGTGTGCTTGTCTATGTAACCGCGTTGAAAATGGATTTTGCCATCAACAACATGAAAGAAGCCACAGCCTTGCAGGGTAAAACTTTTGCCAGTTGGTAGGTTGCCACCAAACTCACCTAGAAATGTGCCGCCACCAGTCCACTCGACGATCGCCCACTCCCCATCCTCAAACAGATTCTCAGCGTGCGTGTAATTTTCTGGAAAGGCTTGGAAGAAGGTAACAAAACTCTCAAGCAATGCCTCACGCCCGTTTAGAGGATCGCCAAAGGCAACTTGATGGTTCTCTGCATCGTCGTGATAAAGCTCGATCAGGGCGTGAGGGTCACGAGCGTTATAAGCAGAAACCCAGTCTTGGAGCACTTGCTTGGGCGTTTTCATTTTTTGTTCCCTAATACAGATAAGTAAAATACAGCATATTCTAGGTTTATGAAGCACAGCAGCAGCTCTATTGTGTGGTACGTGTTATGTAGGGTGCGCCGCTGCTGCTGGTTCAATGAAACTTGCAGATTGTTGATGATGGCGACGCACCTTACTTACTACAAGATTGTGTGTACCAGATATACATGGAATATGCTGTATTGCTCCTGGGCTTCTCACCCTCAAATTTACCGACTCTGAGAACGGATCGGAGGCTCGGTTTCCGGGGGCTCGGGAGGGGGAGATTCAGCCTCGGGAGGGTTCAACGACTCCTCCCAAAGTTCGATTTGCGATCGAGCTTGCTCAAAAGCCCGAGTACCCGAGGGAATTTTCTTCAAAGTCGCGATCGCCCCAGCCAGATCCGACGACGACTGTTCCACACCAAGGGCCAAAATCCGCTGGCTCCACTCATCAATCGCCTCAGTCGCCTGCCACCGGAGCGAACTCGACTCGGGCACCTGAAGAGCCAGCACAATCGCCGTTTGCAGAGCGTCTGCAGTGCCCGCTCGGGCGGCCCTACGGGCGCTCTGCAAACCTTGCTCGCCCTCAAATTGAGCCTCCCAAGTGCGAATGTTCGATTGAGCTTCCTCATAAAGCACCCGTCCCGATCGAATCCGGCGGGCTATCTCAATTGCCCCCGCCAAATTGCCGCCCGCCGCTAGCTGCTGAGCTCTATCCAAAAACGGCTGGTCAACAAGCCGCTGTCTCCTCTCGATCCAAGCTTGAATTTTGGTTTGAGCTTCGCCGTAAAGCGCCCTACCTCTACCGATCCGAGAAGCTTGAGCAACGGCGGCCTCCAGAGAATTCGGATCGCCCGTACTCGCCAAATCGTTCGCTCTTTGCAGAAACGGACTGTCTTCCAACAGCTCGATTTGACGGCTCAAGCTGCTAATCTGACGGAGAGCTTCCTGGGAGCGGGGATTTGATTCCGGGACTGTTTGCAATTGCGCGATCGCAGCCCTCAAATCCTTTACCCCTCCCGGCGCCGCCAGCCTGCTTGCCATCTCCAAAGCTTTGACATCAGCCATTTCTTGCTGCCAGCGGCCGACTAAATCTTGAGCTTGTCTGTACAAAGGGCGGCCCGACTTCAAATTTTGAGCCATCTCGATCGCGTTGGAGAAACCCTCAACAGAGCCAGTCAAAGCCTGAGAAGTAGCATTAGCCAACTGGTTAAAATCCTCAACTTGTTCCTTTAAATTTGCAGTGTCGGGAATCTTGTTAGCGATCGCGATCGCCTGCTGCCAATCGCCAGAGAGCAAGCGTTTTTGGGCGATCTCCATAATTTTCTTGCTAAATTCCGCGATCGCCTTATTGGAAGCTTGATACAAATAACTGTTTTGACCAATTCCCTCAGCCAGCTTAATCCCCATCACCAGATTGTCTAGACCTCCCTCTGCTGCTTTATTCCGGGCTTTTACCAACTTATTGCCCTCAGCCCGAGTCGTCTGAATTAGCTTAGTCAATTCCTCGTACTTAGCCGATTCCCAGAAAGTATTTCCCAAATCCAAAAGCAGAGTAGCTTGGCGGAAAGCCTGCGTCCACTCTTCCTGACGCAAGTGGTCTTCAGCCGTGCGGTAAATTTTCTCTGCATCGCTCCATATCGACTGCCACTTTTCAATCTGCTTTTCCACCGTCGGGTAAGCGGGAACGTTTCTAGGAACCTTGTTCGCTATCGCAATCGCCTCTTCCAGCTTTCCTTCTTGAAAACTAACATTTCCCAGCCTGAGAAGATCCTCTGACCACCGATCGATTTGAGTGTTAATTCTCGGCCGCAGCGGATGGTCTTGTGGCAAAGCATTCACTAATTCGATCGCCAACAGCAAATCATCCGCCGTCCGCTTGCTTGCTGCTTGTTGAGCACAAAAAAAGCGATCGTTAGCAGAAGCCGTCGGCCAAAACATCTTTGAGCAATTCGACTGCGTCGTCAGGTTGAGCAAAGACGCAATTGCCACAAACCCCATACCCACCGACAGCATCAAACTCACCGCCAGCCAAAACTGCCACTTCTTCGACCACCTCCGCCACAACTGATTGTGTTCCTCCGGCGGCTGCGAGTTTTCCTCAGACAAATTTGGCGGTAGTTCCAGATGCCCTCCCGGCATTTTTCCCGAAGTAACCAACTCTCGGAGCTCTTTAAGTCGTTCAGCCCGGTTTTTCCTTGCTGGTACCCTCACCAGCGACGAAGTATCCTTTGTTGACTCCAAGGATTCTGATGCAGACCAATGGCCTGGTGTTTTGCGCTCTTGACTCATATCCTCACCACAAACAACAATCAGCCTGTCTTAATTATTTCAAAACAGCGATCGCTGCTATTGACTGCTTTATAGAATGTATTCATCACTTTTAAATACTCCGGCAGGCGAAAGACTACAAGAGGCGATCGCCAAATCCCAAAAATTAAAATTTTGTGATTAGGTAATTGATAATGGGTAATTGGCAATTGGTCAAGGCCTCGATCCCCAACTCGCACTCATGATTGCCAATTACCAATTATTATCTCAAGAACCGGATTTCGAGCGCAAATCGCCGATCAGTTCCGCAAGCTGATCGCTGCTAGCTTGGTAAACCTCGTTGCAGAAATGGCACGTAGCCTCCGCCCCGCCATCTTTTTCTATCATGTCTTGGAGTTCCGCTTCGCCCAACAGTTTCAAAGCTCCCAAAACTCGATCGAACGAACAGCCACAGTGAAAGCGCACCATCTGAGTTTCCGGGAAAATTTCCAGGCCCATATCTCCCAATAACTCTTCGAGAATCTCGTGCAGCGTTTTCCCTGAGCGCAGCAGCGGCGTAAAGCCCGACAGTGCAGCCACTCTAGATTCTAAAGTTTGCACCAGTTTTTCGTCCGTTGCCGCCTTAGGCAGAACCTGCAACAGCACACCCCCAGACGCTTGTACCCCGCCCGCCCCCACAAACACCCCCAAAACCAGAGCCGAAGGCGTCTGCTCCGAGGTTGCCAAATAGTGGCTCAGATCGTCGCCAATTTCGCCGGAAACCAATTCTACCGTACTTGAGTAAGGGAAGCCGTATCCAACGTCCCGCACCACGTACAAATAACCGTCGCCTATTGCTCCGCCGACATCGAGTTTGCCTTTAGCATTGGGCGGCAGTTCCACTTCGGGATTGTCCACATAACCTCGAACCGTTCCATCGAGTCCCGCATCAATCAGAAGTCCGCCCAGCGGCCCATCTCCTTTGATGCGAATGTTGACTCTCGATTCTGGCCGTTTCATGCTGGAGGCGAGTAACAGCCCCGCCGACATCGTGCGGCCGAGGGCGGCTGTAGCCACGTAGGAGAGCTTGTGCCGCTGTCTTGCTTCTTCGGTGAGGCGGGTGGAAATGATGCCTACAGCGCGAATTCCGCCCTCTGCGGCTGTAGCGCGAATTAATTGATCGGCCATGAAAAACCTTACTTTGTCTTTTGATACCTTCTTCAACTATTTTAGAAGTTCTTGAAGGTTGTGGCAGCAGATAGCAGCAGTTGACTCGGCGGGCCTGTCCGTGCGATCGAACTTCCTCTCCTCGCCTCTGTTTTGTATAAAACCTTGATTGACAGACTATTTATTAACAAATAGTCTGAGGGATTCTTCAACATAAATATTTATTTGAAAAACCCAGAACAGCGAGTGCATTTATTTTCCCAAAGGCAGCTTATCCTCAGTCATTTTATAACAACTAACAACTGACACCTTACAACTCTAGTCCTGGATGCACTCGCCCACAAATAAACCGGGTTTCTCAACCGAAATTGAGGATTTTAAGGCCGTCTATTTAAGCTAAAAGACCTGGTTTCTGGCTACCCGTGCGATCGCGAACTAAACTAATGACAAAAGCTTATCTTGTCGCTAACCAGACGATTACCAAACCTTTACCTTTGTCGTCTAGAGTGAGAGACGTAGGTCTGGGACAAATGTTTTTTAGCTGGAAATAAGCGATATGCCACCAACATCCAAAGCACTTTTAGCGGAAATCCAGCATAACACAGGAGCGAGTCGAAACTTGCATTTTTATGCCAAGGGCGAAACCATTCCTATGATGTCGCATGGCCTGTGGCGAGTCTGTCAAGGTCTAGCGCAACTGAGTACGCTTTATCCAAACGGGGAAGAAGGACTTTTGGGTTGGGTTGGGCCTTCGATGTGCTTCGGTTTGTCGTTGACAAGTTTGCAGACTTACCGAGCTACGGCGACATCAGATATTTATTTGATGTGGTATTCTATGGTGGAAATCGAAGCTTCTCCTCAATTGTCTCACGAGTTGCTGCCTCAAATGGTACGGCGGCTGCGGCAAATGGAAGCAATTTTAGCGATCGCCGGACAGCGGCGATTAGATGACCGTTTGTATCAGTTACTGCTATTATTGCAACAGGAATTCGGTCAGCCTGTGGTTGAGGGAACTCGTTTGAATATCCGCTTGACACATCAAGATATTGCTAATGCGATTTGCACGACGCGGGTAACAGTAACTCGAATGCTGGGAAAATTGCAGCAGCAAGGGTTAATCAGTCGAGATGGCGATCGGCATTTAGTTCTTAACAAAGGTGTTTTTGCGTCCAGGTCGGATTTGTTTGGCTGCAACCCTCAAGCAGTATAGAACCGACAGCAATTTGCATCTACATAAAGTTTTCTAGTATTAGCTATCAAATCTCAGTGCATGAGAATTGTTTGTGTGGCTCTTCCTCCCGCTATCTACAGCAATATCTTTGCAGCCGGAAAAGATATAATTAACAGGTGCATCTACTTAAAAAATAAAGCAATGGTTAACTCAACTCAAGAAACACCCCAACCCGACAAAAAAGAATTAACTCAGATCGCAGCTAAACCTCAAGAACAACAAGAAGAACCGCCAAATAAGGGTGACGGGCGGAAATAGTCGATAGTTATAGCCTTTATCAGTAACATGAGGTGCTCATAGGGCATAGGGCATAGGGCATAGGGCATAGGGCATAGGACTCGCCCCCATACCTCACCACGCTTGAGAACCGCTATAGTTTTTATTTGCTATTACTCGTTACCATGCAGAGCCTGGTAACGCAGATCCGGAGGTTCCGCCTCCAATTTGCCCCAGCAAGAATCGAGGCTCTTCCTCTGGGTATTTCCAGGCAGATCCTGGAAGTTAATCTGGTGTGTTTACTATTGACAAATTATTCAGCTTGTGTATTACCGTTGTTCGATCGCAACTTCGGCTTTCCCGGCTTTGCACGGAGGCGGTCCAAAGAAACCACATCAGCCTCAGAACTCTCCCTAGCTACCCGAATCAGCAACCCCGACAACAACAAACTCGCCAACATCGAAGAACCCCCGTAACTAAAAAACGGCAGCGGCAAACCCGTAGTCGGTAAAACCCCCGTCGCCACCCCAATATTCAGCAGCGACTGTCCCACCATCACCACCATCACCCCAATCGCCACCAACTGACTCTCAAGATTCCGGGCCCGCGTCGCCACCCTCAAAGCCACCGTACCGTAAGCCGCCAACATCAGCAACAGTGAGAAACCTCCCACCAAACCAAACTCCTCAGCAAACACAGCAAAAATAAAATCGCTGTACTGAATCGGCAAATAAAATAACTTTTGCTGCGACATCCCCAAACCCACACCCCAAATGCCCCCAGAACCCACAGCCAGGAGACTTTGAATCAACTGATAGCCGTCTTGCATCGGATCCGCCCAAGGATTGAGAAAAGACATAATCCGGCGGCGCTGATATTCCCTAAAACTAATACTTAAAACCGCTAAAAGCATTCCCCCCATAGCCGTTGCGCCCAACTGCAAGTAAGGCAAGCCCGCGGCCAAAGCCACCAACCACAAAGTCATCCCGCACAAAGCCGTGGTGCTTAAATTCGGCTGCAACAAAATTCCCAACAGCATTGCGCCGAAAATTCCCAGCCAAGTAAAGCGAACTTTATTCGTCAACCGGGGCCAGTTGCCGAAAATGCGGGCGCTTTGGAGAACGAAAAACGGCTTGATCAACTCAGAAGGTTGAATAATCGGAACCGGGCCCAGAGATATCCAGCGAGTCGCCCCGTTGATGGTGGTTCCCACTCCCGGAACTAAGGTCAACCAGAGCAATCCCAGCAGCAACAAAACGCCTAACTGAGCTGTTTTCAGCAGGTAGCGCAGGGGGGAGTACACCATCAAGTTAAAACCGGCCAGCCCGATCGCCACTGCGATTAGCTGGCGTTTAAAATAATAAAGGCCGTCTCCAAATTCAGAATTTGCAATGGGATAGGAAGCCGAAAACAATGCTGTGAGCCCGACAAACAGCCACAGAAAAGTCAGCCACCTCAGCCAGCGGGCCTCAGCGGCCCATTGAGACGCGCTGGGGTCAAAAAATGGAATGAAGCGTCGAATGTCATTAGCCATAGGATTTCATAGCATAAGGAAGAATAGGACTTACGCAATGTAACGAAATTATGTCATCCTGAGCAACAAATCGGGCAATTTGTCAAAAAAACAGACTGTTTTTTGAGCTGTAGCTACAATAAGTATTTCACTGATTGGTGAATAATCCAGCTTAGATGCTAGCACATTTTTTTCAGACAAGTTAAACTGTCTATTAGCCTTCGTATACAAGTGCAATATGTCAGATATTCACCTCTTGTTAGAAAAACTGAATAAGAGAGAGATTGAGCTTCTTGATTTAATGCGTCAGTATCCACTACGAATCGATAAGGGAGTATGGATACTGTCCGAGACACCGAAAATTTTAGTTGATAATGCCACAGATAACTTCAACACAAGAATTTTTAAACATCTTAGGACTCTTGAGAAGAAAGGTTTAACAGAAAAGCAAAACAATGAAATACACCTTACTTACCTAGGAAAAAAAGTAGCAGAATATCTACAAGAGAGGCATCAAAAGCTTTATGAGCAATCCAACAGTAAGGCTAAGAGCGAAGCAAAGCTAGCCAAGAGCGAAGCAAAGCTAGCCAAGAGTAATGCAATGCTCGAACTATACATACAAGGCTTATCCTATCAAGATATTGGAACTCAGTATAAGATAACTAGAGAGAGAGTGCGTCAACTTCTAGATTCTAATCCTGCCTTTCATGATTATTTAATAGAAAAAGAACAAATACAACAGGCAGAAGCTGAAACTCAAGAACAAGCTCAAAAAGAGAAAAAGAGACAAGAACAGCTAGGTAAAAGCTTAATTGTAGTCTATCCAGAACGTGTTGCTGAATTGTGGGACTATGAAAAAAACGGAGACCTCAGTCCTGCAGATGTGGGTACAGGAACAGGAAGTCTATCTCCTTGGTTTAAATGCCCCATTGATGGACATTCATGGCAGAAAAAACCACACGCTATTAGTACAAGTTGGCATAGAGGGTCTAGTGGATGTCCTAAATGTGCTGGGAAAAATAAAAAACCAGAGAAACAGCCCACTCTAATTGAAGTATATTCTGAACTGATTTCCAAGTATTGGGACTACGAGAAAAATGATCGGCTAGGTCTTAACCCATCAGAAACAACTCTCAGCAGCAATAAGAGAGCATGGTTTAAATGTCCACATGATGGCAATGAGTGGGAGTCAAGCATTGTTTCGACAGTAAAGCAGCAGTGGTTAAAGGGAAATACTGGTTGCGGAGTTTGTAATGGCACTGCTGAGCGTAAACGAGGTGAATGGAGCCGTAGAGAACCGATAGCTCTTGAATTTCCTGATGAGATTGCTAACTATTGGTTTTATAAAGCAAATGATGAGCTAAAAATAGATCCTATGAAGCTCACAACTGGATCGGCAAAAGAAGCTTGGTTTAAATGTCCTATAGATGGACATGAATGGGTATCATCTCTTTCTCAAATTAAATCATGTTGGAAAAAAGGAAATAGCGGTTGTCCAGCTTGTAGAGGATTAATTGCCACTAAAACCACATCATTAATTTCTCTGTATCCGGATTATGTTAGCCAGTATTGGGACTACGAGAAAAATAATGCTTTGGGTGTTTTTCCTGACAAAGTAACAAAAGGTTCCAACAAAAAAGCTTGGTTTAAATGTCCTATTGATGGATATGAATGGGAAACAAGTATAACGAGTATTTCTAGAGCTTCTTGGAGTCATGGAAATAGTGGATGCACTCGTTGTTTTGGTTGGACTCTGGAAGCAATTCGTCAATTTGTAGCAAGTTTAGAAGGATACATTCCCAACCTAACTCAAGCTGAATTGTATAAAATATTTGAACAATCAGGTGCTTTAGGTACGAAAAATGCTGGAGGTCTCAAAATTGTTAAAGACATTATCAAAGGCAAACTCTCAGGGCAAAAACTACGAGATTTGATTCAGGGTAAAGAAGTCAAAACCTCTGGTGCTGACAGCAACTCCGATGAGAATCTCAAAGCTGATGATGAATTGCAAGTTGTTGATGCGGCGAATTCATCTCAAACAACTCACGATTTTGCAACTAGCAGTGACTCTTCAGAACAAAATGAAGAATCTCGTGAACTACCAAGAATCAAAGTCCAGAAAAGTCTAGAATTTTTGAACAGTCAAATAGTTGCGTCAGCGGATCAAGAAGCTATTGATTTCTTTATCGCTTCTAGACGTAATCGAATTTGGGCAGAAGTATTTGAAGATGAATCTGCCGTTGAAAGCGTAGAAGCTTTTACTGAAGAAGGTTATGGTCGTCAGGTGCGAGATCAGTTTCTCGATGAATATACCCAAGCCCAGAATATGCAGATTCCCACAGGCTGGGGATTTCGCATCAATGGCAAAATTACACCGCCAAACTTAATGCAAAAGCTATCAGCGGTGAGGCTTCGCAACCAACAGCGAATGTTAAACCTCTCCTTAACTGGAACGGGTAAAACCATTGGTGGGATTCTCAGCAGTCGAATTATTGACGCTCATCTCACCATTATTATTTGTCCACTAGACACGATTCCCAACTGGCATACAGAAATTAAAGAAGTATTTCCAGATAGCCTGGTCACAACCAAAAACTTTAACCCTCATTGGATCGATATTGAGAGTGGACATCACTACATTATTTTGAACCATGAAATGTTTCAGCAGCCCTCAACCCCTGCTGATATTCGGCAACTGCTAGACCGCTACCAAATTGACCTAATTATTGTCGATGAGATTCATCGCTGCAAACACCGCAATGATGATCCATCCAAACGTCGGCAGATGGTTCTCGCGCTAATCACCAATGCAACCGAGAAAAATCCTAATCTTCATGTACTTGGCATGAGCGCAACACCTGTGATCAACAATCTCAAAGAAGGTAAAAGCTTGGTTGAATTAGTCACAGGCGTAGAACGTAAGGATATTGGCGAAAAAGCCACACTCAACAACTGTATGCGTCTGCATCAAGCATTTGCAACTGTGGGCATCCGTTCTAAAGTCAAGCCGAAAATTAAAATCAACAAATTCACAATTCCCGTTGACTGTACTCACCTAGTTGACAAGATTCGGGAAGAGGGTACTTCCATCATCAAAATGGAACAGATTCTCACCAGTGCAAGGATTCCAGCGATTCTCAATGAACTTCGCCCAAAAACTATTGTTTACACTCATTACGTTGAGGGCATAGTCGATCGGCTAACAGCAGCAATTAAAGGCGCAGGATGGACAGTAGGTTTTCATATGGGTGGCGATAAAAGTGGACGCAACGATTTTATTAACGGCTCAATCGATGTTCTAATTGCCAGCAGTGCAATGGCTACAGGTGTTGATGGATTTCAAAAAGTTTGCGATCGGCTGATTCTGAATATTCCACCTTGGACAAGTGCCGAACTTGAGCAGCTAGAAGGGCGCTTAAATCGTCAAGGTCAAGTCCATGATACGCTCACAATTCTTATGCCCGTTACCTATGGTTTAGATGACGGCGAACATTGGAGTTGGGATGAAGGGCGATTAGCGAGACTGCAAAACAAACAGACAGTTGCCGATGCTGCCGTTGATGGTGTGATGCCTGATGGACTACTGCGAACAGAATCTCAAGCATTCCGCGATCTACGCCAATGGCTAGAACGCTTAAAAACTGGTGAGCAAAAGCCAATCGTTCGCCCCAGAATCTTTGTCCCTCTTCCAGACGCAGATCCCGCCGATGTTCAGCGCCGTAATATTAACTATGGTGACTTTAGCCGCATGAATGCTCGTTGGAATACTAGCTATAGTCACACGAACTATGAACGCTTACAGAATAATCCCGAAGAGTGGATGCAATACCACACACTCTATCAAGAAGCCAGAAAAACATGGTCTGTTCTTCCCTATCAAGAATCTATTAAATGGCTTCAAAAGCGCTCTGGTCTAGTTGTAGGGGATTTTGGTTGTGGTGAAGCACTGATTTCTAAAGCCTTAGCCGATAAACACACATTTCACAACTATGATTTCATTGCCATCAATGATAATGTCATCGAATGCGATGTAGCTCAAGTCCCCTTGGAAGATAGCTGTTTAGACGTTGCCATATTTAATTTATCGCTCATGGGCTTAAACAGTGCTGATTACATCCGAGAAGCAGCCCGTACTCTTAAACTCGATGGACAGCTTTGGATTTATGAAGTAACTTCACATTTCAAAAATCTGCAAGAATTCCTCAGCTTGATTGAGAGACTAGGTTTTAAAATCATTGATTCACATGAAAATTGGAAATTCTGGCAAATCAGAGCCATCAAATCAGAGTAAATTAACCTAAATTATTCACAATAAGCAGAAAAATGGAGAGGAAAAGAGCCTAAAGATTTATAGCAACCGCCAAAGTGATTAGGACGTTTTCAATGGTTGAAACCATTAATTTTATTTAATTTCCCTTCTTCCTTTAAAATAACAAACAAAAAAGAGGTCGATCGCGACCTCTTACCCCTCTATTAATCCAGCTTCGGATCTTAAAGTAGACCTGTATTAGCTCCGGGCTTACCCGTAGCCAGTTGCACTTTAATAATTCTGCCGCCCATTTTCATAATTCTTTGCTGTTCCCGGAACCAGTTATCGTAAGGAACCAGCTTAGTAAAATAGGTATTTTGCAATTCGCGCTGAGTGCGGATGCGAGTTTGACTGGGGACGCAAGCAGTCACCTTAAACATTCTCATGGGAAACTAACTCCTGAGTAGGTTTACAGATTTTTAGATGGATTTTTTAAAGATTGAAGGCAGGGAGTTATGAGTCAAAACTAGCTCGTTAAAACTCGTCGGGCTTTCTCGACCAGCCTTTGACGGTCTAGCAATCACTCTCAACTTCCCTGACCTCTTTTCAAAGCCAAAGGTAACAAGTCCAAAGTTAAAAGTTAAAAGAGGCAAGAAATAAGTGTTATTTCTTCTTCTTTCTTCCTTCTTCCTTCTTCCTTCTTCCTGAGTCTTAGCTCAAGCCAGAGCAGATGTAGTCGAAATAGACGCCCATTTCTTTACCAGCGTCAGAACCGACCAAACCAGCGGTGACTTCTTTCATTGCTTGGATTGCTTGTACGGTAGAACCGATGGGCACGCCCAAGGAGTTGTAGGTTTCTTTCAAACCGTTGAGCACGCGCTCATCGAGGATGGAAGGGTCGCCAGCTAACATGGCGTAGGTGGCGTAGCGGAGGTAGTAGTCCAAGTCGCGGATGCAAGCTGCATAACGACGAGTGGTGTACATATTGCCGCCGGGACGAGTTACGTCAGAGTACAACAGAGACTTAGCAACTGCTTCTTTGACGATTGTAGCTGCATTGGCGCTGATGGCTGTAGCGGCGCGGACGCGCAGTTCGCCAGAAGCAAAGTAGTTCTTGAGCTTGTCTAGAGCGCTGATGTCGAGGTACTTACCTTGAACGTCAGAGGAATTGATAACGGCGGTAATTGCGTCTTGCATGGTTGTCTTGTTTCCTTGAAAGTGGCTGAGTCAGTCCAATTTTGGAGCTAGAATTTGGGACTTGGGATTTGGGATTTGAGATTTTTAAGTGGCTGGTTATCTGGAAAAGCTTTTAGCTTGTTACCAGTAACGCCCAATTCTTCAATCTAAAATCGAAAATCTAAAATCGAAATTCCTTACTGCATCGCACCGATAACGTAGTCGAAGTAAGAGGAAGCTTCGGAAGCATCTTCTCCAGACAGCAGCGAACTTGCTGCACTTTTCATAGCGCGAATGCCTTCGGCGACGGCTTCAATCGGGGTGCCGAGAGATTTGTACATTTCGCGGACGCCGACAATACCGATTTCTTCGATCGGAGTAATGTCGCCAGCTACGATTCCGTAGGTGATCAAACGCAGGTAGTAATCCATGTCGCGCAAGCAAGTTGCGGTCATTTCTTCGCCGTAAGCGTTGCCGCCGGGAGAAACAATATCAGGGCGCTTTTGGAAAAGTTGGTCGCCTGCTGACTTGACGATGCGTTCGCGGGATTCGCTCAAAATTTGGGCGATGCGGACGCGGCGTTCACCAGAGGTGACAAAGCTCTTGATCCGATCTAATTCACCTGGGCTCAAGTAGCGAGCTTCGGCGTCTGCGTTGACGATTGATTTGGTGACGATACTCATCTTGTGTGTACCCGCTGGATATTTTGCTATACGAACTGCTCCGCGCTGAGCTAGCGACGGGGGGCGCTTGCATCCCTTACCTTTCATGCTCAGGCAGGAGCTTTGACGGGGAAGGCTGGACTTTCCACAGTCAGCAACTGTTAATGTTGTTGGCCGGAGGCTGCCTTCGGTGTTTGACGGCGCTTGTTCTTCACGCCGGTGCGCTTGTGAGTGCTCGCACTAAGCCTGTCGCTTACAATACCACAAATGACTGATGCGATCTTTAATTTACGATCGAGATTGCAGCAGGCCACTTAGTGGCGATCGAGTGACTTTTCGGCAGTTAGTAAGGATATTGCTCCTCGGACGCAACTACCTCTCGCAAGTATTTTGAGGCATTATGTTCACATTCTGAGTGTTACTGTAATAGTTTGTAATATTCCTTTTCATATTTGGGCCCTCGCTGAGGTCTTCTCAGTTAAAATTTCACAGATAAAAAACGCACTAAAATTACCTCGCAGCAAGAGTTGCAGGCGCTCTATGCCTCGCTGCATGAGTTGTGACGGGCGAGGGCGCGAGGTTCAAAGGCTTGGCCCTGAGAGGGAGGGAAGCGGGAGATGGGCGGAGACAGCGGGGAGACAGGGGCCAGATGTGCGATCGTCTCACATCTTGCACGATTCTCAATAATTATTGGACGGGCCCGCTAGGAGGGCTCAACCCCTACTCCCCACAAGAAAACTCACTCTTTGTGTTTGTGGAACAGGCTAGGGAAGCCTGTTCTTGATAATAGTGCCAGATATCAGAGCATCGGAAATCGTGACTTTCGAGCTTGTAGCTAGATTTGACTCTCACTTTTAATCTGGTGCGCCGTGAAAAGAAATCTATCAGCCCTTAAAAAAGCTTTGCAGTTTGGCATTAGCGGTGCAGTCGGCGGTTTCGTCGGCAATCTAATCACCGAACCTTTCATGCAGCAACTCACTGGTTCGGCATCTTTTCCTGACAGTGTATTGTCCACAGCTCGCTGGTTTGGGTTAGTAGGCGGTGGCATTGCTACTGCTATCATGTTGGGCTATTATTACTATATCAAAGGCAAGCCTCAAATTAAACAGGCTTTAAAAAATGGCGGAGTGTTTGGTTTAATAGCAGGAGCCATTTCTGGGGCGATCGCCGAAGCTATTTACAGCGGGATTGGCGGGGGAGACAACGAATTATTGCGAGTAATTTGCTGGGGAATAGCTGGCAGTTTGTTAGGACTTGGACTTGCACAGCGGATTCCTAATTTGGGAGCGCTTCGCGGGATAGGAGGCGGCGGTGTTGGGGGTGTGTTGGGCGGCTGTTTGTTTATTCTGTTTGCTTACAATCTATCCGGTACGGCGGGCCGTTTAGCTGGCTGTGCTGCGATCGGTTTTTGGATTGGAATCATGCTAGTTGTAGCCGAAACTTTGTTCAACAAAGCTTGGCTGGTAATTAGTTACGATACCGGAGCAAATCGCACTCTCACTCTGGGATCGGAACCGATCACTTTTGGCAGTGATGAAAATTTGTCTATTATCTGCATTCCTAATGTTTCGCCCTTGGCCATGCGGTTTGAATTGGAAGCGGGTCAAATTGTTTGCGAGAATGTTGATAGCGGGGCGGTGAGTTATTTGCGATCGGGCGACCAAAAGAAAATCGGCAACTGTACAATTACAGTTGGAAACTCTGACTTGCCCGCTGCAACTTCTGTTCAGGTTCCGCCTGCTATTATATCGGAAAAATCCGCAGCCGATTCTTTTACCAAAAGTCCATTTTTTCTGAGATTAGGCGGTCGAGTTATTCCTCTGACTGCAGGAACTCAACTATTCACCTCTGACATACCGAGTTTAAAAGCTACCGCCTCTAACGGTGTTGTCGCTACAGTCAATTCTCGATCGAGTGACGAGCTTTCGTTAGAATTGACAAATTTGTGCGATCGCGCTTGGTGGGCTACAGACATTCAAGGCGATCTAAAAATGGTAGAACCTGAAACTAGCCTGACTTTGGCGGTGGGAACTAACATCGAATTCGGTGAAATTGACGGCGAGATTATCTAAGTAAGCGAGTCTAAACTGAGATATTGCACCCTTGTCAATAAGCCTTATATGGGCGTTGCTCACACCAACAGCCCACAAAAAAATTTAGTCTTTGTGGAACGGGCCGAAGCGCCCGTTCTTAACAATAATTCAAGCAGAACTGCCGCTAACTCCAGTAATTACAGCCGCACCAATCAAATGAGCCAAACGCAAAGCTTCAGGAACTTTACCAGTGTCTGTCAAACGCTGGAGCACCCTCGCTATTACTTCTGGTTGTTCGCCGCATACTTGAAAAAAGAAAGGTTCAAAAGCGTAAATTCTACCAGCGCGGCGCAACAATTCTAAACGGTATTCCGAGTCGGGTAAATGGCGGAGGGCTTTTTCAACTGCTGCTAAATCTGGTTGGCGGCGCATGACAGCAACGCAAGGAATTTGCAGCCGCGATGCTAACTCGGGAAGGTCAATAATATTGAAGCCGCCGAAAGCAATTCCGTCTAGCAAAACCAGATGCAATTGCGGCAGAAATTTGCCTCCGAGGAGTAGCCCAGAAATAGCATCCGTGGCATCTAATCCGTCTGGGAGGACTTGTCCCCACACCATTCCTTCAAATCGAGTTCCCCCGCAGACTATGCCCGCGATCGACACCAGACTGCCGCTTCTACGAGAAAACGGAGCGTCGTCAAAGCCAATAACCTTAATTGTGCGATCGAGCCTCAGCAAATCTGCCAGTTTCAACTTGGGGAATTCCGTAAGCTAAAGTTTTTGACATTAATTTGACTTTTAGATATAGTATTATATACGTTAAAGACCTCATTACTAAAAATCTTTTAGACAATTGGCAAAAAAATACGTAGCAGCGATCGACCAAGGAACCACCAGCACGCGATTTATCGTATTCGATCGCCAGGGACAGATAATTTGCAGCAACCAACAAGAACACCAGCAAATCTATCCGCAACCAGGATGGGTTGAACACCATCCCGAGGAAATTTGGCAGCGCACCCAAAGCGTGATTAAAAATGCCCTCGAAATCGGCAATATCGACCCGCAAGATATTGCTGCACTCGGTATTACCAACCAGCGCGAAACTACAATTATTTGGGACAGAAAAACTGGCAAACCTTACGGTAATGCGATTGTTTGGCAAGATACCCGCACTCGCTTTCTTTGCGATAAATTAGCTGAAGTTGAGGGCAAAGATCGATTTCGAGAACGATGCGGTTTGCCGCTGGCTACTTATTTCAGCGGGCCGAAAATTAAGTGGATGCTGGACAATATTCCAGGATTGCGGGAAGCTGCAGATCGAGGGGATGCGATTTTTGGCAATGTCGATACTTTTCTGATTTGGCACCTGACTGGCGGCGCGCACATTACCGATGTTACCAACGCCAGCCGCACGATGCTGATGGATTTGCAAACTCTCGATTGGGATGCCGAAACTTTGGAAATAATGGCAATTCCCCGCCAGATGCTGCCAGAAATTCGCCCTTCGAGTCAAGTTTTTGGCATTGCAAAAGGATTGCTTGCAGGTGTTCCAATTGCTGCTGCTTTGGGGGATCAGCAAGCCGCCCTCGTCGGGCAAACTTGTTTCAGTCCGGGGGAGGCGAAAAATACTTACGGTACGGGCTGTTTTATGCTGCTGAATACTGGTGAGGCGATCGTCCCTTCAAAGCAAGGATTACTAACAACAGTCGCCTACAAGATGGGGGAATCGCCCGCGGTGTATGCTTTGGAAGGCAGTATTGCGATCGCCGGAGCTTTAGTGCAGTGGCTGCGGGACAATTTGGGCATCATCAACACATCTGCGGAAGTAGAAACATTAGCAAATACCGTCGAAGATAGCGGCGGAGTTTACGTTGTCCCGGCCTTTTCTGGACTCTACGCGCCCTATTGGAAAGACAGCGCCCGGGGAGTAATTGCAGGTTTAACTCGCTACGTGACTAAGGCACACATTGCCCGCGCAGCATTGGAAGCTACAGCGTGGCAAACGCGAGAAGTATTGGATGCGATGAATCAGGATTCTGCCGTGCAGCTTTTGTCTCTAAAAGTAGACGGAGGAATGGTGGTAAATCACACGCTGATGCAGTTTCAGAGCGATGTTTTGGGAGTGCCTGTGGTGCGGCCTGTGGTAGCAGAAACTACTGCGCTCGGTGCGGCTTATGCGGCCGGTTTGGCGGTGGGTTTTTGGAGTCAGCTAGCCCAATTGCGGGACAATTGGGCGGTGGATTGTACTTGGGAACCGAAAATGCCGATCGCACTTCGCGAGCAAAAATATCGCTTTTGGAAAAAAGCAGTTTCCCGCACATTCGATTGGGAAGAATAAATCGCTGAGTTAACCCCAGATTGCGTATTTAGTGATATCCTTAAATCCAGAACTATTTTTCAAATGGCAAATAAATGATTTCGCTAAAGAACTTAAAAAAAATTCTCACCGCCTTTCTATTGATACTGACACTGGCCTTTGTAGAAATCGCCACTAATTCCCAAATCGCCCTCGCAGATACAGCGACAAATCCCACAACCGCAGCCGAAGTCTTCAGCGCCAACTGTGCAGGCTGTCACATCAACGGCGGCAACATTATCAGGCGCGGCAAAAACTTGAAACAGAAAGCTTTAAAAAAATACGGCATGGATTCCATCGCCAACATTTCCAACTTAGTAACCAACGGCAAAGGTATTATGCCCGCTTACAAAAATCGTTTGTCGGAACAACAAATTATCGATGTTTCAGCTTACGTGCTATCCCAAGCCGAAACCGATTGGAAGTAGCACCTCGGTTGATGGTTTAGGACTTACGCAATCGTGCCTCTGAAAACCCGGTTTCTTCCTGTTTTCCTAGTTACTCAACCAATATTTTTCGGAGAAACCGGGGTAACTGGTTCCCAGGCTAAGAGCCTGGGAATCAATGTCCCGAGGCTCTGCCTCGCCTGCTACAATCGAGGCAGAGCCTCGGGATCTGCGTTACCAGGCTCTGCCTGGTAACGAGTAGAATACAGCAGATTGATGAAGTACACCCATCAAGCGATCGATCGCTGTAGGGAAACGGCACTGCCGTGTCCTCTATCTTTGCTGTGTACCTCACTTACCTGAAAAATGCTGTAAATGTAAATCATCGGAGTATTGAAAATTGAAAAGACATTATTCTTGGCGTAAAACTTTAACTGTTATTAGCTTGTGCTTGTATCTAATCTTCGCGGTTAGCCCGCCCGCTTTCGCGTCGATTCACAAATATCCAGAAACAGCCGACAGAGTAATGTTCCGCTCGGTACAAAGCCTGCGCGATACTGAGGATAAAGCATGGCAAGTTGTTTTGTACAAGCGCGTAAAGTCGGGAGTAGTCAACTCTTTAAACCTGAGATTAGTAGGGTTCCCGGGAACAGAGTTGCAGCACCCTGTGCCGCTGAAAGTTGCTGCGGGAAAGCGGGAAATGGGCAAGGCAACTGATATTTGGAGCGAGTCGGATTTGCCAATTAATGTGGGAGAATACGATTTCAAATCAATAATTACACAAGTGGAAAGTAATCGACCTTTGCTGTTGGATTTGCCCGTGAAAAATCAAAATGAAACAAAATTGCTGGTTCCTCCTTTTGGTGTCAGAGAATGGCGGCTGTTGTTAGATACCAACTAAATATACCAATTTAATCGCACTCTACACTTAAAAGCGATACTGTTTCCAATGTTACAAATCGCTATGTTTAAATTATGCCTTAAGGTAGATTTAACATAAATAATGTGGTCTGACTCAAACTAAATAGATCAATTTAATCGCACTGTACTTTTAAAAGCGCTACAGTTTCATGTATGTAGCAAATATGTATCATAAGTAACTACATTTAAATATGAATTAAGGTAAATTTAACGTAGGTGAAGGGTAATTAGGAAATAAACTAAAAGCGGGGTCTGTCTGGTGACAGAACTCGATTGTTTGAACCTGCACGTCTTCAGGGTGAATGCACTATGACTTTAATTTGTAAAATTGTCGGAAAAGCTTTGGCAACTGGTTATTTAACGGTTGAGGCAGAAGAACTGTTGCGGCAGCAGTTGCAGATGACTAAGTACGGTTTAGAAGATTTTGACGCTTTTATTACTTTGCAAAAAGAGGTGATGGAAGGTAGGGTGAAACAGCAAGCTTTGGAATTGTTGCGATCGCACAGATGTTCTGCGACTGCTTGAATTGAGTTCGATCGACCTTTTGCAGAGAATAAGTGCGATCGACATAGGAAGGTCGATCGGGCTTTCGGGCGCGGGCTAGGAGGGCCCACCCCACAAGAAAATTCACTCTTTGTGGAACAGGCCGGAAAGCCTGTTCATAAAAATGATACGCCAAGCCTGGAAAAATGTTTCTACTGCATTCCTAGCTGTTGCCTTAACGCTTCTGGAACATTAACGGCTGTATCCAAACCTCGAACATTGTCCCAGTTTGTGTTTTCATCCCATTCGATATCTCCAAAAGCGCGATCGCCGAGGTTTGCGCCGCTGAGGTTTGCGCCGCTGAGGTTTGCGCCGCTGAGGTTTGCGCGGCTGAGGTTTGCGACACTGAGGTCTGCGTCGCTGAGGTTTGCGCCGCTGAGGTTTGCGCTGATGAGGTCTGCGTCGCTGAGGTTTGCGCCGCTGAGGTTTGCGCCGCTGAGGTTTGCGGCCAGGAGGTTTGCGCCCAGGAGATTTGCGCGGCTGAGGTATGCGCCGCTGAGGTTTGCGCCGAGGAGGTCTGCGCCGCTGAGGTATGCGCGGCTGAGGTATGCGCGGCTGAGGTATGCGCCGCTGAGGTTTGCGCGGCTGAGGTTTGCGACACTGAGGTCTGCGCAGCGGAGGTCTGCGCAGCTGAGGTCTGCGCGGCGGAGGTCTGCGCGGCTGAGGTTTGCGCCGCTGACGAATATCCCAACTGTTTGGAGAAAGCCAGAACCCCTAACACAACAGCTATAACCGATGAGACGCAACAACCGACTTGCATCGTCAAGTTCACCTTCAGCATTAGGTTTCCCACAAGGATAAAACACCATTTTGTCTTTAAATTCAGGTGTCTCCTGACCGTAACGGTGCAACTCCAACAGCAAAATCATCACATTCAAACCAGCATAAACATCTATTTGTCGCTGTCCCAATTCTTGGGTTTTCAATTGATCTCGCAGTAGGCGCATCTTCTTCTGAGGCAAGCTTTCCGGCAGCATATCAATAAATTCCCCCTCGCACCACCGCAGATAAAAATCTTCCAGACGCTGGAATAACTCCACAGGGCGAAACTGACTTGCTTCCCCTGCAACAGCCGGAGTTGTTAACAACCCCATCAAATATTCCACAATCTCTCGCGTCAGCCCCCCATAACCCAACAAATCATAAATTTCCCAGTCCATATCAGAGTCTTTAGTATTAAATCCTCTACCTTTCTTTCCCGGTTCCGCCCACTCTTCCAGACTTTCTTTCAATCGTTCCGCACACAGAAATTCACCAAAACTCTTGTGTACAAACTCCACAGAACCTTCTTTGCTGCCTTGCTGAAGATAAAAAACCGCCAAAGCATTTCTCAGAGGATCATCCTTAATCCGTTCTCGTGCTTCTTCAAGTAATGCTTTAACCGAGTTGTCTTCTTTCAATCGTTCCTCAATCATCGCTACAGGAGCGCATTCTCCTCCCGACTGCACCACGCACAAGCCTGCTTCTGTCAGGATGCGCCGCAAATCCTCTGTTTCCAATTCTGTCAAATTGCGATTGAGCAATTTAGACCGCTGTTCTGTGAGTACCCAATTCACAGCTTGGTCGTAAATCAAAATTTTTGCTTGAGTGCTGTTAGTTCCTTGAAAATGTTCAACTTTCAAGGTTTCGTCCCGGTGCATTGCCGCTAACAGATAAAGCAAGAGCGGCTCTCGCGCCAAGTCAGATTTCACCTGTTTTGGACAGCGTTTATCTTGCAAAAAATGCTTAAAAGCTGAGGTTTTTTCTGCCCCAAATTGGGCTGCCCACTTGCTCAACCACTGCTGCTGTAGTTCGTCATCCATTACCTGAATTTCGACTCGCTCTAGGTTGTCCGGCATTTGCCTTTCAATCCCTTGCAAAGCTAAAGTTCTCCCAGTAATCAAAACCCGGTGTCCCATTTCCGAATTCTGCTCGCAGTCCCGCTGAAATTGTCCTACTTGCTTGAGAAATTGCTCTAAACCGCCGCTGCTTCTCCCTTCCATCAGCAACTCGTCAAAGCCATCCAAGAAAAACAAATATCGCGTGTTTCTATCTGTCAACCAGCCGTCATCCCTAGCAAAATCAGCATTAACTGCTTCTTTTAGCGTTTCTCGAAAACTCTTTTGCAATGTGGGAATATCTCGCAGTCGAATTAACACGGGCGTCCAAACTGGATGAAAATGTTGCCACACCCAGTCAGCAAACATCCGACAAAAAACGCTTTTACCGCGTCCGGGCCCAGCTTCGACGAACATCACCCGATTTTGTTTGTTTTCATCCTCAAGCAAATTTTTTGCCCAAGTTTCTAAATCGAAAGCTTCTGCATCATTTATGAGCTTACCATTTGCATCAATTGGCTTTGCCTTCAGCGGCACGTAGATATCCTTGAATGAAAAATTTTCTGCAAATACGGGTTCTAGCGGTAGAGAGGCAATTTGTTTTTGCAGGTAGTTGTCAATGCTGTAATATTTATTTTGATCCTCACGCCATTCGCTGATAGAAGGCTGTCCAAGATGTTTCATGGCGTCGCCGGAAACTGCCCAAGCTTTGATTAAATAGCGCTGAGTATTAGCAGCAACTCTCTTTGTCAAAATATGAGCTTCATCGGCATTTAGTCCCGCTTGTTGCAGGCGTTCTGATAGCACTAGGTTAAATTCTTTAGCTAATATCGAATCGCGGAAGCAAATAACAGTTCCATTGGCTGCTTCATCACTAATTTCTAAATCTGCCAATTTTTCAAGCAACTGCTTAACTCCATCGGAAACCGGAGTTTGCCCGATGCGATTTAACAGACTCTCGTCTTGTCCAAGAAACTGTTCAAAACTTTTCATATAAGCCTCCTGACTGACGAGGAAAATGCACTCAGCTAAAGTCGGCTGCTGTTGAGTTTTTTCGATAAAAAATGCCAGCAGTTTCGCCGCAATCCCGACAAATGGCAATGCAGTTCCCGCAACTTGAGCTAAGGGAGAGTTCAAAGCCTCTAGCAGCAAGTTGCTATTGTCCAGCCCTTGTTCTTTGAACATTTTTGCCAATTCGGCGGCTGTTTTGCCTGTTTCTCCGATTGCCTCCGCTGCGTCGGCGGAAAACAGTTCTTTGATATCAGTATTTAAGAATTTCCCGATGCGATTTGCCATTTTTACCTGCCCTGTTTCAGAAGAGAGAATCTGAGAAAATCTACATTTAACTCTGTAAGCATTCCGTAGTTCGTCGCCACAAATCTGTTCTCAAACTAACAATTATAAAAGATTAAGTCTCTTTTACCTTGACAAAACTCCAACAATCCGCAATAATAGTAGATTGTCTGTCTAAATCCGGCTCGGATCAGGTTAAGACATTCCAAAAGCTGGAGAGCAGTCAGCAGTCAAAAGTCCACAACGACCAATGACCAATGACTCATCAGCTACCTGTACGGCAATTTCAACCACCATCCCATGACTTACGCAATCATTGAAACCGGCGGCAAACAATTTCGGGTAGAACCAGGCCGCTTCTACGACATCGAACTGCTTCACGTTGAAGCTGAATCCAAAGTCACCATAGACAAAGTATTTCTGATCCAGCACGAAGGCGAGGTTCATATCGGTCAGCCTCTACTAGAAAATGCCACTGTAGAAGGAACGGTTCTCCGGCATTTCCGGGGCCGCAAAGTCCTCGTCTACAAGATGAAGCCGAAAAAGAAAACTCGGAAGAAAAAAGGGCACCGTCAAGAAACAACTCGCTTTATGATTGACTCGATTAGCGTCAACGGTACAGTCTTAGCAGCCAGAGACTTAACTGCACCAGTTGTGGAAACTCCCCAAACCGACGAAACTGCATCAGAATAAAAAATAGTAAATACAGTTGAGGATATTATGGCCCACAAGAAAGGTACAGGCAGTACACGTAACGGACGCGACTCTAATTCCCAGCGTCTCGGTGTCAAAAAGTACGGCGGTCAAGTTGTCAAAGCTGGCAACATTTTGATCCGTCAACGCGGCACTAAAGTTCACCCCGGTAATAATGTTGGTATCGGCAGAGATGATACTCTGTTTGCCATGATTGACGGTGTGGTGACTTTTGAAAGAAAAGGCAAAACTCGCAAGAAAGTCAGCATTTATCCTGTTGTAGCAGCACCTGTGGCTGAACCGGTGGCTGAAGCTGTCGCAGTTTAGTTCCTCGTTCCTAGGTTATGCCTGGGAACGCATATTTAGAGGCTCTGCCTCCTGATTTTCTATGTTATTAGAAAGTTACAGGAGGCAGAGCTTTTTGCAATTTGTTTCGCCGGAGAAAGGACTGTGAGTGCTTACCAAGAACCAGAGAAGCACGAAAAACTCTCGTTTTTAAATGGTTCCAAGGCTCTGCTTGGGAACCCATTAACTGGTTCCAAGGCTCTGCTTGGGAACCCATATCTAGAGGCTCTGCCTCGACACAGGATTAGGGAGGCAGAGCCTCCGGATTAGCATTACCAGGCTATGCCTGGTAACGAGTAAGGACTGAAGTCCTGACTACGAATCGGTTAACTGGTTCCAAGGCAGAGCCTGGGAACCCATATCTAGAGGCTCTGCCTCGACACAGGATTAGGGAGGCAGAGCCTCCGGATTAGCATTACCAGGCTATGCCTGGTAACGAGTAAGGACTGAAGTCCTCACTACGAACCGGTTAACTGGTTCCAAGGCTCTGCCTGGGAACCCATGTCTAGAGTCTCTGCCTCGACACAGGATTAGGGAGGCAGAGCCTCCGGATTAGCATTACCAGGCTATGCCTGGTAACGAGTAAGGACTGAAGTCCTCACTACGAATCGGTTAGCCTCCTCCGACAATTGTGACAACTTCTAAGATGTCGCCCTCTTGGATTAGTGTAATGTCCCAAAATTGTTTGTGCAGAATTTCGCCGTTGTACTCCACAGCCACCAAGCGCGGGTTTAATCCCAATTGTTTTAGTAATTCGGGTAACGGTGTGCCGATCGCACATCTGCGGCTTTCTCCGTTAACTTGCAGCACAACTTGATCGATCATTAGTTATTACTTATTGGTTATTAGTTATTAGTTATTAGTTAGATGCCCGATTTTTTCAACAACAGACCTAGATGCACTTTTACCAGAGAAACCGGGTTTTTACCGAATTTGCGGGCTGCATGGCGTCTTCTCGCAAAAAAACCCGGTTTTTGACTACCGGTGTGTAAGTCCTAGCTTACTTAAACCTAGCTTTTCCCGTGCAAAGCTTTCTGAGCTTTCAGATTCTGCATCCGAATCAACTGCGAGATGAAAAACTGCGCGACTAAAGTAGGCTGTTCTGCTTCCATAATTGCGCGTACTGCGGCAACTCTTGGAGCTCCGGCATCCAATACTTCATCGAGGTTGTTGATATCAATTCCGCCGATCGCAAACCAAGGAATCGGCGACTTAGCAGCAGCATACCGCACATAGTCCAAACCCGCAGCCTGTTTATCAGGTTTAGTAGGAGTCGAGTAAACCGGCCCAACTCCAATATAATCTGCTCCCTCTTCAACAGCTCGCTGCATTTCCTCAGCATTCGTAGTCGAACGACCGATGATCCGTCCCGGGCCGAGCAACTTGCGCGCCTCCGCCACAGGCCAATCTTGCTGTCCTAAGTGTACGCCGTCGGCATCCGCTGCCAGCGCCAAATCCACGCGATCGTTCACAATCAGCAAAGCATCGTAGCGGTGACAAAGTTCGCAAAGCTGGCGCGCGGTGGCCAATTTTACCCCCTCGTCTGAGGTTTTGTCGCGGTACTGCACCAAAGTCAGTCCGCCTTGCAAAGCAGCTTCCACCACTCCCAACAAGTTGTCTCTCGGCGAAGTTACCAGGTATAACTGCGATCGAAGTAACTGCTGGTAGCGCCGGTAAGCCAGCAAATTGCTTTCGAGAGTATAAACCCGATAGCGCATCTGCTTAAAAGTCGCGCCCATATTCCGATCGTAAACTTTGCCATACTCTTCGAGTACCCGCAGAGCTTCTTCCACCCGAGAGAAATTCGCCTCCAGTAGGTGCTGAATGCTCGAACGCTCCTCTTCCTGCGGGTGAGTCAACTCCGTACCCGGATCGGCCGGCGTATCCCTAGCACTGCGAAGTTCTGCCACGTGCCAAGCAGCCAATTCTTGACGCAGTTGCTTGCACTCGCCAGCTAAATCGGCGCTGTTGAGACCAAACCTGCACCATTCTTCAATAATTCTCAACCCTTCGCGCGATCGATCTAGATTTGCATCTAAAATCCGGCAGAGGGCTGGCTGTGCCGGTAAAGTTCTGTTTTGTTTGTCGGTCATTCAGAACCACCTAATTATAATTAATCCTATCTGTCAAACCGCTACATTGTCCCACGCCGTATAGATTCTAGTACAGCGATCGGCTTAATTTTGGCACCAACCGATTTAATTTAGACAAATTTTTAAGTTTTATTGAAATTCCGGAAAACGAAGCATAATAGATCAAAATTGATGAGAGTGGAATCGTTAAGCTGCATACCACACTTGGGAGGAGAGCCGTGAGGTTAGCAGAACAACACAAAAGATTAACAGAAAAAAACCCCAACAGTCGGGGGTATTTAAACTTCGATCGCGAAACCCTGACACGAAACATCGGAGGCGAAACTCCGATCGCAGATAAGTTGCGTTTTTTTATGCTGATTTACTCACAACAGACCGGGCGCAAAGAAAAGCGATCTCAAAAATCTTATTTGAGTTCTTGCCTTCTGCTCGTCTTTGCCACCACCGCCTTTTGCACCCCTCAACCGTCAGTTATCGCTGTCGGGATACCCGGAGTGCAGCTACTTTCTCAGACCCTCGAGAGCGACATTAACATACTGTACGTCAGCTCGATCGGTGGCAGCGACACGGGGGGCAACGGCAGCGATCGAGCTCCCTTCAAAACCCTGACCTACGCCTTGAGCGTGGCCCCGCCCAAGACAGCAATTTTGCTAGCGCCCGGTACTTACAGCGCTCAATCCGGCGAAAAATTTCCGTTAATGCTCAGGCCCAGCGTCACAGTTCAGGGAAATCCCCAAACTCGCGGTCAGAATATTGTCATCAAAGGCGGAGGAGACTTTATCAGTCCGACTTGGGCCGGTCAAAATATCACGATTTTAGGCGCAGACGGGGCGGGACTCAGCGGGGTGACTGTCACAAATACCAACTACCGCGGTTACGCTTTGTGGATCGAATCGAGTTCTCCGACGGTTGTTAACAATACTTTTTCTGGGAGCACTCACGACGGAATTTCGGTAGTGGGTACTTCCAGACCGACGATTGGCGGGAATTTTTTCTCGCAAAATGGAGCTAACGGCATCACGATTTTTGGCAGTTCCCGGCCGGAAGTTCGAGATAATGTGTTTGAAAACACGGGATTTGGGGTGAATGTAGCGCAGAACGCTTCGCCTTTGCTCATCGGCAACAAAATTACTCGCAATAAGGACGGCGTGGTGGTGCAAGCTGATGCTAGACCGGTGCTGCGTAACAATTATATCGAGAGAAACCAGCGGGACGGAATTGTGGCGATCGCCAGAGCTCTGCCGGATTTGGGAACAGCAGCCGAACCGGGGGGCAATGTCATTCGCAACAACGGTCAATACGATGTCAACAATGCAGCCAAAGGTCAAGTAATCCCAGCTTACGGGAATCAATTGTTGAGCAGCCGGACGACGGGATCGGTTGATGTGGCGGGAACTTTTAGCCCTCCGGCGCCAATTGGGGGAAGTGCTTTGCAGCTAACGATGGATGGACCCCCCAGAACCGGTGGCCCAGACACTTCTCTCCCTGCTTACACTCCCGGGCCGCTAAGTCCCAGAGTAGAAAGATCCCCAATTTCGCCACCGGAACCCTTTTCCACGCGACCGGTGCAAAATCTATCGGCACCGCCAAGCCCTCAGTTGCAGCAAGATATTTCTCTGAGGAATGCGGCTGATTCACCCCTAGTCCCAGGGGCGATCGCAATTCCGGTACCCGATCCGAATTCTCGATCGGTTTCGGAAATTTCGGTACAGCAATCAATGATTCCTCCTTATTTTGATAGTTCGAGTTCGGTTTCTTCCGAGGGTAGATTGCCTGTTCCGAGCCGCAACATTCCTCTAGGAAGGGGTGGCTATGTACCTGCACCTTTAGGGGGGAATTCTTTGCCCGATCCCCGGGAGAATTCGCCGTCATTCGATCGACCGTCCGCTTTGGGTTTGCGCTATCGAGTTGTGGTGGATACCGACAGGCCGGGCGATCGACAAAAAATGCAATCTCTCATTCCCGGTGCTTTTCGCTCTTTTTCCAGGGGGCGATCGGTAATGCAAGCCGGTGCTTTTCGGGAACGCGAAAAAGCTGAGGAATTGCTACAAATGCTCACCCTTAACGGTTTGAGTGCCCGAATTGAGGAGATTAAATGAAATGGTCATTAGTTGACTGTTGACTGTTGACTGTTGACTGTTAACTAATGACTTTTGAGTATTAACTAATGACTGTTGAGTGTTATAGCAACCGCCAAGACGGTTAGGACGTTGTTAATGGCTGAAACGATTGATTTT
>JAUBOM010000392.1:0-1096 GCA_036700245.1 Microcoleus vaginatus BM001213989
GAGCGAAGATATTCACTTGCTTACTAATTGCTAAATTCGCTAAATTTCTGAAATTGATGACAGCTTTTCCGTCAAATTTCTCTCTTAGTTAGGGTTGAAAAAGATACAAGTGAGTGCAGTTTTTTTGGCCCTCATAACGGGTAGATAACCCGGATTTGGTATTAAATTTCAATGTAAATTCCGATGGAAAATTGAGGAATTTAATCGAGAAATTAAACAATTAATTGGGATTGAATTTTGTCAATGTCGTCGAGCGAGGATTCAGAGAAATCACATTGCTTGCACTTTATTAGTTTGGGTTTTTCTCACTCACAGGGCAAAGAAAGTTTCTCAAACTGTCTATCAATTAAAAGCTAGTTTGTTAGCAGATTACCTTAGCCAAGAGCTTAAACAGGCGTCTGTCAAGCTGAAATTTACTTAGTTGACTCCTCAATTCAAACACACATTGATTCTCTTTTGATTTAGCGATCGCCTGAGTCATACCATTTTTTTAAAGATGTGATAGACTTGTGTAAAAAGTAAAGGCGAGAATTACAATGTCTGGTCGTCCTCATATAAAGATTACCGAATCTGTAGAAAATTTACGAGGAATCCTCAAACAGCAAAAAAAATCCTAGCTTATAACAAAGTTCAAATGCTTTATTTATTTCAGTCAAAACAAGTAGAAACTGTGCGGGAAGTATCCGCAGTTTTAGGTAAAAGTGAGGCAAGGATTCTTCGCTGGCTCTCCCAATATAGAAAAGGCGGTCTGGAAAAATTGTTAAAAAATAGGCAGGTTTTCGGTCGCCCAAAAAACTTCTCAGTTGAAATAGCAGCGACCTTGCAACAAGAGTTGAGAGACCCTGAAGGATTTAAGAGTTATAAAGAAGTTCATCTTTGGCTCTGGTTGATTAAAGGAATAGCCAGTAGTTACCCGGCTGTATATTCTTTAGTAAGAGGGTAATTAAAAAGTAAATTAAAAATTCCAAGACCTCGCAGTATTTCTCAGAAATCTACGGCGATTAAGGAATTCAAAAATAACTTGCATCAACAGATAAAAGTTTTACTACACAAAGCTTTACCTCAAGTAAACAAATATAAAAAAGTCACTTATTGG
>JAUBOM010000255.1:0-4937 GCA_036700245.1 Microcoleus vaginatus BM001213989
CATGCCCCATGCCCAATGCCCCATGCCCCATGCCCCATGCCCCATGCCCAATTATCAAATTAAACCACCCGATAAACAAAACTCAGAGTTGCCCAAACATTCACATCCAAAGCCCAATCATCCGTCGATATCCCCACTTTCTGCACCCCCGGAATGCTAGCCGCGTGCAAATCTTCGAGCACCGCCCGTGCCACATTTAAAGGATTCAACAAGACTCGAATTGGCAGGGCATCCCTCGTTTGCTGCATTTCGGCTTCTATTGCAGCCAGAGTTTGAGCGAAGGGACTCTCACTAAATATAATCACAGTTTCCGCAAGTCCGATCAGCCCAGATACCGCCCACCCGATCGCCCCAGCCGCCGGCACAGTCAAATTCTCCCCAGCAGCGATCGGCCGCGACATCCCCGCCACAGACTCTTTGCCCTCAGTGCCGAGCACTGACAGCCGTCCCGCGCTGTCCGAGCCAAACACCGCAAAGTAAACCGGGCGATCGCTCTCGTTATACAATATACACCGACTGCGGCTGCTTTTGCTCATACTTAGTATATGAGCGTTGGCTGATTTCTCGCTTTCCCCGCTCAAGGGTTCCAGGCGGTAAGATTTTTCGGCCCGCACCGGCTCCCGCTGCGCCACGGCCTGCGCTTGCGGTGCCAGAGTTGCCAGAACCGCCCGCACCTTCAGCCGCGAAGACCCCTCATTGACTGTCAGCCGCAGCAACTTCCCAGCCTGCAGCGCTTTCAAATGCGGAGTCAAGCGCTGCACCGCCACCTTAACAGCTTCTCCCCCGTCGCCCTGAGTATCGGGAATCAGCATTTGAGCCAAAGAAAACAAACCGTAACGGCTGGGAGACAAAGCAGGCTCGTGAGGTGAGACTGTTTCGGCTAAAGTCGTTTCCGGGACTCTGCCGAACCGACAGTCAGCCGGTTGGTCGCTGCCTACCGCCGCAACTTGCGGCACAGTCGCAAAAGCGCTGGTGGCGTCCACCCGCTCGATGCGTTCCAAACCCGAGTCCAAAGCTACTGTCAAACCGATGTTTCGCGGCAATACCCGAATTTCTTCCCTCACCAGTTGGCCGACTGTTAGTTGCCCGTCAGTTCGTGAGGGCTTGTCTAAAACTTGGGCTTTAGCAGAAAGGCCCGTGCGTCCCCGCAGCAAAAGCCGTGAAGCGTAGCTATCCCCTAGGGAATCGCCCGCTGAGGAATCTAAAGCAAACACAGAACCCCCGGAGCACTCCAAAACCCCGGGCGACAACCCGCCCAGCCACAACTGCACAGTTTTGCCTCCGTCTTCCACCGCCGTCACAGCGCCGTCAGATGCAGGGGAATTGAAGATTAAATTTGAAAAATTCACCGCCGGCGCGGCTGTTAAATCGTGATGGCGAATTTGCGGTTGCTGCGATAACCCCGCGGTTTGTTCGACTGTACCCGCAGCGCGGCTGAAACAGACGTTGAAGCTGCTAGCGGGAGTTGCCCACCACAAAGTTTGGGTGAGGGCGTAGGTAAACAAACCTGCGGTAAATCCGTTCCACTCTTGTTCCGCGGCGAGTTGGGAATTCGCGCCCGCGGCAAGTACGGCGGCGTCCGGACGGAGATTTGGGCGGGATCTGAGGCCTTCGGCGAACGTTAATTCTGCGAGGCTTGGCTGCCCGACGGTGGGGCGGGGGCGGGAGCGAATGCGAAAGTTGCCGTTTTTGGGGAAACCCGGATAGGGGTAGCTGGTGTCGAGGATGGCGATCGCATTTTCTGTCGCGAGCGATCGAACCAACAGCAGCAGCGTTTCCTCTAAAATATCGTTCACCGCCCGGTTTGCTAACAGCGGCAAAACATCATCCGCCGGCACCAAACTGTTTTGCATTATTCCCGGAGACTCGCCCAAACTGACTCGGCTACCGCAGCCGCTAAAGTGAAAAACTACCACGTCACCTGGTTTTGCTTGTTCGCTCAAGTGAGTCACAAAAGCCGTCTCGATATTGTCCCTCGTAGCTTGAGCGTCAGTCAAAGTCAAAATGTCAGATGGCACAAACCCAAATCGATATATCAGCAGTTCCCGCTGCAAATCCACATCCGTGACGCAGCCGTGCAGGGGCGAGTCTGGATATTTGTCAACGCCCACCAACAAAGCCAATTTGCGGGCTGTCGGCTGCGCTAAGGCTTGGAGGTAGCGCGAGCCCAACCGCAGCCACAGGGCCTCGCTGATTCCGATGGCGCCCAGCACCCGGCCAGCTTGCTGAAAAAATTCCCGCCGCTTGAGTCCCATTTTTAAATAGCTTTAAATTTTCAGTTTTGAATTTTTAGTTAAATTCCCCTCAATAATTTTAGGGGATTTAATTACGTTGTGAGTGTTTAGTATTAAGAGAATTTTTAAGTTTTAACTTTTGAGTTTTCAGTTTAAAATTTAAAACTCAAAAGTTAAAATTCAAAACAATTCAGAATGCCGCCAACACCAAGCTTCCAGATTTAAATCTCGTAACTGAAAATATTCATTGCCTTGGCTAATTCTGCAGCGACTTCCGGCCGAGAAAACTGCGGCGGCGGCAATTTTCCAGCGCGCAGCATTTCCCGAACTTTGGTTCCCGACAAATGCACCCGTTGTTCGGGAGTGCTTGGGCTTGTTTTAGTTGTAGCCATTTGTTCCGTCAGCGTGCAATAGAAAGCGTGCTCGAATTTCATCGGCACAATTCCCAATTCTCCCGGCTCAAATTCATCAAAAATATGTTGGGCATCGTAAGTGCCGTAATAATCGCCAACTCCAGCATGATCGCGCCCCACGATAAAGTGAGTGCAGCCGTAGTTTTTGCGGATTAAAGCATGAAAAATTGCTTCTCGTGGCCCGGCGTAGCGCATCGCCGCCGGATTAATTGCCAAAATTACGCGATCTTTTGGATAGTATTTTTCTAGCAGAATTTCGTAGCAGCGCATCCGCACATCAGCGGGGATGTCGTCATCCTTAGTCGTCCCGACTAGCGGGTGCAGGAACAAGCCGTCTACTGTTTCTAAGGCGCATTTTTGGATGTATTCGTGGGCCCGGTGGATGGGGTTTCGGGTTTGGAAACCGACTATGGTTTTCCATCCTTTTTCTTTGAACAGTATTCTCGATTTCGCCGGGTCAATTTGGTATTGGGGAAACCGGACATCTAGTTCGCGTTCCAGCAGCCAAACCTCGCCTGCGAGGTTAACGGGTCCGGATTGGTCTACTACCTGGACGCCCGGGTGTTTGAGGTCGTCGGTGCGGTAGACGTTGAGGGCTTCTTCTTCTTTGCTGTAGCGGTATTTTTCTGCAAGTTCCAAGATGCCGGCAAACTCGCCCGCCGGGGTGTCGAGGCGCACTAAAGTGCCTTCTGTGAGGGTGTCGGCGACTGCTTCTGTTACCGAGAGGGTGATGGGAACCGACCAAGGAAGACCGTTGGAGAGGCGCATTTGTTTGACGACCGATCGATAATCAGCTTCGTTCATGAACCCTTTGAGGGGACTCAGGGCGCCGATGGCGATCATTTGCAGGTCGGAGATCGATCGATCCGAAAGCTGGACTCGCGGCAGGGACTCTGCTTTGTCGAAAAATTCTTGTCTTTGGTCTAGTGTGGCAATGCGGTTGACCAGGATGCCGCCGTGAGGGGCAATGCGGTCTGAATGCTGGCTCATGTCGATTTGAAGTTGTGGGTTTTAGCTGCCAGAGTATATCCTACCAAAGTATTGTTACAATTAATTAATTAATTTTCCTCAGTAAGTCGCCACACCTGGTTTTGAATGTTGGTATTAACCCTAATTTATTTAGCCATTTATGACACTTTATAATTTATTAGTGAAATTTATCGATTTCTGGCAAAAGCATTCAGGATTGAGCAATCTCAAAACTCATACTATTTATTCTAAAATCCTCGACTCTGACTCTTTAGTGATCGATTTAGGCGCCAATGTCGGTCAATTTAGCGAAGCGATAACTCGCGAATTCAATTGTAGGTGTTACGCCATAGAAGCAGTCCATTCTGTGTATTCTCAGATCCCACATAATGGCTTAATTAAAAAGTTTAATTATGCTATATCTGACCGGAACGAGCCATTAACAATATATACTTCAGATAATCTAGAATGTAACAGTATTAGTCAGGAAGCTGCTAGTATCTACGGTCTTCAGGGAGAGATATCAGTGGATGGTATCACTTTAGAAACTTTTCTGAACAACCAGAGAATCGAGTTAGTTGATTTGTTAAAAATAGATATTGAAGGTGCTGAAGAAGCCGTTTTTAACTCAACTAGGGATGCCACGCTCTGCAATGTTAAGCAGATTACTATAGAGTTTCACGATTTTCTGCCAGGTTCTATTAGCAGTGAGGAAGTTAACAAAATTACCAACCGGTTAAAAAGATTGGGTTTTATCTGCATCCCCTTTTCATACTTGTTTCCTGACATGGATACCTGTGACTTCTTATTTATCAATACGAATCGATGTAAAATTTCGTATAAAGACTGGCTGGGTTTTCAAATGATTAACTGGCTTCTAACCATAGAAAAAACTAAGTCGTCTCTACTCCGTTCCGCTGGAAAGCGCGAACAAAGTATTGCCAATTAGCGCGGTGAATAAATCGACGGCAAAGTCGATCGGCATCCCCTTCAAATCTATCACTTTTATTTCTCTACAATCAGCTCTGGCATGGCAATCAAGCAATTTAGTCCCGGGCCCCCAGATTCATTCCTTCGCAGACTCAGGACAGGAGTAATTCTCCAATCCCAAATCCCAAATCCCAAATCTAAAATCGGCCGATCATTTTTTCATGAATCATCTTTATCTGTGACAATTCTTCCAGCAGTCCCTGCGGTAGGGGAATTTTCACAGCTTCCAGCATACTTTGAATCCGATGCCTCCAATCGTGACGGGCTAAACTCTCAATATATAGCCTTTATCAGAAAGATGAGGTATCATGTTACTGACACTCACTCGTGA
>JAUBOM010000393.1:0-1092 GCA_036700245.1 Microcoleus vaginatus BM001213989
CGCCGTTAATTAAGCTCTGGTAATCTTCAACATTTGAGTCAATAAAAACTAGAGTTAAAACATTGTTTTTGTGTATCATTTGTAACCTCTTGCTTTTTGAAGCGGTGAGCCGAATAATAAATATTTATTACTCATTAAAAACGTCTCTAATCGGGCTTCTGGTGTGACTCGACTCCTGAGTGGGCTATTGAGCGCGCACCGCCATCTGCCAGTTCGTAAGTTCTCTCTTTCCTGGCAGCCATTTTTGTGGTCAAGTTTTCTTGATTATCACCTGCTATCCTTAGCATAAAACTTCAGTTACTATTTTCTGGTTTCCGGCTTCATCTCATACCATTTGTCACTTTTTTTCTGACAATAGCTAACTAATATTCAATCATTCCCCAGACTTATGCACTCACGCCCGTTGGGTGGCACAATTTGCTGGGCAGCTTTTATTGGTAGATTGTTGGTGGGATGCAAAATATATCGGCATCCCCGAACGCTACACCACGAAAGTTACTGGCTCAACTATACTGCTGGCAGTAACTCCTTTCAAGATAGCTAAATATTCCCCTGTTACCTGATACTGAATTATAGTATCGCTCACCAAAGCGTCGGTTCCTTGAAAAATATTTAACTGGTTAAAAGCCAGGGGGCTAATTAAATCAATTTTGTCTTGATTTAGGATAAAATCAGTAATCACATCGGCGGCGGCTAAGCTTGTTGAACCAGTGTCGATCGCGAGGGCAAACACATCAAAACCCGATCCGCCGGTGAGAGTGTCGGCACCGATTTCTCCAAATAAGTAGTCATTACCCCCGTCGCCAAACAGTATATCGTCGCCATTACCTCCGTAAATGCGATCGTTTCCCTTACCTGAGTAAATCAAGTCAATGCCGCGATCGCCATTAATAAAATCAATCCCCTGACCACCAAAAATAATGTCATTGCCATCACCGCCTCTGATGCCGTCATTTCCTTTTTGTCCGTAAAGCAAGTCATCTCCTGCTTTGCCATGAAGATAGTCATTGCCGGGGCGTGCGTGGATCAAGTCATTGAATGCCGATCCTGTCACGCGATCGTCGTTCTGTGTGAAACCGATTACTGACTTTT
>JAUBOM010000256.1:2500-4900 GCA_036700245.1 Microcoleus vaginatus BM001213989
CCTAACCACACCTCATCCGCTGATTTTTCAACATCAGTCGGTTCGGACCTCCACTTGGTGTTACCCAAGCTTCATCCTGGACATGGTTAGATCACCCGGGTTCGGGTCTATAAACAGTGACCTGTGCTTTCACACGGGCGCTCTTGTCAAACTCGCTTTCGCTTTGGCTGCAACCCATAGGGTCTTAACCTGCCACTGCCTATAACTCGCCGGCTCATGCTTCAACAGGCACGCGGTCAGACGTTAAATCGTCCTCCCACTGCTTGTAAGCTAACGGTTTCATGTTCTATTTCACTCCCCTTCCGGGGTTCTTTTCACCTTTCCCTCGCGGTACTGGTTCACTATCGGTCACACAGTAGTATTTAGCCTTACGAGATGGTCCTCGCTGATTCACACGGGATTTCACGGGCCCCGTGCTACTCGGGATACAGTCACGCTCTTTTCTACTTTCGACTACAGGACTTTCACCTTCTCTGGTGCAGCTTTCAACTGCTTTGTCTAGCTTGAAGATACGTTGATTGACTGTCCCACGACCCCAGAAGTAAAAACCTCTGGTTTAGGCTGTTTCCCGTTCGCTCACCACTACTTGGGAAATCGCTATTGCTTTCTCTTCCTCCAGCTACTAAGATGTTTCAATTCGCTGGGTTCGCTGCTCTCAGTCTATGTATTCAACTGATGCTTACTGGGTTGCCCCATTCGGACATCTCCGGCTCAATGCTTGCTTCCAGCTCCCCGGAGCTTATCGTCGGTCGCCACGTCCTTCTTCGCCTCTGTGTGCCTAGGTATCCACCGTTAGCCCTTTGTAACTTGACCACTTAATCTTTTGATGGTTGTCGCTTGCTATATCTTCCGAGTAATCGGATGATAGACACGCTTTGATGACTTAATTTCTATGCAGTTTTCAAGGTTCTGACTAGAGTTCTTGACTCCAGCATTCCGACTTCTGTGATCTCAAAAGACCAAGTTAGTCTGGGTGCTGATTTCTCTCTCTTTTTTTGGGGGGTGATAGGCGAGGCGAGTGATAGTTAGAGTAGAGTGTTCTAACCCACTGAGCTAGGAACCCATATTCCGAACCAGTTAATAGTTTGAAAGCTTTGACATCTATTCCTCGAACGACCAGGGATGACTGATATTGACCTATTGTTTAGGTTCGGTCGAGTATCAGATGGTCTCCCTAAAAGGAGGTGATCCAGCCACACCTTCCGGTACGGCTACCTTGTTACGACTTCACCCCAGTCATCAGCCCTGCCTTCGGCATCCTCCTCCTCGAAAGGTTAGAGTAATGACTTCGGGCGTGGCCAACTTCCATGGTGTGACGGGCGGTGTGTACAAGGCCCGGGAACGGATTCACCGCAGTATGCTGACCTGCGATTACTAGCGATTCCGCCTTCATGCAGGCGAGTTGCAGCCTGCAATCTGAACTGAGGCAGGGTTTACGGGATTAGCTCGCCCTCGCGGGTTGGCTGCCCTCTGTCCCTACCATTGTAGTACGTGTGTAGCCCAGGACGTAAGGGGCATGCTGACTTGACGTCATCCCCACCTTCCTCCGGTTTGTCACCGGCAGTCTGTTTAGAGTGCCCAACTTAATGATGGCAACTAAACACGAGGGTTGCGCTCGTTGCGGGACTTAACCCAACATCTCACGACACGAGCTGACGACAGCCATGCACCACCTGTGTTCGCGCTCCCGAAGGCACTCCTCTGTTTCCAGAAGATTCGCGACATGTCAAGTCCTGGTAAGGTTCTTCGCGTTGCATCGAATTAAACCACATACTCCACCGCTTGTGCGGGCCCCCGTCAATTCCTTTGAGTTTCACACTTGCGTGCGTACTCCCCAGGCGGGATACTTAACGCGTTAGCTACGGCACTGTCCGGGTCGATACAGACAACACCTAGTATCCATCGTTTACGGCTAGGACTACTGGGGTATCTAATCCCATTCGCTCCCCTAGCTTTCGTCCCTGAGTGTCAGTTATGGTCCAGCAGAGCGCCTTCGCCACCGATGTTCTTCCTGATCTCTACGCATTTCACCGCTACACCAGGAATTCCCTCTGCCCCTACCATACTCTAGCTGTTCAGTTTCCACTGCCTTTCCGAAGTTAAGCCCCGGTCTTTGACAGCAGACTTGAACTGCCACCTGCGGACGCTTTACGCCCAATCATTCCGGATAACGCTTGCATCCTCCGTCTTACCGCGGCTGCTGGCACGGAGTTAGCCGATGCTGATTCCTCTGGTACCGTCAGGTTGCTTTCACAACTTTCTTCCCAGAGAAAAGGGGTTTACAACCCAAGAGCCTTCTTCCCCCACGCGGTCTTGCTCCGTCAGGCTTTCGCCCATTGCGGAAAATTCCCCACTGCTGCCTCCCGTAGGAGTCTGGGCCGTGTCTCAGTCCCAGTGTGG
>JAUBOM010000394.1:0-1090 GCA_036700245.1 Microcoleus vaginatus BM001213989
TATTTAGTCGCACTTTGTATATATCGCTGCCCAAGCTTTCGAGTACCTCGGTACTCGAAAGTGGTTCCAGGAAAATGACAGCGGGAGTACCTAGAGTCGGTGTTGGCGTGAAAGTCGGTGTTGGCGTGAAAGTCGGTGTTGGCGTGAAAGTCGGTGTGGGCGTGGGAATAGGTGTTGGCGTGGGAGTGGGAGTCGGCCTGGGAGTGGGAGTCGGCGTGGGAGTCGGTGTGGGCGTGGGGATAGGTGTTGGCGTGGGGATAGGTGTGGGCGTGGGAATAGGTGTGGGCGTGGGGATAGGTGTTGGCGTGGGGATAGGTGTTGGCGTGGGAATGTTAACAGTAAAACTGCCTAGATTGCTACCTACAACTTGATTGCCAAGAGTATCTTTTACTTGCGATGCTTGCAAATTAACAGCGTAACTGCCATTATCTGTATCATCCCAACTTCCCCCAGGCGAAGTCAGCGAATAAGTTGCCGTGCCAGTGGTACTGTCACTATTAGTATCGACGCCCACAAACGCAGCACCAATAGCACCACCTGACCAAATTACTACCAAGTCAGAATCATCTAAACTGCTAACATCAATTCCACTACTATCACCGAAAGTAACTGTCAATGTCTGACTTGTACCACCCGAATTAACAATGTTAGAAACAGCACCCAAGCTAGCAGTAGGTGCGGTAACATCAGCAGTGCGAATCAGTTGAGTTGCAGCGGTATTGTTATTAGTCGCAGTATCCGTAGCAACAGTCGCAAGTACATCAACTGTCACAGCGCCATCAGCATTCGGTGTGACATCAAAGCTGTAGGCTTTGGCATCAAGTGTGACAAAGTTACCGACAGTCCCATTGGCAACGGTAATATCAGTATTATCAAACCCGGTGACATTTTCGCTGAATGTTGCTGTGACGCTAAATGCTGCGTTGGCTGTTGTTGCTGAATTTGAGGTTAAGGCAACTGTTGGTGCAGTAAAATCAGCGGTACGAGTTAACCGAGTGGCCGGGGTATTGTTATTACCCGCAGTATCCGTTGCTATTGCCGCAAGTACATCAACGGTGACATTACCCTCAGCGCTGGGAGTGACATCAAA
>JAUBOM010000257.1:0-4884 GCA_036700245.1 Microcoleus vaginatus BM001213989
CGACAAAATCGGCGGGCATCCTGTTCATAGGGCAAAATGGGCAAGTACAATACCGGCCGGATATCCGGGAGCCGAAGCGAGGCAAAAAGGAGCCGCCAAAATATCTAACGTCAGTCGGAGAATTTGATGCTTTCGTCCCCCCATCCCCCGATAACCCGCTCTACTGGGAGATTGAAGCCCTAAAGCGAGAAGCTTTTTATATCAATGATGTACCCTACATTCTGCTTACCGAGGGAGTATTTAAAGCCATTGCAGGGTGCTCGAACGGCATCCCTACTATTTCCTTGCTGGGAGTAGAGCAAGGCCTCACCGGCAAAGCCCGCGACCCCGAAAATCAGCGATTTCTAGTACCCGCACTGAGAAAGCTCGCAGAAGCTGGATTTGGCTTTATCATTGCCTTTGATGCTGATGCGGCCACAAATCCAAATGTGCGGGCGGCCGAGCGGAAATTGGCCAAGCAATTAGCTAAATTCAATGTACCCGTGAGAAGTATCACTGGTGCCTGGCCCGCTGCCTCAGTGATTGAGTCCGGCGAGGTGAAAAATACTAAAGGCATGGATGATTTTATTCAGCACAAAGGGATTGAGGAATTCCGAGCAATCCTCAGCAAAGCCAAGCTATTTGGTGAGAAAGAGAGTGATACCGAAGGGGAAAAGAAAGAAAAAGCAGTAACATCAGAAATCATCGGAGACCAACTCGCTGAAGACTTGCGCGACGAACTTCTGTATTCAAGTTCTCATAAATCTTGGATGAAATATAGTCTCGAATTCCCAGGAGTTTGGACACAAGTGCCAGAGGATTATGTTCGGCACATAGTTCATAATTTGTGTCGAGCGCGGGGAGTAATGCCGAATAACAACTTCATCAAAAATGTTGTGGGCTGGCTCCAGCGCACATTGTTTGAATTTAAATGGTTAGAGCGACCATCAAACGAGCTTCTACCTTTTGAGGATGGCATACTAAACCTTCTAACTAATGAATGGCACGAACACGCCCCAGGATTCAGATTGACTTGGGTGTTACCACGCAAGTATCAAGGTAGCGCCGTTCATGCTGGATGGAAAAGAATTGAAATCTGGCTAGACCAAGCAACTAGAGGCAACAAGCGTATGAAAGATGAGTTGCTTGCCTTCTGTGCCGCTACCTTACGAGGAATGTCTGGGCTCCAAAAATTCTTAATAGGAACTGGATATGGAGGCACGGGGAAAGGGACTTATACTCAATTGGTAACACTGCTCGTAGGCGAACAGAATGTTTGGGTTGGCAAACTTGAAGACCTCACCAAACAAGACAAAATAGCTGAATTACAAACCAAACGGTTAGCTATTTTTGACGACCAAGAAAAATATACAGGCAATCTGTCAAATTTTAGGTCAATGACTGGCGGTGCGTTGATTAACGGTCGCAATCTTTACGAGCGTTCGGTTACTTTTCGATTCCCTGGGTTGGCGCTGATAACCGCTAACCAACCCTGCTTTCCGGCAAGTGCGCTTTCTTGGCTAAAGCGGCGGATTATTCAACACGAATTTGCATATACTCCCACTAAGCGCAATCGTAACTTAGTACGCGAATTCGAGCCAGAAATAAGCGCATTTACCAGGTATTTGCTCTCAATTCCAGTAGCAGAAATTGAGCGGATTCTAGACCCTGAAGACCAATCTATAAATGGCACATTTTGGGAGGATAGGGTACGCGCTGACCCGATGGCTGCATGGCTCAATGAATTAGTGATACATGATGCTGAGGCTAAAACTGCCGTGGGAGCGGACAAAAACGAATGGAAAGATGCAACTTACGTACCAACTAACTCCACCTTGTTTGGCTCCTATAACCATTACTGCACTGGTGGTGGATACAGCGCCAAAGGCAAAAACAACTTCTCAGCAGATTTAGTTGAACTCTGCCGGGAAGTGTTGGGTTGGAAAGATGTAAGCAAAGAGCGAGCGGCGGTTGGGGTAGTAATCAAAGGGTTGAGGTTGCGGACGGATACCGACAAAGGCATCGCGACCGTAGAGGAGTTGCTTGAACAGAAAAATGTAGACCTAGGTCTACACTGTGTAGACTTGAATGTAGACCTAGAACCCTTACCCCATAAGGATTATGTAGACCATGTAGACCTAATTTCAAGAATTGCAGAAAAAAATGAAAATACTTCTGCTGACTCAAATCTCATTCTTGGCGCTGGCACGGATTCAGCATCACTTGACGAAGTAACGATTACTGCTGATGCTATAGAAACTTTACCCCCCCCCAAGGTCTACACGGTCTACACGAGCCATACAGAGCAAGATATTCAGCCGTCACAAGGTCTACATTCAGGTCTACATTCAGGTCTACATTCAGGTCAGCACAATCCAGAGCCAGAAACAGCACCAACACCGCCAACAGCACAGCCAGCACAGCCTCTAGCGCCCTCAGATTTAAAACCTAAATCAGAGCAAGCGATATCCGATGCTGATGCCGAGACTATTAGAAAGTTGTCAACACAACAGCCGACATCAACGTTGTCAACGGGGTCGTCACAGTCAAATCTGCTGTTGCTGCAAGATTATGCCCGACGCATTGGGGAGGCGCTTGGATACCAGTCTCCGGCTACTGCTAAGGCCATCGCTGAGTATATCCAAGGGTCGATCGTCAATCAGGACATTACCGAATCTTCGTTAGCCGAAGTCGCTGGGATTGAGAACTGGCAAGCGTTTACCGCGCTTCGGAATTTGACCGAAAACGAAAAAAACTTGGTTGAAATTGTCCAGCAGGCGATCGCAAGCAATGACGCGGAGACAGCAAAAGATGTTTTGATTTCGCTGAAAGAGGTCTGCAACTCCGGTGCCGCCTCACGTCAGAAAGTTTGGAACTCTGGGTTAACCGAATCTGAACGGGAGGCGTTTAGTGCGCTGATTCAGTAGGTGCGGTTGCGGGCGATCGATCAGCTACCAGTCACCGGCCGCGGCCACGGCAGAATTTACCCGGTTCAAGCGGATTGCCGAATGAACCAGGCGTGAGGCTTGATCGAAGCCGCAACCAAAAAAATTAGCTGATTTTTTGTGTGCCCTAAAGTCAGGCAAGTGCCGTATAAAATCAGGCGGAAAGCAGTACAAAATCAGGTATTTGCAGGTATTTGCAGGGGCTGCATTTTACCTGTATTTACCTGAAAATATCCTGCAAATGCCTGACTTTTTCGGTCAAATTGCTGCTTTTTTGTGTCGAGCGTGCATTTGGCTATTGAGGCTGGTTTTGGCTGTTCTTTGTTAGTAGCAAGCAATGTTTTTGTGATCACAAACCAGACTTTTACGTGCAGAAACAAAAACGATGCACCCTTATGAATGGGGAATCCTAAGTGCAAGATGATCGCGTTAGGCTGGCTATCGGACGAATGATTCCCTCGCCATCATCGACATCAGCCGACTGCTTCGCTTGCAAACAAGATAGCGGGCGCGCGAAAGCTCTTGGCGTCCGCCGCCAATGCCAAACTGCACCAACTCGAATGCGTCGTGGGATGCCCTGCTTGATCGTAAAGGCGGCTGCCCTGTACACCAACTGGCTCGCTCCTGGCTTCAATATTGACTCACGCGAGCGTCAAGCACAGTTCTATCCAAGTCCAAACTGCCCCCGCCCGATTTTCGAGCCACGGCTGTCGAAAGTGACCGATCGCTAACTTCAACTCCCAACAATTCCTATGGCACTTTTGCAAAAACCATAAAAACCATAAATTGCTCATTTTTACCCCCCTATAACGTCTATTTGACATGGCTTGCTATGCGACTGGCGCACTAATTAGGAGGATTCAAGAGGTGTCGGAGTACAAAAAATCTATTTAAAAACAGCGAAACTTAATTTAACTTAATTAAATTTTGTAAAAATTGGAGGAAAATTTAAGATTTTTGAGGGACAAGTAGGAGATATTAGGAAATAAGAGGGAATAAGAGGAAATATAAGGGTTAAAATATAAAGCTTTTTATTGCCTTCAGTAACAATTGTGGTGTTATTTCTTCTCACAAGAAGTTGCACCCTCTGCGTAGAGAATGCAACTCGCGCTTATTGCTGGCAGGCATTACTTCTTAGAAGAACCTGACCTTTGTAGTAGTCGTAACATCACTGGCATTAGTACCTGAATCAGCGAGGCAACAGAGCAGATGAAGATAGCGAACACTCTGCATGAGCATTCTGGCAGCCCGAAAAAAATACTCTTCCACTTCACTTCTCTTATACAAAAGTGCGTTAGCACTGCATTCAATCAAACTCGGCTCCCTGTACTGCAACTCTTGCTAGAAAAACGCTACCGCTATTGTTCCGATACATTAATACGCCATAGCTGAATGGCTATCACAAGGCGGCAATCTTTTAGGCAACCTTAACAGCCTATTCAATTAGTTCGACTTGCTCAATTGTGAAAGTACAGCTTGCTATAAATGCTACCACTTTTGAGCCTCTGCTACATTTGCTACAAATATTATTGTAGAACTTGCTGTTAAATTGTTAAATAAATCTTAAGCATACCGGGACAGGTAAATACCTCAAAATTAACTTTTTGAGACCGTTCGACGATGAGTTTTTCTGAGTTATTGCTGTGGTTTTTGAGTTTTTATGAGTAAAAATTTGTAAGCTCAGCTTGAATTGTTAACCCAATTTTGGGCGGTATTAGCAACAAAAAACTCAAATTTATGCAAATTTATGCAAGCTGGGAAGAACTGGAAAAAAGTAGGGAAAGATGGTAGCAAGCAATGTTGGGAGATATATTTATATCGGTAAAGGAAAGGTGGTAGCAATAGCAATGTTGGGCGATATATTTATATCGGTAAAGGAAAGATGGTAGCAAGCAATGTTGGGATATATATAGCCTTTATCAGAAAGATGAGGTATCATGTTACTGACACTCACTCGTGA
>JAUBOM010000030.1:0-66841 GCA_036700245.1 Microcoleus vaginatus BM001213989
ACGGCACATTAATTACACTAGCCAGCAGCGGTGAAGTTTTAGCTTCTTTGACAGGTGTTGAGCCCAATCTCATCGGCTCTGAAGATTTTATCTTGGGCTAGAGATGGTAAACTGCTTGTTAAATCACTTTTACTAAGGGGAACGGAAGATCGTGATTAAACTTGGCAAACAATCCCTCGCATTAATAGGCACATTTATTGCAGTTTTGCAACCAGCATTTACGGCGAATTCACAAGAAAGCAACAGCGAATTCAGCAAACTTCAATCGTTATTAGAATCAAAAAAATGGTACGAAGCAGATCAAGAAACAGTCTCTCTGCTCCGCAACAACCCCGGCAATCTGTCTTGTCCGAACCTCCGCGCGATCGATGGGATGTGGATGCGATCGAGCAATGGCAAATATGGATTGACTCCGCAGTTAGAGATTTGGCAGAAAGTCGGCGGTTCTAACTGTCGAACTTGCGAAGGTCAAATTAAAGAATTTAGCAAGCAAGTAGGATGGAACATGAGCTCGCAAGTAAGTCCTATACCAGGGGAGTTTCCAGCCCAGTATCCAACTGTTGCTTCATTAAGTTGGCAAAGTTATGTTGACAGCGATAAAAGCATAACTAGGTATAGTCTTTTTGCTGGCGCGCAGACATGGCAAGCGTGGAGGGTTACAGAATTTAACCTGTTTTCTACTTTTGCCAATTGTGGCAAGTAATATCAATTCCGGTTACACCGGAATGAGGGGGAGTGGGGGAAGGGGGAATTATTGACCTTGACTTTATCATTCCCACCCAACCGGAAACGATATAACAGTTGTAGGACGGGCAAAGCCCAGACTTCCACGTCAAAGTCGAGAGGGGATTTCTCGATCGCCTCGACTCTTCAATCTAAAATCTCAAATCAAAAATCAAAAATCGATTGTAGGGCGGGCAAAACCCAGACTTCCCCGTCAAAGTCGAGAGGGGATTTCTCGATCGCCTCGACTCTTCAATCTAAAATCTCAAATCAAAAATCGATTGATGACTAATAATTAGGGCATTCGCCAAATCTTAATGGTGCGATCGGGACTGCCGCTCATAAAAGTCTTGCTATCTCTGGAAATAGCAACAGAACTCACAAACTGACTGTGACCAGAAAGAATGCTTCTTTCTTTTCCCGTCTTCAAATCCCAAACTATAATATCTCCGCCCCCGCTGATCAAAGTGCGGCTGTCCGGGCTAAAGGCGATCGTCCTCACCCAGCTCGAATGCCCTTTAAAAGTGCGGGTGCGCTTCCCGTCTTGCACGTTCGACAAACGGATCGTATTGTCGGTGCTAGCACTCGCCACACTTTGCCCGTTCGGGCTAAAAGCCACAGCATTAACCGCGCCCCTGTGACCTGTGATAATTCTTCTGACTTCTCCGGTGCCGAGATTCCACAAACGCAGAGTCTTGTCTTCACTGCCGCTAGCGAGAGTTTTACCGTCCCGGCTCAAAGCGATCGCGTTTACTGGTCCGGCGTGGCCGCTCAAAGTCCGCAACCTGCCGCCGGTTCTGGCATTCCACAAGCGAACAGTTTTGTCATCGCTACCGCTAGCGAGAGTTTTACCGTCCCTGCTAAAAGCGATGGCGTTGACGGCGGCTGTGTGAGCGGAAATCGTCCGTATCCGTCGCCCCGTCTTCAAATCCCAGATAATCACATTATTGTCGTCGCCCCCGCTGGCCAAAATCGAGCTGTCCGGGCTCACCGCTACCGTATTGACCGATTTTTTAGAATGGACCGAATTGAGAGTCTGCACTAGGCGTCCCGTCCTGAGATTCCAAATTCTAATCGTCCCAAAGCTTGCGCTCACAAAAGTTTGACCGTTAGGCGACAGGGCGATCGCATTTACACTCCCGACATTATCCAAACTTTTTTGCAAAAACTGACTGCTAGGTAAACTAGAAAGCAGCCACACCGGGTTTGCCGGGAACACTCCGTAACGCAGCGAACCGTAAATTTGAGACGCGCCAATACCCAGCATCAAAACAGCCGTGCCGGCCAGCAGCTTATTTTTCCAATCAAAAACCTTTTGGAGGGGCTTCTTCAATTGCGTATTCAGAGGTCTGAGGCGGTTTAGAGAAGTCTGCTGCGTCGCCCCAGACGCCTCGGAAGTTCCGCGAAGTTTAGTTTGCCCCGTCGTCGGTAGCTGAGTTGGCAACTGACTATCCCCGTCGTCGAGTTTAATTTCCTCCAAGCACTGCAAAACCATCTGCGGGCTTTGAGGTCGATTTCCCGGAAAAGGCGCCATCAGGTAATCGATCACATTAGCCAGGGGGTCGGAAACCTGAGGAGCTCCTTTGCGCCACATTAATTTGCCCGTGCGCGGGTTCTCTGGAAACGCAGTCGGCGGCTTCCCAGTCAGCAAATAAACAAACGTGCGCCCCAGAGCAAAAAAATCAGACTGCGGAACAGCCTTGCCATTAGTTTGTTCCGGTGGCGTGTAGCCGGGGGAAACAATACCAGTCACATTTTGCCCCTGCCCCACCTTAGCGAAATAAGTCGCCGACACTTCCCGAGCAGTCCCGAAGTCAATCAGCACTAACTGCCCGTTCGGCTTGCACATAATATTGTGCGGCTTGATATCCCGATGGAAATAGTTGAGGCGGTGAACTTGGTCTAAAATTTCCGACAGTTGTTTGAGCCAGTTCAGAGCTTGTTCTTGACTGATCGGGCGGCCCCGATTTTTCAGCCAGTCTTGCAAATTTGCCCCAGCAATTTTCTCCATCACCAGACAGTGAAAAACCTCTGTGCTGTGAGCTGGCGTAAATATAAAATAACCGTCGCGATCGACCTTTGGAATACCTGGATGTCTTAGCCTGACCAATACGTCGGCTTCTTGCTTAAAAAGTTCTACAGCTTTGGGGTGTTCTTTCAGCAGGACTTTGAGCACTCTTCGGGCGCCGTTGTCGTCCACTTCAAATGTTCTGCCAAAGCCGCCGCCTCCGAGAGGCGCGACTAGCCTATATCGACCTTGCAACAAAAGTTCAGACCCGCAGTGGATACACGCGGATTTGCCAGAGTTGGCTTGATCGGAGGGATTCGGGCATTTGGGATTGAGGCAATAACTCACAGAAGCCACATAACCCTGATTGAGGTTGCTCTATCAAGTTTTACTTTGACACTGCTATACAAAACTTGGCTAAGCTTATTTAAGCTTTACCATTCAACTAGAAGTATTTTCTAGAGGGTCTGATTCCTGCTTCTGCCAAGAGAGCCGGCTCTTACTTGTCCACAGGCGTAAATTCGGGTGGAGCAGCACCCTATTTTTCAAGTCTCTACAACTATTTATTATTGTGGAAGCTTTTAGCCATTGTTTAACCATTATTTTCAACCAATTTAACGAATCGTGGTATCCCGTTCGACCTTTTTATAGGCTGGTCAGTTTTAAATCGACCGTCGTTTCCTCTTCCAGAAAATTTTTGCTGCCGATTTTCGGCATTATTCTGAGAAGCTTGCACAAAAATGCGCATCTGTCAATATGCTGACCCTAATTCGCTGAGATTAACCTCTGTGCACTCTAGGTGACTGAGGTTTTTGGTTCAGCTTGCCTCACTTGCTTGCGACTGGATTACTCTAGCCGCATTAGAGCTGTCTTCGCGCTTGAGCGTTACGTACTTTGATTAGTCCTCTTTATCTAGTTCGGTTTTTGTTCAAATACGAGTTTTCCTAGACGGCAACACGGTGTTTGTGTGACTGCGTACTCAACAATCTAGTTAAGTTTTTACGTTGTCTAGTTATACTCAATTTTCAACTTATGACGATCGTAGCACACCTAGAACAATACTCATGAGCACTCTTGATTGAGATCTTGCAGCGTCGCTGAAGTCAAGCGAGGCTTCAGTCTCGCTTGACTTCAACATCCCGTCTTTTTGTATAACCTGTGGCAGTGCGATCTAACGATCGGGTTGAGGCCAAAGGTTTTGTTGTTTGTCACAGCCGATCGATGTCAAAAATCCCTGATGACAGCAGATAATCTACAAAAAGACTAGAACTAATAACGAGAGAGCACCCAGATTTCAATTGTACGATCGCAACCACCACTCTCGAAGAAAGAAGTGAGAGTGTCCGAGTGGGCGAGTGGGCGAGTGTCCGAGTGTCCGAGTGGGAAAACCCCCCTTCTGCTGAATGCCTTCTTCCCTCGAACCTCTTCCCTCTTCCTTCAACAGAAGAAAGCCTGTTAAACAAGTCCCTCAATTACCGGATGGAAGTAGAACGCCAGCGCCAAAACCGTATAAGCTGCCAACAGCAAAGTACCTTCGAGCCAGTTAGAGTTGCCGTCAGAACTGATAGAATTGGCGATCAGCACCGACACGGCAACCGCTACAAGTTCAAACGGGTTGAAATTCAAGTCCATCGGTTTGCCCAAGACAAAACCTGCCAAAACCAACACGGGCGCAACAAACAAAGCAATTTGCAAACTCGAACCCACGGCCACAGAAACCGACAAATCCATTTTATTTTTCATCGCCACCGTCACCGCCGTCGTATGTTCGGCCGCATTGCCAATAATCGGCACTAAAATCACCCCGGTAAACAGTGATGTCAGCCCCAAACGCGCCGTCGCTTCTTCGAGAGTACCCACCAACAGTTCCGACTCGACAGCTACCATCAGGGTACAAGCCAACAGGACCCCAATCCACAGCGGCAGATTGACTTTGTGGTCAGGACTGTCTGGTGCTAAGTTATTTTCGGCTAAATCTTCCAGCATTTCTATTTCTGCCACCCCTACATCGTACAGATAGCTGTGGGTTTTCATCGAAAACAGCAGCGTCAGCACGTAGACGACAATCAGCACTACAGCAACAGCGCTAGAGAGGTTCTGCATAGTTTCCTCAGGGATGCCAATAGAGGTGGCATTAACTGCAGTGGGCACCAAAATGGCAATCACGGCTAAGTTCATCGCTGAAGCATTCAACCGGGCGACTGTCGGCTGAAAATCTTGTTCTTTGTAGCGCAAGCCGCCCAGCAGCATCGCCAATCCCATCACCAGCAGCAGGTTGCTCATAATTGAACCGGTGATGCTGGCCTTGACAACATCTATTAGTCCGGCGTTGAGGGCGACGATGCCGATAATCAGTTCCGTGGCATTTCCGAAGGTAGCGTTCAGCAAACCCCCCAAGTTGGCGCCGAGGACGACGGCGATTTCTTCGGTGGCCGTGCCCATCCAGGCGGCTAGAGGGATGATGGCTAAAGCCGAGGTGATGAAGATTGTGGAGGCTTCCCAGCCGAGAAAGTGTCCGGCGATCGAAACCGGGATAAATAACAGCAGACTGGAAATTATTGTATTTGTGTTTAGCATTTAGATTCTCAAAAGCTGCCAACCGTCAATCATAGCCTGCCATACAGTTTAAGAATGGGGGAGGGTTCGATATTTGGGTGTTGGCTTAAAGCTGGGGGTGGGCGTGAGGGCGATCGCTGCATTGACGCTTTCACAGATGTGACAAACTAAGAGAGCGATTTGTTTAGCCGATCGGTTCAATGGATTTTTGTATTCGATTAGCTTCCTTAGAAGACATTCCTAAGCTGACAACTTTAATTCCTGATTCTGCTAGAGCTTTGCAAGCAGGCTACTACACTTCAGAGCAGATTGAAGGCGCACTGGGGATAGTTTTTGGGGTTGATACTCAACTGATTCTAGACCAAACATACTTTGTTGCTCAGAACAATCACCAAATTGTTGGTTGCGGTGGTTGGAGTAAGCGTAAAACGCTTTATGGAGGTGATTCAGGCAAAAATAATCCAGAAGACAGCCTCCTCAACCCAGACAGCGACTCGGCAAAGATTCGTGCATTCTTTGTTCATCCAGCATGGGCACGTCGAGGAATTGGAAGTCAGATTATGCGAGTATGTGAACTGGCTGCTGAGCGTGCTGGATTTAAGGAAGTTGAGATGATTGCGACGCTGGCGGGAGAGCCATTTTACACAAAATTTGACTATCAGGTGATTGAGCGGTTTGAAATTTCTCTCCCAAACAGCCAGTTCCTCCCCGTTGTCCGTATGTTTAAGAGCTTTGGTCGCAGCCCGTAAAATATGAGACATAATAAAATCAGTTTCGGTTAAATCCGATGTTAAATCAATGAGATGACAAAAAAAGCAAATAATTATCAGCCATGTCAATAAAAGTAGATTTTTTCAAAGTAGAAGTCGTCCCGCACGATCCCAATTGGCGCAGCGCCTTTGAAACTGAGTCGAAACTGATTGCACTTGCACTTAGGGAAAATGTGGTTGCTATACATCACATTGGTAGCACAGCCATTCCCCAAATTCATGCAAAGCCGATCATCGATATATTAGTTGAGGTTAAAGATATTCTTAAAATCGATACACATAGTTCAGGAATTGAGGCATTAGGTTATCAAGCAATGGGTGAGTTTGGGATACCGGGTCGTCGTTATTTTCGCAAGGGTAGAACCTACCATATTCACAGTTTTGAAGTTGGTTCACCGCAGATAGAGCGCCACTTAGCGTTTCGAGATTATATGATTACCCATACTGAAGCCGCGCAGGAATACAGCGAACTAAAGAGAAAACTTGCCAAAAAATACCCTGATAATATTCAGGGGTACATGGACGAAAAAGATGGGTTCATTAAAGCAATGGATATGAAAGCGGCTAAGTGGCGAGCATCTCATTAAATTTATGATATGGGAAGTGGCAATTCTTGACGTTAAGCCTAATATGACTGGAGCAACATAACATATGAGTGATATCGGTCTCACACACATCGCACTGCCCGTTTCTGATGTCGATCGCAGTATTGAATTCTACTCCAAGTATGCTGGAATGCAGGTCGTTCACCGCCGCATCGATGCAGAAGCAGGTGTTGCTGTGGTATGGCTTTCCGATCGCACTCGCCCTTTTGTAATTGTGCTAATTCAAACAGACTCCGTACATCCCGTTCTGTCTCCCTTTGCACACCTGGGAGTAGGTTGCCAAAGCCGCGAATATATGGACGAACTCTGCGACAAAGCACGTCAAGAAGGTGTGCTGCTTGAGGAACCAAAAGAAGCTGGATATCCGATCGGCTACTGGGCTTTTTTGCGAGACCCGGACGGTCACACGCTGGAACTATCCTACGGGCAAGAAATCGGATTTACAGTGAAGAAAGCTACTTAAAGTTATAATAAACAAATCGCCCTCCAAACCCGATCGTTTCTCATCTGGAAATAGACTGGAGAATCAAATGACTGCAGCAATCATCGCACCACCCAGAAAAGAATTACCCCTTCTGTTTGAGGGACTGACTTGGAGAGAGTTCAAAGCAGTTGAGCAATTGTTAGACCGTCCAGGATATCGACTTTCTTTCCTGGATGGAGTTTTGGAGATACGACGAAGGCATGGAGAACCCCACGAAACTGTTAAAGCAAGAATTGGTGCATTGTTGCAGCTTTACCTGCTGATGGCGGGGTTTGACTTTACTCCAACTGGCTCAATGACTCTGGAAAGTGAAACGGGAAAAGTCAAGCGAGAGGCGGATGAATCTTATAAACTTGCTCCGGGTCGCAGGCTACCCGATTTGGCGATCGAGATCGTGTTTTCCAGCGGTGGCATCAACCAACTGGAGGCATACAAGCGGCTGAAGATAAAGGAAGTGTGGTTCTGGGAAGATGGATTGTTAGAGGTTTATCACCTGCGGGGAGAGGGCAATACACTTGATTATGAAAAGGTTTCCAGTAGTGAGGAGGTGAAAGGGATCGATTTGGATTTGTTGTTGCGTTGCATTAATATGGTGAATCATGTTGATGCAGTTAAGACTTTTCAACAGGGACTCCAGAAATAGCTGGGAATAGGGGATTGCGCCTCTTTTTATCACCTTTGTTGAGATCTCAATATCCGCAAAAAGCAATGGGGAATGGCAATGATGCAAGTTGTAATTGTGGGATCGGGGCCAACTGGTGCGACACTTGCTTTGCTGCTGGTGAAACGAGGTATTGCTGTTACCTTGGTTGAGGCTGCCAAAGATTCCTACCGAGTGTTTCGCGGTGAAGGGTTAATGCCCAGCGGATTGGATGCGATCGCCCAAATGGGCTTATCCACTATGCTAGAAGGTGTTCCACACAGACAAATTGATGCCTGGGAGTTCGTTGTGGGCGATCGGCAACTATTTCGAGTTGATGAGCCAATGGGGTCAAATCGACCTTGTACGCTGGTATCGCAACCGCCTTTGCTAGAAACACTAATTTCAGAAGCTCAGTTGCATCCAGAGTTTGAATTTATCTCAGGTGTTCCGGTAAAAGATTTACGGTACAGCAACGATCGCATTGCGGGTGTAAAGCTAGGAGATGGGCGAGAGATTCCTGCTGCACTTGTGATTGGTACAGATGGTAGAAACTCGGTTGTACGGCAGCGTGCAGAATTAGAGTTAGTAAAACAGCAAAATAGTATAGATGTTCTGTGGTTTAAACTTGCCGCTCATCCTCGGTTTGTGGCGGATAATGTATTTTATTCCATCCTGAATGGCGGTAGCGGATTCAGTGTCTTTCATGGGGCAGAATCAGGAAAACTTCATCTGGCTTGGGTGCTATCGGCCGATGACAAAAAGGATTGGAAACACACAGACTGGGCAGAAACTTTCGCATCGCGATCGCCTGCGTGGATGGCAGAACATTTCCGCAACTGTGCCGATACGATCGAATCTCCGATGCGATTATCTGTTGTGGTTGGTCGCTGTCCGCGCTGGCATCGACCAGGAATCATACTTTTGGGGGATGCTGCACATCCCATGTCTCCGGTTCGCGCTCAAGGAATTAACATGGCGTTCCGCGATGTAATTGTTGCCGCCAATCACCTTGTACCTTTATTGAAAGCAGGGGCTAATTACGAGGATATTGACTTAGCATTATCGCGGATTCAGGCAGAACGCGAACCGGAAATTATTCGCGCCCAAAAACTTCAAGCACAAGAAGCCTGGAAAGGCGAACAACTGCGAAAAAATGGATTGTTGCGTTTGTTGATGATGCAAGCTGCTCCGTTTTTGGGTGAAAAAATTAAACAATTTTGGGTAAAAGGACAGTATGAATTGCGCCAAGGAGTAACAGAGGTAAAATTGGTGGTGTGAAAAGAGGAAATTCACAATTAGGAGAAAATTGTATGCGATCGACAAATATCAAAGGACCGATCGGCACTATTCACATCATCGAAGCCAGCCCCCCTGTCACCGCTGCGGAATCCGAGGCGCTGCCGGTGCTGTTCGTGCACGGTATGACGGTTTCTGCGAACATCTGGGATGCCCAGCTTGCCCGTGTCGCCCGTACCCGACGCGCGATCGCCCTTGATATGCGGGGACACGGTGATTCTGCACCGCCGGAGGACGGCAACTATGCGCCCGCCTCCTGTGCAGCGGATGTTTTCGCGGTACTGGATGGGCTGGGACTCGATCGAGTGGCGATCGTCGGGCACAGTTTCGGTGCTTTTATTGCCCTGGCCACAGCAGCCGCCGCACCGCACCGCATCGCGCAGTTGATCCTGGCAGACCCACCTGGAGACTTTACCAAGGTATCTGCTGAAGTGCACGAGGCACGCATCGTCCCCTTCCAGAGGGTTCTGGAGACGGAGGATTGGCGGGCTGCTGTGGAAGCCGGCTTCAACGAGGCGCTGACAGGAAGCACCGCGGATACGCGCGATCGGATTCTCGCTTGCTTGGCGGCGACTCCACGGGATTGTCTGCGTGGAATGTACCGCGGGATGTTTCCCTTTGAAGCAGTTGATGCTCTCGATCGCTACCTAGCAGCCCCTGGAACACGGGCCCACGCCATTATTGCTCCCTCAAACGCTTTTCCCTTTAGCCTCCACATTCTCCGTCCCACACTGACGACAACTACGATCCCCGATACTGGACACTGGCTGATGCTGGATGCGCCCGAGGCCTTTGCTAGGGAACTGGATATTTGTTTGGGAAAAGAATCGATATGAATGACCGAAAGCATCCAGGATACAAGCCCCCGGATTCATTCCTTCGCAGACTCAGGACGGAGAAATAAAAAACGTGTATCCGATAAACAAGCCCCCCAATTTATCCGTGGGGTCAATGCTTCAATCTAAAATCTAAAATCTAAAATCTAAAATCGATTGACTCCTCGTTTGAGCAATTTGGCTTCTACTTGCAAGATGCGGAAGCTGCGTGGACTGGCAATGGCAAGAGTGCATTCGGGCTTCAAAATGTGAAATGGTCAGATGAACAGTGGCAGCAGTGCAAGCTGGAATATTTTACAGAGATAAATGAAGCTTCAACCGCAGCAGGTTATTGGAACGATATCACAATGTTCTTTATCAGAGCCCATAAATCTGGTCAAGTCGATGCACTCCTTACTTAACAAATCTTTTTTTAAAGTATGCAGCATATTCACATCGCTAAAATTTTGGAGTTTGATGAGAAATTAATTATCCATTTAATTGAGGAAAGTCTGTCCCAAGGTTTTCAGTTTGTGGAAAGACTGGTCCGAGATTATCGTAATGGTTATAACTGCTTCGACAAGGTTGGTGAAGCTTTATTTATAGCGTCATCGCAGGAAAGAGCGATCGGAATTTGCGGCTTGAATCGAGATCCTTATTTTAACGATCCGAAAGTTGGACGATTGCGGCATTTGTATGTTGAGTCAGCTTGGCGGGGAAAGGGGGTGGGGCGTTTATTGGTCGATCGGCTGATTTACGAAGCCAGTCAGCATTATCAGTTATTGACGTTGCGAACAGATACGCCAGCAGCCGACAGGTTTTATCAAAAATTGGGATTCAAGACTCAGGGCAATTGGCAGCATACGACGCATCATTTACAATTGAGCGAGATAGACTGTGCGTGACTTTTAGTTTTGCCACAATTCATCGAGGGTTAAGTTGTGAGGGTTTTTGAGGATGAAGGCGTTGTTGTCTTTGATTAAGTCACCGCTACAGAGAATCGGTAAGCGTTCTTGATAAGCTTTAATCGCCAGGATGTAATCTTTGTCTGCGAGGGATGTTTGAATTTTCCGCAATTTGTCAGCTACAAGGCCGAGGAGAGTAATTTCGCCACTTAATTTTTTGGTATTTGGGGTGTGAATTTGCATAACAATTCCCTGAATAGTCGTGTTTGGAATGCGGGTAAGTAGTTCGCTTAAAATTTCAATTTGAGGGAGATTTTCTGCGTTTTCTAGGGTTTGGATTGCCTCGCGGATGCGGGCTGCATAATCTCCCAGGTTTTCCCGATTAGGTAGCAATATTTCAAATTCTTCTGCATCTGCTGTTGGTTTGTGCCAAAGTGTGGCATTATCTAAAAAAGGTTGGTCTTCATGCCAGCCGTGAGTTTGTAAGTAATTTCTCAGTTGATTTAGCTTGATTGTTGCGAGAGTTTGGCTATCTTTTACGGTGATTTTCATGGTTGAACTCCTTGGCTAATTCTCTCCATAATTGACTGAAGGGCGGCGACTGTAAATTGGTTGGTTTTGGGGATGGTGACGTTGACAGAGTTTGTGTTTGGTGTTTCTGGCATTCCCCGCAGCGAGATCCAATATCCGCAGCCTCTGATGCAGAGTTTTGTTTCGGACTGGGTTAACCAGTCTTCGGGTGTTTTGGGGATTAAAACGACAACTAAAATTCGGGGAATGGCGAAGTTATCCATTCTTAAGTCGTCGTAGTTTTTGAGCTTGAGGGGGTAGCGGATGGAGGTATCGTCTTGGATATCTCTTGATGTAGATTTTAACTGCAATTCTAAGCGAGGTGCTCTAATGGGGCCTGTCCCGCCTTTCGCAGCTACTCCCCAGTCTACGCTGTCATCGTCTACGAATGGTTTGTAGACGGAATAGCCGGCAACGGTGGTGACAGCTTGCAGGTAGATGTTGCTGAATTGTTCTTTTTGTTGGTTAATCTCCACTTCAATGTTTTGGCGATTAAATCTAAACAATATATTCTTGGGTTAATACCATAATTCGCTGGCTTGAAGATCAGCCTTTACCCAATCGACAGGCTGTGAGGTTTGATTTATGATTATTGGCTGGTATGTACGATCATACCCAAGCATCTTAAAAACAATGCGTACCAGAATATCGTATAAATGATAAGTAATTCTTACAACATCATTTATATCGTATGTTTGTTCTTGGAAGCTAAAGTCACCCGTATGCACTGCAATTCCACGATACATAGACAGAACACTGCTCCAATGAGTCCTTCCATCAGCTCGTGGGTTACTTTGATAGTAGGCATCAATAATGTCAGCATCCTGTAAACCCAAATGTTTTAGTAAGTCAGTTACAGCTAGACCGAAATCCCTGTCTTTTTCGCTACAGCTAATCGTTCTAGCAGCAATTTTGGTAAGTAACTTCCTTTGCCCATCACTTGCACCTTGTGCCACAGAACGAATCTCTTGTGCCGCAGACTTAAGAGTTTCTTTGACGAGAGCCTGAACAGCATCATCTAAGCCCTCAAGTAAGTTTTGTGTGTCTAGCTTATAGTCCTTACATAAATAATCTAAGGCTCGACAAATTTTATTTAGCTTGTCTTCAATAGTAAGGCTATCTGAACTGCTTTGAACTAGGTCAAATATTACAGAACCTAGAGGTGCTTTTCCATAATACGGTGAAGACTGAGCGCAGGTGAGTAAATAGCCAGTTCCCTGATTATCTTGTTCCGAAATAGTTGTGTGTCCTCTTGAAAATTTTGGCTGACTGCATCTGTTATGGATGCGTCGGACAAGCCCACCATTAGCATCTCTAAATTCAATCCAAGGAATTTCTACCTCAGAACCAGTAGCAAGACTCAGTAAAGGGAGAAGACCGAATGGTAGCCAATTCGTCAATTCATCTATGTCAATGGATTCAGAGCCAACTTCCCCAACCATTACCGCTGTGATTGTACATGGCACCTCACCAGAGTACAGCTTTTGTTTACGTTCATTAAAATCAATCAAGGGTTCAATAAATCCCTGAGTTCCTTTGAAATCAAAGACAATTAAACGATCCAAATTGCCGGACAAAAAGTCCCTGAATGCTGCTAGTTCTGTTGTATTATCTGCATCGTCAAGCCTGGGAAGAATACGCAGGGGATGGCAATCAAGCTGTGAATTTCGCTCAGTAAAATCTGAGATCAAGTTAAATATTGGAAACACCCAATATTTAGGAAGTTCAGCATTTATTTTGTCAAAAGATGAAGGAACTAAATAAAATTTAACTCTCGTGTTATCCCCGCCCAAACCAAAACTACTGATAGGGTTGTAGACTATACTTCCTTGTGCGGAATAGGTTCCATCGGGAGTATTGACAGTTAAACTTTGACACGGGTTGCGTCCTAAACGATTAAAAGAGAAACCACCCTCTTCCTCTCTGAGGGGAGCTGCATTAAAAAATTCTCTAATACCAAAGCGGAGGGGCTGTTCAGTATAGCAGTTTGCTACGTTCATTTCAATACTAGACTTACCCAATTCATCAAAGGAAATTTTAACCATTCCTTCGATATATCCTTTAGGATTTTCAAAATCAGCCCGTCCTTCTCCTTCATAGTCAATGTTGGTTAAGACCCAATTGTTAGGGACAGCGTTATTGTTATTGGAAGTCATGTCATTACTCATGGCATTTTTTCTATTTCTTTAACTCGATTTTCGTTGGAGTAAATATTGGGTAACTTCACCTTACGAGTAACAGAATTCTGCGGCTTTCTCCTGATTCATTCTATCTGAGGAACTAACAGATTTCGACTCCATCCTTGCTCGATAGTATAGCGAATGTACCACTCGCGGTCAACAGGATATTCCACAGCCTCCAGAATGCGGAGATTCTGCCCCCAAGGAATTTGTGCAAGCACCTCTTGCAAAAGACGATCGCCAGAAACCTAGTTTTTTGCCCACTTCGCCGTCAAATGCAGCATCTTCTCGTCCAAACCCTCCTCCTTCTCCTCCTCCGCCTCCTCCCCCACATACCTCTCAGGAGTTAAAACATAACACTTACCGTTTTGCTTTTTTGTTGCCTTTTGACTCGGCACAAGTGTTACAACTCTTTTGGAAAGTACATTTGCAGCAAATCTGCCCCGCCCGAACCCAACTGGCCTAACTTCTCCAGAACTTAGGTAAAAAGCGCCTAAAGTATGATGCGAAACTCCGGCAAAACTCTTACTCTATAAATTAATCGGGCATTAAACCGATATCCACAACCGCTAAGATTTATTGCTAAAAATTAAATCTTTCCGGCGAAAACTTGCTATTTAATGAATAAGACTTTACAATCCAGCAAGGTAAATGAAACTCTCAACGAGCAGGCCTGCAAGCACTAACCCGAAATGGGTCGCAAGTGCCAAAAAGCAGCAAAAGCTACCTTTTTTAACTCTTTCAACAGCAAAGCATTGGCAGAAAAACCCAGGGATCGACGGTTGGCATCTTGGCACGAATGCTTTGCTCGCAATACTACTGTATTAAAACTTGTCTGCCCAAATTTAGCCCCAAGAGATGCCTAGCTGCAACTCTTGCTGCGTCAGGTTTTAGTCTCTAATTAGGCTGGTTTTATTGTCTTTAACTACTTGAGGATTCGATCGCATGGTTACGATTTCTACAACTCAATCTGATGTGGTACCTCTGCCTTCGCCAACCGTAACGGCTGCAACCGAAAGCACCGTGGCTGCAGCAACTGGGGTCTGCGTGACGGTTCACGGTCACTTTTACCAGCCACCCCGGGAAAACCCTTACCTGGATGCGATCGAACGCCAAGCCAGCGCATCTCCCGCCCACGACTGGAACGAACGCATTGACAACGAGTGCTACCGCCCCAACGCCTTTGCGCGCATACTTAACGATCGCGGCGAAGTCACGGGGATCGTCAACAACTACGAGTATATGAGCTTCAACATCGGGCCCACCCTGATGAGCTGGCTCGAACGCTACGACACGGAAGTTTACGATCGGATTCTGGAAGCCGATCGCAAAAGCTGTCAGCGGCTCAACGGTCACGGCAACGCGATCGCCCAAGTATACAATCACATCATCATGCCGCTGGCTAACGAGCGAGACAAATACACCCAAATTCGGTGGGGGATCGCAGATTTTCGCTCCCGGTTCAATCGCGATCCCGAAGGAATGTGGCTCGCCGAAACCGCCGTAGACTACGCCACCCTCGAAGTTTTAGTCGCTGAAGGCATCCGCTTCATTGTCTTAGCCCCCTCCCAAGCAGAACGCTGCCGCCCGTTAATCGCGCAAAACCAAGAAGGGGAACCAGCGTCCAATTCCGAATGGCACGAAGTCGGCGGCGGCCAAATCGATCCGACTCGCCCGTACCGCTGCTATGTGAAACCAGAAATGCGGTTACTGGCTGACAATCAACTCTCGCCACTGAGCACTCACCATTTTGGCCGCAGGCACTTCGAGAATTCCGAAGCCCCAGCTCCCAACACTCCCTACATTGATATCTTTTTCTACGATGGCCCGATCTCGCGGGATATGGGCTTCAACGAGGTTCTCAGCAGCAGCCACCACTTGGCCGGGCGCTTGGGTCAAGCAGTACGGGGAGACCACCGACCGGCTCAATTAATCTGCGTGGCCACGGACGGCGAAACTTTCGGCCACCACAAAAAAGGTACCGAAAAATGCCTCGCCTACGCCTTCACAGAAGAGTTTCCCCGTCGAGGCTGGACGGTGACGAATTTTGCTCATTATATAAGTCAAAATCCTCCCGCTTGGGAAGTGGAACTCAAACCCGTGACGGCCTGGAGTTGCTCTCACGGGGTCGATCGCTGGCAAGATGATTGTGGCTGCGGTGGTGGCGGCGGATGGCACCTCAAATGGCGCCGCCCTTTGCGGGATACTCTCAATTGGCTGCGCGATCGACTGATTCCGATTTACGAAGAAGCAGGACGCAAGCTGTTGCGCGATCCCTGGAAAGCCAGAGATGAATATATTGAGGTCATCCGCGATCGATCGCCCGCTAACGTTGACAGTTTCCTCGAACGCCATCAAGTGCGCCCCCTTGATGCCGGAGAACAGGTGGACGCCCTGCGACTGCTGGAAATGCAGCGCCACACCCTGTTAATGTTCACTAGCTGCGGCTGGTTTTTTGAAGAAATCTCGCGGCCAGAAGGCGTGCAAATTCTGCGCTACGCGGCCCGGGCGCTGGAATTGGCGGCCGAAGTTACCGGCGTCCAGCTAGAAAAGGAATTTGTCGCTCAACTAGCCCTCGTACCCAGCAACGTTGACTATTTCAAAACAGGGGCCGAAGTTTACCGCAAACTCGTGGTGACAGCCCAAATTAGTCTCAAACAGGTGGCCGCCCACTACGCGATCAGTTCTCTGTTTGCCAAATATCCCAGCGAACAGCGAGTTTACTGCTATCAGGCCCTGCAGGAAGATTTCCAAATTCAGCGCATGGGCTCGATGACTCTGGCTGTCGGTCAATTGCAGTTAACCTCGGAAATTACGCGGGAAACAGAGGTCTATGTGTTTGCTGCGTTGCACCTCGGCGGCTGGGACTTCCACTGCTGCATTCAGCCTTTTGGCAGCCGCCGGTCTTACACTATGCTCAAAGAGCGGTTGTTTGGAGTTATGGAAGAAGCTTCGGCGGCCCACGCGATTCTGGAAATGGTGCGGCTGTTTGGGGATCAGTCCTTTAGCTTGCGGGATTTGTTTGCTGAGGAACGCCACCGGATCGTGCAGTTGCTGAGTCAGGAAAACTTGACTCGGTTGGATCAGCTTTACACTCAGGTTTACCGGGAAAATTACGGGGTGATGATGGCGTTTCACCGCGACGAGCTCCCGGTGCCGGTAGAGTTGCAGGTGGCTGCTGAGGTGGCTTTGGGACACCGCTGTGTGACGGCGGCCAAGGCCCTGGAACTGGAAACCGAGAACCCGGAGGCGCTGCTGGCAGAAATAGAGGCGATCGCCACTGAAAGCGGCCATCTCCGCTGTCAGTTGAACGTTCCCGAAGTCAAGCAAATTTTGGAAAACCTGGTTTGGCGATCGCTAGAGGCGCTGCTGCAACCAGGATCGGCCGCGGAAGACAGATCGCCTGTCAAGTTGGAAGCTGATATCCGCACGATCGAGCGTTTGATTGCGGTGGGCGATCGGCTGAGTCTGGGTTTGTGTTTGGACAAATCGCAGGAACTGTATTTCGATTCTCTGTACAGTCAAATTGTGCCTCTGTGTTTGGGCTGGCTGCAACTGCAAGAGGTCTCGGCGGGCGACAGTGTGGTCGCTGCCGTTGCCTTGGGGATTGCAGGTTCCGGCGCCGGCTGGGACTTGTCTTCGATCCGGCAGTTGCTGGGGTTGGGTCAAACCTTGGGCGTTGATGTTGAGTGTTGGTTAAATCAGTTAAGTTGATCGTTTCTCGATTAGCCGGCCCAAATCAATTCCCGCCCTTGAGAATCCGCCCGATCGGGGTTTAAATGCCGATCGGGCCTGCTGGATCGATCCTCGATCGATCGGCATGGAGGCTTCGGGGGATCGAAGCAGCGACAGAACACCCGCAAGTTTCTTTGAGTTTTCGCTCTACTTTTGTGGGAAGATAAAAAGACTGTCCGCAAAGCCTACAAGTGTTAAGCACCTGTAGGCTTTGCAGAGTTTTGAAGAGAGAACACTAAATTTAAGTCTATGAAAGTTGGCGATCGCGTTTGCATTAAAAACTCTGTTGTTGTCTACCACCACCCTCAAAATCGCAGTCAACCATTTGATCTTAAGGGTATGGAAGGAGAAGTCGTGGCGATCGTTCACGAATGGCACGGCCGACCTGTCAGTGCTAATTTGCCGGTGCTAGTACAATTTGACAAAAAATTTCGAGCTCACCTGAAAGAGGATGAGGTCGAATTGATTTCTTCGGAAGTCTAGCTGTCTCAAAAGTTGAAGCCGCAGCCCAAAGACAATATCAAATCCGGTCAGTCGATTTTAGATTTTAGATTTTAGATTTTAGATTTACTCCACAGATGAATCTGGGATTTTGAACCTTAGTCTAAAATTTTCGGCCCAACGATCCTCCTGCCGTTGGCAAGTATCCGTTTTTGGGCAGCGGTCATACAACCATTTTAGAGTTTGTAGTGAGGAATTCAGTTTTTTCTGTGGCTTTTAGTCGATCGGTGGAACTCTCGTCCTTACTACAAACCATCTTTTTTGTTGAATCCTTAATTTTTCGACCGTCTCCGGTTGAACCAACCGAAGATATTCAAATCTCCCTGCATTTTCTGCAATTCCTGCTGATGCTGCTTCGCTGTAGCGTAATACCACTGACAATGAAGTTCTAGTTCTTGACGGTACTTAATTTCATCGTAAAACTCGCGGACAATTTGGTGTCTCTGAAAAATTTCGGCCGCGGGAGTCGGTTCTGGGGCAATTTTTTGCAACTCGTGGGGCAGCATGATTGTTTGGGGGCGACTGGGGCAAATCTTGGCTGTAATGACTTTAAGCTAACACACTGAATCAATTTTGGACTTGGGATTTGGGATTTATATCAAATCTGTTAGCATCGGCATTATTCCTATCTCTCTTCTCTTAATCTGCGTGAATCAGCGTCAATCCATTGTTATCTGCGGCCCGAGCAATTCTCTTTTTTTACCGCAGATGAGGGCAGATAAACACTGATTAACGCAGATGAATTCTATTAATTCCGGTTGCACTATCCATCCGTGATTGTTGGCTGTTGACTGGATTTGACGCCTGACGATGCAACCGGAATTGATATTACGATTTTGGAGGTGACTTCACGGTTGAGACTATTTGAATTCTTCTATCCAAAATCCCCAATCTAAAATCTAAAATTCTGTTAAAGCCATCCCCGCAGCCGATAAACGATTAAGCCGATGTATTCTTTCAAAGCTTTAGTTGACTGGTGTAACTCATAGGTGTCAGGCAATAAATCCAGTGCGGCTGCTTGCCAATTCCTTTGGGATGCTGCTATATCCTGCTGCGTTATCTGAAAGTCTGTTGGTGCGGCAATTGCTTTTATTCCCTGACGCTGGAAAATTAAGAGCGATCGAGTCATGTGCATCGCCGATGTCACTAGCAAAACCGGCCCTTTTATGCCTTTAGCATCTAAGATTTGCCGCACGTTGACGGCATTTTGATAAGTGTTGTTTGAATCGGGGTCTTGCAGAATTGCTGATGCCGGTACGCCGATTGTTTGGGCAATTTCTGCCATGTCTGCCGATTCGGGAGGCCCGCCACCTTTCCAATCTACTCTACCGCCGCTGAGAATGAGCAGGGGAGCTTTGCCTTGCCGGTAAAGTCGGGAACCGTAGATTATTCGATCGCCCGCTTCCCCTAATTCTACCCAAGGACGGGGACGTAAAGCTGCTTTGACACCGCCGCCCAAGACGATAATCGCTTCAGCTTGCGGGAGTTCGGCGGTTGGTAAGTTTTGCCATTCGAGCGATCGAACTAACGATTTTGAAACCCAACCGCTACTTCCGAGCAGTAAAATAATTAGAGCCGCAGCCATTGGTGCCGCCGCCCATTTTGGATGCTTCCAAAGTGTTATTAAAGCCGCCATCATTAACAGGCAACTCAACCCCAAAGGATAAATAAACAGCGGCAGGAGTTTCGACAGAAATAGAAACATTCAGCAAGTAGTTCTAATTGCTAGTTAGCGGTAATCGTAATGGGTAATTAGTAATTAGTAATTTGGTTGTCGAGAGTTGTTAATTTTTAGTATTGAGTTGTGAATTATGAACTCTTTAACTTAAAGCTTAAAACTCAATACTCCAAACTCTTTTCCGTGCTAGCGACGATCCTCTGGCCCTGACAACCAGCTAAACAATGTAGGAGCTTCACGCCTAGAGGTTTTGGTATATACTTTCCCCTCCCTTTCCACTACTTCTTTATTGAGGATAGCCTCCGACTTTTTATCTTTGGAACGTATATTCGGGTTGAGTAGTAGTTCGTTGTGCCACCAAGCGACAGTTAAACCTGCTGCCACGCCGCCGATGACACCAAGACCGAGACTGAGCTGCAGCGAACATCCTACTAAGCGAAACCCAACGGTAAACAACACAAACCATATCAGCGCGGGGTTAAACCCCTTGGAGTCTCCGGTATATTTTGGCATGAGCTGCAAGTGGTGTTTGTAATAACATAGAAAGATATTGACAATATTAGCAGACTATCAAATTCGCAAGGGCGATCGATCTGCAACTACTCCCTACAAATCAATTTTAATTGTACCTCTAAGTCTTGCGCGGTATCTACAATGTTTACAGAAATTTGCTCTAATTCTTCTGTAAAAGGTTGAAAAGCTGCTTGCTGCGAACTCAATAGTTCTGCCGTCGCGTCGGCAATATCGCCCCTGCGCTGTTGCAGTCGTTCTCGCAATACTTCAATTGGTGCCGTGCAGTAAATGATTTGCAGGGGCAAGCCGTGGGATTGAGCCCGATCGATCGCATCGGTTCTCAAGTTTTGCCGATCGAACTTTGCATCTAAAATCACATCCCAACCTCGGTCAGCCAGAATTATCCCCAACTCTAACAATCTATCATAAGTCTGTGCCGTCATTTCATCCGAGTACAAATCTTGCCCCCCGCGTTCATTTAAAGGAATTCCGCCTAAATGTTTGCGAACAGCATCGGATCGAATGTGGATTGCCCCAGTGCGGCGGGCCAAATATCGAGCTGCTGTACTCTTGCCAGAACCAGACAAACCCGACATCAAAGTTAACTTTCCCTGGCGCGGTTTTGTGTATTGCCAAGCCAGTTTATAATAATGAGCGGCAGTCTGTGAAATCTCTGCGTTTTGGGCAGTTGAAATAGCGGAATCGTCCAACATTAACGAAGTTACTTTCGCTCTAACATAAGCTTGACGGCTCAAATACAGAGGCAAAAGTTGCAGTCCTTCCCAATCCCCTGTTTGTTCGATGTAAGTATTGAGAAATGCATTGCCTAAGTCTATGCGCCCCCGCGATTCCAAATCCATTACTGTAAAAGCGACATCGTACATGACATCAACAAAGCGAAACTGCTCGTTAAATTCAATGCAGTCGAACAGCAATATTTTATCTTGCCACAAGGCTATATTCCGCAAGTGCAAATCACCGTGACACTCGCGAATTTTATTATTGGCAATCCGTCGGTTAAATAACTCTGGGTTATTCGCAAAAAACGCATCAGTATAATCTTTAGTTTCCTGATATTGTGTCTGAGTCTGCGGCCCGCCAATATATTTTTGCGAAATCAGGTAATTGTTATCTATTGCTGTGCGAATCTGACTGACTTCGCCAAATTGGCGAATGTAGCTATTACTAATTGCCGTGCTGTGAAATTTGGCAACTTCCCGTCCTAAGTCTGCCATAAGTTGCTCGGTCAACAGTCCGCGTTCCAACAAACTGAGCAACAGCGAATCTTGAGGAAACTCCCGCATTTTTAGCACGTACTCTACAGCAATTTCGGCAGAAGTTATAGCAGGTAAGCTGCTACCGAACTGAAACGAATCGCCAGTTTGAATTATCGGCAAAACTTCTAGATAAATTTCCGGTGCAGTGCGCTGGTTCATCAGCAATTCTTGGGTACAAAAATGCTGCCGTTTTGCCAACGTTGAATAGTCCAAAAACCCGAAATTGACTGGTTTCTTAATTTTGTAAGTATAATCTCCTGTCAGCAAAACAAAGGAAACGTGAGTCTGAATGAGGTGTACTGGTTCTGTCACCCCGTGCGGGTAAAAGCCGGGCTGCAACATTTGCTGAATCAGAGGTGGGGCACAAGTATCAGTCATATCGATTTTAGATTTTAGATTTTAGATTTTAGATTGGGGATTTGGGATTTTAGATTGGGGATTGGCGATTTGGGATTTTAGATTGGGGATTGGCGATTTGGGATAAAAGCAAATATAGTTATAACTTACGCAGAACATCTAAATGTTACTATAAAACTTACGCAGAACATCTAAATGTAGGGTACTCCGTGCGCACCTTACCCTATCGAGAACGTAGGGTGCTCTCGTGGGCACATTTCGATAAAACGCAGGGTACGCACGGCGCACCTTACCATAAAACCTAGGGTGCGCGCCCAGCACCTTACACTGTCGATAGCAAAACAAAAGGTGTTTTGTGCAAGTCCAAAATTAGTATCAAAAAAAGCACTCATGACAGAAAACAATCAAGATTCCCGTTCCGTGGATGTGTTTGGCGTAGGCAATGCCCTTGTAGACATCCTAGCATTGGTAGAAGATGAATTTGTACTCGGTCACGGGCTGAGTCGTGGCGGGATGACGCTGATGAATTCGGAAACGCAGGGGGGAATTTTGCACGATTTAGCGCACAATTCGCTGCAAATGCGATCGGGCGGTTCGGCGGCAAATACGATGATTGGTTTGGCTCAAAGCGGCGGTAAAGCGTATTATTCGGGGAAGGTTGCTAAGGATACTAACGGCGAATTTTATCGGCAAGATTTGCTGGCGGCGGGGATTGATTTTAACGTGCATCCTGCTGAGTCGTCGCAGGAGCCCACGGGTACTTGTGTAGTGCTGACTACGCCGGATGCGGAACGCACGATGTGTACTAATTTGGGGGTTTCTACTACTCTGGCTGCGACTGATATTGATGTCGATCGACTGGCTCACTGCAAGTACAGTTATGTTGAGGGCTATCTTTGGGATGCTCCCGATCCGAGAAAGGCTAGCATTGAGACGATGGAACAGTCTAAGCGTCTGGGCGTGAAGGTGGCTTTTACTTTTTCGGATGGCTTTTTAGTCGATCGATTTGCTGATGATTTTCACAAGGTGGTTTCGGAATATTGCGATGTAATTTTTTGCAATGCTGATGAAGTTCGGAGCTTTTTTAAGGAGGAATCTCTGGAAGAGTGCGCTCGGAAAATGAGCGAGATTTCGGATTTGGCTTTTATCACTAATGGGGAGAAAGGCTGCATGGTGGTGGAGAACAAACAGATTGTTGATGTGGCTGGATTTCCGGTAAAGGCGATCGATACTGTGGGTGCTGGGGATGCTTTTGCGGGCGGTGTTTTGTTTGGAATTACTAACGGTTTGAGTTCTGTACAAGCGGCGCGCTGGGGCAATTTCTTGGCTTCTAGCGTGGTGCAGATTCATGGGCCTCGGCTTGAGGGTTCTCAAGCTCATCTTTTGAGTGAGGTGATTTCTGGTTAGGATTTGAAAGGGGCGGTCGCACTTTTTTTGATAAAGGGCGATCGCTCTTTTTAGCAACCGCAGATGAACGGGAATGGAGAAGGATTGAGGAAGGGCGATCGCCCTAATCCGAACCGCAGATGAATGCTTTTGTTTACGCTAGTTGATAGCGTGGGTCACTATTTTATCGCTACTCAATATTGCGTTTTTTAATTTCTTCCTGACTGCGCCTAGTTTCTTCGGGTGACATAGCTCCTTCAACTTTAATTGTTGTATTTACTTTCTGCCCAGTTGGAACGAAAATACCAGTCACACTTAGAATCCCACTAGCATCGTAAGCAAAGATAATTTCTACTTCCGAACCCTCTGGTGAAGGCGGAAGATTTTCTATCAGTGCTGTTCCCAACTGCGTGCAATATTCTGGATCTTTATCTTCTCCTTCCAAAATGTGAATCTTGACAGCAGACTGATTATCTTCAACAGTTCCGTAGCTTTGTGAAAATTTGCAAGGAATTGTACTATTTTTGGGAATAATTACCGAATTTTCTGGTACTCGACGGTCATTGAGACAGACGACTCCTAAGCTATGAGAGCAAACATCCGAAAATTGAGGCAAAACTGTATTGGGACTAGGAATTGCCTGGCCTGATTCAATCGCCAATCTTTGAGCTAAAATTGCCGCACCTTGAGCCACGGCTTCATCAGGATTAACCGTTTTCAGTGGCTCTTTGCCAAATATTTTTGTTAGCCGTTTACTAACTGCTGGTATACGGCTTGAACCTCCTACTAGGAGAACATCATCAATTTGCTGGGTAGTTAACTTAGCATCCTCTAAAACTAACTCAACATTCATTTCGGCACGAAGCATCAACTCATCAATTAAGTCTTCAAACTTAGTTTGAGTAATTTTGAAATTGGCTTGACGACCTTCTACATCAAGAGCAATCCGCGTACTAGAAGAGGAAGATAACCGTTTTTTGGCTGATTCTGCCTCATTTCGGAGTCTTTGCTGACCAGCTAGAGATTTTAAAGGATCGAATCCAGTTGCTTTTTGGAATTCTTCCTGAAAGTAAGTGATTATCCGATCGTCAATATCTTTTCCGCCGAGTTGATGGTCGCCGCCAGTAGCAATTACATCAATTTTTTTGCCATCAACTCGCATGATCGTAACATCAAATGTGCCACCACCAAAATCATAAACGAGCATAGTTTTATTTTGCACTTCTTGGCTGGCGGTAAATTCCATCGCCGCCGCAGTGGGTTCGTTAATAATTTGAAGTACGTTTAGTCCTGCAATTTCTCCTGCGGTCTTAGTCGCCATCCTTTTGCGATCGTCGAAATAGGCAGGAACTGTAATTACTGCATCCCGAATTTGGGTATTGAGATAAGATTCTGCATCGTTTTTGAGTTTTTTCAGAATTGAAGCAGAAATTTCCTCAGGTCGCCAGTCCTTTCCCTGTTGGTGTATCAGATAGTCATCACCCATACGACGTTTGATAAATTGCACGACCCGATCGCCCTCTGAGACAGCAACGTTTTTCGCAAAAGTACCGACAGGTATGCTGTTATCATCATCAAAAAATACAACCGATGGGGTAATTCTCTCGCCTTCACTATTAGGAATAATTTCCGCTTTGCCATCTTTCATGTAAGCCATCGCTGAAAACGTTGTCCCTAAATCAATGCCAATAACAATGCTCATCACATAGCCTCCTATTGAGAATAAATTAGACAAAAATTACCAGTTTAGCTTTTCAGATTCCTCTTCAAAGCCAGTGGCAGCATCCAAGGCTTTAAAAATCAATTCGTCAATTGTTTTTAAGAAAATGTTGTTTTTTACATCATCACTGACGACTTGTTGTAAAGTGTCTAGTCTGAGATTTTCCAGATAAACATCTCGGAGACGTTGTTTCGCCTGCACCATTGCTTGAGCGATATGACTCTGGAAATCTAGCTTGAGTTTATTAGCAAGAAATTCATCGGCAATTAGTTGCATCACCTCCCGGTTTTTGTTCTTAAACGTTGTTTTGTAACCCTCTAATAAATTGTTGAGGAGATGGGAGGGAAGCGGACATATACAGACTAATTTTCTGATATATGCCAGTTTACCTTCTTGGGTTACTTCTAATAAAGCTGTAACTTCGGGTTGGTCTGTTTGAGGCTGACGAGTGAAGAATAAAATTGCCGGTTTATCAAAGGTATTTCCTTCATCTAATAAGACCTGCATAAATCCTATGCGGTTCTCTAAACCAATATATGTAATTTTACGCTCTATTTCCTGACATATTTTTTCTATATCTAGGGATATTGAGACTTGAAGTGGGTTTTTTTCGATCACCTGACCAAAGTCACTAATTCCTAGTAACATACCATCTGTAGTTAGCTGGTTCAGCAATTCTTCATTATTACTACCATATTTTTCTAGCTTTCCGACAACCAATCGATAAGAATTTTGAACAGGAATAAAAATATCCTGACTTGCTAAGTTTAATTGCTCCCACGTAAACTTTACTGGAGATTGTAAACTATCTAAAGTTTCTTTTCTAAGGATTAAATACTGACGCTCTACTTCAGCTAAATCATTAACTTGGTGATGATGTTCCTGTTTAATTAACTCAATTTTTTGCTGAATAGATAGTAAATCGACTGACTCTCTAATTGTATCGCTAATACCTCTTAAAGCTATCTGATGTCTCACTTCTGCGACATCTTGAAAAAATTCTAAGCGAGTCGAATTAGCAAAATTTTGAATGGCTTGACGTGCTTTTATGTCAGCATTCTCTACTGCTTGCATTTGCTTTAATTCATCCCATACTAAGATAAACTCTAGATCGAGATCGCCTCGCATTAATTCTAATTGTTCGGGGTGTCTGTCTTGCAAGTCTGTTAGATATTCGATTAGGCGCGATCGCAACTCTTGACCTCTAAAACTAAAAGTTTTTAAGCTGTCGCAAATAGGATCAATTTGTTGAGTAATTCGCAAGCGATAATCCATAATAAATTGGGCATACTCAGATTGAGTAGCTCGCTCTTTACCGAGCAATCTTTCTACTTCCGATGAGAGGCTTTGTTTAGCTTGTTGCAAACTTTCAACCGTTTGCGGAGAGTAACGATCAAACTTATCTCGCAAGCCCTCAATTTGAGTGTAATAACGAGACATTAACAACTGACTGTCACCGGCTAAATATTGCAATCCTTTAAGCAATTTAGCTCTCGAATTACCCACATTAACTGCTTCATCATAAGTTTTGGCAATTTCTGCAATTAATTTAATCTCTCTACCCAAAACTTCTGTAGCATGGACAATTCCTTGATAGCGACGTTGAAAAGCTGCTTCAATCGCTTTATAAAAATTATGGTTGTCGATGAAAGCAGTAACAGTTTTAAAGAAACCAGACCATTCTGGTTCTATCTCATTTTTGACATCTTCTTTTATGGAATCTTCGGGAAATGCCAAAGGCTTGAAGGTTACTTGATAACGGTTATGAAAAGATTGCACTAGATTTTGTGCGTGTTGGGTGGGAATAGAAAAGCCATAATTAGCGATCGCATCAACCAACGGTTGGATATCCCTGATATGGATTTTACCCACAGACTTTTTATGTTCGGGCAGTAATGCTGAGGATATTTGGTCGTAGTATTTGTTGAAGAGTATTATAAACAACATGAAATTTTTGACCTAATAAGTTTGAGAAACTTTTAAAAAAAGTTTTAGTATGCCTAAGTTAAAGATTGCTCCGTTTGTAATATTTTGCTGTGGAAAGCTCGTAACTAAAACCCATTTTTTGCCAATATGTAGGGGAGTCACCCTCTGCTTCTAAGGAAATTTCCGTACCTGGACTAAGTTGGCTTTCTAAAACTTTTAATAACAAAGTTCCTATGCCAAGTTTGCGAGGATAAGCATCTGAGCGAGAAATAAATACTGTATTATCTTTTTTCAAAAAAGCTCTTAAATGTCGTTTTTCATCTTCTAACTCACGCCTTGTTTTATCCGGTAAATGTATCTTAAGCTTAAGCAGAAATTTGGACGGATGAGCTGTAATGTAAAGTTCTTCAGCATCTACGCTACAGGGATGATAAGATCCATGATTGATATTACGTTCCAATCGATATGAATAAAAATACGCATGAGTTTGTTTTTCATTAATTAATTTTTTTAAATAATCAAAAGTGTCTTTTAACCGACTGATTTGTTGTTGCAAAAACTTGATTTCTGATTTTTTAGTATCATTCATATTTTCTAATTCTCGTTTTTCTCGTACGCCGTTAGCCCTAGATATATTTCTCTCAATCTGAGAAATATCTTTATTCTGCATATTGATCCAGAAGTCAGCCTGTGACTTTAATTCCTCAATCTGAGCCTCAGTTTTACTAAGTTCATCAAGAAACAACTCATGTTTATCTCCATATGAACTTTCTGGCCAATAACGATAAGCCACCAGACGCTTAATTTCATTAATCAAATAATCAATACTATCTCGTTGTCTTTTAACTTTAACTGCAAACTCAGCTTGATTTAACTTTGATGTTGTCATTTGACTTAAGCTCCTCTTTAGGTTGACTTGAGTGGATTAACGCTAATAAGCTCTGTGTTGGAGTCAGGATTTGATCGATTTATTACATCCCAGTTAATTAATCGCCATAAGAAGCACGATTCGCCTGCCTTCTACGTTTAGCTTCTTCTATGCGTTTTTGCTGCTCTTTCTGAGCATTTTCAATAGCTTTAGCCTCACTTTCAGAAAAAGCAATTTCCCCTTGCTTTGCTTTCTCAGCCTGAGCAATTCCCGCCTCGACCACACCTGCTTTTTCAGCTTGCTTCTCCAGATTCTTAAGTTGACTAATATCAGATTTATTGCCTTCAATTCCAGCAGAGAGTTCTTCGGATTCTTCGCTAAACTGTTCGTCAACTTCGTCCGATTCTTCTACGATTTCTTCTTCTCTTTCGTCAATAGCATCTTGAAGTTGTTCGTTAGCTGCTTTCATCTCAGCCGTTGTATCAGAAAATGCCTCTCCTTCGAGACTTTCTAACATCTTTTTAGTGTCAGCGGCAAAATCTGCAACTTTAGCGGCTTTATCTATTGCCTCTTGACTAGATTCCTTAATTTTGTCGGTTTCCTTTGTAAATTCTTTTTTGCTGCGTTTCTTAGCCATTTTTAGCTCCTTGAGATATCAATGAAATCGAATAAATTACGTAAGTTGTTTGCTAGTGAAAATTAACTAGGATATCACCAACTTGCTTGTAATAATTTTCGCAAACAAATTGATTGTTGATATCTTTTTCTTGTAACCCTTGTCTGAGGTTACTAATTGCTTGACGCACTGCCACACAAGCAGTTTCTGTGAAACTTAGATTCTGCTGAACTCTTGTCAACTTAGCTAGAGCCTTTTGAATTAAAGCATCGGACTGTACAGCGTCATGTACACCTTGCTTACGGCTAGTTATCCAGATGTTCTTAAGTTCAGTCTGAGTTGCTTCTATCCGCTCTTTCAGGAGTGATGTAAACTCTTTTAGCCTTTTGTCAAATAAGTCTATTTTTTGAATTTCAGGCTTAATAAATGGCGACATTTCTAATAGTTGCTCGCCATTATTCAAGGCTGGCAAGCAACTTTGATAGAGAATATCTAACTGGCTGCAAACATCCTTTAGACATTGACTAACTTTCTCTTTGTGTAAGGAGTTTTTAGCCGCGATCGCAACCTGATAAAACTCCTTATTCCTCACACACTCTACTAACTCCTCATCCGTAGGTGGTTCCTCAATCCCATAAATTAACTTAGTATTAGGTTCTTGAATACGGACTGGTTTGTAAGTCCCTTCCATAAACAGATAAGCCTCGCCCGGACTGGATCTTGCCAAATCTTCTGATTGAGTACCAGTCAAAAGCATGGATTGTTGGAGAATCTCTCGATCGTCCCCCGATACAGTTCTATGAGCTAATTTCACGTTAGTATTTTTAATTACTTCTGGGGAAACTGCACTAGGTAACTGATCGGCAATTATCATCCCTTCCCCCAAAGCTCTCATTTCTGCCAACATTTTGACAATGTATTTGGTAGCTTCCGCCTTGGGATTAGATGCACCCTCCTCTCCGCTTGCTTGAGCATTACTTCCAACAATATTATGCGCCTCCTCAATTACCGTAATATGTTTCAAGGGACTTCCAGATTTGCGTGTAACCCGTGCATATTGTCGCAGGGTTGCTAAAATAAACATTGTCATTAAATTAGCTTGCTCCTCATTCAAAGAATCCATCTCCAAAATCACCGGACGTTCCATTAAAGTTGCAATATCGGGAACTGAGGTGCGAGTATTTAGCATATTGCCAACACTACGTCGCAGTAACCCACCAATTCTGACTTCTAAAGCAGTCTTGAGGTCACTTTTGATATCAGATGAATATTGCTTAGCATCTAAAATTCCTGTAATTTCTAGATACAGTTCTTGCATTGTGGGAAATTCTCTTTGTTGGCGCATCCCATAGTCTGCGGTATCTTGGGGTTGCCATCCAAGTTTTGCGTAAACTTGCTCGATCGCCTCTGCAAGTAAAGCAGGCATCGGGCCAAACAAAGGTAACGCCCCTTTAAAACAAGCCTCTAAAGTTGAGATATGTTCATCTAAGGTAGTTCTGCCGTAGAAAGCAAAAGGATTAAATCTAAAAGGACAAACTCTTTCATTTCCTAAGCTATAAATTAACAAATCGGATTGCAGTTTGTCAATAGATTCTTCCACATTTCTTGCTGTTATATATTGATTTGTCGTTGGGTTAGGATCGCGCTTTAATTTCTCTTCTTTATAACCACACTTTAGCATAGCACGATACTCCGTTTTGGCAGGCTCAATTACTAAAAATGGAATCCCATGTTCAGTCCAAAGTTGAAATAGCAGATTCAAGACTGCTGTTGTTTTTCCGGAACCAGGAACCCCACAAATAAAAACGTGCTTATTAAAATTGCTCAGTGGCACTAAAGCCTGATTTTGCGATCTTCCCGCTTGCCATCCTAATAAAATAGAATTTTTACAATCTTCTGATTTTAGATCTGTTTCCTTGGGAATACCACTAAATACTACCACTGAATTGGGAATAACAACCTTAAAGCAAGCCTGGGCTTCCTCAACTGTAAATAAGCGATGCAGTCGTCTAAACTTGAACCAGGTACTGTTGTCAGCAACCGAGTTCCAGTAATCAGTCCAAACTGCTTCAGGGAATATGGTTCCTAGTTCGACTGATTGTATGGCTTTGGCAAATCGCGGATCGTTTTTACCAATTCCAATTTCTCGATACAATGGTTGTTCGCTAGATTCTACCCAAAACTCATTCAATAATAGACTGGCGGTGAATTCTTCTTCGGCTAAAACTCTGAGTGAAAATTCATACAAACGACGATTTAGCAACGCCTCTCGTAAATCCTCAAATAGATCGAGTGTTCTTTTGGCGATCGGATCGATAGGTTGATATTTCCTTTCTCCAGAAATCTGTGAAGTTTCTGATTCATAAGATGTGATGGAATCCAAACCTCGAAGTAGAGTTTCCAGGGATTTCTGTTCCGTCTCTATCAGCATAGTGGGTTTAATGGCAATCTCAACCACTACTCTTTTTTGATAAGATTCAATTTGAGATACAAAGCTCACTAAATTATTGTCATCATTAGGCTCAAAAGGCTGGAGGCAATAGTAATAAGAAGGGCTAATATTTTTAGTGCCATCTTTGTTCTTGCGAGGAGCAACCGTTGGCTCGATTTTTTCCTCTTGCTTAATGCCAAAGCTAATAAATTGTACCCAATTTAAATCTAAATTTATGGAGCCGACGATTTTTTTAACTTTATAAAAATGTTCCCAAAAAGAACTTTCAAAAATTTTCACAATTTGTTCTAAATCCTCTTGTGCTAGAGTATCCTCAAAATTAACTCTCACAAAGATTGCTAATTTAAGGTCTTGATTTAGCTCATCAGGATTATAGCTATAAACTAAACTACAAGTCAGGGGATATTGATTGGCAATATTATGCAGCGTGTATAGGAAATTACCCTGCATCTCGGATAGCCGCGATGCCGGATCGTCCCCATACCGAGCATGATATTCTGTTTTTTCCAAATCGGGTAGATGTTTGATTCTATAAACTAATGTTGACATAAGTTAATTTTGGGTACTTTAATTTTGCTTTACTTGTAGAGATGTTTATTTGACATCTCTACATATTTTTGTGTCCCCGCCTATCTAAATTACTGTTAGAACCAATGATATTTATCAAAGTTCATCACATCATTCTTGTTAGAAGCTACCACTGTAGTTTGTGCTATTTTCTCATGCATAAATAAGGCGGAACCAAAAAAAGTTGGCATGACTTCTTTACTGGTAACGAAAAATAAATCCCAGAAAATTCTGAGACCTATAAACATCATCCCAATCGTCATACCAATGGCTGCACTAACACCACTTCCCATTTGTCCCAAATGTCCGAACATGGAAAACACAATGATTAGACCAAATACCAAGTAAGCTAAAAAGAAATTAAACGGTTTAATCATGGCTCTAGTAATTAACTGACCTAAGCTGGGAAGTCTCTGATCGTCACTGATAATTTGCATCCCTAATAGACGTTTAATGAGGTCTTGCCCGCCATTTTTATATGCTAGCCATACCCAAGAATAGCCCCAAATTGCCAAGACAACTATGGCCCCCCCAATAGTAGCTAACTGATTAGTACCTCCGTCAATAGCCATTAATGCAAATCCAGGAGAGGCCAAAACTCCATCAAGTGCAAAGCCAAATAAGCGATAATAAAAATTCACTCCCAACCACCGCCTTACTTGTATTGAGTTATCACCGATAAATTCCGAAAATTCAATATTATCGCTTACTAATTTTTGTGCATCATCAAAATTTTGTTTAATTTCTTTCAAAATTTTTCGAGCTTGTCCTTGTTTGCCAGAATTTGCGAGTTCAACCACTTCCGATATCCTTTCTGCCGCTCGGTCATGAATTACAACTGCCATAAAATATTTCGCCGTTGAATTAGAAGGTTCTTGGCTCAACACTCCCTTAAGCAATGCTTCTGCATCTCCCCAAACTTCATGATCAATGTAGATATTAGCTAAAGCTAATTTATAACCAGATTTATTGGGTTCTAGTTGAATAGCTCTATTAAGCTGAAGAACTGCTTTATCCCATTGCTTATTAGCGGCTAAGTATTCACCAGCATCAGCATACAATTCAGCTTTTTGCGGATTACACCGAATTGCTTGTTCAGCAGCACTGACAGCAGTCATGTAATCTTTGTGATAGTAATTAGCACGGGCGTATACTTCCCAAGCTAAATAGTCATTGGGCGTGTGTTGAACTAATTTTTTGCCGCCTTCTACTGCGTCGCGATAACGCCCATCATCAATAAATTGCCACAGTTCTAGCAGGGTTGGTATAGCTGCTGCGGCTGCTAGATCAACGGGAGAGGCAGTACGTTTCCAATCGGCTAATTCTAGATCGTATTTAGCTTTAGAATCAAGGTTGAGAAGTATTTTTTTTGCTTGACTAATCAATGTTAGGCGTTGTTCAAGCTCCTCACGTTTCTTACCAGTAGCAGCATTAATACGATTTTGGCTCCCACGAAAAGCATTATTGATTGCTTTTCCGAGTCTGTCAGTGTCCCACTTAGGTTCGAGACTTAAAAGTTGGTAGTAGTCAAGAAACACAGCCATTAATAATATCCTCACAAAAATAGTTGCGTCAAAACCAGCAAAGCCCGCCTAGCAAGCTTTCCTAAATATCTATCAGAACCTTCCTCTGCTTTTTATGCAGATCGCCCTGTTTTTGTAACAATACTTTACATTAGTCACAAGAGCAGATAAGCTGTATCCCCGATCGCCCGCCAGATGCACCGTCAAACGTAGCTGACAGCCAGACTCATCATTTCACGATACTCCAGAATCCTGACTCTGTATCCGCTAAACGGCTCAGCATTTGGCTCAACATCAAAGGCTCACTTGGCTCATTTAGCTCATTTGGCTCACTTTTTGGCTCACCAAATCATGTAACATTATTTACTAAGGCAGAGTTTCCGTAGAGGAGTAGCAATGGCAGGCTTGCTCAGAGCATCCGAAGAAGGGCTAAAAATCATTGACATGGTAAGACGCAATCTCGGATGGAATAAAGCAGATGAGCTCAGGTGTCAGGCTGCTCTGACTTCAAAAGCAACTTTAAAGCGATTTTGGACGCAGCAACCAATTAGACGAGAGACTTTTATACACATTTGCAAAGCTGTAGGTGTGAAAAACTGGCAAGACATTGTTGCGCGAGAAATTCAGCAACCAGAATTACTATCAGCCGCAATCGCAGATATCCCCCTAGAAAACCAAAACGATCGCACTTTCCCCCTCCCAGAAAACTTACCCCCCGTCAGAAATTGGATACAGCGCACCAAAGAAATCGATATCTTAAAAACTACTATTATTAACTCAGATATCGCAGCCATCTCAATTGTCGGATTACCAGGGATCGGAAAAACCACCCTTGTCAGCCAACTAATTCGCCAACTCCACACAGAAAAAACCCCCTTCACCTGCGCCGCTTGGCAATCCTTGCAATCCGCAACTGGCAAAGCCCCCCCTGCGATCGCACAATTGATTCGCTGCTATTCACCCTCTCGGCGACATTACCGCAGCAGTCAATCCTCAAAATGACTATTTCAAAAAAACCGAAAATCTGCTCAAAATCCTCAGAGAAAAACCTTGCTTACTCGTTTTCGATCGCGCCGACACACTTTTGAAAGCACGAGAGGCAAAAGCGGCTGGTTATTTCGCAGAGGATTGTGCAGAATATGCTTGGTTATTCAACATGACAATGACGCAGAATGTGAGATTAAACTGATATATTGCACCATTTTCAATAACTCTGTAGGGGCGGGTTGACCGACAATAATTGCCCAAAACCCACAATCTCGTAAACCCGCCCCCGCGCCACCATCAATCCCAATTTACCTCTTTTAAGATACTTCAACCACTAGAATAAATCCCTCTTTCTTGCAGTTGCTGCATAAAAAACTCTTCCAAACTAGGCTTAGCCAAATTCATGCCAATTAGCTGCCCTCCCGTAGCGCTCAGACTAGAAAGAAACTCCTTCGGAGTGCCGTGCAAATGACCGTACCACAAATCATCATCAACTTCCATATCCGGTATCCATTTTTTCAGGATATTCAAGTGGCCGCCCCTACCTTCAACCCGGTAAGTTTCAGTATTGCCGAGGAGTTCGTCAATCGCACCCATGCAGATTAACTCACCTCTAGCCAAAATTGCCACTCGATCGCAAATCTTCTCCACATCAGACAATATATGCGAATTAAAAAAAATTGTTTTTCCTTGATTTTTCAGCGATAGAATTATCTCCCGCATCTGATAGCGTCCCATCGGATCTAAACCCGACATCGGCTCATCTAAAAATACCACATCTGGATTGTTAATCAAAGCTTGAGCCATGCCAATCCGTTGCAGCATTCCCTTAGAATACTGGCGCAACTGTTTTTTAATTGCTGCCGATTGAGATAGCCCAACTAAGTCTAGCAAATGCGGAATTCGCTGCCGCTGAATCGAGGCGGGAATTTGAAATAACCCCGCCGCAAACTGCAAGAATTCCCAGCCCGTGAGATAATCGTAAAAATAGGGATTTTCTGGCAAATAGCCGACTCGCTGCTTCACAGTGCGATCGCCCAAAGGCCTCCCCAACAGCAGCGCCCTGCCAGAAGTCGGCCGCACTATACCCAGCAAAGTTTTCAGCAGTGTAGTTTTCCCTGCTCCATTTTGCCCTAACAGCCCGAAAGTTTCCCCCTCAAAGACACTCAGAGTGCAACTTTTGAGCGATTCAATCTTTTGGTTCATCCAAAAGCCAGTACGGTAGAACTTGCCCAGATTAAATGTTTCCACTACTCGGGTAGCTCCGGGCATCTCGGTGGAAGTTGGCGCATCTATAAGAGGTTCCATTTTCGTAAGCGAAATAAGTAGCACCTGATTATATTCTATGGCATAAGTTCAGTAATAATTGCTCTTTTTAATGTTAAACTAATATTAGCTGCACTTAAAATTTGCTGAATATGGATCGTTCAAAAATTATTGCTATTATCACTGGGGTGATTTCTATAATTTTAGCAGTTGCCTACCTGCTGCTCGTCACCCTCCTCGACTTCCGAGGCGAAATGCTGCCCGCACCTCAAAGTCAGTTGCCAGTCTCGCTGCCAATTCAGCAATTGGCTAATGCTAATCTGACTTTACCAGCAATGAGGATTTATCCTTAAGTGTGACACAAGTAATATAATTAAAATTCCGCAATTTCCCCCCTAAATTATGTACATAAAACTACTGGGAAATGCTGCTATTTGTAGGGTGCGCAATGCGCACCTTACCACTATGAACGTCCCCGCAGGACGTTCGGCGAATCGAGCGTCGAGCCGCAGACGAAAGTTTGACTTGCCGATCAATTTCAACCGCGGAGTTTTCTCAATTAATACACATGAATTGCTTTCATCATGTGATAGGCAACTAGCAACTGCGTCAAAGCTAGCGGGTAACTTTGCAAAACTTCGCCTGTTGTGCCGATAAGTTTGCCAATTTCCGGGTTGCCTTGGGCGGAGCAAAATCCCCGCAGGTGCGGCAACTCGCTGCACAAAATCATTTCTAGTTCGTTTACTTGGTCGCTGGTAGCATGGGAGTCTACTTCCAAAACGTCAACCGGTTTGCCCATATCCCGATCGAGCCCCAAGCGAATTGCAGGTTTAAAACTCTCACTGCCTCGACCTAAAATCTCAGTAAAATCCGGGTGAGGAATTGTAGGTCTGAGCACTAAACGGACGCTCAAATTGCTTTCATTGTCCGCTTCGGGCGGGTAAAAACTAACTACAACGTCGGCAAATTGACGCTGGGGGCGAATGAAGTCTTCTGAATCCGGTTCCCGCTTTTGCATTTCTGCAAGCACCTGTTCTTCCGTATAACCGCGCTTCATAATATCGCGCTTAACTTTCCATTGAGTTCGCAGCTCTTCTGGGGGAGCAAGATACACTTTTACGTCGTAAGAATCACGGATTGTTCGGGTTGCGTAACCCAGCAAACCTTCAACTATTACAAATTTGCTGGGCTTGATGTATTCCGGCGCATCGAAGCTACCTGTGGTGTGGTTGTAGATAGGTTTGAGAATTGCTTGTCCGGTGCGCAGCAGGCTAAGGTGCTGCTGCATGATGTCGAGGTGATTGCAGTCGGGATGCAATGCTGTGATCCCGATTTCTGCCCGCTGCTTTCTGTCGTAGCGGTGATAGTCGTCAGTGCAAATCACTGTGACATTTTCTGGCCCCAATACTTGGGCAATTCCCCGCGTCAGGGTGGTTTTGCCCGCTGCGCTGTCTCCGACAATACCGAGAATAATTGGTCGATCGCTCATTGTTTTTACCCGGACGGACAATAGCAAATTTTGTTGTGAATCTTAAATATTATCAAACTTGTGTTCGATTCGATCGATCGCTCCGATGGTTTGACTTGATCCCCCCCGGAGTCTCCCCCATGTGTAAAATTATTGTAATATTTCTTAATATAATGCGGCACCGGAGACTCAGGGAGTATCTGATTAAAAAATCACGCTTATTTCTCAATCGCCCACGATGTCGATCGTACTTTTGAATCCGGCTATTGTCAAAATTTCGGGAAAATTACCCCTGCAAAGTGTCCCGGTAATCTCTATTTTTAAGTTTACACAAATTTTAAGTTTAACTAAGCCCGTAGCAAGCTACTGTCCCTAGCTTCAATCTCAAAAACCACAGCTTTAGTCTCCCCATTGGAATAAATATTGGTAGGGTGGTGGCGGGAGTCATTGGTTTAACTAAATTTAGTTAGGATTTATGGGGGCATACAGTAAATGTTGCTCAGCGGATGGAATCAAACGGTATTCCGAGAAAAATTCAAGTAAGTCCTGCGGTTTACGATGGCATGAAAGATAAGTTTTCGTTGGAAATGCGCGGTGCTGTTGAGATTCAAGGTAAAGGAGAAATGATGGTTTATTGGTTAGTGGCTACAAAAGAGTCATTAGTCATTAGTCATTAGTTATTGGTCATTAGTCATTAGTCATTAGTTCATGTTCAATTAAATAGACATAAATCCTGTAGGGCGGGGCGGGTTCACCATTATCTATAATTCACCTACTCGGTATTTATAAAGCAGCCCCTACCGAGCGATAATTCCTAGGGATAGAACCCTGTAAATAGACCAGAATAAAATCCTTTCGCTCGGTAGGGGCGGGTTGACAAATCTTTGGGTTTTAAAACATAGATACGGGTGAACCCTCCCCTACGGGATTTACGTTTGTTGACGCGGACACGATATAATAACTAACGACTAACAACTAATGACTAATGACTCATTACCAGTCATCATTTCGTTTGTTGCTGTAAGTTTCCCAATCTTCGTATTGCTGCGACTGATACAGTGGTTCTGGTTCTATTTCTGGTTCTAATTCTGCTGACATTTCTAATTCGGGTTCCGATTCTTGCTGATAGATGTTCAGAGGTTCGACAACGCGGGCGATCGCATCTTTGACAAATGCTTTTACAAACTCGTCCTTCCTATTTAACTGAAACTGCCTTTGCACGACTTCGGCGATGCCACCATCGCCCCAATCTTGGTCATGGCGGAAATATTCAATAAAACTTTTACCGGCAATTCTGGTTAAATAAGCCGCGCTGACTGCTTGAATGGCTTTGCCAAGTACAAACCCGGCTACGCTTAACTGCAGCGCCCTTGATACTACTTGAATTACCCCTTCAACTATTCCCAAACTTGCTAGGGTTTTTGCTAGAGACAAGGCCAATTCTTTCGCCCGATCGATATTTAATTCGCAGCCGTAAATCTTGGCAATTTCTACTACCATTTGAGCGTTAACTGCTGCTGTCGCCAGTAAATCCACAACTGGCAAAGGCGTTACGGCAATTACTCCGGCTCCTATCCACTGAAATCGCTCTACTACTTTATCAGCTTGCCGTCGCCTTTGAGCGTCAATTAACTTGCGCGCTTGGTCTCCCAAGTGCTGAGATTGCAGCAAAATATTGTCCGCAATTAAGTCTTCGCCTTCGGCTCGCAAAATCGCAGCGACGCGCCGAATTAATGGCATAATATCCGGGTCTGGCTGAAAAATTGTGCCGTCTTCTAGTACAACTTTTGGCGGATTGGCGCTAATCGCGACTACATCCATTGCTGATACAAAACCTTTGACTCGCTGCCGCAGTTGAGCGAGAATTTCATCTCTATCGCTGTCGGGATAAAGGTCAACTTTATTAAAAACCACGATCGACCTTTTGCCAATTTCCGCCAAAGTCCGCAGCGGTTCGTACTCGGATTTGCGCAAATCGCCGTCCAAAACAAATAAGATCAAATCTGCCCGGGCCGCCAACTGCCGAGCCAATTCTTCTCTGTAGGTTCCCGCTACTCCCGCTTCCAAAATGCCTGGGGTATCAGTAATTGCTAATTCTCGATCGATGCCTTTCAATTTCAGAGTGTAAGTTTCTCCAACTTCGGTAGTTCCCATCGGCGCGCCCACCTGTCCCGCCATCCGCCCCACCAGCGCATTGACAGCGGAAGTTTTGCCCGCAGAACCGGTGCCGAAAACAACTACTCGAACGTTGCCGCGAGCCATGCTAGCTTCAATTTCGCGGGCTCTCAACAGCAAAGCTTGCCGCGCTACTTCATCTTGAATGCGATCGACTTGTTGCCTGATTGCTTTGAGATTTTCCGAAGCAGCTTCACTTTTCACAACAGGAACCTTCGGAGTAATCGGCCGTTTTCCCTTAACTTTCTGGGGGCGTTGCAGCAACCTAAAATAGTAAACCAGGGCAAAAATTAGCGTTGCCAAAAGTACAATTATTAGGAAAATCAGCAAATTAGCCAGCAGCGGAGAAGCAGACCACGCAACTTGACTGTAAAGCCCTGTTAAGGAACTCACCAGCCCAATAATCAGCCCCAGGGTGAGGCAGAAAGCAGCAATTAAGGTTAATAGGCGCGGCAAAGGCATGAGGGGAGTGGCAAATAAAAGGGTTATGCTTTGATTTTTACATTACGCCGATAGTCATCAGTGATTGCAAATCTAAAATCTAAAATCTAAAATCTAAAATAGCGAAGCGCCCGATCGTACTGCGCGAGCCCGCAAATCCCGATTCTGTGCGACTGCGGGCGCGATTTGCGGGGTTTTAGTGGTAGCCGGTGCAGATAAAGTGCGATCGCGCCCGAGTCTGCAATTGTAGCTTGCACGAGAACTAAGCAAGTCGGTGGGAAAATTCCCCAGTATGTAACAAAAGATTAAGTAGAGTGATTGTAGTTAAATTTAATAGGTTGTGTAAGGTTGTGTACGGTTTTTTCTTTACCTTCTACCCCATAAGTTACCGCAGAAGCAAGCTCTAATTCGGAGTCAAATATTTGTCCTGCTCCTTCATCTTTTTTGATGTGTTACCATTCCCAGGCAAAGCAAATTTATTCCTTCTCATATCAATTCCGGCTGCCCCGGAATGATATCAAATCCGCGCTCCGAAGTCGGGCGTAAAGTTCAATCAAGCTGCCAACAAATAATTCGCGCAATTTTCATTCTTTTGACTCACAGTCAACAGTCAACAATGATAAGGAGTGCAACCGGAATCGATATCATCCTCCATAACGATGCCACCGGACTTGATATAAAAACTCATGCTAATTGCAGACAATCGGCAGAGTGAGATGTACCGTTGTTTCCTTTTTATAGATACTGGTAATTGAGAACTTTCCTGCTACCAGTTCCACTATATCGAGGGATGCGATCGCTTCTTGCCCGCTGGCAGCGTAATGCAATTGATAATCCTGTTCTGATAACAGAGTTTCAATCACATCAAAGTTATCCGGCTCATCATCAACAATTAAGATAGAGAATTGAGACATCATTGCCCCCATTTCAATAATGTAAAAAGCTTTATGAGTTGATGTGATAGCCGTCAGCTATGCTGCCAAAGTGATTTCAAAAATAGCACCTTGTGGTTTGTTGCTTCTGACACAAATTTCGCCTCCATGTGCCTCAACGACCATTTTGCAGAAAGCTAAACCCAACCCTATTTGAGAGACCTCCGACATCAGATTTCCAATCTCGTATTTCTCAAAAATTTTGTGTCGCAATGTATCAGGAACACCAGGTCCCGAGTCGATTACTTGGATTTTGGCATTGCCAGATGTGAGGAATTCTACATTCACTATGATTTGACTATTGGGTGGGGAAAACTTAATTGCATTCGAGAGGAGGTTATCCAGCATTCGATGTATCATCGTGGCATCAACCGAGACTCTCCTACTGGTTTCTTCTGGTAATTGAGCGACCAGCGACTGATTTTTTTTAGCAGCCAGAGCTTCAAAGTTTGATAGGGCAGACTTTACGAGATCGCACAGATAAACCTCTGTGTAATTGAGACGATTTTTACCGGATTCTAGTAAAGCAATTTGCAATAAATCATCAATTAATACCTGTATTGCTTGTGCAAAAGAGTAAAGTCGAGCCAGTTGGGTTTGTTGTTTTTCTCTAGGATACTCTATCTGTTTTAGGAGTTCCAAGCCAAGCAAGATACCAGCCAGGGGATTGCGTAAATCGTGGACTACCATTTTAACCATATCTTCCCGCGATTTGAGTAAGCTTTGCAGGTCGTCATACTGGTGCTTAATTCGCAGCATGGAATGAACTCTGGCACGTAGTTCAATAGCATTTACAGGTTTACTGATGAAGTCGTCGGCTCCGGCAGTTAGACAGTTGGCAAGGTCTGACTTTGTGCTTAATGCTGTCACCATAACGATTGGCACGGCTTGCCATCTTGACATGGCTTTGATTTGCCGACAAACTTCGATGCCATCTATTCCCGGCATCATCACATCCAGCAAAATAAGATCGGGTTCAAATATGTCGAGGGACGCGATCGCTTCTTGCCCGTTGGCAGCGTAATGCAATTGATAATCTTGCTCGCTCAAGAGGGTTTCAATTACATCAAAATTATTGGGTTCGTCGTCAATGATTAAAACGGATGGTATGTTCACGGTTTATGTTTACTTAGCTAAAAGTTGTTGAATAGTGCTTGCCAATTGCTTCAGCTTGACGGGTTTGGTGAGGTAATCGTTGGCTCCGGCGGCAAGGCAACGATCGCGATCGCCAGTCATGGCTAAGGCAGTTAGGGCAACGATCGGCAGATCAACTAAGTTTGGATCGCAGCGAATATGCTGCATAGCTTCTAGACCATCGATACCAGGCATTTGAATGTCCATCAAAATTAGATTGGGGTTTTCAGACTTTGCCAGGGCGATCGCCTCTTCTCCGTTCTTAGCCAAGAGAATGCGATAGCCTTTAGCTCTCAGGTAGCTCGAAATCGTACTGATATTGGCTTCGTTGTCTTCCGCCAGCAAGATTAAGGGAGAGACTTCCTGTCCGGACCCGCTGGGTTCGATGCGGGGTTCGGTCTGGGATTCCAGGTCAACAGAGGAGGGCGCACAAGCAGTTCCGTGAAGGTCGATCGTGAAGCAACTTCCTACACCCACAGTGCTGGTGAGCAACACCTGTCCGCCGTGGAGTTCGACAATACGTTTCACCAGGGCAAGCCCCAAGCCAGTGCCTGTATATTGACGGTTCAGGGCGCTGTCGATTTGGATAAAAGGCTGAAACAGTTTGTGGATATGTTCTGGGGCAATACCAATACCTGTATCGATGACGGCAATTCGCAGAGTCTCTTTGACAAAAAAATGGGGTGAGGAATTGGCAGAATCTGGGTCGGCCCGGCGCTGTTGACGGCTGACTTCTAGAGTGATGCGTCCTCCGTTAGGGGTGAATTTTACCGCGTTGTTGAGCAGGTTGATCAAGACTTGGCGCATCCGCCGTTCATCAATCAATAAGTCGGGCAGATTGAGCGGCACTTTAATCTCTAGCTGGATGCGTTTTTGCAGGGCTTGTTGTTTGATAAATGGCAGACTGGATTGACAGAGATGATTGATTGAAACTGGGGTGCAATCGAGTTCCATTTGACCCGATTCAATTTTGGCGACATCCAAAATGTCGTTGATTAACTCTAGCAAGTGAGAGCTACTGCACTCAATGGTTTGTAAAGCTTTGATTTGTTGTTCGTTGACGATGCCAAATACTTGCTCTTGTAGCCCCTGGCTCATGCCCAGAATGGCGTTGAGGGGGGTGCGGAGTTCGTGGCTCATGTTGGCGAGGAATTCGTCTTTGAGGCGGGTAGCACGGGCCAGTTCTTGGTTAGAGACTGCCAGTTGTTCGTTGCGCTCGGTGAGTTGCTGCTGGGCTTGTTGCCGTTCGGTGAGTTCTTGCTGCAACTGCTCAAATAGGCTAGCTTGTTGAACCGCGATCGCCAACTGGTTAGCAATTTGTTGCAGGAGTTGCGCTTCAGACTCTTGCCAGACTCGCTTTTCTCGGCAAGCATGGACAACTAAAACCCCCCAGAGCTTGTTGGTTGGCCCAGGGGCAACCCCTCTATGGCTTTCGCTGCTTCGGACTTCTTGCAGGATAGGTGCAACCATTTTGGACTTGGCTTGACCAACGCTTGCGTATTCCACCAAGCAATTAGTCCCCATATCGGTCATTATATCGGGGACGATGCGGGGCTTGCCCTGGCAATAGTGGTTGAAGATTTCTTGAGACCACAGTTGCTTGTCCCAGTGAAGGTTTTTGAGCGCGGGAAACTCGGTCAACACAGATTCTTCAACTATTTGACTTCTGCCATTGCCAAATAGCCGGATTACGATGATTCGATCGCCTTGCAAGATTTCTTTGACTTGCTGTGTCACAGTCGCCAAAATTTGGTTAATATCCAACGATTCGCGAATTTGCTGGGCGATTTCTCCCAAAGTTCGCTGCCGTTGCAGTTGTAAAGCGATCGCCTTTTCTGTTTGCTTGCGGATAGCCAGTTCTGATTGTACCTGTTCGTAGAGGTAAGATTGCTGAATGGCGATCGCTAATTGGTTAGCAATTTGTTTAAGTAAATTGATTTCCCAGTCTTGCCATTGCCGCGGACGATCGCATTGATGAACAATCAGCAACCCCCAGAGGGTTTGATTCTGAATAATTGGAACTACGAGTTTGGCTCTGACCTGGATTTCTGCGAGGAATTCGACCAAGCAGGGTAAAATAGACTCGTTTTCATCTTCGCTATCGTTGACGACATATACTTTTCCTTGGATATAGCGCTCGTAATGCTCTTCGGGAAAAACCTCTTCAGGGAATAGGATATCTAGGAGCCCCGGCCTATTTGGCGAAACAGATTCAGCAATGGCAGCCCCCTTCCCTTCAAGAAAAACCCGATAAACCAGCGTTCGGTCTGATTGCAACACCTGATGGATTTCCTCAACAGTGCTATTAACAATCTCGTCCAGATGCAGAGATGACCGCATCCGTTGAGTAATCGCTCCCAGCAAACGTTCCTGTTTTGCTTGTTGTTGCAATCTCACTTCGGATTCTTTGCGATCGGTGATATCCTGAAACGTGCCTACCAGACCAATAACATTATCTGAGCAGTCTCGCAGGGGAGCCTTGTGGGTTTCGATAAATATTGGTTTACCATTGGGTAGGGTTAGCGTTTCTTCGAGTCCTAATATAGCTTCACCCGTTTCCATTAACCGCCGATCCATCGCACAATACTTGTTCGCCTCGACTTCTTTCTGGAAAATATCTAAATCTTTTTTACCTATACTTTCGGTCGTAGATGCCAAGCCTAGAGTTTTGGCAAACTGCTGATTGCATCCTAAAAAAACTGACTCTCGATTCTTCCAAAACACCGAAAGCGGGATGGTATCGAGTACCGTTTGCAGAAACTGCTGGGATTCCTGCAAAGCCTTCTGGGCCTGTTTGCGCTCGCTGATGTCTACCAATACACAAATAGTTTGATCGTCTGAGTCTGCCAGGAGTGCGACTCCGAGCAGGACAGAAATCCGGCTGCCATCCTTACGGTAGAATTCCTTTTCGCAGGGCTCGATCGTGCCATCCTGGATCGCGCGCTCCATCGCTACAGCATCAGCGTGGGCATATTCGGGCGGGGTCATGGCATCCCAATGAATTAGCCCCGCATCTAGTTCCTCCCGAGTGTAGCCAACCATCTGTAAGAAGCGATCGTTGGCATCGATAATGTTCCCCTGAAAATCGGAAAATATCATGCCGCTCACACTGGACTCAAACACCCGGCGGAAGCGGATTTCACTGCTTTCCCTTGCGAGTTCAGCTTGTTTGCGATCGCTGATATCCGATAAAATTCCCTGGATGCTAATCAATTCCCCTTCAGCATTTATAACGGGTGTGGCGCTGCTTCTGACCCAGACATAATTACCATCTCGGTGGCGGAGTCGGAACTCATAATCACTTGACTTTTTACCAAATTTGATATTCTTCCGATAGCCGGTAACCAGCAAAGGGCGATCGTCTGGATGCACCAGATATATAAACTGCTTACCAATCCATGCACTCTCGTCCCAGCCAAACATGGTCTTGAATTGCGGTGACACATAAGTGAGTATGCCATCGGGTTCAGATGACCAGATCAAATCATTAGCCTCTTCTACCAGCCGCCGGAATTTAGCTTCACTCTCTGCTAATTGGGCTTCGATGTGTTTGCGATCGCTGATATCGCGGCATACACAAATCAATAATCCATCGTCTGTGAGGGTGAGGGATAGCCCTTCGGCAAAGGTAGAGCCATCTTTGCGCATGGCGATCGCCTCTCCCTCCCAAGCGCGATCGCGCCCCAGCACCGGAAAGACTTCCCGCTCAAACCGTTCTAACTCGTGTTGGGAATACAAAAGTTTCCAGGTTTTGCCCACCAGTTCTTGGGGACTTTCGTAGCCAAACAGTTCTAGATGGGCTTGATTCAAATAGAGGTAGGTATCTCCGTGCATAATTGCAATGCCGTCGATCGCCGCCTCAATTGCCGCCAGTTGTCTTTTTAGGGTTTCTTGGGTTTGTTTGATATCGCTAATATCTGCAAAATAGCCAACAATCTCCGTTGGGCTACCTTGTTCATCTCGCACCAGGCGCATTGCATCCCGTATCCAAACGTAGTGACCATCGCGATGCAAAAATCGATATTCATGCTGATGAGTGTTGTGTTCAAACAGAGCGGATAGATGTGTAAAAACTATAGGGGCATCTTCTGGGTGAATATGGTTAGCCCAGAAGGCAGATTCCGATAAAAATTCTTTTGGTTTGTAGCCCAAAATGGCTTCGATATTTTTGCTCATGAAAGTTGCTCCATAGTCGCCATAGGGCTTACAGCTATAGATCGTGGCGGGACTGGAGGCTAGAAGAAATTCGAGGCGTTCTTTCAACAGGCAATTTTCTCGCTCTGTCTGTTGACGCTCAGTAATGTCTTGGATCAGGCCAAGGACATAGAGATGTTCATCATCCATCAATAGGATAGAGGTGGAAAAGGAGATAGTGCGGCACTGTCCATCTTGGCGCCGGATTTCCCTTTCCTGAGCAATTAAGTTGCCCCCTTGCCGTATCTTTTTCAGGTCGGCGATCCTCTGTTTTTGAGATTCTTGATTATTCAGGTACAAACTGTGATACCACCCCAGACGGTTAATGTCTTCTAGGGTGTAACCCGTAATCGCTTGCATTTGCTGATTCCAGACCGTGAAGCACAGAAAGGGAAACTCCTGAACTTCATAGAAAACGCACAGCCCTTCTGTCATGTTTTCTACAATTTGTTGACGGAAAGTATTTTCCTGCAGGAGCGTTGCTTCAGCCAACTTGCGATCGGTAATGTCGAAGCCAATGGCTAGATGCTGAAAAGGTCGCCCTTGTTCGTCCAAAAAGAGGACAATGGTGCTGGCAACCCAGTACAGGCTACCGTTTTTTGCCTGGTTGCAAATTTCACCGCGCCAAACATGACCGCTAGCAATGGTCTGCCACAGGTCTTGGAAAAACGCAGGGGGATGATAGCCAGAGTAGACTAGGCGATGGGTTTTGCCGATGAGTTCATCGCGGGAGTAGCCAGAGATCGCACAGAAGCGATCGTTGACGTAGGAGATCGCCCCTTTAGCATCGGTGGTGGCGACAATTGCCGAATGATCGAGGGCGAGTTTGAAAGCAGAGAGTTCTTGAATTAACTGCTGTCGTTCGAGTTCAGCTTGTTTGCGATCGCTAATATCAAAGTTGATCCCAATCATGCTCTGGGGATTACCTTGGGCATCTCGCGTCACCACTCCATTGGCTTTAATAAAGTGGGTGCTGCCATCGGGATGCAACACTCGAAACTCGGTATCGTATTCTGCCTGTCCTAAGACGGCTTGGCGGAGCAATGTGTCGGTGGGGATGCGGTCATCGGGATGTAGGATGTTGTGCCAAATGTCGTAGGCCATATAGGAATCAGATGATTTAGTGACTCCATAGAGTTCGTACATCCGCTCATCCCAAAGGAGAGTATTTTGTACAATGTCCCATTCCCAACACCCGATCTCGCCTGATTTGAGGGACAAGGCGAGGCGTTCCGATAGTTTTTGTAGTTCTGCTTCGGCTCGTTTGCGATCGCTAATATCTTTGGCGATGCCTAAAAACCCGATAATTTGCTGATTGACATCCTTGAGGGCGGTGATGGAGAGCGACACAGGAAATCGAGAACCATCTTTGCGGATATAGCTCCACTCTTCTTCGCTGACAATACCTTGGCGTGCTTTGGCAACAAAAACCTCAAAGCCGGGGGGAATATTTTGCCCCAGTTCGGCCCAGAGTGATGCTGCCCGGTCAATAACCTCCTTTGCATCGTGGATGAGTTCGGGCGTACCTTTGCCGACCACTTCTGCTGCACTGTAACCGAGCATCCTTTCGGCTCCAGCATTAAAGGTCTGGATGATGCCAGTTGGGTTAGTGGAGATGATCGAGTAATCAGCACCGTTGAGGATGGCGCGTTGCAGGCTGTTGACTTGCCAAAGCTCTTGGGTGCGTTCTTCGACTTTTGCTTCTAGCTGTTGGTTTAGTTGGTACAGTTGTTGCTCGGCCTGTTTGCGATCGGTAACGTCTCGAATCATAAACAAGGCTTCATCTTCGCCGCTCTTGACAACTCTGACCTCTTCATATTGCAGGCGTGGGCCAATGTGCACCTGCTGTTCGTAAACTTGCAGTTCTCCTGTGCGTAAGGCTTGCTCTAGGTGGTGTAGATGTCGGGTCGCAATTTCTCCTGAGACAAGATCCACCATCGCCACACCAGGGGTATCGAAATCTGTACCGAGAAAGTCGAGCTGATGATTGGTTGTCACGCTCCCCCGATACATACCATCGGCACCGATGCGAAACATGAAGTCTGGAACTGCTGCTAATATGGCTCGGCTTTGGGCTTCGCTCTGGATCAGGGCGGTTTCGGCCTGTTTGCGATCGCTAATGTCTGTAAGAGCGCCTACATAGCCGACTACTTGCCCGTCTGCATCCAGTTCGGCAACGGACTGCCCATATACCCAAGCCACAGCACCGTCGGGACGTTGAAAGCGATATTCTAGCTGGAAGGGGCGATTTTCTTGGGCAGATTGCTGCCATTCGGCCGCGATCGAGTCGCGATCTTCGGGGTGCAGCCCTTGTTGCCATCCTTCCCCGATGGCGGCTGTTGGGGTGAGTCCGCTGATCTGACACCAGCGCTCGTTAACATAGATGCAGTTGCCCCCAGGATCGGTGCGGAAAATCCCCACTGGTGCGACTTCCACTAGGGTGGCGTAGCGTTCTTCGCTCTCTTGCAGGAAGGCTTCTGTTCGTTTGCGATCGCTAATGTCGGTAATGGTGCCTATATAGCCGATCCGATGTCCATTGGCATCGAGTTGGGCGACGCACTGCCCATAAACCCACGTTACTTTACCGTCGGGACGTTGAAAGCGATATTCGAGTTCAAAAGAGCGGTTACCTTGAATGAATTGCTTCCATTCGGCGATGACCCAATCGCGATCGTCGGGGTGCAGTCCTTGTTGCCATCCCTGTCCGATAGTGGCTTCTGGTGTGAGTCCGCCGATCTGAAAGTAGCGATCGTTGACATAGGTGCATAGCCCCTCCGCATCGGTGCGAAAAATCCCCACCGGGGCGGCTGCAGCAAGGGCGGCGTAGCGTTGTTCGCTCTCGATCAGGGTGGCTTCGATCCGCTGTCGGTTTACCAGTTCATTGTGCAATTTTTGGTGGATCGTGGCTTGCCCAATGGCGATCGCCAGATGCACTGATAAAGCTTGTACCAGTTCGACTTCTTCCAGTTGCCAGTCGCGGGCGTGCTGGCTTTCGCTGGCATTGAGCAAGCCCCATAACTCATCGCCACACAGTAGCGGCACGACAATTTTGGCTTGTGTCTGGAGGCGGATCAGCATCTGCCGATGACAGTCTGATATTTTGGCTGTGGAGATATCTGGTACGACGCGAACATATCCCTGACGATAAATCTCAGGATTGTCTTGCTTAAAGCAGGTATCATTGACCCGTTGGCCCAACAGAGACAGGGACGAGTCGGTGGATTCTGCCACGACAATGATTTCCCTATCGGCTTCAAACCGCCAAATATTGACGCGATCGCAGCCCAGCACTTGCCGCACCTGCTGTACAGTCGTATCCAAAATCGTTTGCAGGCTTAGGGACGAGCGAATTTGGGTGGCCAAGTTTGCGACTAATTTCTCTCGTTGTACCTTGGTGTTGAGAGCGGCTGTCCGAGTTTCCACCTGTTGCTCTATGAGATTTTCCTGCTGTTGAACCTTCTGGGCCTCTAGGCGCACCACCTTCTCTTTCAACTTCTGGGCTAGCTTGTATAGCTCCAGCGGGTTGAGGGCTTGCAGCAAACTGCTCTGGGTGACGATGCCCAATAGTTCTCCTAGCTCTCCTGTCACCGCCAACCGACGGGTCGATCGCTCCTCCACGATCTGCTGCAGGGTCCAGAGCGACTCCTCTGGCTTGACCTGAAAAATCGGTGTACTCATCACCGCCTCAGCCAGACAGGTTTCCAGCTTCAAGCCCAAGGCCTGAAATTGCACAATATCCCGCTCGGTGACAATCCCCACTGGAATTTGTAGCGGTTCAGTAGAGATTGGGCCCGGGTGTACAATCATCACGGAACTAACGCGATGTTCTGCCATAAGTTGGGCCAGAGCCAGCATGGAACAATCTGGCGCAGCACAAATAACTTCGCGGGTCATCACTTCTGCTACCCTACGCAACCGCAGCAGGTCGAGCGGTCGAGATGTTTGGCGCAGACTTTCGTGAGTCACTAGGCCCTGTAGGCGATCGTGCTCGTCCACGATGGGCAAATGGCGAATGTGGTGATGCTGGAGCAGATTAATCGCAAAAAATAAATCGGTGAAGGCCGACTCGCGGAGGGTGACGACGGGATGTGCCATCACCGAACTGAGCGCCAAATTCTCCAAGGACCGCTGCTGGGCACTCAGTCGCACCACGTCTCGCTCGGTCAGTACGCCGACCAATTGCTCGTTTTCCACTACAAACACGCAGCTCGATCGGGCCTCCTTGTCGAGGTCGTCGAGTTGACCATCCGCCGTTCTAGGGGTGTTGCAGAGCGATCGCACGCCGCTCATTTGGGCGATCGCATCCATCACCGTAGTATCCGGCGAAACCACCAACGGCTGCCGGACGATCGCAGTCGTCAGTTTTATTGGGGCGAGAGCCGTAGTACCGCTGAACATGGGTTTATAGGGTTTTATTGCTGATTATTTTTTTGAACACTTCGCCTTAAACACCTGAGCTGATAGCGTAGCCTGACCTCAGCCATAGTAACGAGAAGAGTTACTTAGCTGCACGACATTTTCTAAATATTATATTTACTTACAGTTCGCTTCTGCATGAAATGAGTTATGGAAATTCGGCGACTCTAATGTAACGATCTTTCATCAGTTTCCTGAGATAATAAAAAGAGAAAGTGCCGTAAACCCTTTACTGGAGTATCTGCAAGCTCGGAGAACCCGCCGTAACGATAAAATTTGTTGACGATTGACGATTACTGTGAATTATACAGAGCACTATTCCCCGAAGTGATAAGTGTTGAGGTCTTTAATGACTTTCCTGTGGCGATTTTCTGATATTAAGCGTAAAACACTACCAGCAATATCTCGTGTAGTGGGATTAAGCAATGAACAAAACCTATTGCATTTTTTAAGCAAATTACTTAAAAAATTATAAGGCTTGAAAGAGGCTAGTTTAAACCTTATTATACAAAAAGTACCCAAAGAATAAATTTTATAATTTAATTATTGTTGATAGAACACGAAATTTAAAAAAGGGAATACAACCAATTATCTGAAACGACCTCAACACTCAAATAGAGTTTAAGTAAGTCGGCGTGAAAAAACCGAACTATCTTAAAAAAATAAGTGAATACAGAGAACGTTTCTACTGAGACAACTCAATATAGGGGCGCTATATTAAGGGTATTTTTCCCTCTCACAAGCAAGACAAAAATCTATTAACACTGAGAACGGCGACTCTACCACAAAAAGTTAAATACGCCCGCCCTTGTAGTTAGATTAAATGCCCAGGGCTGGTATGTGGGAAAAATAGCTGCTCCGGATTAATTGGACTCCACCAACAGTGAGAAAGGTTTTACATAAATGGCAAAAGCTATGCAAAAAAAGGCTGTGGTAATTACCTTGCCGAGGTTGAAAACCGAAGTTAAAAGAATAAGACATAGAGTTTTCATAAGAATGCCTCAAAAACAAACCACCTACATACAACAGTCTTCTATTAGCTCAGTAATTAGAAAAAAAGCCTTCTATTATATTAATACCCAACCGATTAAAAGGGATACTAAAAATGTTTATTTACAAAGGAACCGAGGAAGAGTCATCAAATAAACCAAGAAGCTGTATTACGCCAAATGAAACCAGACATAGATCTATTGTAATAGGCTGGGTGGGTGGAAGAAATCAACTGAAAATATTTGAATAACAATCAGGGTTTTGTGCATAAAGTAAACTTGTTACACTTATTACAAACAAGGTAAAAAAAACGACCAGGAAAAATGAATTAACGTGGTCGTATATTAAATATTTTAGGGTGTATTTAACATAAAACAAGCTTTGTTTACGGTTTGGTGATTAGTTTTTGTTAGCTAAAAATTTTATATCAAAATGATGGAGCAATAAGCCCAACAATAGGCTCAGAGATTCTGCTTCAGAATATTTGTACAAGACAATGGCTTAATACACCGATGTCAAGAGTTCCAACAGTTATGACCGCAGTGAAAAAACAGGGTTTATGTATCTTTCTGTTGCCCAATTTTGTTGCTAAATTAACCCAATTGCAGTGGCAACAGATTAAAAAAGATGAATTAGCGGGAGGGAGACATATTTGACTCGGAGTTAGAACTCGCCTAGGCCGTAATTCATGGAGTAAAAGTAAAAGGAGAAAGAGGAAACTACCGTACACAACGTGTTAAATTTAACTTTAATCACGCTACTTAATATTTAATCAGATAAAAAATATTTTTCCCGCATACCTACTTAAGCTACAGCTTATTACGCGACCGAACAGCAGGCTGGCTTATTTGCATCTACCTAGTTATTTATTCGGTGATTTTTTCGATATCGAGTCGAACCATAGTTTTTTCCTAATAAAAAAATATGGCATTAAGTACAAAGAAACCCGGTTTTTTAACACCAGTGCCTCCTGGAAGCTCTGAAAGTAGAAACGAGAAACCGGGTTTCTTCGGCAGGGTAAAAGCGTCCTAATTTACAAAAATTATCAAATTAGCTATCCATGGGGTAGTCTCAAATCAGGCGCGAGTTAAGTTAAACTTAATTGTCAGTGCGTGAATTATTTACAGGTTCGCATCTATGCATATCAAACATCTGAACCAGCCTTCACAAGAACTCTCTACCTCTGGCGAGCCTAACATCCAAGAGAGCCAGCTACCAAAGCCCAATTATTTCGCTCACATAGCCCGTTCCTTTGGCAACCTCAGTATTCAAGACAAAATCTGCCGTGGGTACGCACTCGCTCTTGGTGTTGCGATTGGGGGAACGGCGGTCGGGATGTTGGCGGGCAATCATTACTATCAAATAACTAATAATCAAGTACACATCGCTCGAGAAAGTCAGCTTTTAAATAAGTTGCAGGTGGCTTTACTGCGGACGCAAAACAGCCAAAAATTGATGAGTTATTGGCTCGAACAGCCCCAAATATTTGATAAAAAATACAAACAGCTACAAAACAATATTTACAGTTTAAAGTTTTCCCTATCTGAACTTAAAACTCAGAAATATAGGGAGGAACAGATAGAAGGTTTACAAATTTTTAAAAAAAATTACAGCCCGCTCCTTTCTAATTACATTAACCAGCTAGAAACAGTTAATAAAAAAATTATTAATTTGCCCAAAACACCCGATCAAAAAAGTGTTAAACTCAAGTTGCTGTCGAATTTAGAGCGAGATAAAATTGGGTTGCAACTAGATAGGGCGGTCAATGATATAGCAGAAATTATCGATCGCGCCCAAGAGCAAGAAGATGCAGGGCGGGAGGCGCTGCAGCGAGCGCAGGCGCTGCGGGAGCAAATAATTTTTGGTAGCATGGCACTGTCGATCGTCGTTGCAGCACTGGTGGCGGGCTTCACCAGTCAGGCGATCGCCAAACCCCTCGCCGCTGTAACTAAAATTGCTCAGCGAGTGACTGAAGAATCTAATTTTCAGTTGCAAGTACCAGTTACCAGCACGGATGAAGTAGGAGTATTGGCAGCTTCGCTGAATCAACTGATTCAGAAGGTAAATAACTTGCTAGAAGAATTGAAATCTGAACAAGAAAGCCAGATACTTCAAAATGAGAAAATGGCAACTTTGGGGCGGATGTTAGCCGGTGTTGCTCACGAAGTTAACAACCCAATCAATTTTATCTATGCCAATATCGACCCAGCCAGAACTTACGTTGAAGATATTTTAGATTTGCTCAAAACTTACGAAACAGAAATCCCCAACCCGCAACCCGCCGCAGTAAGCGCCAAAGCCGAAGAAATAGATATCGATTTTCTCAAAGAAGATTTGATGAAAATATTTGACTCGATGCAAATGGGTGCTGAAAGAGCCAAAGCTATTATCTTAAGTTTGAAAGATTTTTCTCGCCTCGACGATGCGACCCCTAATTCTGTCGATTTGCACGCCTGCATAGACAGCAGTTTGCTGATGCTCAACAGCCGAGTCAAACAGGGCATTGAAGTGGTGCGAAATTACGGGGACATTCCGAATGTTGAAGGCTATATGGGTTTGCTTTACCAGGTATTTGTGAACCTTCTGAACAATGCACTGGATGCTGTGGAAGAGAAAGCAAAAATGGAGAAAACCAGCTCTGAGGAGGCGAAACAACAATCGGCTTCGGACTCAATCAAACAGCAACCACCTAAATTTTCGCCGAGGATTGTGATTACTACAGAATACTTGGACGACGACTCAGTGATAGTGCGAATTTCCGATAACGGTATGGGAATACCTGCCTCCACTCAAGCAAAATTGTTTGAAACATTCTTTACGACTAAACCGAGAGGTGTAGGTACTGGTTTGGGATTGACCATCGGCCGCCAAATTATCGTGAAGAAACACGGGGGTACGATTAACTTTTGGTCGGAGGTAGGAACCGGGACGGAATTTGGGATCGCCCTGCCGATTAAGCATGAGAATTTAATGCCAAATCCGCTGCCAAAACCTCCAATTCCTCGCGAATCTAATTCCCTCAGCAACGGGAATGGGCAAGCTAAGTCCGAGGTGAGAGGAATTGTAAAAAATAAAAAATCATGAGTTTTGACATTGCTTACTGACTGGCTATCGCTACGGCACTAGATGAGTGATAATACCAACTCAAAACTATTTTACGCAATCTTGAAAAACAGGAGTTGCTATAATTTAAAGTTGAGAAACAACTGTACGGAGCAAAAATTATGGGACTATTTGACCAAATTTTGAGCGCGATCGACAATCCCAACCAACAAGCAAGTCCCAATCAGTTGGGCAACATTCTCGGTGCGGTAGAACAGTTGAGCGGCAACCAGGGCGTCAATACAGGCACGACTCAGCTAGCAATGTCGGTTTTGGGCGGATACGTGCGATCGGCATTGCAAGACGTGCGATCGCAGTCGGGAGACGCACAAGCTCAACAACTTGTCAACCAATTTAGCGGCACAAATCCCAATCAGCAAGCAGTACAGAGTTTGTTCGGAGCCGGCCAACTGACGCAGATAGTGAACGATATCGCCCACAGAACCGGTTTGAATAACGCCACAGTGCAGGCGATGATACCTGTTTTGGTGCCTCTGGTGCTGAATTTGCTAAAAACCGGCAGCAACGCCCAAAACCCAGCCCAAGGCAGCAATCCCGTTTTGAATACGTTTTTAGATTCAGATGGAGACGGCGATGTAGATATTACTGACGCCATGTCGATGGCAGGCCGCTTTTTGAATCAGCGCCCTTAATTTGGGAATTTTTTAACCGCAGATATCAGCGGATGGACACAGATGAACGCAGATAGGATTTTATCTGCGTTCATCTGCGTTTATCTGCCTTCATCTGCGGTTAAAAAATTCCTACTTTAACCCAAACCCAAATCAGTCACAGCACCGACACTGCTAGAAGAAACTAACTTAGCATATTTAGCCAAAACGCCCTTAGTATACCGAGGTTTAGGAGGCTGCCAAAGAGCCCGCCGCTGCTCCAATTCTGCATCAGAAACATTGAGCTGCAACAAGCGATTGTTAGCATCAATTGTAATCGAATCGCCCTCTTTTACTAAAGCAATTGTGCCTCCTACTTGCGCCTCAGGTGCAACGTGACCGACAACCATGCCGTAAGTTCCGCCAGAGAAGCGACCGTCAGTAACTAATCCTACAGAATCGCCCAAACCAGCGCCAATAATTGCCGAAGTTGGTGCTAACATTTCGCGCATTCCCGGCCCGCCTTTGGGTCCTTCGTAGCGGATGATAATCACATCTCCGGCTTGAATTTTGCCCGCTAAAATTGCATCTAAACAATCTTCTTCAGATTCAAATACCCGCGCCGGGCCAGTAATTTTGGGTTTCTTAACGCCCGTAATTTTAGCAACGGCTCCTTCTGTTGCCAGATTTCCCCTCAGAATTGCTAAATGTCCTTGGGCGTAAACCGGGTTGTTCCAAGGGCGGATGACATCTTGGTCGGTGCGGGGTTCGGCTGGAATATCTGCCAATACTTCAGCAAGAGTTTTGCCGGTAATTGTCAGCGCGTCTGGGTGTAGTAAACCCTGTTCTAGCAGCATTTTCATTACTTGAGGAATGCCGCCGGCTTTGTGCAAATCGGTTGCTACGTATTTGCCGCTGGGTTTGAGGTCGCACAGCACTGGTACTTTTGCTCGAATAGTTTCAAAATCGTCGAGGGACAGTTCAACGCCGATCGCATTTGAAATGGCCAATAAATGCAGCACAGCATTGGTTGAACCGCCGATTGCCATGATTACCGCGATCGCATTTTCAAAGGCCTTGCGTGTCAAAATCTGGCTCGGTAGCAACTGTTTGCGGATCGCTTCCACCACAACTTTTGCAGATTCGGCAGCGCTGTCAGCTTTTTCGGCATCCTCAGCAGCCATTGTCGAAGAATAAGGCAAACTCATGCCCATCGCTTCAAAAGCGCTCGACATCGTATTTGCTGTGAACATTCCGCCGCAAGAACCCGCACCCGGACAAGCTTTGTGTTCGACGGCGCTGAGTTCTGTTTCGTCAATTTTGCCCGCGCTGAATTGACCGACGGCTTCAAAAGCGCTGACAACGGTTAAATCCCGTCCGTTGTGGTGTCCGGGCTTGATCGTGCCACCGTAAACAAAAATAGCAGGAATGTTCATGCGGGCGATCGCAATCATCGCCCCCGGCATATTTTTATCGCAACCGCCGACAGCCAGCAACCCGTCCATACTTTGGCCGTTGCAAACAGTTTCTATCGAATCAGCAATCACATCTCTCGACACCAGAGAATATTTCATCCCTTGAGTTCCCATCGAGATCCCGTCGCTGATAGTAATCGTACCGAACACCTGTGGCATTCCCCCGGCTTCTTTTGCACTCGCAATAGCCCGCAAAGCGAGGTCGTTCAATCCCATATTGCACGGCGTAATCGTGCTGTACCCGTTGGCAATCCCCACAATAGGCTTAGTGAAATCGCCGTCGCCAAAACCGACTGCCCGCAGCATTGCCCGGTTGGGCGCGCGCTGCACGCCCCCAGTCACAGCTTGGCTTCTCAAATTTTCAGGCATTTTAAAATTTCCTTTGTCAGTTATCTGTTGTTGAGTTGTCTGTTGTCTGTTTTTCTTTGCTGCTGGCTGTTTGAGGATCCAGTGCCGAGAGTTTTACCCTATTTTTGATTTTCTCAGAACCGTTGATATTTGTCAGGCCTTTTATCCGCCAACGGCACAGCATTGCCAGGAAAGCAGTGCAAAGATTCTACAGATACTACAGTGTGGAGGGTTAATACCGTGGTTATCTGGGATGATGTGGTAAAACCCATCACCCTAACGTTTGAAAATAATTGCGAGGCGAATGACATGGAGGCCGATCGAATTCTGAGGCAATATGCGGCCGGAGAAAGAATTTTTCGAGAGATTAACCTCGCCGGCGCCGACTTAAAAGGGGTAAACCTCAGCGAGGCTAACTTTACCCGAGCGAATTTCCAAGACGCAAACCTCAAAGGCGCTAACCTGACGGGAGCGAACTTGCGCGAGGTGAAATTGGCAGGAGTGGACATGACGGAAGCCTACCTCAGCGAAGCAAATCTGATCGGTACCGATTTGACCCGCGCCAATCTCAGCGGGTCTAACCTGATCGGAGCCAACCTGCGCGGCTCAATGGCCAGAGAAGTCAACATGACCAAGGCTAATTTGACCGAAGCTAATTTGACCGAAGCCAACTTTACCGAAGCCAATTTGTTTGCTGCCAACTTAACCGACGCTAGCATGATTCGCGTTAATTTGATGAAAGCAAATTTGAGTTGGTCAAATCTCAAAGCGGTAAACCTGACAAATGCCATCCTCAGCGAGGCGCTTTTAGAAAGAGCTAATCTGAGTCAGGCAATTCTCAGCGGGGCGATGCTGAGCGGGGCTAACCTGACTGGTGCAGACTTGCGCCAAGTAACGATGGTTGGAGCTAATCTCACCGAAGCTAATCTGAGCAATGCTAATTTGAGAGTTGCTAATGTGAGTTGGTCAACGCTGCGCTCGGCTAACTTGAGCGGTGCTAATTTGTACCGGGCTAAGCTTTGCTGGTCTAATTTTAGCGCGGCTATTTTGGCGGAAGCGGTTTTGATTGATGCTAATGTCAATCGAACTAACTTCCGCGATGCAGATTTGAGGCGGGCAATTATGCCGGACGGCTCAACTAATGAGTTTTGAGTTTTGAGTTTTGAGTTTTGACTTGTGAATTTTGAGTTTTGAGTTTTGAGTTTTGAGTTTTGACTTGTGAGTTTTGAGTTAAAATTTCTACTCATAGTAAAAGCAAAAATCTGATGACTGTCAGCGAAGTATTGATTCTGGGTGGGGCCGGACTTTTTGCCGGAATTCTAGCTGGATTTTTGGGTATCGGCGGCGGTACGGTGATCGTGCCTTTGTTGGTGGCTCTCAATTACGCCCCGGTGCAAGCAGTTGCTACTAGCGGTTTGTCGATCGTCATTACAGCTATTTCTGGCAGCATCCAGAATTGGCGCATGGGCTACCTCAGCTTGAGTCAAGTCGCAGGCATCGGATTTCCAGCCGTCATCACAGCACAAATCGGTGCTTATTTGGCGGGGATATTTCCGCCTTACTTGCTGTTACTTACTTTTGGGCTGTTGCTGTGGCTGAATATTTATTTAATTGAAGTTCGCAAGCGCCTGACAGCTAAGCAGAAAGCGGAAGCTGAACTTGGCGAACTAGGAGGACAAGGGGGACAAGGGAAAAATCCTCAATTACCAATTACCAATTACCCACTACCCAAAAATTCAAATATTTTATTCCATCAAACTTTGGCTAAAATTGCTACTGGCAGTGCTGCGGGTTTATTAGCGGGTTTGTTTGGCGTAGGCGGCGGCGTGATTATGGTGCCCCTGCAAATTTTGCTGTTAGGAGAAAGCATTAAAACTGCAATTCAAACGAGCTTGGGCGTCATCGTCATCACGGCAATTTCGGCGACGGCGGGACACGCGGCGCGCGGGAATGTTTTGTGGGTTGTGGGGGTGATTCTCGGCGGCGGTGGTTTGTTGGGCGTGCAGGTGAGCACGCGGTTTTTGCCGAGATTGCCCGATCGTATTGTTAGTTTAGCTTTTCGATCGCTCTTGGCAGTGTTATCGATTTATGTTTTCTGGCAAGCTTGGCAAAAATTTAGTAACGGGTAATTGGTAATTTGTAAGGTGCGCGGCCGCGCCGGCACCCTAGGAAGGACTGCGGTTCGGTGCGCCGGGCCCAACACCCTACGAAAAACTAATAACTAACGACTAATTTGCTGATAGTTTCTTCACGGCGCGAGTCAGACGCTGCAAATAAGGCTTGACAATTTCTTGATTTTGCCGCTGCAACTCGGAAACTTGCTGCTGCAAATGCTGAATCTCGGTTTGCAGCATTCCTGTGTCTATTGTGGGTCGATCGAGCAAATCCTGCAATTGCTTCAGAGAACCTTGGATTTCATTCAAGTCTACTTCGTTCGATCGCTCCTGCAACTGAGCCGTAATAGTTTTAACTTCAGTTAACTTTTCGCCCATCAATAAAAATCGGACGTTGACATTTTCCCAATCATGCTCTCTCAGGGCGCTATTTTCCAAAATTCCGACTTTTTGCTGCAAATCCGACAGTTGCGTGTGGAAGTCCTGAGAATCGGCAGGAAGCGCCCGCGCTTGGCGTTCGAGGGAGGCTACGGCAGCTTGTACCTCGGCGATGGCCCCGGATTCCAAGCCGCTTAGTTTCTGCTGCAAGTCCCAGACAGCAGTGTAGAGTTCCGCAGGTTCTCCAGGTAGTATCTGAAGTTGCTGCGATCGACCTTCTACGGAGGCCTGTACCTCCGCGATCGCAGAATTTGCCTTTTGTTGCATTTGTTGCTCGAAACGCTGGCGATTGGCGAGATTCAGCGAGAGTGCTGCGGTTAAGGGGGCGGCAGCGTAAAGAATTTGGCCCGACAATCCTGCAGCAATCGTGCCAATCGCTGAACCAGCAACAGAGGCGTATTCTGCCAATTCTAGCCAGTCCGGCTGGTTGGGGGCACTTCTCAAAGCTGGGAATGATGCGTCTTCGATCTTCTGCATAGCCTTTTTGTCGTAGTCTGGTAGATTCCGATAGGGACATGATAAAAGCGATCGGGAAATAAATCAGGGCTATTTGTCAAAATTTAGGAATTGTGCTGTTTTTATTGACCTCCTACCTTGTGCCGAAATGCTTTTGCTTTCAAAACGGTCTGTCTCAGGTAAAATTCAAAATAAGTCGATCGCTCAACAGTTAACCGATAACCATTAACCGCCGTCTGTCAGGAGTATACAGAAAATGGGTCTTAAGATTATTGAAAGCTACGATGCCAGTTTTGCCCTCGAACCCGATGCTAAAACGGCACTGTCGGGTTTATTAACCGGTGAAAGCTTTCTCCAACAAGTAGCGGTACAATTGCAGTGCTCGCGCATTGAGTTTGCCGAGTTATTTTTTCAGCCCGTCCCTTACAGCAGCGAGACGCCGAAGGGAATGCCTGCTGAATTTGAAAAGTATCACGAATCGAGCGATTTTGCGATCGTCAACGTCCCGCCTAATTTCATGTTCCAAGCCAAAATATTTAAACCCAGCCGCCTCTGTGCCGTTTATCGCGTTTTCAAGAATTAGGTCAAGGCTGGTTAATCTGTGGTTTAATCTAAAATCTAAAATCTAAAATCTAAAATCTAAAATCGGATGACAGAAGACATTCACTCTCTCGCCAGCTTAGAATTCATTCCCTACATAGACTCCGAGGGGAAATTGCCCGATTTTTTCCAGGGAAAGATTGGCGTTTACGCGATTTTTGACAACGAGAAAGTCCTGCAATTTGTCGGTTATTCTCGCGATACTTACCTCAGCCTCAAACAGCATTTGGTACGCCAAACCCAATATTGCTACTGGCTGAAAGTCCAAACTATCGAGAAACCCAGCCGCACTATTCTAGAAAGCATTCGATCGAGTTGGATTGCCGAAAACGGTTCCCAACCCCAAGGCAATGGTGTCGATGCTGCCAAGTGGAACGATCCCATCGACACCAAAACTGTGATGACTGCCCAAGAAAAGGCAAATTATGAAGGTATCATCGCCGATGAAATTGCTAAAGATAAATTGTTGAAAAATGTAGCGCGGCGGGTGGAAAATGAAATTTTCTCGCTCCTCAAAGCTCGCGGTGTGACTGAAGAAATCCGGTTTAATCCCAAGCTGAAAACTAGCGGATTGCTGGATTTAAAGTAAATACAATAGTCCTGACTACGAACCGTAGGAAAACGGCAATTACCGCGCCGAACACGGTATTGCCGTGGCCCTACAGATGCTCGGGTACAATCTCTCTGATATATCATCTCCGTCTGCCAACCTTTTAACAGTTAAGATTTAACAGATATAGCAATCCTTGCAGGAATCGTAAATTTTTACCCCACCCCAACCCTCCCCGAACCCGCTCGCTCGGGAGTAAGAAATTCACAAATAATTTAGGATGGCTATATTCAGCTTTTCCCTACGGATGAATCTGACTCAAAATCACCCGCAACCTGTCGTAATCATCCTTCAGCAACACACTCAAACTCCTCCCCGCTTCCACCAACCAAGTTCGATCGCGCATCCGCAACTGATAAATCTCACGAATCGCCGCCGCCGTCAGCGCATCCACCGGCGCATTAGCCACCCCCAGCAGCGTCCTCAAAAAATCCAACTGCACCGTAAAATCAATCACCTCATCCGGTTCGCAGCGATAAACCGCCTGGTGAATTTGCGGCGGGCGCGGCGGCAAATACTGATAAATTTTACCCCTTGATGGGCCGTGACCGTTCAACCTTTCCGGCGCAGCCTCAAACCCCACAATCGCCACTCGAAACTCGGTTTTGAGCATCGCAAAAATCTGCGGTTGTTCTTCCCGCAACTCTTCCAGCGACAAACCCAAAGCGCGAGCTCTGTGCACCGAGTCGATCGGGCTAGTCGTAGCGTAATAAACCACCCCGTAAATTTGATTTTTCGACTCTTCATCCTCGGCCTTCACCCAACTCCCAAAAGGCGGCATCACGGGAAAGCTTAAGTCTTCCGGTTCCAAACATTGAGCCAAAAACTCCGAAGTTGCCGTCTCGATTACCTCAGCAATGCGATCGGGATGGCGCTCTTTTGTAGCAAATTGGGGTAAAGGTAAACGCATAGTTTTAGTGATTAGTCATGAGTGATTAGTCATCAGTCATTAGTCATTGGTTTTGTGCTAGTTTTCAAGGGTCTTGAGTTACTAGCCTGGTATTGGGTACTTTAGCAATTACAAATTACCCATTACCAATGACTAATGACCGCTGACTATTTCGCGCGACCAGCCGTAGCATCCACAAGTTCCAACTGCGATAGCCGGAACGTGATCAGCTTGTCCCAATTGCCGCCTTCAAACAGTACCGCGACTTTCCCGTCGCTAACTCGCTGGACTTGTCCTTGAAAGGTGTAGTAAATCTCACCCTTATCTTTAACTCGAACTGCCGAACCTGGAAAAATCATAATTGTTTGAATGTTAAGTTGGCTGTTTATAGCTTACCGTTTCTCGTTTCTAGTTCCCAAGCAGAGCCTGAGAACTAGGCAAATCTTCGTCAACAGGAAGACGCGAGGCAAAGCGCAGAAACGAGAGTTTGTTAGGCTAAGGCTGCTACGGAAACTTTACCGGCAATGCGGCCCGCGATCGCCCGCAACTCCCTAGCTGAAGCAGAACCCGGTTGCCCCACCACGATCGGCACCCCCGAATCGCCACCTTCCCGCAACGGAATTTCCAGCGGAATGCAGCCTAACAGCGGCACTCCCAACTCAGCAGCGGTCTTTTCCCCGCCGCCGGAACCGAAAATATCGTATTGCTTATCGGGCATATCCGGTGGCACAAAATAGCTCATGTTTTCCACAATTCCCAACACCGACACTCCCAACTGCTGGAACATTTTTAACCCCTTGCGAGAGTCCAACAAAGCCACAGTCTGCGGCGTCGTCACGATCACGACACCAGCCATCGGCACCGCTTGCGCCATTGTCAACTGCGCGTCTCCAGTACCCGGAGGCATATCGACAATCAAATAGTCTAAATCGCCCCAATTCACCTGATAGAGGAACTGCCGAATGATCCCGTTTAACATCGGGCCGCGCCAAATCACGGGTTGGTCTTTGTCAATTAAAAACGCCATCGACACCAATTTGACGCCGTAATTAAACGCGGGTTCGAGGCTTTCACCGCTTTTTCCGTCCCTAACCATCACTTTCGCGTCCCCCAGACCCAACATTGTCGGGTCGTTGGGCCCATAGATATCGGCATCCAGCAAACCCACCTTAGCGCCGGTTTGCGCTAGCGCTACTGCCACATTTACCGCTACCGTGCTTTTGCCGACGCCGCCTTTGCCGCTGGAAATTGCGATAATATTTTTAACGCCTTCAATGCCTTGGCGATCGACCACTCCCTTCTGCTGCGGCGTCTCGGCTGTCACCTCCACCGCCACTTTTTCGACTCCTGGCAACTGTTTGACCGCTTTTTGGCAATCTTCGACAATAAATTCTCGCAGCGGGCAAGCAGGCGTTGTCAGGACTAAAGTAAAGCTGACGAGACCGCCGTCAATTTTGATGTTACGAATCATGTTCAATTCCACCAAACTCTTTTGCAGTTCGGGGTCTTGCACGGGTCGCAGGATTTCTAAGACTGAACTGACATCGAGTATCTTGGGCATTGTGTTCTCCACCATAGCTCTGCAATTGGGTTAGTGAATTTCCGATCGCAGGTTTAAGTATATTTTTATTGCTATTTTTTAATGTAACTTCATAGCGATCATTTGCAGACCTACGGTGGCATAATTACATGACGACTGGATTTGGCAATCATCGCCATCTAAGACTAAAATGTGACCACAGAAAATTTTATGACAGTTTCTACAACACTTAAAACCGCCACTTCCCCGTTTTTGCCGCCGGCTGACTCTAGAGCTAGAGTCAGCCAATTTATGAAAAGCCTACAAGACGAAATTTGTCAATCCCTCGAACAGCTCGATGGCCTGGGCAAATTTAAGGAGGACTCTTGGGAACGATCCGAAGGCGGTGGCGGACGTTCTCGCGTCATGCGCGAAGGCAATATTTTTGAACAAGGGGGAGTCAATTTTTCCCAAGTGTGGGGCGAAAGTTTGCCGGCTTTGATTCTGGCAAAGCACCCAGAAGCTGCTGGTCACGATTTCTATGCAACGGGTACTTCGATGGTGCTGCACCCCCGCAATCCCTACTTGCCTACGGTTCACCTGAATTACCGCTATTTTGAGGCTGGGCCGATTTGGTGGTTTGGCGGCGGTGTGGATTTGACTCCCTATTACCCGTTGGCTGAGGATGCAGCTCATTTTCACAAAACTCTGAAAGCAGCTTGCGATCGCCACCATGCCGGATATTATCCGACATTTAAACTCTGGTGCGACGAATATTTCTACCTCCCCCACCGCCAAGAAACCCGTGGCGTGGGCGGACTGTTTTTTGACTACCAAAGCGCTCAAGGCCCGCTTTACCGCGACCATAATGTCAAAGGGAAGGCTGCTGAGTGCAGCAACAACATCGGGGTGCCGGAACCTAGGAGCTGGGAGTCGCTGTTCGCTTTTGTACAGGACTGCGGCCGGGCATTTTTGCCGGCTTATACCCCCATAATTGAAAAGCACCGATCGAAAGAATACGGCGATCGCGAGCGCAATTTCCAACTTTACCGCCGCGGCCGTTACGTTGAATTTAACTTGGTGTACGATCGAGGCACGACCTTTGGTTTGCAAACCAACGGACGCACTGAATCGATTTTAATGTCCCTGCCACCTTTGGTACGCTGGGAATACTGCTACGAGCCAGAACCCAACTCTCCAGAAGCCGAACTCTACTCCAAGTTCCTAAAACCGCAAGATTGGGCTAATTGGATGCCTCAGCAGTCACCGACCTGAGTTAAACTACTGGGACAGTAACCACCGCGATAGATAATAAATTTGAGGGAAGGGTCAGTGATTCATATTGATCAAAAAACCCACACGCTTCAAGACGGTACAACAGTTATCGTCTTAGCACCGACAGGACGGTTGGACATCACTACAGCTTGGCAATTCCGCCTCAAGTTGCAAGAGTGTATTTCCAAACTCAGCCGCCATGTCGTCGTGAATCTTGGTCAGGTTAACTTTATAGATAGCTCTGGTCTGACTTCATTGGTAGCAGGTATGCGCGATGCGGATAAAGTTAAGGGAAGTTTCCGTATTTGCAATGTTCATCCAGAAGCCAAACTGGTGTTTGAAGTCACCATGATGGATTCTGTGTTTGAAATCTTTGAAACGGAAGAAGAAGCTCTAGAGGGGGTGCCGCGCGCAAGTTGAGGACCTGCTTTGTATCTGTTGCGGTGTCGCGGGTAATTTAAGCTTGAGACTCAGAAGCGCGCAGAAACCCAGCACAAGAACAGGAAGCAGGTAAATTTTTGCCGGCTTCCTTCTGTCTTCTTCCTTTCTTGAAAGGTTGAGACGTTCACCAAAACACTGAAGTAGAAGAATACGTCAAGGTAAAGTCTTGCCTTCACTCGCGACGATAACTAAATCTTTCTTCCTTCTTTCTTGTTGCTTCTTGCTTCAACCCAATATCTCAGAAGCAAAATCCTGACGCTTGACAAATCTAAAAGGGCCCATTAAAGCTCCCCAGATAGCCTTGCCTGTCGTGGGGCTTATTCCTTTGTCGTAGCTCAGAAATTCCTCGCCTGCGGCTTCAAATCCCAAGTCTACTTGGTAATTTTGCCCCCCGTAGGCAAAGCCGCAGCGAGTGCCCTCCGGCAAAGATGCGCGAAAGCGATAGCCGTTTGAGGCTAAATTTTGTACCGCAACCGAGAGGGTACAGCCGGGGAGGAGTTGGATTTGCTCGTTCGTTAGCTTTCCAAGCAAGTCGGGGTTGCGACCGGCTCCTTTGACGGCTGCGATATCCTTGAACATATAATACTGAGCTTCTATAAGTCCCGGCGCTGTCTTCACCTGCCTCAGTTGCACGATGCGGGGGCGGTATGGCTTATCTAATTCCAGAATGTTGGCTTGTTCGGCAAACAGAGCAATGCTAGGTTCGGAAAATAGAGGAATGGGCAGGGGTCTTTGCCACAAACGAAGGTGGACGTACCACGCCGGGTCTGCTAGCGCTTGTTCCCGGTTGTCAAATTCGCCTGCCATGTACTGGGCTAAAGCTATTAATTCAGGAGAAATTGTCATGTTTGTTTGATTTTTCAGGATTGAGACTTGACAGTAAAAACTTATTGTGATACCCCAAGGGATATCTGGGCTGGGCAAGTCAGAAGATTAAATTTATGAGCGCTCCCAGCTAAGCTATGATTGTAAAGATACTGGGGTGTAAAAGAGTAGCCTAAATTTCTAGAATTATCTAGATTTTTTCAGATTTTAAAGAAGAGAGCAACAATCGTGATAAACTCGAAAAACGCATGATTAGTGCGGGTTGTTAAAACTTACTTGGCGTGAAAACCATAGAAACACGCTTACATAAACTAATCATCAAAAAACCAAATATTTCAAGTCCTCTGTTAATTTTAGCAGTCTCTAACTGGGAAGCTCAGGCCAACCTGAGCAATCAGGAAGCTTAGAGCATCCGAATCTAGGCTAAACATAAATCGCTAAGTTTGACTTGCAGATTCCTGTAGGTTTTTAGAAGCGGTTTTGCCCTCGTAGTGCGACATATTAAGCGGTGCTGCCGATCGCGCGTAAAATCTTTTTGATAAAATTTTGCCTCGGTTTCCGACAGCACCGCTAAAAAAAAACTAGCAATTTTTGTCAGCCAGAGCGCAAATCGACTCCCCCGACTTTACTCACGCCCGTGAGCACCCCCGCTACGGCAAAATTATTTATCTATAAGACTCAGGTGAACAAGAACCGTACTGTTTCAGATACTAAGCGAAGTTTCTATACGATTCACACTCGACCGATCAATTCAATTTACCGTCGAGTGGTAGAAGAGTTGATGGTAGAAATGCACTTGCTTTTGGCAAATGCCGATTTTCAATACGACCCGATTTATGCTTTGGGTGTAGTGACAGCTTTCGATCGATTCATGCTCGGGTACGCCCCAGAAGCAGACAGAGTTTCGATTTTTAACGCTTTGTGCAAGTCCCTAGAGGAAGATCCAGAACGCTACAAGCAAGACGCTCAGCGATTGGAAAGCTTGGCGGATCGACTTTCCGGGCAAGAGTTGCTCTCATGGGTCGATCGCTCGACCAGCTTTGAAGATACAGGGGATTTGCAAGCGTCTTTAGGGGCGATCGCCAGCAACCCTCAATTTAAGTACAGCCGCTTGTTCGCGATCGGTTTGTTCTCGCTGTTAGAAAAAGCTGACCCTAACTTGGTAAAAGACCAAGAAACGCGAAATAACGCGATCGCCAAAGTCAGTGCGGCATTGCACCTCCCAGAAGACAAAGTTAGCAAAGATTTAGATTTGTACCGCAGCAATTTGGAAAAAATGGCCCAAGCGCGAATAGTGCTTCAAGATGTCATCCAAGCGGAACGGAAAAAACGCGAAAAACGAGAGACAAAAGTTACCGCCGGCCCCTCGGCTGACTCTTCTGACACCAACAATTAATCATTTGAAAGAAGAAGGAAGTTCGGCAACGGATTCTGTAACGGATGTAACGGATGTAACGGATG
>JAUBOM010000258.1:0-4784 GCA_036700245.1 Microcoleus vaginatus BM001213989
GTCTTATGCTCTAAGCGTTCCTGATTATTTCTTGCCGAAAGTGACAAAAGAGGGAATATAGCAATCCTAAATGATTTTCTATGTATAAGTGTACTGAGAATTTTGGGGAAATCAAATTTATGTTCCTTAGTGAATAACTCAAACAAAAATTTGATAATCTTAAAAAACCTACATAAATACCAATACTTTCTTAAAAAGTTTTTAGCTTTTAACCAAATATCTTCAACGGGATTCTGTTGGGGTGAATTGGGAGCAAATAAAATACAAGTAATTGACAAATCATTAGGTTATTTATAACTATTTACTGATGATAAAAAATCTCTAAATTCTCCATAGTTATGATAACTAGCTCCATTTAAAATCAAGATTATTCTCCGTTTTTTATATTTATTTTGTAAGTGTTTTATGAATTTAACTGTTGATTTTTCCTCTCCAGACGGATAACTTTGAACGTGGAATTGTTTGCTTTGATAATTCAGGACCCCAAAATAAGTTTGTCTATCTTTTTCATTGGTAATAGGAACTTCAATTCTCCGCTCCGATTGACCCCAAGCGTAGCCTGTCAGCTCGCCATGAAGTAGATGACATTCATCTAAAAAAAATACTATTATTTCCCCAGGTTCTATGCCAGCCTTGTTTCTTGATAAAATCTCGTTAATTTCTTCCCGCTTTTTTTTTACCAGTTCTTTATCGGATTTTGGATTGACTTTTTGATTGTTTTTTCAACTAATATTTGCCTGAGCGAAAAGTTCATAATAGCTCTGTTTTGATTTATATATCACACCAAACTCTTGCTCTACATAAGTCACTAACTCATCTAAATTCCCAGATTATTTATTCTTTACCCACTCGACTACTACATCCGTTTGTCGCTTTGTGAAATACCCTTGTGATCTGTTATATCCTAGCTTTATTCCTTCGATGCCTTGGCTTTTAAAAATATTTTTGCAGTAACAAAAAAGAATTACTTACACCTAACATTTTGCTTATTTCATAGTAAAGCTTACCGGAGAAGCCATCCTGACAGCTATTGCTCGTTTTTGTTCTCTTGCATCGATATCGCTTTTAATGAAAGATTCTAATTGGGCTATTTCTTTTCCCATATCTTTTTGTGGAAGTTGTAAGTTATTCATTTTTTTGTCATAATCAAGTATTGCATATAATTGTAGCGTAATCATGATAATGATTTAGGGTTGCTATAATTGCGTTTCCATTTACTATCAATATCAAATCCTGCTACTGGCTGCGTTTTTTTTACCCTAATTCCTTGAAAATATAAGAAAGTTCCTGGGACTAATCCTAATTGGTCTAAACGTTGCCAAATAAAGTTTTCTGTTTCCAAACGATGATTCTTTTTTAGCCTCAAGCAAAAAGATACACCCACTGTCTTGAGCGAGTTTCCCAAGTCGGAGCGAACAAAATTATTGTGAAGCGAAGCTATCCCGAACGGAATCGCCCAAAACGATCACTTTCTATTCTTTAAACAAGGGTAAAATTTGTTGTAGAGCAAGCGTTTGTTCTTGTAAATTACTGCTTCCTAATTTTGGTAACAAACACCAGTATAATTGAATGGCTCTTTTCTGCCAAATTAGGGCGATCGTAAACAGATTGATACAGCCCCATTGAGTCCGATCGAGCGCCACTGATAGGGTTTGTCCCACAGAGCAATAAGTGGTTAACCAATAAGCATCAAAGCAAACCAAATTAGTGCGATCGTTAATTGAGGTAAATCAAGAAATCTTTGTAGTTGGCGACGACTTTCGGTAGTAATTGGGCAAGGGAATACTCGCACGAGTCTCTCTAACCTCACTTCCTTCTGTGATTGTATCAAAAGGAGCAAGATTCTGAGTAGAATAAACTGGATTGGTGTCAGTTGTTTTTGTAAGTGGATCTGATAAAATGTTGGTAACATTATTTTGGGGATAGGCTAGCGTGTAACAATTCGGCCGCCTATCTTTTGTTAGAATAACCTGGCTAAATGTTTACACTTTCTGGGTTTCAGAGGATGTTTTCAAAGGGTCGTTTGACCTCATAGTCGGCACAAAGAAGTATCTAAGTATGGGCTGAAACCTTGATTTACCGTCTCAGTTAAGCCCCATCAGAAGGGCTAAATTATACCTTCCGGGACTTTTAAAACATCCTCTAAGAATGCGGAAACTAATCACTTCTTCATCTATACTACGTCCTGACTAAGGTGGCGGCTGCTATATCTTTAAACTCTCAAGCTATTGTAGCATACTTTTAAGGAAGTAGTATAACGTTTGGGGGCTGGCTGGCTTCTACTCGTTGGTGGTGACATGAACGAGCAAATCGACTGATTGAAGCAAGAATCCGCACGTATAAAAGCCCGGGAATCTCAAACAATCATCTTAGTAATAAGGGCAACACTCACCATCAAAAATTCGTTCTTTTAATGGCAGCAGCATCTCCTTATCAACGCCCGGATAGCATTGTGATCAGCCGCCTCAGCTTTCCAGCACGTTTTCTTGAATTGTAGCGGGACTTAGCTTCTACTAATATTTTTTCCATCAGCCCGGATGAAGCTAGGGCTTGCAGCCATGCAGCTTCTAAAAATACTTCTATAGTTACTCCCTTTTCTTTGCAAAATCTTGTCAATTTAGCATCTATTTCTGCATCTAGAACAATAGCAGAATGACGGCGAGTGGGAGGAATTTTCGCAAGTTCGACTTTTAATTCTTCTATGGTAGACTTGGAAGCAATGGTTCCTTTTGAAGCTTCGTTCGTAGTAGTTTCCGGTTGAATAATTGGTTCACTTCCCTGTTTTGGGGAAATTAAAGTATCTTCTCGGTTTGGAACAACTGTTCGCTTGCGGTTGGAGCGAATTTTGTCGAGGATGCTGTCACTCATTGTACTTTTTGTTGTAAAAGAGACTTGATTTTAGCGAGCATGATTTCAAAGGGATATTCTAAATCTGGATGTCCTAGTTGGCTGAGAGTTTGGCGCTTGTTAATGGCTTTTTTATACTGTTCTGATTCTCTGATTGAGGGAAAAATTAATTCTTTTTCAACTTCGTCCTTCATTCCTTCTACGGCAAGGCGACTCTGTAGGGTTTGAGTATTGCCAATCCAGCGATCGCGGAAGGGCAGCACTCCTAGTACGGTAGCGTTTGTTGCTTTGACATCTCTCATGGAGTTGAGCAAGTCGAGTGTCCGCACTAGGGAACCATAGCCTTTGACGGAGGCTTCGGCGGGTATGATTACGGCATCAGCTGCACCGATTGCAGTTAGGCAAATCTGCGATCGCTGCGGGGGTGCGTCAATGATACAAAATTTGAAGACATCGGCAACTGGTTCAAGGCGGCGCAGTAACAGGGTGGCGCCGACGCCACTACTGGATAGGTAGTCGGCGGCGGCGTCTAGGCCGTCGTCGGAGGGAATTAGAAACAAGTTGTCGCTACCTTCAACTGGATAGATGGCGTCTTCTATGGTTACAGATTTTTTGAGAACTTCCAGCAAAGTGGGTTGGTTGGGTTGCAGTTCTAGCCCCAGGTAGGTGGTTAGGTTGTGCTGGGGATCGGCGTCGATCGCCAGTGTGGGATAGCCACGACTCGCTAGGAGGCGACCCAGGAATAGAGATGCGGTTGTCTTGCCCTGCCCCCCGGACAGGGAGGCGATGGCGACTGCAATCATGGCTTTAGGGACATGGGGTTTTATCTCTATATCATTGGCTAAAAAGTTAAATTAGTCAATAGTTAATTTGCTAAAAAGCTAAATTTAATGCTTTTATAAGACTAAAGACGTAAATTAGTAAATTAGTAAAGTTGAACAAGTTGATTACAAGGCGGAAAGAAGCAGACAAACGTGCAAGCATTCATCGCACGCTTGTCTGGTCGGCTTTCGTTGGACATCACATTATCCCGAATGCTACGTGAACGAGTTACTCGCTCAACAGCCCAAGCTACTAGGAGGGATTTGAACCATTTGAGGTGAGCGACTTTAACTTTAAGAACATCAATGCTTACAGAAGCTGGGTTTACCCAAGCGCATCATTAAATTTGCGTTAAGGGTGGCATGCGAATCCTATAATACGCCCCGACAATCAACCGGGACCATAGCTGGGTTGTACTTAATTGTATATATATCTACAAATTTATTTTGAATACTACTTTAGATAGGCCTGGGGAACAAAGATTGTATATATGATTACTTTACTGCGAAAGCCAAAATTACAATATCTTCTGAGTCGCTGTATCCACAAACGACATTAATATCCTCGTTGTTAAAAAAGGAAGTTTCGTCCTTAAACAGTGAAGTAATGGATGCTGTCAGGAGGAAGAGTGGCGTATCTGTTGTATTTCCCACATGTCCCCTTGCTGAAAATATTTAATAATAAATGATTACCAGTCAGAACTTAACCTACGAAAGTTGTTTCAACGTCGATAGTGTGGGTACTTTAGTAGATATTCTTCACAGTAAAACCCTCTACCAGCCGGACAAAAAGGCTTTTACTTTTCTGCTAGATGGAGAAACAGAGGAAACTAATATAACTTATCGAGAGTTGGATTTGCAGGCACGAGCGATCGCCACCAGTCTGCAAAATTTAGGGGGAAGCGGGGAGCGGGTGCTGCTGATATACCCACCTGGGTTGGACTTCATAGCCGCATTTTTCGGGTGTCTGTACGCTGGAGCCGTTGCTGTCCCTGCGTATCCTCCCCGGCGCAACCAGTCTCTATCGCGCATTCAATTGATCGTAGCAGATGCAGGGGCAACTATTGCGCTCACCACCAAAACCGTATTGTCCAATGTAGAACGCCAGTTCACCCA
>JAUBOM010000259.1:0-4776 GCA_036700245.1 Microcoleus vaginatus BM001213989
AGTTGAGTATTGACTGTTGATTCGATTTTACGCCCGACGATGCTAGCGGAGTTGAGATCACTACGGGATATTTGTAGAGAAACGGCCCAGGCTAAGTCCGGCGCGCGACTATGCTTCCTTTGACAAAAAGCGCTTTCAAACGCCGACTATTACAGCAGATTGCAGGTTTATGAGATACACGTGGCAATCCCATGCCCTATGCCCTATGCCCCATGCCCCATGCCCCACGCCAGACTGTACCTCATATTGCTAAAAACTGCTGTATCTCAAAATAAATTAAAATCGTCCTGCTAGATTGGCAATAGTTAATCCTAGTTGAATTGGTTTTAGCGGCTTAGCAATATGAGTTTGAAAACCAGCTTCGATCGCCCTTTGCCGTTCTTTATCGCTCGCATAAGCAGTCAGCGCGACGGCTGGGATTTCTCCTCCGGCTTCCGCAGCAAGGGCTCGCACTTCTCGAATCAAGAAATACCCATCTTCCTCTGGCATTCCGATATCAGAGATTAGCACGTCGTATCGGCCGGGATTCTCAGTCAAAGCAGCGATCGCACTTCTGGCAGATGCAACTGTCAAAACCTCAGCCCCGTAGCTTTCGAGCACAAATGCTACGAGTTCCCGGGTATCGAGCCGATCGTCCACAGCTAAGATGTGCAAGCCTTCGAGAGAGGGGACACTATCGCTTCTTGAGGCATTTAAAGGCGCTACCAAAAAAGTTGGCTCTAAATCGATCGCCGGTGTCAAATTTTGAGGCGAGGCTCTCAAGGGCAATCTCAGAGTCATTGTAGTTCCTTGTCCCTCACCCGGACTATCCGCTTCCACCGTTCCCCCGTGCAATTGAACCAGATGACGCACGATCGACAAACCCAATCCCAGCCCTTGATTAGCCTTAGTGGTGGTGGCATCGCCTTGATGGAAACGATCGAAAATATACGGCAAGAATTCTGCCCCAATGCCTTTTCCCGTGTCGCTGATTTGAAGTTGAGCGCGATCGTCGATCGCCGAGAGCGTGATTTCCACTCGTCCTCCTGCTGGAGTAAACTTAATGGCATTAGACAGAAGATTCCACACAACTTGCTGCAAGCGAGCAGCATCGCCTAAAACAGTCGCAGAACTAAGCTCCGAAACAATTTGAATGTTTTTTGCTTCGGCTGATAATTGAACCCCCTCCAGCGCAGCTTGCACCACTAACTGCAGATCGATCAAATTGCTATCAACAGCGAGCTTGCCGCTCGTAATCCGGGAAATATCCAGGATATCTTCGATTAACTGAGATTGCGCCCTCGCGGAGCGCTCGATCACCTCTAGAGCGTTAGTAACGGCTGCTTCCTTAAGCTTGCCCGAGCGCAGAATTTGTGCCCACCCCAGGATCGGAGTCAGGGGATTGCGGAGCTCGTGGGAGAGATTCGCGAGAAATTCATCTTTAGCACGGTTGGCAATTTCTGCTTGTTGGCGGGCCCACTGTTCCTGCTGCAATAACTGCGATCGCTCTGTATCAAACTGCTTGCGCTGTGTGATATCCTCGATCGACAACAGAATCATTAAAGCTCGATCTTCTCCTTCAAGTTTACAAGCATTAAGCAGCATGGTTTTCTGCCCGATATTATCAAACAGGTGAGCCAACTCAAAGTTTTGAAGTTGAACATCACTAACCAGAATATCTTCCAAAATCCATCGCAATTTGGGGATATTCCACTGCCCGTTCCCTAGCTCAAACAGCGAATATTTCGCTGTTTCTGAGGATGAAACCTGAAACGTTTCATAGAACGATCGATTTGCTTTATTCACTCGGAAATCAGCATCTAGCACGACTAAAGGCGTTTGCACAGTTTCCACGATGGTTTCAGCGTAGTTTCGGGCATCTTCCAAGGTGGCGGCACTGCGTTTAAGAGCATCAATATCGATCAAAACCATCACCACACCGTCAATCTGGTTTTCCGTTGTACGGTAAGGACGAATGCGGAGGTTGTACCAATATCCCGATAAAGTTTGAACTTCTTGTTCTTTCGTGTGGAGAGTATCAATCACCTCCAAAATCATCTGTTCCAAGTCGGGAACGTCAAAAGTCGATCGGATGTCCCTAAAAGGTCGTCCAACATCTGTGGGAATCAGACTCAAAAGTTGCTGTGCCGTTGGCGTAAACCGTCGAATCTGTAAATCGTTTGTCAGCATTAAGATAGGGATATTGATACTGGCAAGCAAATTTGTCAGATCGTTATTGACCAGGCTTTGTTCAATATTTCGACTGCGAAGTTCCTCGTTAGTGGTGGTGAGTTCCTCGTTAGTGGCTTGAATCTCTTCTTTGGCAGTTTCTAGTTCCTCGTTGGTGCTTTGCAACTCCTCGTTGCTCGATAGGATTTCTTCGTTAGCAATTTTGAGGTCTTGGTTGAGATTTTCCTGCTCGTGGATCAGCGATTGCAGGTGCACTTGAGCCGAAGTTTTTTCTTGGTTAGCGGTGGCAAATGCCTGCCTCAGGCACTCATTTTCCGAAGCTAAATCACCTGGCTCGCAGCTTTCAGAAGTGACGGTGCCAAAGTCGATCGCCTGGGGTAAAACCTCTTCAAGTAGCAGCAAAAAATAGCGTGCTGTGAAGGTGTGCGGCTGAAACGGCATCACCTCAATATTGACGGTAGTCGATCGTCCGCCCGATTCAACAACTACCCTTTCTTTCCTAACTGTCACGTTCTGGGTTTGTGCCCGATCAATTGCGGTGCGAAGCTCAACAAGCAAGCCTGCCCTTGCCATTGTCAGCAAGTTTAAGTCCTGCGTTCCGGCTGCCACTCTAAAGTAAGGATCGATGTCTCCCCGCACTTGCAGGATTTTCATATCCTCGTTGACAAGCACACTGGCTGGGGCATAACGCTTCAAAATCCGTTGCTCAGTTTCTCGCTGTAAGTCCAAGCTATTTATTAAATTTTCTTCATTCATTTCCTGTTTTTGAACAGTTTTAGCGACGGGATAGGAGCTCGGCATAAACGAAAAAGTGGGACGAGTCGCAGTCAACTTTTTTGCATAAATTTTATACTTTCTATCCACTGGCTTAAACAAGTATGAAAATTTTCCGGTACTCTCAGAAGTACCTAACATCAGAAAGCCTGTTGGGTTAAGGCTGTAATGAAAAATCGGCATCACTTTCTTTTGCAATGACTCTCCCAAGTAAATCAGCACATTGCGACAGCTAACTAAATCGAGATTGGAAAAAGGCGGGTCACTACCTAAGTCTTGTCGGGCAAATACGCACAGTTCGCGGACGGCCTTGCAGATTTTATAACTACCTCCTTCTTCGAGAATAAAGAAGCGAGAACGTCGCTCTGGTGAAACGTCTACCATCTGGTTTTCTAGGTAGACGCCTGACCGAGCTTTGCCGATTGTCGCCTCGCCAATGTCCGTGGCAAAAATCTGGATCGGCGGGATAACTCGATCGCCCAAAAACTCTAACAAGCAAATGGCGATCGAATAAACTTCTTCACCAGTCGAACATCCGGCCACCCAAATCCGAATGGGAGCATTTGCTAATTTATTTTGGGTAATCGTGGGGAAAACCAGCTTTTTTAACTTTTGAAAGGCTTCGGTGTCACGGAAGAAACTGGTAACGTGGATCAGGATTTCTTCATACAAAGCTTTGACTTCAGCCGAATTGTGTCGAAGGTGTTCGGCGTAATCATCCAAGTTCTCTAGCTTGTACAATACCATCCGTCGCTGGATGCGTCGGTTCAGGGTAGCCGCTTTGTACTGGCTGAAGTCAACGCCTGTGGTCGATTTCAGCAGCGCCAAAATAGTTGCCAGGGCCGATGGCTGTTCGGGCGATTCCTCAACTTTTGTCAGGGGAAGCGGGCCAGTGAGAAGCCCACTGCGACTATAGTTTGCCAGTTCCTCGGCAATTTTTTCCGGTGGCAGAACAAAATCGACATTTCCTGTCGCAACAGCGGTATTCGGCATACTATCGAATTTTGCCGTGCCTTGACATTGAGCATAAGCCATGCCTCCGGCTGCTTTGATTGCTTTGAGCCCCAGTGAACCGTCTCCGTCTCCCCCGGATAATACTACGGCAATTGCTTTGTGTCCGCGATCGACTGCCAATGACGTAAAAAACGCATCTCCCGGCATATATTTGCCATAAAGCTTCTCGCGGGGTGATAGTTGCAGCACGCCTTTAGATAGCACCATCTTGGTGTTGGGCACAATGACGTAGACTTGATTCGGCTCTACAGCCATGCCGTCTTGTACCTCATTAACAGGCATTTGCGTGCTTCTGCTGAGAATCTCCCTCAGCAAACTTTTGTGATCGGGGGCTAAATGCTGAATCAGCACAAACGCCATACCCGTATCTATGGGTAAATGGGTCAGTAACCCCGTGAAGGCTTCCAACCCTCCTGCGGAGGCGGCAATCCCAACTATGGGAAAGGGGGCATCGGTTTTTGGTGATTGTTCGATGTCGAGGGTGGCTGGGGCGATCGATTCTGCTGTATTGTCTGGAGATAATTTATGAGAAGTCATGGTACGAAGTCCTCGACTTCAGTTATTTAGCAGCATACATATCTGGAAAGCGTAAGGCTGAGTAATTCGGACTATTTTCATCAGAGCCTACTTAAGTTATCGGCCTTATCCCACTGCCTTAAGGATGAGCTAAACTGCTGGAGCCACGATCAGAGCGCGATCGCAGAACTCTATCTGCTGTGGTGGCGATCGCAACAATAGGGTGGCAATCACTAAATATATCTGCTTAATTAGTTTCTTTGAGCGACCAGTGTACCAGAGAGCGCGATTACCGATTCCATA
>JAUBOM010000260.1:0-2177 GCA_036700245.1 Microcoleus vaginatus BM001213989
CCCGGCACCAACACCCGCCCCGGAACCAACACCCGCCCCGGAACCAACACCCGCCCCGGCACCAACACCGACCCCTATATTCGGCCAAGTTCCCGAACCGGATACCGATTGCGGTTGCCAACCACTGCCCTTGCTGCCCCCGATAACATTTATCCAACCGCAGCCTTCGCAAATACTTAACTTCGACTCAAACGCCGCACAACTCATCGACATCGAAAACACGATAATAGGGACTGCGGGAAACGATTTTTTAACAGGGAACAAAGCTAAGGAACTGTTTGTCTCCTTTGGCGACGACACAGTTTTAGGTGAAGGTGGCACCGATATCGTCTTCTCTGACCCAGGGCCAGACTTCATAGCAGCAGATCCCGATAACGACATTGTTGACGCTGGCAAAGACAACGACGTGGTGTTTCGAGGGAAACAAGACGATCGCATTTTTGGCGATCTCGGTTCCGACACCATAGTCGGCGATCTCGGTTCCGACACCATAGTCGGCGACAACGGCAACAACCTCGACTTGACTGGTAACGACGGCGACCTGATTTTCGGCGGCGCAGAGGCTGATGCCATTGCTAGCAACCAAGGTTCGGACACGGTTTACGCCGGTAAAGGCCCCGACATCGCCTACGGCGGCAAAGAAGACGACTTGACTTGGGGTGACAAAGGCGCAGACACCCTAAACGGCGACAAGGGAGACGACTCTGTGTTCGGCGGTGTTCAAAACTCCTTAGCCAACGACCCCGACGGCTTCGATTTACTCTTTGGAGGCGACGGTAACGACTTACTTAACGGCGAAGAACAAGACGATACCTTGGTCGGCGGCAATGGCCGGGATTTGGTGTTTGGAGGCAAAGGGGGCGATCGGGTTTTTGGCGAAACAGACTCGGATACTCTCTACGGCAATCTAGGTTCTGATACCCTCCTCGGCGACTACGGCACTCAAGAAGGCAGTACATTTGCCACCTCTTTCGGCGACTTAATTTTCGGCAACGACAGCGGCGACATCATCGGCGGCAGCAAAGATAATGACAGTCTTTTTGCAGGCAAAGGTAACGACTTAGTTTACGGTGGCAAAGCGGGTGACCTGATTTGGGGCGAACTCGGTGCTGATACCATTGTCGGCGACAAGGGAGATGATTCGCTTTACGGCAGTTTGCCAAACGAGTTAGTGTCCGATGTGTTAGGCCGCGACTTGCTATTTGGGGGCGATGGGAATGACTTCCTCAATGGTGGTGAGAGTTCCGACTCTTTGAGTGGGGGTGAGGGTAACGATATTGTTCGTGGCGGCAAGGATGACGACTTGGTACAGGGAGATACTGGCGACGACTTGATTTACGGCGACTCGGGCAGCGATAGTTTGTGCGGCGATGAGGGTAACGATACCATTAGTGGCGATCGCGAGGAAAACTCTCGAGGCGCTGTGGGTGCAGACGGCCAGCAAGACTGCATCAACGGTGGCAGCGGCGATGACCTTTTATACGGCAATGAAGGCCAAGATACTCTCAACGGCGACTCGGGTAATGACACTATTTACGGAGGGAAAGATAGCGACATTCTCAATGGGGGTGCAGGGGATGACTGGCTGTTTGGCGACAGGGGAGACGATACTCTAATTGGAGGTATTGAGAGCGATCGTTTTGTGTTAAGCGCTAACAGCGGTATCGATACTGTACTCAATTTTTCCGTAGGAACTGATAAGTTTGTGCTCGCTGAGGGCTTGACTTTCGAGGCCTTGCAAATTAACTCGACGGCGAACGGTACACTCCTGCAATTTGCTGCCACTGGGGAGGTTTTGGCTCAGGTTTTTGGGGCTAACAATACTATTACTTCTCTGGATTTTGTGGCTGTTGCTCGGTAACGATAAAAGCGCATTTAATGCGCTGATTTTTGCCGATATTCTACCAACTCGCTTTGTTTAACAATGCCTTCGCCAAAGGACAAAATCCTCTAATTTGTAGGTTGGGTACGAGTGCCTCAACCCAACCTACAAGAAAATGGCGAAGGTATTATCAACTTGAGAATGGGGGTGAGAAACGCGGTTTTTCGGTAAAATCCTGGGTTTAGTTAGGAGAAATAGAGGAAGAAACCGAGTTTCTGATGCTTGGGTGCGTCCAGGGCTATTACCAATTCCCCAATTACCAATTCCCCAATTACCAATTCCCCAATTACCAATT
>JAUBOM010000260.1:2277-4727 GCA_036700245.1 Microcoleus vaginatus BM001213989
ATTACCAATTCCCCAATTACCAATTCCCCAATTACCAATTCCCCAATTACCAATTAATGCTAAACTTTCAGCGTCAAGCGCCGCTTGACGTAACCGATGCGATCGCCATGTAAACGCCTCTGCCAGAAAAAATTATCGCCAAAGTTAGTTAAAATCTAAACTTTCACGCAGCCGCCATGCCATACAAAAAATTACTCATCAGATTTGGGGAAAACTTACAAAAATTGACTGTTAATTCTCTAGCACTCGGATTGTTTGCGATCGAGTCACTGAGTCTGAGTTTAGCAGCAGCCGCCACAGTTGCGACAGTGCAATTAAAACTGGAACCAGCAAATGCTTCTACAGTGACAAGTTGGCAATTCGATCCGGCGACAAATCAGCTAGAAATTACTCTCCCAGAGGGAACAACTCCCACATATTCTGTGCTCAACCCGTCTCAGATTGCTGTGGATTTGCCCAATACTGAGATCGGAGTAGATGCAACTCAGCTATACCCGCAAGGCAGAGTGCGTTCTGTGGGGGTGAGTCAACTTCAACCCGGGACGGCGAGAATTCTGGTGAATTTGGCTCCTGAAGCAGCTTTCAACGCAGGGCAAGTTCAATTCCAAAGAATAGGGGTAGAAAATCGCTGGGTGTTGCGTCCTTCGATCGAACCGACTCGGAGCGTGAAAACTCCCGAAACTCAACGCCCGCCTGCAATACAAGTACCGCAAAACCAGTCGCCGACAGATCCCAACTCAACTGCTGCCACAAAGATCGATCGACCTGAGCCTCCTACTTCCCTGAATTCCGCTACAACTTCTTCGCAGCCGCCAACTCCAAACGACCAAATTCGGCCGATAACAGTGCCTTTAGTCAATCTCCGCCTTGACGAACGTCCTGGGGTACAAGCGGCTGCTGTACCCCGCCTAAATCCTCAAATAACGGCTGCTGCTGTACCCCAACAGCGGACGCTTACTTTTGGTGAACCACTTCCTCGCGGACGATCGAATGCTGCTTTGCAGGCAGAGGCTGGGGCGAATGTCTTGTTGCCGGCGGGCACGGAGCTCAGTTTGCTATACCCCGGTACTGAGGCTTTGCGCCTTGTCCGTGCGAAACCCAGACGAGAGGAAGTGCTGCTGCTGCAAGGGGGAATTTTTGACAGTCGCGGTAATACGATCGTACCTGCTAATACGCCAGTCATCGGCCGATTTGAAACGACCAACCTCGGCAGTCAATTTGTTGTCGAAGCTATTAGTCTGAACGGCCGCAATATCCCTCTCTTCGCTCGGTCCCAACCCGTGGCAGGCCGCCGGCAACAGCCTTCCGATCGCAGTGTGCTCCGCAATACTGGTATTGGTGGCTTAGCTTTGTTCTTGCTGAGCGGCTTTTCCGGCATCGGTTTGTTGGCTGGAGCGACAGCAGGTGCTGCTACAACTTACGTCGCTGCCCCTCAACCGGCTACGATTCAACCCGGCCAAATTTTGCAAGTTCAGTTAACCGAAGATTTGCCCCAGTTCGGTTTTTGAAGGAAGAAGTCCGAGGTTCGAGAGAAGAAGAAAGTGTCCTCTGGAACCTTGGGCTTCAAAATCTACTCAGAGCAGTTTTCCCTTGTATGAAATAAAGTAGGGACTTAGGCTAAGCCTAAGTCCCTACCCGACCATCTGTACTTCACTCAACTGACAATCGCTATATCGGCGATTTAGAAATTTTGACCTTCAGCGGCTGGAGCTATCGAACCCGGTTGGTTGAGGAACAGGTTTTTAGCGCCGTCGTTTTGGTAGATACAGTTAATTTCCGGTTGAGCTTCCAGGGGGCCGGTGAAGCCAAAGGTGTTCATGCGATTTTTGCACTCCCGCACTTGGTCTTGGCTGATCAGTTTTCTTTGTTCAAGAATTGCCCAGTTATTGGTCCGCAAGACACATCCGGGGCGCATACTCGGCTGCGAGATGTAGACGTTGAAGGGGTTGAGGGTGACGTAGAGGCGCATATCTGTCACCATCGCGCTTGCTCCAAACTGCACGCAAAGTTCTGGGTTCGGGGCGCTGCGATCGATAAATTCGCGGGATGCTACGTTCTCTGGGCTAATTGTAGCGGTGGAGCTAAAGGCAATGCCAATGCCAATTCCCAGAATAAAGACGGCTGTTAAAATCCCTAGGGTGGCAGAATTGAGGAAAGAGGGTTTGCCGGACTGAGGTTGACGCCGCGACTGTCCGCCAAATGAGCCGGAGTCTTCATCTCCCCGGGATGGGTCGTCGCTGAATCTTTCGTCGTTGTAGGATTTAGGTTTGCGTTTCATAGAACTATGGGCGCAGCGTAGCGCAGGGTTGAAACCCCGTCCTAAAAGGACGGCTTTACATTGAATTGAATCCCCTCGCGGGGTGGAGGGGTATGGCTGCCCCTCCGGTGAGGTATAGTTGCCTCAATCTCTTTTCGGAGTAGAAGAGACGACCTGGCAGGTCGTCTGTACT
>JAUBOM010000395.1:0-1062 GCA_036700245.1 Microcoleus vaginatus BM001213989
CCGGACACATTGAGGTCTTCGATCACTACTGTGCCGTGGTTTTTGGCAAGCAATGTCGTTAACTTGTGCAACGTATCTTTGCGAATGTTAGCTATTTTTATGTGCAATCTAGCTATCTTAAGCTGTGCCTTTTTCCAATTGTTTGAACCGATAGTTTTATGGCGATTTAGCCTTTGCACTATTGACAACTTGGCTGCGTACTTTTTGTAGGATTTTGCTCCGGTAATCACTTCACCTGTTGAGAGAGTAGCTAATGCTTTAATGCCGAGGTCAACTCCCACAATACTTGTTTGGCATAACTCTTGGTGCTCTACGTCAAATCGAAAGCTGATAAACCACCTGTCTGCTTGACGGGATATTGTACAAGATTTGGTTAATACTTGTGGCAACCTTTCGTAAGTCTTGAGAATGCCAATTACAGGAACTTGGATTTTGTTGTTACCCAAAATTTTGACTGTTCCTTCTAACGTGAAAGAATCGCGGATCCCTTTTTTCTTAAATCTCGGTACTCCCGCAGTCTTGTTAAAACACCGCTTCCAAGCTTCGCGTAAAGCTATTAATGCTTGCTGCGGTGTAGATTTAGAACATTCGTAATACCAAGGATTTTCTGATTTCACCAGGGCTACTAACAGTTTGTGCAGGTCAATCTCTGTGGGAAACTTGAGCTTTTCATTTGGATGGGCTTTGTTATTGTCAAGAATGTTTGTGGTCAGCCACAATCCCCAATTCCAAGCGTGACGCGCTACTCCACAATGCTTGGTTAACTATGTCTGTTGTCGATTATTTAGTTTTAGCTCTGTCTTAAAACCTAGCAACATCAAATTACCTCCTTAACCGCTTGAGTCATGCCATCAATCAACTTCTTGTTTTTTTTTCTTCTTTTGCCATAAAGGCGAGCCGAAAACACTGTAATGAGTTCAAGCATATCTTGAACTAGCTCTTGCTCAAAGGTCACTTCCTCATTATTTTTGTTGTAAGGATTCAGGTCAAAAAAAACTTAAGTGGCGGTATCTGGTAAACTAAGAGAATGAAAAAGCCCGCATCCACCAGACAAAAGGAAAA
>JAUBOM010000261.1:0-4714 GCA_036700245.1 Microcoleus vaginatus BM001213989
TATTGGTGGCCGGAGGCAAAGTTTAATCATGGTTAATCGACCGGACATGATATGAGACTTGCGATATAACATTCTTAACACCCTTCCTTCAATCTAAAATCTAAAATCTAAAATCCCATGACCCGCCACCTTCTCAAAGCTAACTGCAAAACCGTACACTTGGGCGGTTTTTCTCCGAAGCTCGAACCTGCTTTAAGCGTGGATTCGGGCGATCGCATCGATATCGAAACCTATTCAGGATATTATGTTGCTGACAAAGCGCCGCGCGAATTTCTCACCCCCGAATTTTTAGATATTTGTCTGAATTTGCCTCCCAACCGCAAAGTTGGCCCGGGGCCCCACTTGCTGACAGGTCCGATTTATGTTAACAATGCGGAACCGGGAGACGTTTTAGAAATTAACATTGAGGATGTTTACCCGAGTTTACCAGTAGGATTTAATGCAATTCGCGCCGGATGGGGAGCTTTGCCTGACTATTTCTCCGAACCTAAATTGCAGTTTATTCCGCTAGATTTAGATCAAAAAATTGCTGAATTTCCCCCAGCTAGCGGCATTCGGATTCCCCTGCATCCTTTTTTTGGAATTATCGGCGTTGCCAATGCAGAAATAAACCGTTCTTCTATTCCTCCAGAGCGCTACGGCGGCAATATGGACAATCAGGAACTTCAACCAGGAACGCGGTTATTTTTACCTGTTTTTATGCGCGGCGGTTTGCTGTCAATCGGCGACGGACATTCGGCACAAGGAGACGGTGAAGTTGACGGTACTGCCCTGGAAACTTCGATGAAGGGGACTATTCAAATCATCTTACGCAAGGATTTATTTCTGATATCTCCGTTTGCTGAAACGCCCACTCATATTGTGATTATGGGATTCGGTAGAACATTAGATGAAGCGTTTGAGATGGCGGTAAAAGAGACGATTTCTTGGCTCCAAACTTGGGCGGGTTTTAAAGAAGAAGATGCTTATGTTTTTTGTTCCCTGGCGGTAAGTTTTCGGATTACGCAGGCTGTCAACAATCCCCAAAAAGGAGTTCACGGAATGATGCCCAAGTGTATTTTGCCGGAGGTGAAAATTATTGGTCACCGAGTTTGAGGTCACATGATAACACGGGAGGGGTAAAAAAATCAGGATCGCGATCGCACAAAGGACACAAATTTGTCACTGCTATGGTCGATCTCGATCGCAATCCTGTTGAGAAGTAAGATTAAAATGGGGATCTGTTAGAAAATCTATATAAATCAAACTCAAGATGAAAAACCAGACTGACGATGTTGCCAAAAAAAATTTAGTCGATCGAGCTTTTGGCAGTGCAGCGATACCAGACCCAACAGCATGGGTGCACGAACATTATTTTCTGGCTAATTTCGCCGATGCTCTCGTTCACCTCCAAGAAAATGTGTCTGAAGACAGTGGCGAAAGTGGCGAGAAGGGCGACTCGGGGGAGGGGATATTATCGCTCAATGGTAAAATTAGAGATATCTTGAGAGCTACTTTTAGTAGCGACGACTGCTGGCAGTATGTCGAAAGTTTATTGTGAGTTTGGTAAAATCCATAGGTATTTGTACCTTGATAACTTGAGAGGGTAAATTTTACCAGTTTCCACAAAGAATGCAACTGTAGGCGCCCATCCAAACCCTTATGCAGTCTGTCATTCTTAATTCTTTAATCTCAAATCTCAAAGGGTATCAGTTTCTTCCCCCAAGGCTGACTCGCAAGAGTGGCGGGGTGCATTTCCACAACAATTTGACCTATTTTGATGTAGGATACTCTAGATCAACCCGAAATTAGTGTCGCTAGGAATTTCGATCGATCGCAAAAAAGCTCCACTTTCTTCGGGCAAGGCAGTATTGATAAACATCCCGCTGCCCAACTCAAACCCAGCTTGCTTGGTGACTCTGGGAATAATTGCGATATACCAGTGAAAGTATTTTGTTCCCTGTAGGGCGATCGGCACCGATCGAATATTATAGTTGTAATCGGGATTGTTCAATCCGTAATAAAGCTTAGCCAGTACAGTTTTCAAAGTATCAGCAAGATCGGTAAGTTCCGGATCGGTAATTTCATCAAAAGAAGAGGAATGCCGGCGCGGAAAAATCCAAGTGTGAAACGGTGAAAGTGCAGCGTAAGGGATAAAAGCGACAAAATGTTCACTCTCACAAATGACTCTTTCTTTCGCGGCTAATTCATCTTCCAAAGTCCGGCAAAACAGACATTCTCCCGTGTCGTCAAAATATCTAACAGCTTCCTCGATGCGGTTGCGAAATTGGCTTGGTACAACTGGCGTGGCTGCTAACTGCGAGTGGGGGTGTTCGATAGAAGTTCCGGCACTTTCCCCGTGATTTTTGAAGATAAGAATGGTTTCAATGTGGGGATTTTTTCTAATTTCTACATAGCGCTGGCGGTATACTAAAAGTATGTTGGCAACTTCTTCAACGCTCAACAAAGCTGTGGTCAAATCGTGTCGCGGGTGTTCGACAATTACTTCGTGAACGCCGATTCCCGCCATCGTGCGGTGAATTCCCGATGATATCCTCATCCATTCTGCTGTCGGGGAGAGGGCGGGATATTTGTTGCGAATTGCCCTGACTTGCCAGTCAGCGCGATCGCCCAAACGGCAAGTTTCTAAGGTTCCGTCTTCCTCATTTCCCACGCAAAACGGGCAATCGGCACGGTGGGGTGGCACTACTGCTGGCAACTTTTTTGTGTTGGCGAATTGATCCGGTCTTGTCGCCCGTTCGGTGGCGATGATTACCCAATCTCTGGTAATTAGATTTTGTCTAAGTTCAGACATTTTCTTACCTTCAGTTTCCGGGTCAATTTGTCTCTTATTTTAGATACATGATTTGTGATTTGTCATCGCTTTTTGGTAAAATCTTAATAAATCTTGACTTTTAAATTTCCGGCTTGTAGTCTGCTAGATACCCGAATTATTCAATAATTCGGGTGTCTAAAGTGGGTAAAGCTAATAGCAGTTTGAACAAGTGAAAAAGAATTGTAAAATCGTTGCTAAATTCAAATCATCCGCGTGCATCAGCGGTTAAATTTTCTCACCAAGCCATTCCCTCCCCCTCGCCAACAACTCGTCCAAACTTTCGATCGGCCAAAACCGCACCTTTCCATCCAGCGAACCAGTTATCAAAGACTTCCCGTCCCGACTAAAACAAACACTAAAAATCGGAATTGTTAACTCCACAAAATCTGCCTCACCTTTGAGCAAATTGCCCTTATAGCCGCTAAAGTCCGCCAGTAAACTCCCCTGCAAGTCCCACAATTTGGCGGTGCCGTCATATGAGGCAGTGGCGATCGCATCCCCTGTGGGGCTAAAACACACACTTCTTACCGAGTCATTATGTCCGGTGAATGTTACCAAGCAGTTGCCTTGCAAGTCCCACAATTTGGCAGTTTTGTCATCTGAGGCAGTAGCGATCCTATCTCCTGTGGGGCTAAAACTGACAGTTGTTACCCAGTCATTATGTTCGGTGAATGTTACCAAGCAGTTGCCCTGCAAGTCCCACAATTTCGCAGTTTTGTCAAATGAGGCAGTACCAATCCTATCTCCTGTGGGGCTAAAACTGACAGTTGTTACCCAGTCATTATGTTCGGTGAATGTTACCAAGCAGTTGCCCTGCAAGTCCCACAATTTGGCGGTTTTGTCATTTGAGGCAGTGGCGATCCTATCTCCTGTGGGTGTGGGGCTAAAACAGACACTTCTTACCCAGTCATTATGTCCGGTGAAAGTCACCAAGCAGTTGCCCTGCAAGTCCCACAATTTGGCGGTTTTGTCATTTGAGGCAGTGGCGATCCTATCTCCTGTGGGACTAAAACAGACACTTGTTACCCAGTGATTATGTCCGGTGAATGTTACCAAACAGTTGCCCTGCAAGTGCCACAATTTCGCGGTTGTGTCAGATGAGGCAGTAGCGATCGCATTTCCAGTCGGGCTAAAACTGACACTCCATACCCAGTTATTATGTCCGGTGAATGTTACCAAGCTGTTGCCCTGCAAGTCCCACAATTTGGCAGTTTTGTCATCTGAGGCAGTAGCCATCCTATCTCCTGTGGGGCTAAAACTGACACTATTTACCGAGTTATTATGTCCGACAAACGGGCGTCGTCTGCGGATTTTAGCAATAATCATCTGCAAAACTAACAGAGGATTGGTAAAGGGATATTCGGAAAGCGGGGCATTATCTGGTATCCACTTCTTTAAATCTTCTCCTGCTTTGATAGCTACCCGTAAGGCTTCTAGTTGATTTATATCCGACGAATTAAAAAGCTCTAAGGCATTGCGTCCAGCTTCTTCGATTTGGACAACTTCCCTGAATTCTTGACGGAATTTTATTAATAATTCATTATTTTTTTTCAGTTCTTGCAGTTCATCAGCTCGACAGGCATCTAAAAAATAATTATCCTCATCGCTTAAACGTTTATTCTCTTTCCACTTCAACGCATCATGCAACGCTTTGCCGCGCAACAGTCGGGAAGTATCTTGACGATTTGAGGCAATCCAAGCGGCGATGTTTTCCTCGTAGGGGCGGAGTTTCGCTAATTCTTGCTGTACCCACTTGAGGTCAAATATTTCTCGATAAATATGGTTGTAAACTTGCAGTTGACCGTGTTTTTTAACAACTAACCCCGATAACTGTAACTCGATTTCGGGACTGTTATCAGCGGCGACCCCCCCCAGCCCCCCCTTAGCAAGGGGGGGAGT
>JAUBOM010000031.1:0-32893 GCA_036700245.1 Microcoleus vaginatus BM001213989
CTTCTCGCTAATAGTAGCTTAAGTTTACTCCATCCTTTCCTTCATGGCACTACCTGATTTTGGTGGCGGCATCATCGATGTCACGTAGATCGTCGGGCGTGAGTTCGACTGAGGTTGCCCCGATGTTCTCCTCCAAGCGATGCAGTTTCGTGGTGCCTGGAATGGGGACGATCCACGGCTTTTGAGCCAGCAGCCAGGCGATCGCGATTTGAGCGGGCGTTGCCTGCTTTTGTTCTGCAATACTGCCCAGCAGATCGATCGGGGCTTGATTCGCCTTGAGAGCATCCGGTGTGAAGCGGGGCAGAGTGCTGCGGAAGTCGGAGCACTCAAAGGTCGTGTTTTCGTCGATCTTGCCCGTGAGGAAGCCTTTACCCAGCGGGCTGTACGGGACAAGTCCGATGCCAAGTTCCTCAAGGGTCGGTATCACTTCGGCTTCAGGCTTTCTCCACCGAGCGCGAGTATTCGCTCTGGAGTGCCGTGACTGGCCGGGCGGCATGGGCGCGCCGAATCGTTTGCACTCCCGCTTCAGAAAGTCCGAAGTGCTTCACTTTACCTTCCTCAATCCGTTCCTTGACCGTTCCTGCCACGTCTTCGATCGGCACGTTCGGATCGACCCGGTGCTGAAGGAGGAGGTCGATCGCCTCCACCTTCAGCCGCTTGAGCGAACCCTCCACGGCTTCCTTGATGTGCTCCGGTCGGCTATTGAGTCCGGGTGAACCCTTCATGCCACGGGGATCGGAATTCGGACTGATGTCGAACCCAAATTTGGTGGCGATTACCACTTGGTCGCGGAAGGGAGCGAGGGCTTCACCCACCAACTCTTCGTTTAAGTACGGGCCGTAGACTTCGGCGGTGTCAAAGAATTTTATGCCACGATCGACCGCAGCCCCCAGAAGAGCAGTCATCTCCTGTTTGTCTTTGGGCGAACCGTAGCCAAAGCTCATTCCCATGCAGCCGAGCCCGATCGCCGAAACTTCCAGATTGCTGTTGCCAAGTTTGCGCGTTTGGATGATTACTCCTTCGAGGTTCCACCTCGGTTATTCAGATTTAAGGGATGCCATATCGATACAGAAGCGGTATTTCACATCGGACTTGAGCAGTCTTTCGTAAGCTTCGTTGACTTTTTGGATGGGGATGACTTCAACATCGGCAGTGATGTTATGTTCGCCGCAGAAGTCGAGCATCTCCTGGGTTTCCGCGATGCCGCCGATGTTAGAGCCGGAGAGACTGCGGCGGGCCATTATCAGGCTGAATGCCGCGACCTCCAGGGGCTTCTCAGGTACACCGACAAGGGTGATGTTGCCGTCAAGGCGAAGCAGGTTGAGATAGGCGTTGATGTCGTGATTGGCGGAGACGGTGTCGAGGATGAAATCGAAGCTGCCAGCGTGCTTTTGCATCTCGTCGGCATTGCGGGAGACGACCACTTCGTCGGCACCCAGCCGCAGCGCGTCTTCCTTTTTGTCGGGCGAGGTGGTGAAAACGACGACGTGGGCACCGAACGCACGGGCGAACTTCACGCCCATGTGACCCAGCCCGCCGAGACCAACCACGCCGACCTTATTGCCCTTGGTGACACCCCAGTGGCGCAGAGGCGAGTAGGTTGTGATTCCGGCGCACAGGAGTGGCGCGACTCCAGGGAGATCGAGGTTGGTGGGAACGCGCAGAACGAAGCGTTCATCGACGACGATGCTATCGGAGTAGCCCCCATAGGTGACACCTCCAAGGTGCTTGTCTGGGGAGTTGTAGGTGAGGGTCAGGTTCGGGCAGAACTGTTCAAGGTTAGCTTTGCACTGGGGACAGGTTCCATCCGAATCAACCATGCAGCCGACTCCTGCCAGATCGCCAGGCTTGTACTTCGTCACTGCCGAGCCAACCTGGGTGATACGTCCCACCATCTCATGACCGGGAACGATCGGGTAGACCGTGCCGCCGCCCCACTCGTTTCGCACCATGTGAAGATCGGAATGGCAGATGCCGCAGAAGAGGATTTCGATCTGTACGTCGTGTTCGGTTAGATCGCGCCGTGCGATCGTGTCGGAGGCTAGCGGTGATGTTGCACTGGCTGCGGAATAAGCTTTTGTGTTGTACATAAATTGATGCTCCTATTTGTTTACTTTTGGTACCTGGTCTTGTTCGTCGCTGACTTTTTCCAGCCAGTCCGCGGGCTTGCCGTCGAGTACCTTGTGAGTGGCGATATGAGTCATCGCCGTTGGCGGTGAAGGTGGCGATGGCGACAATGCTTTGTTGTCGTGCGTTTAGGGTTCGATCGGGTTGGCGTCGAACATCACTGCACTGTTTGGCCGCCATCGATGACCAGGGCGTGCCCCATGACGAAGCCAGCCGCGTCCGAGCACAGCCAGAGAACAGCCTCCGCGATCTCCTCGGGCTTGCCCATCCGTCCGACCGGCTCCTCGGCAATCACCTTGGCGCGCCCTTCGTCCGTGCCGCCGGTGAAGCGACCCATCATCGGGGTGTCGATGTAGCCGGGACAGACGGCGTTGACGCGGACGTTCTGCGCGGCGTAGTCGAGAGCCGCCGCCTTGGTCAGTCCGATCACGCCATGTTTCGCGGCGGTGTACGCGGGGCTGCCCTTGATGCCGATGATTCCCGCGCCCGAGGACGTGTTGACGATCGCGCCGCCTCCCTGCTTGAGGATCAGCGGGATCTGGTGCTTCATGCACAGGAAAACGCCGCGGAGGTTGATGTCGATAATCCGGTTCCACTCCTCCTCCTCGTACTCCGCCGTCGGAGCTGCCTTCCTCGGCTCTATGCCCGCATTGTTGAAGGCGAAGTCCAGCCGCCCGAAAGCCTCAACGGTCTTGTCCAGAGCCGCCTTCACGTCCTCGGTTCGCGTCACATCACACTTGGCGGCGATCGCCCGACCGCCGAGTTCTTCGATCGTGTGAACTGTTTCTTGATTGCCCTGTTCTGAGATGTCAGCGACCACCACGCTGGCACCTTCACGGGCAAACGCCAGCGCCGTAGCTCGACCGATGCCGCTCGCTCCTCCGGTCACAAACGCAACCTTTCCTGTGTAGCTTCCATTCTCGTTCGTTGTCATTTTTTACTCCTTTTGTTGCCAATTAGGGAAGTCTTTATTGGAACTTCCTTTTCTTACTCGATCGACTCCAGTGTTGCTTTTACAGAGCCAGGTACATTGAATGCTTCTACGCCAGCATCGATCTTGCCGATCGCGATGATGCCGGGGTCAGGGATTGGTTGTTCGTCATGGCGATAATAAATAGCCACATCAGGACCGGGAGACCAGTAAATGATGTCTCCAACTTCATAGGTTTTGGTTCGCTCACCCTCCTCCGAAATTGCTCTCGGCAGGCGGGCAAACTTTTCTCTTCCAAACAAATCGTTCATCGTCAGCGTTAATGGCAGCAGGGAAACAAAATCCCGAGTGGTTTTACTGTCGATCAACGTGGATGTAACGGCTTTGTCTCCGACCTTGATGATTATCTTCATACTGTTTGCCTGCTGGGTTGATATTTCAGTCGGCATTTTCGACGAGGCACTGCTAGGCATCCTGTTGTCGGCACGGCAGGCTGAGTAACTCAGGGACATCGTTAGGGCGAGAACCAAAATCAGCATTCTCTTCTGGCAGTTTCTCCCCTTGATGGGAAACCATTTCAAAACCATTAAGATCTTCCTGCGTACTGCTCGTCGCTGACCTGTTCCAGCCAGTCCACGGGTTTGCCGTCGAGCCATTCCTGAATGGCGATGTGCGTCATTGCCGTGGTTGCCGTGGCACCATGCCAATGTTTCTCACCCGGCTCGAACCAGATCGCATCCCCCGGACGAATTTGCTCGATCGAGCCGCCCCAGCGTTGTGCAAGACCGCAGCCAGCCGTGACAATTAGGGTCTGTCCCAACGGGTGGGTGTGCCATGCTGTCCGAGCACCAGGCTCGAACGTGACGCTGGCACCAGACGTGCGTGCTGGTTCGTGCGCCTCGAACAGGGGGTCTATGCGGACAGTGCCGGTAAAATACTCAGCCGGTCCTTTGGCGGAAGGCTGTGAGCCACTTTGTTTAATGTCCATTTCTTAATTCCTTCACTTGATGCCATTTCGGTGGCTGTCATAATCGTAGAAATTGAGCACTTCTCGCTTCTCTATCAATAGGAATGGATGTTTTAAGAAGCAAGGTTAACTTTGATGGCATTTTGGTTGTCACTCAGCAGGTTTCTTGCCCAATCAAAACTGAGTTTTCTCTTGTATAAAAGTCCAGAATGCTTACAATTTTCCGGAACCGTTTTTCATTGCTTTAGCCTCATTCTAAGAATCCTCAAGGGCAAGCAATAGAACGATCGTCTAAGATTGTTGTACAATCCTGCAAACTTAGAAACGAACGCTGCCAAAACGAGTGAAAAGTCCGCTAGGTCGTTAATGAACGACCAGCAACCAAAGCGGGAGGCAGACAAAGCATAAGCCCACAGAAACGAACTGACGAATAGCCTATTGCACAGGCTATTCGCAGGATGGGACGATTGAGCCGCTGAAAGGATTGCACTTCAACCGATCCTCCTCACCTTTGGAATACGTTGATAGTGCCTCTATCCCTGCCTTTTGTGCGATCGCCCAGGGCAGCAAACAAGTTCTTCTGGGCAGCGATCGCGCTTCTGTTGGATGCTGGCTATACCTGTTCATTCCTAGTTTCAACCGAACTCAGCGCCGCTTTGAGGGTATGCCAAGCCAAAGTTGCACACTTAACCCGCATCGGATATCGGGACACACCTTGCATGATATTGAGTTTCTCCAAAGGAGGCTCAAACAGAGTATTTCCCGCTACCATCTCGCGGAACTGTTCTACCATTAAAAGCACCTGTGAAAGAGTTTTACCTTTGATAGCGATCGCCATTAAATCAGCAGAAGCAAGGCACAAAGCACAACCTGCACCTTCAAATTTAATATCTGCAATTTTACTTTCTGCTTCATCTAGTACCAGCGTTAAATCAACCACATCACCGCAATAGGGATTTTCTCCTCGGTGTTGACGATGTACTGGGTTAGTTTTTCCTTTGTTTTGCGGTTTCCTGGCGTGTGTCAAAATTACTTGTTGGTAAATTTGGCGATCGTTAGTTTTCATAATCTCTTCACTCTTTAAAATTGTTTAATAGCAACTGCTGGTAATCGTCCGGGGTATCAATATCAATCGCAGCTTCTGGTATTAGCAGAATCAATCCTGTATCTATATATTTTTGTATTAACGCTTTTGCACCTTTATCTCCTTCAAGCTGCATCAGTTCGGGAAATAAGGCCTTGCTAAACAGGGCAGGTACGCCCGTAGTTTCGTTATACTTTGAGGCAATAATTACTTTTTGCGTTTCTTGATAAGACTGAATCAATTGATTGAAAATCTGGGGAGAAACTAGCGGCTGATCTGCAAGTGAGATGATAACTCCATCAAGTTTAGAGTTAGTTTTCAGTAGCATACTAATACCAGCGCGAATAGAAGAAGACATTCCCTCTTGCCATTGTGAGTTCTCTACAACTTGCACTGCCTTTGGCATTAGTTCCGGTTTAATTTGTTCTACATAAGCTCCCAGGACTACTATGATAGGTTGGCAAACAGAAGCTAAGGCAACTTCAACCGCATGGAGTATCAGGCTGCGTCCTTGATAAGAAAGCAATTGTTTTGGTCTTCCCATGCGGGTTGCAGATCCAGCAGCGAGAATAATTAGACCGATTTTAAAGACCATACCCAATTTTTTGATTTTTGATTATTAAAAACATACTCGTATTAGCCATTAATTTTTTGATAATTGACTATTGATTGAATCATGAATTGGTACAGTGCGATTTCTTAAAAAACCACCTTGATGCTTTGCTGTTACTGCTTGAATTTCGGCGATAATCGCCAGAGCAATCTCTTCGGAATTATCTGCCCCAATGTCGAGTCCCACCGGACTATATAAATTTTGTTCCTGTTGTGGAGTGGGGATAACTCCTTCTTGTTCTAGTTCTTGCAATAATCGGGCTGTTCTTTTCTTAGGGCCAAGTACACCTAAGTATTTTAAGCCAGAAGGCAATAACACTCTCAGCAATTCCAGGTCGTCTAAATAATTATGAGTCATAACTACAGCAACAGTACGCTCATCTATCTCGATGTTTTTTAATACATCCTGAGGAGAACAAAATTTAACTCGATCTGCTTCTTGAAAACGCTTTCGGCTTGCTTCCCGTTGGCGGTTATCAACTACAGTAATATGCCATCCTAACTGTTTGCCCAAGCGAACAACGGGAAGAACGTCATACCCAGCACCCAAAATTACCAGCGACAGTGGCGGCTGAATTACTTGAATAAAAACTTCAACTTTCCCGCCTATTAATTGATATTGTTTCCCTACCGAGGTTTTGTGTTGAAGTGCTGCTTGCGTATCCCTTAAAACCGCTGCTGCTAATTCCTCATCGCTGATGTGGTTGATGATATCTGAATTTAGTAGCAAGCGATCGCCTATTTGAGATTTGCTTTCACCCTCTATATTAAATACAGTTGCAATAGCACTCTCAAACCGAGCATCAAGGCATTTGTGGACAAAACTAATTTGGTTCGGCTCGTTTACTGGCAACGATTCAATCAAAACATAAGCAATGCCTTGACAGCCCAGCCCCAATCCCCAAATTAAATCTTCCTCGGAGGTGGAGTCATACTTAACCACACAAGGAGTACCAGTATTCATTACCTGCTGTGCTTTCTCAAATACATCACTTTCCAAACAGCCACCGCTAATTGCACCTACTATCAAGCCATCTGCACTCATCAACATTCGCGCACCAGGACGGCGATAAGTTGAACCTTCCACTTTAACTAAAGTTGCCAAGGCTAGCTTTTTCGTGGTGTCTTTTACTTGCTCTAAAGCAGCCTTAATATCGTGTATTTCTTTCATTGGTCAGCCTAAAAATTTTTGTAAGCTGTCGCGCATTTAAATTGTATATTCAGGGCGGGCGGGATACCCCACAAGACTTTAATTTTTTTTGACCTACAATTTAAATGCAGAACAGCTTATCTCACGGTTTAAGTTTGATTATAAAGACTTCAGCATAGGGGACGATATAACGAAACTTGCAAGTTATTGTACAATCCTGCAAAATTCTTCTTCTAAACTAATCATGGGACGAGCCTGTAAAGCTTTGGTCTGATGACTTTTAGCTTTTACCTGCTTGTCCCTTTTCTATCCCGAACTCACGTTACATACAAATCACACGGTTCACGCGAACCCCGAAATCGGCATCCGGATTTGTCGTGGCGTCACCAAGCCGCTCTTGTATCACTGCAACTGCTAAGTCCCGGCGCTTTGGCGATCGTGATGCGTCGGCAGATGCCAGGGCTGCCGCCATCTGTTCGCGCGTGAGATCGGTGCAATAGCAGGGCGTGCCGGGTTGCTGACGCCACGAATCGGCGAGCGTGCCCGCGTCGAAAGCATCAAGCCCGGTGTCTTCGACGAGGGCCATCGCCACGGAGCGATCGTTCTCGCGGTCAGCAGCCACAGGGAGGGCGATACGGTCAGGGCTTCCAGCAGGCTTGCCCTTAGTGGCGAAGGACCCAGACCCGATCGCATTCCACGCCTTGGCGATCGGTCGGCCTAGCTGTTCGGCCACCCAGAGGCTCTCAACCTGCCCGGCCTCGATAGCATCGATCTTGTCGTCGCGGTGGGGATAGTAATTCGACGTGTCGATGACGACTGTCTCGGCTGGTAGGTTGGCGATTAGCGGCGCGATTGTGGGAATGCGGTTGAGAGGGATCGAGAGGATCACCGCGTCAACGTCCTCCACAGCTTGGGCGGTCGAGACCGCGCGTGCGCCCAAAGCCAGCACATCGGCCTCGATCGTCTCTGGGCCGCGAGAGTTTGCCACCTTCACGTCATGTCCGGCCGCACTGAGTTTGCGTGCCAAAGTCTTCCCGATATGGCCAGTGCCCAAGATCCCGATGTTCAATTTCTTCGTGTCAACCATGATAAATAATCCTTTTACTGCGTTGTTTGACGGGGTATTGCCAGTCCGTTCAAGGTGTCGCGAAGCTCAGCAAGGTCTTCATCGGAGAGACGGCAGGCCGTCTCGATCTTTTCAGGGATCGAGCACGCTGCCTCGCGGAGTGCCTCGCCCGCTTCTGTCAGCTCGATAAGAACGCGGCGTTCGTCCTGTTGGTCACGGGTGCGCGTCACCAACCCCGCGCTCTCAAGGCGCTTTAAGAGGGGCGTCAAGGTTCCGTTATCCATACCGAGTTCTTGCCCTACTTCCCCAACAGTGCGCGGGGTGCCCTCGTAGAGAGCCAGCATGACCAGAAACTGAGGATAGGTCAGGCCCAAAGGCTCAAGAAAGGGCCTATGAAGCCGAATGACGCGGTTCGACGCACTATAGAGGGCAAACGAAAGCTGCCTCCCCACCTGTCGCCGTTGGTTGATGTTCGAGTTGTTATCCATTTAAAAATCCAGTAAACCACTATTATATAGCGCACTACATAATAGTTCAATACCTATAATTAACTTTTTTCGAGATCAGTCTTGCACCCATTCCCATGCCTTGCACCAAGGCGAGGGTACGAAGATTCTTCCACACTGCCCACCGTTGCCAGCGCGCACCGTTCCCCCTGACTAGCGCTGGCACTTCAATCAACAAATGACCTGACTCACAGCAGCTTTTCCGGCGTAATCGGCAAGTCCCTGATGCGTTTGCCCGTGGCATGAAAGACAGCGTTGGCGATCGCCGCCGGGATGCCGACCATGCCGAGTTCGCCCATACCCTTGACACCGAGCGGATTGACGACTTTATCCTCCTCCTCAACGAAGATCGTATCGATCTCCAAGACATCGGCATTAACCGGCACGTGATAGTGCTGCAAATTCGGATTCATAATCCGCCCGTAACGGTGGTCGATTTCAGTCGCCTCTTGCAGCGCCATACCAATGCCCCAGACAACGCCGCCGATTTCCTGACTGTGCGAGGCCTTCGGATTCATGATCTTGCCGCAGGCGGTCACTTCAATGGCGCGCGTAACGTGGACAGTCCCCACATCCGGATCGACCTTCACTTCAATGAACTGCGCGCCGTGGGCCAACGTCGCATACTTCTCGCGTTCCTTTGAGGGACGCGACTCGAATGTTTCCGTGATTGCGGTGAGACCATTACGCTTCATCACTGCGGAGATGTTGACGAAACGCGACGGGTCGCTTTTTAGTCGCAGTTGCCCGTCGAGCATCTCGACATCGGAGGAGGCTGCCCCCTTGAGCGGAGAATTCGGTTCCTGGTTCGCAAGCGCGAGCAACTTCGTGCCGATCGCCAGAGCCGCCCCGCACACGGCCGAGCCGACGCTCGCCGTCGTCCAAGATCCCCCCTGCGACGGTGACCGAGGGAACTTCGTGTCGCCGAGTTCAAATTTCACCTGCTCCAACTTCAGCCCCAGATACTCGGCAGCAATCATGGTCATCACGGTGTAGGTGCCAGGTCCGATGTCGCTGGTCGCACTTGCGACTTGCGCCGTGCCGTCCACCTGCAGCGTGATCATGGCGGCAGCAGGCATCTGGAAAGCGCCCCAGACGCCGGTCGCCATTCCCCAACCGACGAGTAGGCGTCCGTCACGCATCGATCGGGGCTCGAACTTGCGATTCTTCCAACCGAATTTTTCCGCGCCCAGCCGGTAGCACTGCCGCAACGCCTTACTCGAAAATGGCTTGCCGCTCTCGGGGTCTACTTCGGCATAGTTGATCAGCCGAAGTTCGAGCGGGTCGATCCGCAGCGCGTAGGCCAGCTCGTCCATCGCACATTCGAGCGCGAACATCCCGCTAACGGCCCCCGGTGCGCGCATCCAGGTCGGGGTGGCGAGATCCGTGTTGGTAATCTTCAGCGGCGCGTAGAGATTCGGGCACGCATAGACTTGGCGCGTGAAACCCGTGGTGTCGTCTGAGAACTCCTCGAGGGTGGAGGTGTTGTGCACGGCTTCATGAATCATCGCCGAGAGCTTTCCCGATCGCTCCGCGCCGAGCGCAATCTTCTGAATCGTGTGCGGACGATAACCGTGGCCAGTGAACATTTGCGTCCGCGTATAGACAACCTTGACTGGGCGCCTGAGTTCGCGGGCTGCCATCGCTGTCAGCGCCGGATAATAGTTCGGGCGCAGCGACGCTCCAAACGCCCCGCCGACGAAGGGCGAGACCACACTCACGTTTTCCTCGGGCAGGCCGAAGCTCGAAGCCAAATGTTCGCGCACGCCATAGACCTCCTGCGTCTTGTCGAAGACCGTTAGCTTGTCGCCTTGCCAGACCGCGATCGCCGCGTGCGGCTCCATAGGGTTGTGGTGTTCGATCGGGATGCGGTACTCGGCCTCTACCTTCACGGCCGCTGCGCGCATCGCCTCTTCGGGATTACCGCGCGGCTTCGGAGGCGGCCCTTTAGTGGGGAAGCGCGCGCTCGTGCGCACCGCCTCAGTGTCGGTCATGTGCTGCTGTGAGTTGTAGGAGACTTTAACGAGACGTGCCGCATAACGTGCCTGCTCGTATGTCTCGGCGACGACGAGTGCCACCGGCTGCATATTGAAGAAGATTTTGTCGGACTGGAGCGCCCGAAACGACTTGTCTTCCTCCTCGGTGGCGCGGGGCGGGGACTGCTCCGTGGAAGACTTCGGACCAAGCTTCGGTGCGTTCAGGTGCGTGAAGACGCGAACTACGCCTGCTGCGCCTTCAGCCTCGCGCGTGTCGATCGATTTAATCGTGCCCTTTGCTACGGTTCCCAGCACGATAAAACCGTAAGCGAGATTGGGAACCTGGAATTCCGCCGCGTACTTAGCCTTGCCCGTAACTTTGGCTGCGCCGTCCACGCGGCTCATTTCTTTTCCGATGTATCTTGCCATTTCGTTTCTCCTCCCTAATATCAAATCCGCCCTTCATCGTCCTGTATTCATCTCTCTGTTCTCTTCCTCTGCGTTCTCTGCGTACTCTGCGGTTTAATCATTCCAATACAACCGGAATTGATATAATTAGGCCGCACCGCTCGTCAACGCTTGCTGCAAAGCCAGAACAATTGCGCGTTTTCCGAGTTCGACTTTATAACCGTTATGTTCAAGCGGTTTCGCATCTTTCAGAGCCGCTTCGGCAGCAGCCTGAAAAGTTGTTTCCGTCGCAGGTTTGCCGATCAGAACTCTTTCCGCTTCGGGCGAACGCCAAGGTTTATGCGCGACGCTGCCCAAAACAACGCGTGCCTGTTTGATGGTGTTGCCGCTTGTTTCTAAAGCAGCAGCCACGGAAAGCAGTGCGAAAGCATAGGAAGCCCGATCGCGAACTTTGAGGTAATAAGACTTGTTGGCGAAATTATTCTTCGGCATTTCGATCGCCACGATCAATTCCCCATGCTGAAGATTGTTATCTTTTTGGGGCGTGTTGCCCGGCAAGCGATAAAAATCATCGAGGGGGATTGTGCGTTCTTGCCCGTTCGTGCCGCGAATCCTCACTACCGCGTCCAGCGCATAAAGCGCATTCGCCATATCGCCCGGGTAAGTCGCCACGCATTTGTCGCTGTAGCCAAAAATGGCATGAATGCGATTGAGCCCCTCAAGCGCTCCGCATCCGCTGCCGGGATCGCGTTTGTTGCAGGGCATAGCGATGTCGTAAAAATACTGGCAACGGGTGCGCTGCATTAAATTTCCCCCGTTGGTCGCCATATTGCGAAGTTGGGCGGAGGCGCCGGCTAAAATCGCCATTGACAGAAGCGGGTAATTTTGCCGGATGAGCGGATGGTTGGCCGTGTCGGTATTTTTGGCTAAGGCGCCGATCGAAATTCCGTTCGAGGTCGATCGAATCTCCGCCAGATTCAAACCTGAGATGTCAACAAGTTCGCTGGGACGCTCGACGTATTCTTTCATCAAATCAATCAGATTTGTCCCGCCTGCGAGAAAGGTTGCCGTTTGATTAGCGGAAACGGTGCGAACGGCGCTTGCCGCATCGGTTGCACTTGAATATTTAAACGATTTCATCGGCTTTGCCCCCCTCGTTTAATGCAATGGCAATTTCTTCATCGCTCGCAAAATGCCAGGCCTGGGCTGTTTCGCGCCCGGACTGAACTTCTCTGATTGCCGCAACGACTCCCGGATACGCGCCGCAACGGCAAATGTTGCCGCTCATGCGTTCTCTGATTTCTTCATCAGAGAGTGCTACATTCTGGGCGATCGTCCGCAAATTGTTAGTGACGTGACTCGCGTCGCCGTTTTTGGCTTCCTGCAGCAGCGCCACCGCCGAACATATCTGCCCCGGCGTGCAGTAGCCGCACTGGAAGCCGTCGTGTTTGATGAACGCCGCCTGCATCGGATGAAGATTGTCGCCGTCAGCGATCCCTTCGATGGTCGTCACCTCTTTCCCCTCGCAGCTAGCGGCAAGTGTCAGACAAGAAAGCACGCGGCGCCCGTCAACGATCACCGTACAAGCGCCGCACTGTCCTTGATCGCATCCTTTTTTGGTGCCGGTCAATCCAAGTGTTTCGCGCAGGGTGTCGAGCAGCGCCGTGCGCGAATCCACTTCCAGGCGTTGGGTCGAGCCGTTGATTTTCAAAAGAACCTTAACGGCGTTTTCAACCCCAGGGGTCTGGGCGAACACGGCGTCGGGCGCAGCGGCGAGCGTGGCAAAGACCTCCTCTTTAGCCAGCAGGTGGAAGGCGAAGGTGCCGAGTAGGGCTGCCATGCTTTGCCCCAAGAATTTGCGGCGAGCAGCGCCGACAATTCCGAGTTGGTCGAGCAGTGTTTCTTCGTCCGCGCTGAGCTGCGAATCGCTCTCAGTTGAACTGAAATCTTTCCGTTCTTGATTATCGTCCATGATGCTCCTTGCAAAATTCTCAAACAATCCCTGGACAAGTGTTTGTTTTTCGCGCCGACTATTCTAACGCTCTGCACCCACCGCAGGCGCTTCTGCGCCTTCGCTCGGGCGTCCTGTGTTCTCGAAGACTTCCTTGGCCACGCCAATCGCGGTAACTGCGCGATAGCCAGCCCGCGTAAAACGCCAAGTGGGTAATGGTCTCGATTTTGGTTGTCAGTAGGCGAATCTCTTGCCCAATCAAACCTGCGTTTTTTCTTAAATAAAAGTCCAAAATGCTTACAAGAAGCCGGAACTATTTTTCATTGCTTTAGCTTAATTCTAAGAATCCTCAAAGGCAAGCAATAGAACGATCGTCTAAGATTGTTGTACAATCCTGCAAACTTAGAAATGAACGCTGCCAAACCGAGTGAAAAGCCCGATAGGTCGTTAATGAACGACCAGCAAGCAAAGCGCGAGGCAGACAGAGCGCAAGCCCACAGAGACGAACTGACTGAGCGGATTGCACAGGCGATCCGTCATGATGGGACGATTGAGCCGCTCAAAGGATTGCACTTCTACCGCTTCTCCTCACCTTCGGAATGCGTTCATAGTGTCTCTATCCCTGCCTTTTGTGCGATCGCTCAGGGCAGCAAAGAAGTTCTTCTGGGCTGCGATCGCTATCTGTACGACCCTTTGCATTATTTGCTGTCTACGGTGAAACTGCCGATTGCCAGCCAAATTCAGGAAGCGTCTAAGGCGCAACCGTACCTTGGCCTTCGCCTCGATCTCGACCCTACCCTAGTTGGTTCAGTCATGGTTGAGGCGGGCGATCCCTCACCACAAAGGGATGCCAATGTGAAAGCGATTAACGTAAGTCCGTTGGATACAAATCTTTTGGACGCTGTGGTGCGGCTTGTCAGGCTTCTAGATTCCCCTGCTGAAGCTAATGTTCTGGCACCGCTGATTGAGCGGGAAATCATTTACCGACTCCTGATGGGAGAGCAAGGTAGTCGGCTGCGTCATATTGCTGTTCTGGGTGGCTCTACCCACCAAATTGCTAGAGCAGTCGATCGACTTCGTAAAGACTTTAACCAGCCGCTGCGGATTGAAAGCATCGCACGAGAGCTGGGAATGAGTGTATCGAGCTTCCACCATCACTTCAAGTCTGTCACTGCCATGAGTCCCTTGCAGTTCCAGAAGCAACTGCGACTGCAGGAAGCTCGCCGTCTGATGCTGGGGCAAAACCTTGACGCTACCAGTGCTGCCTACCGTGTGGGTTATGACGATTGCTCGCACTTCAACCGAGAGTACAAGCGGCTCTTTGGTATACCGCCGATGCGCGATGTGGAGCGGCTGCGAGAAGCTGCTAGGGAGATTGCTGGTTCAACATGATCTCCTCAAGATGCCCTAATCAGGCCAGAAATCGCTAAAACATTAGGCATTTATTGCGTTCACTGTATTTTGGGAACAAATCAACTATGGTTGGACAAATCAGAAAGTATAATAAATCAATTCATCTTAATCATGTTTTAGAAATATTTAAAACAGAAGAAAAATCACTAGGCTTGGTGCCTGATGATGCTTTACAGAAAGAAATAGATGATCTAAAAAATAATTTATTGAAGGGCAAAGGTGAAGATAATCATGGAAAATGGTCTATTAAAGCATGGGTGATAGTGGATGGTGATGTAGTAATTGGATTTGCCTTTGCTCGTGAGTATGAGCTTGAGACAAAATTAGATTCTTTATATATTTTGAAAGATTATAAACGCAAAGGCTGGGGAACTAAATTGATGAAGCAGGTTAAACAAAACTGCAAATCTCCAATTAGTTTATTAGTCTATGAGGATAATAAAATAGCGGTTGCTTTCTATAATAAACACGAGTTTTTATCTAGTGCTTATGGGTTTGAACACGATCGTAAGTATCTAGTGATGACTTGGCATAAAGCTAAAAGCTAAGCAATTGCACACACTCAAACCCTTGTTCTACTCCCAGGGTAAACGCATCTTGTCAATAACGAGGGATTTTAGCACAATAACTCGGCTTTATTGTTGTTTATTGAGAATGGTTTTTCCACCTGTAGCGCTTTAATCTCTACTTAAACGCTATATATGGGAATTTAGAAATTAGATGCGTTTACCCTGGTTCTACTCCCATCATAGAAGATTTGCGATCGCTCCTTTCGTCTTGGCAACCTAACACTTGTCCCATCTACCTATTTCCTAGTCGCCACCGCTGCGCCTTTGCGGTTTATTTCAATCAACCATATTTGAGCAAGGTGGGCAAATAATGCCCACCCTATAGCAATCCTAAATGATTATACTCGTTACTAGGCTCTGCCTGGTAACGCATATCCGGAGGCTCTGCCTCCATTGTCGCAGCCGAGGCAGAGCCTCTGGACATCGGTTCCCAGGCAGAGCTTGGAAGTTAACGCATATCCGGAGGCTCTGCCTCCATTGTCGCAGCCGAGGCAGAGCCTCTGGACATCGGTTCCCAGGCAGAGCTTGGAAGTTAACCAGTTATTGAAACTGATTTAGGATTGCTATATATCCCATAAAAATATCTATTATTCTGGTCGCTTTCAGGTGAAAACAGAAATTATACCCATGTCTATTAGTCCTCTTCAGAAGACTTTAGCTATGAGCCAGGGACTTGATTCCCTGACGGCCTTTCGGGTCAAGTTGAGACTAATGAACATTGTTATATACTTAGCCTGGCCGAGCGACAATTTTTGACTAATTATCACAATTTTGCGAGATGTGCGTAAAAAGTTTGACAGCCTTCGGTAAGTATAAACAAGAGGCTTGACGTACTTGCGATCGCCCGTTTCAAAAAAAGTTTCCAGATTTGCGTAAAAAGTTTTGCTGGATTCCGTCAGTAATAACAAGAGGTCGATCGCACTTTCGGAAAAACGGGCGCTCGATTTCAGTTAAGTGCAATTAAAGCTGCAAGAGAATCCGATCGCCCTTGAACATCACTCGTTTAATTGTGGCGATCGCATTTTGGCAAAATTCCTCAACAGTTAACCGGAAAAACCCCTCGCAGCCGATCGCCCGTTTTCCCCCCGCAGCAGAGCCCACAACAGAATTTTGACAATTATCCAGGGCCAGCGGTAAAATTACAGGTACGAGCAAACTATTGTCAGCAGCATTAAATCCTTCAGTCATTAGTTCCCAACATTCACACAATTGTTGACAATATTGCACAATAGATAAAATTGTAAATATATAGCACCTGCCTTTTTTTACCGCTTATGAATAGCAGATTCCTCGATCGACTCCACCACCCCTCACGCCCCGTCATCGTCTTCGATGGCGCCATGGGAACCAACCTGCAAGTCCAAAACCTCACCGCAGAAGACTTTGGCGGCAAAGAATACGAAGGCTGCAACGAATATCTCGTCCACACCAAGCCGGAAGCAGTCGCCAACGTGCACCGGGGATTCCTCGAAGCAGGGGCGGATGTCATCGAAACCGACACCTTTGGCGCGGCTTCCATCGTTCTCGCCGAGTACGATTTGGCAGACAAAGCATATTATCTCAACAAAACTGCAGCCGAACTTGCCAAGGGTATCGCCGCCGAATTTTCCACACCCGAAAAACCTCGATTTGTCGCAGGATCGATCGGGCCAGGCACCAAATTGCCAACCTTAGGACACATTGATTTTGACACACTCACCACCGCTTTTGCCGAACAAGCAGAAGGACTTTATGACGGCGGCGTTGACTTATTTATTGTCGAAACTTGTCAAGATGTGCTGCAAATTAAATCAGCACTAAATGCCATTGAAGAAGTATTTAAGAAAAAAGGTGCGCGAATTCCGTTAATGGTTTCAGTCACAATGGAAGCCACCGGCACAATGTTAGTCGGTTCCGACATCAGCGCCGCCCTAGCTATTTTGCAGCCGTACCCGATCGACATTTTAGGCCTCAACTGCGCCACCGGGCCCGATCGCATGGCCGAACACGTCAAATACCTTTCCGAACATTCGCCCTTCGTCGTTTCCTGCGTTCCCAACGCTGGTTTACCCGAAAACATCGGCGGGCACGCGCACTACAAACTCACGCCAATAGAATTAAAGATGGCCTTGATGCGCTTTGTCGAAGACTTAGGCGTGCAAGTCATCGGTGGCTGCTGCGGCACCCGCTACGATCACATCCGCGAACTATCAGAAATTGGCAAAACTCTTAAACCCAAAATCCGCGAATTTACTTGGGAACCTTCCGCCGCTTCAATTTACACCGCCCAACCCTACGAACAAGAGAATTCCTTCTTAATTGTCGGCGAAAGACTCAACGCCAGCGGTTCCAAAAAATGCCGCGATTTGCTAAACGCCGAAGACTGGGACGGTTTAGTAGCAATGGCCAGGGAACAAGTGCGAGAAGGCGCGCACATTCTCGATGTCAACGTTGATTATGTCGGCCGCGACGGCGTGCGCGACATGAAAGAATTAGTTTCCCGCGTTGTGACTAATGCAACTCTCCCTTTAATGCTGGATTCCACAGAATGGGAAAAGATGGAAGCAGGCTTAAAAGTTGCGGGCGGCAAATGTTTGCTGAATTCCACTAACTACGAAGACGGGGAACCGCGTTTTTATCAAGTTTTAGAGTTGGCGAAAAAATACGGCGCGGGGATAGTTATTGGTACAATTGACGAAGACGGAATGGCCAGAACAGCCGACCAAAAATTTGCGATCGCCCAGCGCGCATATAACGCCGCCGTCGCCTACGGAATTGCCCCCGAGGAAATATTTTTTGACACCCTAGCTTTGCCAATTTCTACCGGGATAGAAGAAGACAGAAAAAATGGCAAAGCTACCATCGAATCCATCCGCCGCATCCGCCAAGAATTGCCAGGATGTCACGTAATTTTAGGAGTTTCTAACATTTCCTTCGGCTTGAATCCGGCGGCGCGGCAAGTCTTGAATTCCATGTTTTTGCACGAAGCAATGCAAGCCGGGATGGACTCGGCAATTGTCAGCGCTAATAAGATTTTGCCCCTGGCAAAAATCGACCCCCAACACCAAGAAATCTGCCGTAAACTCATTTACGACGAACGGGAGTTTGACGGCGATATTTGCGTTTACGACCCCTTGGGCGACCTGACAACGGTGTTTGCGGGCAAAACTACCAAGCGCGATCGTACAGAAGACGCAAACCTCCCGGTCGAAGAACGCCTCAAGCAGCACATCATCGACGGCGAACGCATTGGGCTCGACATCCAACTCGCCAAAGCATTAGAAACCTATCCGCCCCTCCACATTATCAATACCTTCTTGCTAGACGGCATGAAAGTAGTGGGAGAATTGTTCGGTTCGGGACAAATGCAACTGCCATTTGTATTGCAGTCAGCAGAAACAATGAAAGCGGCAGTTGCCTATTTAGAACCGCACATGGAAAAGTCCGAATCCGGGGACAACGCCAAAGGAACATTCATCATCGCTACTGTCAAAGGCGACGTTCACGACATCGGCAAAAACTTGGTTGATATTATCCTATCAAACAACGGCTATCGAGTGATTAACTTGGGTATTAAACAGTCAGTTGACAATATCATCGAAGCCTACGAAAAACACAAAGCTGACTGTATTGCCATGAGTGGCTTGCTGGTAAAATCCACCGCATTCATGAAAGAAAATCTGGAAGTATTTAACCAGAAAGGAATCACGGTTCCGGTAATTTTGGGCGGCGCGGCTTTGACTCCCAAGTTTGTACATGAAGACTGCCAAAATACCTACAAAGGTAAAGTAGTTTACGGCAAAGATGCGTTTTCCGACTTGCACTTTATGGACAAACTCATGCCAGCCAAATCTGCTGGTAAATGGGAAGACTTGCAAGGATTTTTAGATGAAATAGGGCATGATAATGGGGCGGTTAAAGAAGCTAAAGCTTCGCCAGAAAGTTCTCTAGAAGATGCCAAGAAAGCAGACACTCCTGTGGTGATAGATACCAGGCGATCCGAAGCAGTGGCAGCAGATATCGATCGCCCGAATCCTCCTTTCTGGGGAACGAAACTGTTGCAGCCGGAAGACATCCCCTTTGAGGAAATTTTCTGGCACTTAGATTTGCAAGCCTTAGTTGCCGGTCAGTGGCAGTTCCGCAAGCCAAAAGACCAATCGCGGGAAGAATACGATGCTTTCTTAGCGGAAAAAGTTTATCCCATCTTGGAAGAATGGAAACACAAAGTTATCGCCGAAAAGTTACTGCATCCGCAAGCAATTTACGGGTATTTTCCCTGTCAAGCTGAAGGCAATTCTTTGTATTTGTACGACCCAGAAATCATGGCTGGCGGGCAAGATGTATCGACACCCGCTGCAACATTGACATTTCCCCGCCAAAAATCGGGGCGCAGGCTGTGCATTGCCGACTTTTTCGCGCCCAAAGAATCGGGTAAAATCGATGTATTTCCGATGCAAGTAGCAACAGTGGGAGAAATTGCTACAGAGTACGCGCAACAGCTATTTGCTAACAATCAATATACCGACTATCTCTACTTTCATGGATTAGCGGTACAGACAGCGGAAGCCGTAGCAGAATGGACTCACGCGCGAATTCGGCGCGAATTGGGATTTGCTAGCGAAGAACCGGACAACATTCGCGATATGCTAGCGCAAAGATATCGCGGTTCGCGGTACAGTTTCGGCTATCCCGCTTGTCCGAACATGGCGGATCAGTACAAGCAACTGGAATTGTTAAAGTGCGATCGTATCAACCTCTACATGGATGAAAGCGAACAACTTTATCCCGAACAATCAACAACCGCAATTATCACCTATCACCCAGCAGCCAAATACTTCACCGCTTAATTTCTAGGGTGCGCCGCGCGCACATTCCTCGGTGAATTATACTCGTTACCAGGCTCTTCCTGGTAACGCAGCTCCGGAGCCTCTGGTTCCACTTAAAAACCTGGAGGCCGAGCCTCAAGAGATGCGTTCCCCGGTAGAATATCGTTTCCGGTTGCATCACAATAATAAAATCGAGTCAACAGTTAACACTCAACCATTGAGTTTTTCTACCCCTCCTTCTACAGTCAACAGTCAACAGTTAACAGTCAACAATTATTCCGGTGCAACCGGAATTGATAGAACTTGGGAACGAGAAACCAACAAAAAAGCACCTTAAAAAAGGTGCTTTAAGGAACATGAACTTTCCTTGTCCGACCAAACTTTTACGAGTGATGCCGGGGAGTGCGCGCGCCCGCAGATGCTCCTACCATGGAAGCAACTAAACCCAATAGGGAGCCGAACAAAAACGACCAACCAGCTTTCGCAGCATTACCAGCAAGATTGCGAGCATCCTGAGCAGATACGTTAGGCGCTTGGTTCGGCAAATTCACCCCGCCCTGCTGCGCTTGATTAATTGCTTCTCCCGCATTCGCAGCTATGACGCCAAAAGTACCGGCCACGCCATTTGCTAACAGCCAAGACCCAATGGTTAAGGTAGTTGCCCACAAAATTGCTCCATTTAAAAGCGCTGTGTTGCGATTCATGGGGCCGCAAGCGCGAGCAGTTACCCAACCGCCAACGGCCAAGCTAATAAACAAACTGATAATTGACCAAATTCCGACGTTGGTACCCACGTCCCCTGAAATACTGCGCGGAGCTCCTGAATTAGCAATGCCGCTCAACCCGATCGCAGCGCCCAATGCACTTAATACTAATTGTGTGGCGATCGCAATTACCAAACCTGAAAAAATCGGACCCCACCGCACTCTATCGTGATATTCAACGACTTGATTAACTACCGTCGGCTCGGTAACAACGTTATCTACAGGTCTATTTACGTATGACATAGGTTTTCTTCTCCTCAGAGAGTAGCTGTAATCTTTAACAATCTTTCACTTAAGCATTTATTCTGGCTGAGATTGATAGAAACTATCTCTGCCTGCGGAAATAACCAGTATCTATGTCTGAAGAAAGAAACGAAAAAATCATCAGCCCGCGCGCCAGCCACTATTAGCTAATGACTGATGACTGATGACTGATGAGTGATAACTATTTTATCCAGTTAGAAAAGTTCGCGGACGTATATAGGAAAGACAGCTTAACGCAATCTTACAGCCGTTCCCACGGCAGTAATCAGCAGCAAAGCTCCGCTCGAGTCTACATTAATCGTGCCGGTGTCAACTTCCACCCCGATTACGGCATTGGCGCCCAGGCGCTGAGCCCGTTTTTCTAGTTCCGCGAGGGCATCTCGCTGTCCTTTGAGAAACACTTCCTCGTAACTGCCGGTGCGCCCGCCGATGATGTCGCGAATGCCGGCGAAGAAATCTCGCAGGGCATTGGTGCCGTAGACAACCTCAGCAGTTACAATTCCCAAGTAAGATTGAATTTCTGCTCCTTGGATGATATCAGTTGTTGTTACAATCATCAGTTGGCCTCAAATACGAACATTTTGAGTTAGTCGACTTCTGTAGATTTACTACATCTGGCGGTTCCCAGATTCCCGGCAAACCCTAAGCTGTCAGCTTGGCAAGGTGACAGCAACTCGCTCTTTCGTTCCACACACGCTTTGAAACAAATGGCCGTATACAAACAAAGTCTCTTGGTATTCAGTACGCTTTTGGTAGCGGGACTCGCTGTCGCAGCGCCGCAGATAGCACTCTCAGCAGAAACGTCTGTTCAAGTCAACCCTCAAAATAATTCAAATTTAGATGCTCTGCTGCGACAAGGGCGCGAGTTTGTAGATTTAGGAGACTACAGTAAGGCGATCGCCATTTATCAGGAAGCGGCACGTTTAGATACGGAAAACCCGCGCATTTTTTCCGGTATTGGCTATTTAGAAGCGCGTCAGGGCAACTATCAAGCCTCAGTGGAATTTTACCAACAAGCGATCGGTCTGGAACCGAACAATGCTGACTTCCAATACGCCTTAGGATATGCTATGGCGAATTTGCAAAACTATCCCGCAGCAGCCACAGCTTACCGCCGCGCCTCTGAGCTCGATCGCAAAAATGTCAATGCCCGGATCGGTCTCGCAGTGGTACTCTTTCAGCAAAAAGATTACAGCGGTGCTTTTAAAGCATACCAAGAGGCGATCGCCCTCGATCCGAAAAGTTGGCAAGCTTACTCTTCAATGGGTTTGGTATTGATCCAGCAGGGTAATTTTGCCAGTGCTGTTACTGTACTCCAACAAGCAGCCCAACTCGCTCCCAAACAAGCCAGCGTCCAGTTAAAATTGGGTACTGCTTTGCTGCGAACCGGCAACACTTCCGAAGGGCTAGCGGCTTTTGAAGAAGCTGCCAAATTGGAACCCCGAAATCCAGAAGTGCAGCTAGAAATTGGCGAACTTCTCCAGACTCAAAAAGACTTCGACGGAGCGCTAGTAGCTTATCAGCGGGCTATTGCGGTGCGACCAAATTTAGTGGAAGCACACGCAGGAATCGGGGAAATTCAACTGGAAAAACAAGATTTTTTAGGAGCAATTACCACTTTTCGGCGAGTGATCGAGCTCGATCGAGACCGGGCAGAAGCTTATTACAATATGGGTAAGGCACTCAAAGCGGGCGATCGCAAATCCGAAGCAATTGAAGCTTTTCAACAAGCCCTCGACACTTACCGCCAGCAAGGCAACAATGATGGTGCAGAAAAAGCTGAGGCGGCATTGCAGGAACTAAAATAATATTTCTCAATGTACTAATTGGTAAGTGGTAATTGGTAATTAGTTTTGAGTGTTGAGCAAGTAATTTTTCTAAGGCTTAACTCATTCCAATCGCAGCGTTGCGAGGAAGGAAACAATCTCAAAACTTTTTATCTTGCCTCTTTTCTGTTACCTCTTGCCTCTTCCTTCGTTTAAAAAACTCGGGTTTATTTGGCAGATATGGCTGATGCTTAAGTTTTTTATTAATCGCAGGTAAACGCGATTAAATGCGGTATAATACTGGGCCTGTTTTGAGAGGGCGATCGCTTTTAAAATTAGAGAGAAAATCAGGGCGATCGCAGTTAAATATTTGCTACAGACTCTCTCTTTTGTAAGATCCTCAAACTAATCTCTTAAAACCAATCTATTTCTCTTGGTAGAGACTGCCAAGTTGTTAACATTTGTAAAATGAGCAAAATATCCTATCTCCAGAGCTTCATCTATGCAAACGTATGACGTAATTATCATAGGAGCAGGTCACAACGGACTGGTCTGTGCCTCTTATCTCCTGAAAGCGGGATATACCGTCCTGTTGTTAGAAAAACGTTCGGTTCCCGGCGGGGCGGCAACTACTGAAGCTGCGATCCCAGAATTGCCTGATTTTAAATTCAATATGTGCGCGATCGACCACGAATTTATCCATTTAGGGCCAGTTGTAGAAGAATTAGAACTGGAAAAACACGGTTTAGAATATCTTTTCTGCGATCCAGTTGCCTTTTGTCCGCATCCCGACGGCAAATATTTCTTAGCGCACAAATCTGTAGAAAAAACTTGTGCTGAAATTGCCCGCTACAACGAGCGCGATGCTAAAAAATATGCCGAATATACAGACTTTTGGCAGCGGGCTTTAGGTGCAATGGTTCCGATGTTTAATGCGCCACCAAAATCCCTCATAGATATTGCAGGCAACTACGATATTGCCAAACTCAAAGATTTATTTTCAGTCATCGGTTCCCCCGACAAAACGCTGGACTTTATTCGCACGATGCTCACCAGCGCTGAAGACCTTCTCAACGAGTGGTTTGACGAGGAATTTATCAAAGCACCCCTAGCAAGATTCGCCGCAGAACTCGGCGCGCCTCCTTCGCAAAAAACCCTGGCTGTAGGCGCAATTATGCTGGCAATGAGACACAATCCCGGCATGGCAAGACCCCGCGGAGGGACGGGTGCATTAGTGCAAGCGCTGCTTAGCGTAGTGAAAAGTTACTCGGGTGTGGTACTTACCGACCAGCACGTAGAGAAAATATTAATTGATGACGGTCGCGCTGTGGGAGTTCGAGTTGCCAACGGCACGGAATACCGCGCTACAAAAGGTGTCATTTCTAATATTGATGCTAAGCGCTTGTTTCTGCACTTAGTGGACTCCAGCGATGTTGACAGTGCCGACCCGAATTTGCGGGAAAGATTGGAGCGCAAAATTGTTAACAATAACGAGACTATTCTCAAAATAGACTTAGCTCTCAGTGAAGCGCCTAGATTCGATCGCTGGAATCATCGGGAGGAATTTTTAATCGGGTCGGTTTTAATTGCAGACTCGGTGAGACAGGTTGAAATTTCTCACAGCGAGCCTTCAATCGGCAGAATCCCCGACTCTGACCCATCGATGTATGTGGTGTTTCCGACGGTACGAGACCCGTCAATGGCTCCCCCCGGACATCATACGGCTTGGATTGAATTTTTTGCTCCTTACATGATCGAAAATGCTGAAGGAACCGGCCAGCACGGTACGGGTTGGACGGATGAGCTCAAAAACAAAGTTGCCGATCGCTGCATCGATAAATTAGCAGAATATGCACCGAATATCAAGAAGTCAATTATCGGCCGCCACGTGGAAAGTCCGGCGGAATTGGGAGAGCGTTTGGGGGCTTTGAAGGGAAATTATTATCACGTTGACATGACGTTGGATCAGATGATATTTTTCCGTCCTTTACCGGAGTTGGCGAATTACAAAACGCCGATCGACGGTTTGTTCCTCACGGGGGCGGGAACCCATCCGGGCGGCTCGATTTCGGGGATGCCGGGGCGCAATACGGCTCGCGTTTTCATGCACTCGCAGCAGCCGATCGCGCAGACTTTGGCAGATGCGGCTAATTCTCTGAAAGCGAAGGGTAAGTCGGTATTTCGGAGTAATGAGAAGTAAGATTTTTAGCAACCGCAGATGAACGCAGATAAACGCAGATGAATCGCATCTGCGTTTGTTTGTATTGATTTATCAGTCTGTGAGTGCGAGAATTTTTTCTGGTTGATTCCCTGTGAAGGGAAAACAATTTGCGATCGCCCTCAATACCCTTTCTAAATCGGGAGCATCTTTCGCGCTCGGTGGCGGTGGTTCGCGTTCCATCAAATCTGTTAAAATATTTTGTCATCAAAGAGCATATTCCATCGATAAAATTCTCAATATTAGAAGAACAAGTTAACGCTGAAGGCATTTTTAAACTTAGCGCCGCAGCCAAACCTCTAATTTAGCAGAACAGGCAAGTCGCTGGTAGAAATCGCTCCCCATCTCCGGATCGGGGCGATCGCCGCCGATCCCCCAGCATCTGGGATTCTCATAAATTCATACTTTATGCGGATGAAAAAGCCTACCCAAAGTTGAGAGACTTAAAGATGGCGTTACCCTTTTTTGAGCGATGGCAAACCGAGTTTTGATTGTCGGCGGTCGGGGACGAATTGGCAGCAGTGTTGCCGAAGACCTTGTTACCCATACCGACGCAGAAATTACCGTTACCGGACGCAACCCTGAAGGCTCTATTAGCCCTGGATTGCCGCCGGATAGGGTGCAGTATCAAGCTTTAGATTTAGCAGACAGTGCAGCCCTGCACCAAGCGGTTTCATCCTCTAACCTCGTCGTTCACTGTGCCGGGCCTTTTCACTACCGAGACGCTAGTGTACTGAAAACTTGCATAGAAGCAGGTGTTAATTATACTGATGTCAGCGACAGCCGCAGTTTTACTCGCAGAGCTTTAGAATTGCGCGAAACTGCTAAAAATGCTGGGATTACTGCTATTATTAATACGGGCATTTTCCCCGGCGTGTCTAACAGCATGGTACGCCGAGATGTGGAACAATTAGATGAAGCAGAACACATCCATTTGAGTTATGTAGTCGGAGGTTCTGGCGGTGCTGGTGTTACCGTCATGAGAACTACTTTTTTAGGCTTGCAAACCCCTTTTGAGGTTTGGACCGAGCGCAACTGGCAGCAAGTAAAACCCTACAGCAAGCGCGAAACAATTGAATTTCCCGCACCCTACGGCAAAACAGGGGTTTACTGGTTCGATATGCCGGAAGCAATCACTTTGCCCGAAACTTTCCCCGTCAAATCAGTTGTGACTAAATTCGGTACGTCTCCCGACCTTTACAATCACCTTACCTGGTTTGTTGCCAAGTATTGGCCGGCTAGCTGGCTCAAAAATAACGGAGTTATTGAATTTCTCTCCTACGTCAGTTACGGGATGACCAGTGTTACTAATAGTTTTAGTGGGGTTGGTGTAGCTGTGCGATCGCAAGTGACCGGTCTCAAGAACGGTCAACCCGCTAAAGTTTGCTCGACAGCGATACACTCCAATGCTGCCGCCGCTACTGGCATCGGTACTGGCAGCATAGCTCAATTAATGTTAGAAGGCAAACTCGAAAAACCAGGCGTTTGGTCGGTAGAACAAGCTCTTTCTACTGAGCTATTTGAACGAGCTATGCACAACCGAAACCTCAACATAGAGCAGGCTTTTTTGTAGTTATTTAGGGTGTTTATAGCACTTTAAAATGTTGGGTGAATGAGCTTTTTTAAAGGAACCGTACAGACGCTTATGAGGCGAAGTAAGAGAAGAGTCAGGGGGTTCGCAATTGATGGGAAAACCCCTAGGTAGGGTTCCTCGGATCAATTGCAAGCACTCCTCACACGAGAGGAGTTCCCTTTGTCTAACTAATCTATCTTTTGGTAGAAGTAAAGTGAACGAGCAGGCGTTTAATATACTTCACAAGACGGTAAATATCCCTTTTGCTGTATGTGGCGCAGCACTTGCAACAAAAGTTGCCCCGAGCGCTAAATTTTGAAATGTGCGATCGCAGTGAAGGGGTGACAAATACCATAATCTTTGCGAAAAAATACGAGGAGAAGTTGATATGAAGCGGGTTTTAAAAGCTCTCGGAAAAACATTGAGCCAAAGCATTTTGCTGGTCTGTACGCTGGCTTTCATTGTTATGGCAGGTCTAGCGGTAGTACCCAGTCAGGCTGCTTACGCAGGTCAAGATAGGACTGAGGCGCCGCCAGAAGCTCAAATTACTGACCCCGCAAAAAGTTTCGAGGATCTGAATCCCCAAGCAGCTTACGAACAAATAGTCAAAACCGGTCAAGATCCTGCAAAGGTCGAGCAATCTTACGACGAAAGCTTACAGGAGTACAAGGCAGAAAACCCGCAAGACAGCATAGTTAAAAAAGCTGAAGAGCTGATCGAAAAGGTCACGGGCAAGGACTAAATCTACAAATTTTTATCTAACTCAAGTTGCTGGTAAATCCTGAGCTTCCGTGAGTACACAATTGAGCCGAGTTCAGGACTCGCTTGAACCTAATTATGTAGGGTGCGCTGCGCCGCGCACCTTACCGCGTTAGAGTAGGGTGTCAAAGCACTTTTGGCGTTGACAAAGGTTTTGTCATCCGGCTTCGTTTGAAGCGAGCAGATTCATCCTCAAGGAAGATGAATAAAGAGGAATTTAAAAGGTAAATTTAATAATAGTTAGAGTTAGATAAAAGGAAAAAAATATCATGAGCGATGACAAAAAAACAGTACATGAACCTGATGCTAACCTCGACCCGCTTTCCGGGGAAACCGGGGCTCATCCAGTAGGAACGGGTATTGGTGCAGCGAGTGCTGGTGCTGCGGGTGCTGCGATCGGCGGTGCAGTTGGCGGACCTGTGGGAGCAGTTGTAGGCGCTGTTGTCGGTGCGTTTAGTGGCGGTTTGGTCGGCAAAGAGGTGGCCGAGGCGGTGGACCCCACGGTAGAAGATGCTTACTGGCAAAGCAACTACAGTTCTCGTCCTTACGCCGACACGAGCGTGACTTACGAAGACTATCAGCCTGCATACCGCACTGGCTATGAGGGATACACCCGCTATGGCGGTAGTGGAAAGAGCTACAACGAGATCGAAAACGATTTGCAGCGCGACTACGAAACAAATCGCGGTAAGTCTAATCTGACTTGGGAAAAAGCTAAGCCCGCCACGCGCGACGCTTGGGATCGGGTGGAACGCGCTGTACCCGGCGACATTGACAAAGACGGCCGCTAAGGGCTATCGCAAGTATTTTTCAGTCTTGGACGCCCACCAAATCAAGCGTTCCGGGTTTTTTACCCGGGTTCCGGAATGCAGGGTAGTCTTTTGATGAAAAAACCCGGTTGCTGCGTCTGGGACTGTTGTTGATAGGTTGCACAGTTTTCGACGCGAGATTAGCGAAGTTTTTGGGGATTTTGAGCCCCTCTCTACATCGGAGAGGGGTATTTTTAGGTTAAGTTGAAATCGCTTTTTTCAGCAAGATTTTTATTTCACAGGAGTGTTCGCTGCCAGAGCACGAAGCCAGATGTATAGGCAAAGCTTTGCGGGAGGTTCGCACTCCTCAAAAACGCTTTTTACACGACCGAGGGATGCTCGGGTTTAAAATTGACATTTTTTTTTGACTATTGGCCTTAAAATTAAACTAATTCAGGACTGAGGGAGCGATCGCATATTTTTGTCATTGTTCGCGATGCGTTTTCTTCAATCGCAGCCGGATCGTAAAGCGTCGGTGGCTTCAAGTCTGATAATTGTTAATCTAAATCCTCTCATTCAAAATTGGTATTACTTGTGGATGAAATGTTGGAAAGAGCTTGGACACTCAAGCAAAATTTAATTGACTTTGTGCTGGATGCTGAGGGAGAGTTGGCGGTAGCTTTGGAAGCTTATGCAGCAGCTCGATCGATCGGCGAGCGCTACGACATTGCTCAGCAAAATCAAGTGATTGACAGTTTTACAGTCGAAGGTAAAGTCGGAGACAAAACGCCGATCGACCTATTTGTCGAAAGTCAACCGGATTTAACCCATAACGATCGCAGCTTGCTGGAAAGTTGGCGGCACAGAAGCTTCACAGGCTTATTTGAAATCACTCAACTTTTCCCCGACAGGTTTGAACTGATGAACTGGCTGACGGCAAAGCACTACATTGTCAAGCCCAACAGTCCTAATTTTCTTGCAGAAATGTCTCGCTTTAAGTTAGGTGAAATCTTGCGGGCTCGGATTGCTCCCCTCACTGATGACTGGTGGATACTTTCGAGCTCTCCCATCCTGATGGGGAAATTGGGTAAGCCGAAGTTGGCGGTGGCGATCGGCAATTTCAAGCAAAATCACAAACAGAACCTGTACAGCGATTCGCCGGAATTGTTAGAGCAAGCTTGGCAGTCGGTAGAACACTACCACGAAGATTTTACTGAATTTTTTGGCACTGACGAATTGACGCTATCGGGATATCACCTGAATAAACAGTTGGCTGAATTTCAGGAATTTATCACTAAAAAACGCCTAGCTGATATCGGCATGGATGAAAGTAAATCTCTGGCGGATCTCGTTGAAGATGCCGGAGTCGATCGAGAAGAAGTCAAAGCAGCGGCAATCGCGGCAGCAGGTGCCGATGCTAAAGCAGTTGAGGTAATGCTCGACAGCAATGCTAGTTCAAAAATGGTAATGCCGAAAGTGGAATTGCCCGATCGCTTCAAGAAAGCCGAACAGGTGACAGCGCTTTCTCATCCTCGCTGGGGACAAACCTTTTTGTCTACTTACGCTCAATTTACGGAAATGCTAGCAGCAGAAGACTTTTTAACCGTTCCCGGTTACGAAAAGCTGGTGCGTAACTATCTAGAAGATCCTGCAATTAATGCCTGGATTTGGCAACGGTTAGCTAAAGTTAATCCAGCGAAATTAGAACAAGTTTTGCAAACTGTATTGCAGCGGACTAATTTTCAGCTCGATCGCGATTTAGATGCCCTGCTGCAAGAGTTTAAAAAACCCTTAGAACCCGAACTTCCGGAAATTGCCAGCGTTCCCGTGCACCTGCACAACTTATTTCAGGAAGCTTTAGGCGAAGTTAATAAGTCAAAGTCCAAACCGCAGGAGAAAAAGAAAAGCTCTAAAGGCTTTAAATCCTGAGAAACTAAGTTCTTGACATACTCCTACACGCTCTGCTATCGCATACAGTGTAGGCTGCTCACCAACTCCACCTCATAGAAACCTCACGGGAGATTGGAAACGAGCGTGGCTTTAGCCCTGGGAAAAAAAGGGACATGGGATACCAAGCGTGTCCCGTCAATACTCTTAAAATCCATAGTTCCATCCTTTTGATGAACAGAAAAACAATATTTGTGATTGATTCCTTGAATTAAGCCCTGGGCTGATGACATATTAAAACTACCAGATGAGCGAACAGCAACCCTACCTGTATAAGTTGCAATCTTCTTGCCCGAAGTAACAACGGCTTTTACAATGTCGCCTGTCTGGAAACCCTTGACAAACTAGAATCTAGGAACATACCGAGAAGGAAATCCAAACTTATCTGTGCAACACATCTGCCTTGAACCATGCCCCGTGGCTTTGATGTTTAGGGGCTGATTTGCTAGTACAGAAATAGAGGGCGTATCACCAACGCAAGCAGCATCGAAGAAGTGGGTTTTTGGTAATTCCAACTGTATTCGTCGGTTAAATTTGGTTAACCCACCAGAACCGGTGGCAATCACTTTACTGTCTCTTTTAGGCGATTAAACAAAGCCCATCGGGTTGAATTGACAGCAGAGGCATTTTTTAATGGGCGCTTAGCCTGTACCAAGATTTTATTCAAAACATCGGGCTTTTTTGCTAGGAATATCTTGATATCCTGAGTGCCTTTCTTGGTATTGCAAGGCTTACAAGCTAAACACAAATTAGATACCCTGTTAGTTCCACCCGACGCCCTAAGCTGAATATGCTCAACCTGTAGCGGTACATTTTATACGCTACAGTAAGCACATCGTCTTTCCCATTTATTGAGCAGATACTCACGGACTTCGTAACCAGCTAACACACCCTGCTGATACTCGATCCCAGAAATTTCTGGATTTTCTATCTGCTGTAGATCTAATCTGACTAATTCTTGAAATATCGTTCTGACTGGTGCAAGTCTTGATAGTTTGTTGACCCAAGTTAAGGTGGTTTCTATGGGATAGGGATCTGCGTAGTTCGAGCCTTGCGCGGGTCAATCCGCTCAAAGTAAAAGTGAAGGGGGAGGCATTTGAAGCCTCCCATGTCTATAAATAACTATACTTTTACCAGCTATGAGGATATTTTCTGAGATTGCCTCCGCCAAGGGAAAGCAAGAGAATGGCAATTTCAAGTGCCAGTGCGATCGACCGCAGCCATTTTGAGCGCGTTAGCCTGCATCCCTGACATAATAAACAATTAAACAAGCTCGCAGCTAGCAGTTATTTTGTGTCTGCTAATATAACTCAAATAGCTTTGCAGTCAGGACTTTAGTCTTTATTCACCGCGATCGAAAGAACTGAAGTCCTCACTACAAACACCTTTTGTTAATCTTCAACTCGTCGGACAGCCATGCGTTGCAGCGGCAGGCTGAGTATGCTAGAAGCAGTCAATAAGTAAGAAAGAACAGTAGTCAGCTTCAAACTGACCAATAACCAGCTATCCTCTGGTAGGTGAAGTTTCAGCCCGAAAACAGAGATGCAGTAAACTGTCCAGTAAGTAAAGCTCATCTTGATTAGGATTTCTTCGCTCAAAGTGCGATCGTCCGTTGGCTGCGAGTTGCGATTATCACCCAGCAGGACTAGACCCGCAATAGAAGCCACAAAAGAAACCATAACGAGATAGTCATGCCAGTTAAGCTCAACCATTTCTAAACTCCGCTCTTATCCGAATTTTTGGAATCAGACATCAGTCTAAAGGATAAGTTTTCCCGCTCAAAGCAATAGTTACAAATTGAAACAGCCGCAGTTACAAATCGCAATGAAAATTCACCCCAACCGCCAGCCACAAGCTCGTTTAGTCAGCCGCAAAGGGCAATTCCCCTTAAATATTGTTAAGTTGGGAGTACCTCGCCTGCATTTTGCCGACCTCTACCACAGGCTGCTAATTCTTTCTTGGCCGCAATTTTTCCTGCTCATTTGTCTCTTTTATACAGTTACGAATTCTTTATTTGCCTTAGCTTACTTGGCGGGAGGAGATTGCATTGCTAACGCACGGCCGGGTTCTTTCCAAGATGCTTTCTATTTCAGCGTGCAAACAATGGCGACGATCGGCTACGGCGCCATGTATCCGCGCACGGATTACGCTAATACCATAGTCGCGATCGAAGCGCTTTTTGCTTTGTGGGGAGTCGCAATGATTACGGGACTGGCTTTTGCTAGATTTTCCCGACCAACAGCTAGAGTTATCTTCAGCCGCGTAGCTGTGATCGCTCCTTTCAACGGCGTTCCGACTCTGATGTACCGCGCGGCAAATCAGCGTTTCAACCAAATTTTAGAAGCGCAGCAGCGAGCTACTTTGATCCGCGACGAGGTAACATCGGAAGGAGAATTTATGCGGCGTTTTTACGATTTGCAATTGGTGCGGAGTCACTCTCCGATTTTTGCATTAACTTGGACGGTTATGCACGCAATTGACGAGAGCAGTCCTTTGTACCAACTTACTGCAAAAGACTTGATGGAGCAGCAAGCGGAAATTGTAATTACGTTAACAGGAATTGACGAAACTGTTTCGCAAACTATTCACGCGCGACATTCTTTTGTGGCGTCTGAAATCCTGTGGAATATGCGGTTTGTAGATATTATTTTGAAACAGCCGACGGGAGGGCGGGTGGTTAATTATACTCGGTTTCACGATGTGAAGCCTGTTGAATGAATGTTTGGATTTAGCCACCAGTGCTAGAATACCTGTATGGCAAAAAAAGATTCATGACCTCAATAATTACAAAGATGACACTGAAAGAATTGCAACCGCAACTCTTGGCTTTAACTCCCGAAGAGAAGGCTCAAGCTATAGAATTACTAGCCCAAAGTTTAAGAAAATTTTGGTCTGGAATTCAAAAGACTCCCGGCGTGTGCGGCGGCGATGCTTGCATCAGACAAACGCGAATTCCTGTTTGGGTGCTGGTGAATGCTCGCCGTTTAGGTATTTCTGAAGCTGACCTCCTAGAAGACTATCCGACTCTGCGTGCCGCTGATTTGGCGAATGCTTGGGCTTATGCTGAGGCATATTCTGATGAGATTGAAATAGCAATTAGAGGACAAGAAGAGGCATAAACAGTGGCAGATATTTATACCGCGATCGCACGAAGCATTAAAACTGAGATATTTTACCATTTTAAATCAGGCTTTTATGAACGGGCAAGATGCCCGTTCCACAACAAATTTATTCTTTTATGAACGGGCAAGATGCCCGTTCCACAACAAATTTATTCTTTTATGAACG
>JAUBOM010000031.1:32993-65933 GCA_036700245.1 Microcoleus vaginatus BM001213989
GGCAAGATGCCCGTTCTTGAAAATGGTACAAGATCTCAGTAACATAAACAAAATACTCCTCGTACTATGCGAATAATTCATACTGCTGACTGGCATTTAGGGCGGCGTTTCCGAGGGATCGATCGCACTTTGGAAATTGCGATCGCCCTGGAACAGATTTTGAAGCAAGCAAAAGCCTTGGATGTCGATGCTGTGCTCGTCGCCGGCGACATTTTCGACGTGCCCAACCCCACCGCTTACGCCGAACGCATTGCTTATAACTTTTTCTGCGAACTCCAAGCAGCAGGAATTCCCGCAATTGCGATCGCCGGTAATCACGATTCGGCATCCCGCATCGACAGCATCGCGCAATTGCTTTCCCTCGCCGGTGTGCGCGCTTTAGGCAAACCCAGGCGATCGGCAGACGGCGGCACGATTACTCTTAATACAAAAAGCGGTACACTTTGTGTGGGAGCGATGCCTTTTGCTTCCGAACAAAGACTGTTAGATGCTAATTCTCTCTGGCAGTCTGGCGATGCCGAACGTCGAAAAGATTATCGCGAAATTGTAGCATATTTACTCGAAGATTTAACCAGGGATTTTAGAGACAATACTGTCAATTTTCTCATGGGACACATGAGCATTGACGGCGCTCGATTGGCAAAATCAGAAGTCGCTTATTACACGCGAGAAAAATACCTGCTGTCCTCGCAAACCCTGCCGCCGGAAGCTCAGTATGTTGCCCTCGGACACATCCACATTCATCAGCGGATTTCTGAGACTTCTCCCGCTTATTATTCGGGTTCTTTGATTCAGTTAGATTTTGGAGAAGCGGAACAGGAAAAAGGATTTTGCTTGATAGAAGTTGAGCCGGGAAGTCAGGCAAAGGTGGAATTTAAGCCTGTGACTTGCCACAAGCCGTTAAAAGTGCTTAAATGTCATAACGACAATCTTGATGAAACTTTACAAGCTCATCAGTATCATCCAGGTTTTTTGAAAGTAATTGTCGAAATGGACAGTCCGCAAATCGGACTTGCCGATCGAGTGCGCCAAATCTGTTCTCAAGCCTTGTTAATTGAACCGCGCTATCCAGATGCAGCGCTAGAACAAACAGAAATAACTAATATCGATCCCAATAATTTCGATCCGGCAGCAGAGTTTTGCAACTATTATCAAAACCGATTGGGAACGACACCGAAACCGGCAGTATTGGAGGAATTTCAAAATTTGTACAAGAAGTTTAAGGAAACAGTTAATAATTAAATGCGTAAAAAGATACAATCCAAAATCCCAAATTAACTGGTTCCCAGGCTCCGTCTGGGAACCACTATCCAGAGGCTCTGCCTCGCGCTTAAGGAAAATTGGAGGCAGAGCCTCCCGATCTGCGTTACCAGGCGGAGCCTGGTAAAGAGTAATAGAAAGCCCAAATCTAAAATCTAAAATCAGTATGCGTCCACTCGAACTTATTCTCGAAGGATTTACCAGCTTCCGCCAGGAACAGCGTTTAGATTTTTCTCAACTCGATTTGTTTGCAATTACTGGTGCTACAGGCGCGGGCAAATCTTCACTGCTAGATGCCATGACTTACGCTCTTTTTGGCACGACAACTCGCAGCGGCAAACAAGTAAGTGATTTGGTAAGTCAAGGTAGCGAAAACTTAAAAGTGCAGTTGCGTTTTTCTGTGGGTTCGGCACAGTATCGGGTGACGCGAAGGTGGCGTTTCCGTCCGAAAAATCCAGAAAATAAGGTAATTTTGGACAACTGGCAAAATGGCGAATGGGAGACTTTGGGGACGAGTATTGTTGCTGTTCAAAATACGATTGAACAGATTTTAGGAATGGATTTTGATACTTTTACGCGAGCAATTGTTCTGCCTCAAGGCAAGTTTGATGAGTTTATTAAAGGGGATACTTCAAAACGCCGGGAAATTTTGCGGCAGCTAGCGGGATTTGAGATTTTTGAGCAGATGCGGAAGGAAACAAATGAGCTGGCAAAGTTGCTGAAACAGGAACGGGAAATGGTGGAAAGGCAGCTAGCTGAGTTGGGTGCGCCGACGGCGGATGAGGTGGCTCAAAGACGATCGCAACTTTTGATTTTAGAGCAGCAGTTGCCTGAGTTCGATCGCGCCGTTATGAAAGCTCAGAAGGCTCTAGATGAAGAGGAACAGCTATTTTCGCAAATCGCTCGCTGGCAAGAGCTGCAACAGAAACTGGTTCAATTAAATGCTAATTCCGATGAAATGAAAATTTTAGCACAGCGTTTAGAAAAGGCGCAAGCTGCCAATCATTTACAGGGAGATTGGGCTTTAGTGCGATCGGCTCGCAGTCAGTATGAAACTGCCGAAAGTGCCTCGGTTGCAGCGCGAAAGCAGTTAGTTAAAGCTCGCTGTGAGCTGGCAGCACAGCAGCAGCAACTTGACGAGGCCAAAGCCAAAGAAGAGATTCTAGCGCCACAAATTAAGGCTCGCGAAGATGCTCTGGCTGCTGCTAAAGTATATGAAGAACAGCGCGTTCAATTAGAAAAAGAAGTTGCGCTTTCCCAAATAAATCAACAGGAAAAACTCCGCTTTTTTCAAGAAGCAGATAAAGAAGTGGAAGCTGCTAACACTAAAATTAAAGCTGCGGGTTTTCGAGTTACTCAAATAGCGACCCAGCTCGCACAGTCTTCGCCGGGAGGAAAGCGTTTAGAGCAATTGCAGCAAATTGCACCCTTATTGATGGAATTTCAGCTAATTGCCAACCAGGGAAAAACTCAGCAGCAACAGTTGGATAAATCTCTTGCACAGAAGGAAAGCGCTCAACAGAGTTATGTGGAGCTTGCCACTAATTTAGAAGCAGCAGAAATCAGGCTAAAAGAGTGCGACTGCGAGTTAGAAGCAGCCCAAATTGCTAATGCGGAAGCGGCACGTTTAGAGAGTGTTGCTGCTATCAGAATGTCGCTGAATTCTGGCGATACTTGCCCGGTCTGCGGAGGGGTGCATCCTGAGAGCGAACTCCTCCCTCCTTTGCCGAATTCTAATATTGTCGATGTCGCTGCTTTGCGGCGGAAATTGGCGGCTGCAAATCAGGTTTTTCAAGCTGCTCAAAGCTTGGCGGCTGAGGGAAAAAGTGCAGTTTCAGCCTGCCTGCAAAAAGAGTCGGAAATTGCTCAAATGCTGCAATTAACGGCGAATAGACTTGCCGAATTGCAGCAGCATATCACTCAAGTTCTGGAAGATCCTGAGTGGGAAGTGTTGCAGTTGCACCAGGAGCTGGCAATACTTAAAGAGAGCGATCGCCAATACCGCGAAACCGAGCAGCAGTTCCAACTGGCATCATTGGAATATGAAAAATTTCAGGAAAGAGTTAATTTTGCTGTGGCGACTCAAGCAGCTAAACAGCAAGAATATCAAGATGCGAGCACCGAATTAGACCGCAGGCAGCAGCAGTTGCAAATTTGTGTAAATGCGCTTTATGAAATTACCGAATATCAATCTTATCCTAATTTAGTAAAAGCCTTAGAAGAAGACAAGCAAAGCTTGGCAAATCTGTTGAAGGTGGCCGATAAATCATATCAAACTGCTCAAAATACGGTTATTCAAGCAGCAGAAAGAGAGCAACAAGCTGGAGAGGTTTTTGGAGAAGCCCAGGCCCATAAACACCAGCTAAACCTGGATTGGTCAGCAAAATTAACAGCGGCTGATTTCACAGAGGAGACATTTTTAGCAGCGGTTGCGGCAGTTAAGGAACAATTGGTATGGGAAAATGCTATTCGCTCTCACCGCGAATCAAAAATTCAGTTAGAGACGCGGGCGAAAGATTTGAGCGAGGCGATCGCAGGCAGAACTACTGATGAGAATAATTTAGCACAAGTGCGATCGGCAAAACATACCGCCCAAGAAAACCTCAAACAAGCCAACAACAACCGCGCCGAACTTTTAGCTTGGATTCAAGTAGCAGCCCAAAATCTCGAACAAGCCGAAAGACTGTCACAGCAAATCACAAATTTCACAGAACAAGAGCAAACTTATCACACCTTAGCGCAGAATCTCAAATCCAACGAATTTCAATCCTATATTTTAGAACATTTAGAAGCAGAATTAGTCGGCAGCGCCACATTAATTTTGCAAGAATTAAGCGAAAATCGCTACAAACTAAGAAACCAAGACGGCGAATACTGGGTAGCAGATAATTGGAACGGCGGCGAAGCTAGACGAGTGCGCACTCTTTCCGGCGGCGAAACCTTTGCCACTTCCTTATCAATGGCTTTAGCTTTGTCAGAGAAACTGTCTCAAGGAGCTCACTTGGGCAGCTTGTTTCTCGATGAAGGATTTGGTACTTTAGATACCGACACTCTCGAAAGCGTTACTCAAATTTTAGAATCTTTGCGGCAGCGAGAAAGGCTCATTGGAGTCATTACCCACGTTCGAGAATTGGGCGAAAGATTGCCCGCACAAGTTAAAGTGTTTAAGTCGCCGCAAGGTTCTAAAATTGAAGTTGAAAGAGTTTAATTATAAAATAATAAGACTTAAACCAAATGGAAAGATTAGATTATCGCCAGTTAGTTCAGAAAGTTATACATCAACACGCGACAGAGCAGCATGAGCAAGATGTAGAAACCACTGATATTGTTTTCGATACGGAACGCGATCGCTATTTATTGTTGTATGTGGGATGGCGGGATGAAAAACGAATTCATGGATGTCCGATTCATGTTGATATCAAAGATGGAAAAAATTGAGCTCAGCGCGATTTTATGGAAGCAGGAATTGCCAATCAATTTCTAGAATTTGGAGTCCCTCAAACAGATATTGTTTTGGGATTTCGAGCGCCTTATGTGCGGTAATTTACTGGATTTGCGATAGCGTAAATCCTTAAATGGTTTCCAAACAACAAAATACCCCTAACCCTGAATCCTCCAAATCGGGGTTCTAATATGTAAGTTTTGTCAATCTACTTCACGCCCCACGAAACAAATATTATATGAAAAATCACCCGACTCGAATGCAATCGGTACAGTCGCCAATAATTCCAGTAGTTGGCGAACTGATCCGCCAAAATCCGGGAACGATATCCTTAGGACAAGGTGTAGTTTACTACAATCCGCCACAAGAATCATTTGAAAAAATCTCCGAATTCTTGGCAACTCCCGACAATCACAAATACAAAGCTGTCGAAGGAATTCCACAATTACATGAGGCTATCGCAGCCAAACTCAAAACAGATAACGACATAGAAATTAACAGCAAAAACTGCGTTGTTGTTACCGCCGGCAGCAACATGGGATTTACCAACGCCCTTCTTGCTATTACCTCGGCGGGAGACGAAGTAATTATCCAAGCACCTTATTACTTCAACCACGAAATGGCGGCAATTATGGCAAATTGCCGACCAGTGATAGTAGAAACAGACGCCAACTATCAACTTAATATTGATGCTATAAAAAAAGCAATTACCGACAAAACGCGAGCCGTCGTCACCGTTTCACCCAACAACCCAACAGGCGTTGTTTATCCTTCCGAAGCACTCCGGGAAGTTAACGAAATATGCCGCCAGCACAACATCTATCACATCAGCGATGAAGCTTACGAATATTTTACTTATAACGGGGTTAAACACTGTTCGCCCGCCGCTTTTCCCAACAGCAGCGAACATACAATTTCCCTGTTTACTCTCTCCAAAGCCTACGGTTTTGCGAGTTGGCGGATCGGGTATATGGTAGTACCAGAACACTTGCTCGTTTCAGTGAGAAAGATTCAAGATACAATCTTAATTTGTCCGCCGGTAATTTCTCAGTATGCAGCCCTGGGAGCCTTGCAAGTTGGTAGAGGTTACTGCGATAATTATGTAAGGGCGATCGCATCTGTGCAGCAACTCGTATTAGACGAACTCAATACCATCCAAAAGTTGTGTACAATTTCCCCGGCCGCCGGAGCATTCTACTTTTTCTTGAAAGTTGATACTGAACTCGATACAATGGAATTAGTCGAACAATTAATTCGCGAATATCACGTAGCAGTCCTTCCCGGTACAACCTTCGGCATGGATGGTGGCTGCTATTTGCGGGTTGCTTACGGTGCTTTGGAGAAAGCAACTGCCACCGCAGGTATTAGGAGATTAGTGAAAGGTTTGAAGACAATTTTAAACAAGTAAAATAGGCAAATTAAAAATGGTTTCCACTAATTTGAAAGTCAATACGAATATTCAAGATACCTCCGCTGCAAAACTGGCAGACTTGCGCGATTTGATGGCAGATTACGACTTAGATTGCTATTTCATCCCAGCGGTTGACGAACACTTAAATTTATCAGTTCCAGCAGCCAAGCAACGGCGAGCTTGGATTTGCGGTTTTACGGGTTCCGCCGGCGATTTGTTGGTTGGCAAAAATTCCGCTTGGTTGTTTGTGGATTCCCGCTACTACGAACAAGCAGAATTGCAAGTAGATACTGAAGTCATCGAAATATCGAAACTCGGCTTAGAAGGAAATTTAACCTCGATTGAAACTTTAGAAAAACTGGCTGTAGAAGCGGCACAAAAATCAAGGAAAGTTCGCCTGGGTTTTGACCCGTTTACCGTAGGGACAGAGCAATATCAAAATTGGGCGAAAAAATTTGCCACGGCGGAGATTGATCTCATACCAATCCCGGAGAATTTGACAGACAAAGTTCGATCGCAAAATTCTTGGAAAACAGCAGAGACTTTACCCGCGATTGATGCAGAGCCAATATTTAGCTTACCTGTATCCCTGACAGGAGCAACCGCCGCCGAAAAATTAGCCAGAGTCAGGGAAGCGATGCAACTCGCTAATATCGACGTGCTTCCGATTACCAACCTGAATCAAATAGCGTGGCTGTTCAATCTCCGAGGCTCGGATATTCCCCACATTCCCATTTTCATATCCTATGCCATTGTCACCACAGATTCAGCGTTTTTGTTTACAAATCCCGAACGAATTCCACTAGAAATCAAGCAAAAATTGCGGGCGGATGTAACTTTGCTTCCCTACGCAGACTATCCGCATACATTAGAAACTTGCGTAAATTTGCCAAATAAAGTTCGGGTACTTTTAGACCCGAAACACAGCACAGCAGGCACGTACCAGTTAATCTTAAACCAGCAAGAAGCGCAGTTCTACAACATCGAAATAGTTTTTGATACTCATCCGGTAGAAGGGATGAAAGCTCGCAAAAATCCAGTTGAAATCGAGCAGATGAAATCAGCTAATTTCAAAGCAAGTCGAGCGAAAACTTTGACTTTAAAGTGGTTGACAGAACAGCTAGAAAATGGTAATGTTGTGACAGAGTTTGATGTCAAAGAAACCATCGAAAGATTTTACCAGCAAGAAACAGATTTTCAGACTTTAACTTTTAGAACGATCGCCGGTGCGGGAGCCAATAGCTCGATCGTACATTACGGAACCCCCAGCCCTGAAATAACGTTAAAACCGGGGGAACTGCTGTTATTGGACTCAGGAGCGCAATATTTAGCAGGTACAACCGACGATACGAGAACAGTAAGTATCGGAGAACCGACGGCGCTACAAATAGAACACTACACAACAGTGTTAATCGCGCACATCAACTGTGCAATGCAGCAATTCCCCAAAGGAACAACGGGAGTGCAATTAGATGCGATCGCCCGTGCGGTATTATGGCAAGAACAGCTAGACTACGGACATGGCACCGGGCACGGAGTCGGCGCGTTTTTAGCCGGTCACGAAGGGCCCAATGGCATCAGCAAATCTGTGCAGTATCCCCTGGAAGCCGGAATGGTAACCAGCATCGAACCGGGATATTACGAACCGGGATGGGGTGGAATTCGCATCGAAAATCTCTATGTTGTCAGGGAAATGCCCTCAAAAAACGGTTTGGTTTGGTACGGATTTGAACCGCTGACGTATATTCCGTTTGAGCGCAAATTAATAAATGTCGATCGGCTGTCAAAGGCTCAACTAGCATGGTTGAATAATTATCACGCTTCGGTAGTCGAGAAACTGGAACCCGTACTTGATGCAGCAGCAATTGAATGGTTGAAAAAAGCCAGCGCTGCGTTAGGTAAAGCCTTGTAATTTGTCGCACATTTAACTTGTGCACCTATTTTTCGGGAAACTCTTGTCGGGTGGGTACGCGACCCCGCCCCACAGGTAAAAAATAGCACATATCAGATAGGGACACAGCAGTGCCGTGTCCCTAGTGTATTTAATCCGATATTTAATCCGATTGAAAACTGCTATAAAGCTGGTGACAGGATTTGAACCTGCGACAGGCTGATTACAAATCAGCTACTCTACCAACTGAGTTACACCAGCAGTGAAACTTAATATAGCAAACTTATAGTCATTAGCGCAACCCCCCTAGCCAATTTTTTTTCAAATTCGCCCAAAACCCCTCGGGGCAAGGGAAAAACCGGAATTATCCTCCATGTCTAGCTAAATCCTGCAGCCCTCTTTTAGAGGAGTTTGGCAGGATTTACGCGCCCCGATCTGAGAAACCCGGTTTCTTCCTATATTTCTGATTACTCAACCCAAATTTTCGTAGAAAACGGGAATAAGCGCCTCCATCCGTAAGTTTTGTTTAGTTTCTCGCTGTGGGGTTGAAACCAGCTAGACTCGCGGCCAAAGCAGATTATCTGATATCTAGTCGCTCGGTGGGGGCGGGTTTATGTAGATTGTTAGTGGGAATTATAGATTGTTGGTAAAACCCGCCCCTACAAGTATTGTGGTTAATTTACCCAACACGATAAGACTAGTGACTACTGACTATTGACTGCGGACTAATGACTAATGACTAATGACTAATAACTGATGACTAACTAATCGCAGCGCCAAATCTTAATCGTCTCATCCGCACTACCGCTGGCAAGTATCTTGCCCAAAGGTGCGATCGCCACCGAGTACACCGTACCCGAATGTCCCTTAAGACTCCTCAACAGATCCCCTGTCTGCAAATTCCAAATATTAATCGTATTATCATCGCACCCGCTAGCCAAAGTCAAACCGTCCCCACTGATAGCAACCGAATCGCCCCGACTCACATAATTCTTCAAAATATGCAGCGCCTCATTCGTTCCTAAATTCGCTACACCCTTTCCCCTCCCAGAATTAGTATTTAAAATCCGCAACAAACTGCCCGTATGCAAATTCCGCAGCTTAATCGTATAATCATTGCTGACGCTTGCAAGAATCTGACCGTCCGGCGCGATCGCCACAGAATTCACCCCAACATTCAACCCCGAAAGAGTCCGCAGCAACTTGCCGCTTTCCACATCCCAAACCTTGCTCGTCGCATCCGAACTGCCACTCGCCAATATTTTACCGTCCGGGCTAAAAACCACTGAATTCACATTGTCAGAATGACCCTTCAAAGTCCGCAGCAACTCACCAGTCCGCAAATCCCACAGCTTAATCGTATTATCAGCCCCGCCGCAGCTAGCTATTATCTGGCGCTTCGGGTTAATCGCCACCGAATTCACCTCCATAGAATGTCCCGGAAAAGTACACAGCAAATCACCGTTGTGCAAATTCCAAAACTTAATGGTTTCGTCCGAACTGCCGCTGACCAACATTTTTCCGTCATAGCTAATAGCCACCGAATTTACGCGATCGGAATGTCCCGTCAGAGTGCCAAGTAATTCCGTTGTTTCTAAATTCCAAATCTTAATAGTTTTATCCCAACTGCCGCTAGCCAGAATTTTGCCGTCAGGACTAATCGCCAGAGAATTCACAAACGATGAATGTCCCGGCAGCGTAAATACACACCGCCAGTTAAGATGTGTTAATTTGTTAGCTAATTCCTTCGCCCGCTTAGATGCCGCCTTAACTTCCTCTCTGCGTTTGAATTCAGCCTCCTCCAAACGCTGGCGTTCCGCCCTAGCTTTCGCCTCTCGAAGCGCCAGCCGCCGCATCTCTCCCTTATAGACTATTCGCTGCTGCTCCTGAATTTCTTTAAGAGTTTCAATATACGGTAGGGCCCAATCTTTAGAAAACCATTCCTGAGCAAATTCCGCCTCTAAATTAAATAGCTGAGGTTCGTGACCAAAATCGATGTTTAAATAATACAAATCAGCTAAAAAAGCCGCCAATAACTTGTGAATTGTCACAATTATTTGCCGAATAATCCGCAGGCTCACCTTTTGATCTTTCCCCTCCGCCTCCAACTGGTGATAAACCTCTTCCCAATTCCAAGGCTGCATCGCCACTAGAGAAACGCTCTGATTTATGACTCCCCAAAAACCGACATGAAAATTAACTTCATAATCGCTGATATCGCTGTACAGTATAGCTGTAGGTACGGGAGACAAAACACTCTGCAACCGCTCCACATCAATATCAGAAATCGCCTTTTTGAAATAGTCTCCGTAAAACTGAACCGGACACAACTCTCCGTGCTGGGGGTAGTGCTGGTTCAAAAAAGCTCTCAACTTAGCCGGCAGCTCGATATTCAGATTGTGGCGAAACGAAGACGGGCAATCTTGGCTAATTTTTGCGGGAGCAACTAACAGCAGCAATCGGTGCTGCTGCTGCTGCAAAATCTGTTCAGTTTCCTGCCTGCTCAAATTAGAAAACCAGTTGTCCCTGTCCCAAATAGCTTGAATTTCCGTCAGCTTAACTCGAATTGCTTCTGATTGAAACTCCCGCATTAAGTCGCGGCAAAGTCGGCTAATTGCCCGCCTATCTCTCAATTCTTGTGCCTTAATTCGATTAGCGCGTTCTTCCTTTACCCTTTCTTCTGCGTCGGCGATCGCGATTAATTCTTGTTCTCTGGCCTGCTGCCGCTGCAAATATCTCACTTGTGCTTTAATCCAGCGGGGGTCTTTTTTGATTTGCTGGTTCAAAGCTGATGAACCAGACGGCTCAATTTCTGCATAGCGTTCGTTGACAGCGCTTGCTCCCAATCTTTCTCCCAATTCGCAGGCTACAGGCTTCAACAGTTCAATTAGGGTGTCTGAGACGGGGCGGGGTAAGGACATACCAGTTAAAAATTTTTCTTACTTAAGGGCGATCGCGCGAGTCAGGCATAAGCCCCAGGGGCGGGCACTCTTGGCAGCTCTATTACGTTTGGGCGATCTGCCGATCGTAGTCGTGCAGGCCTATCGTGCAGCCGCGCCTGCTTAGCACCTTAACTCAATAATAGTATCTCTATAGATAGTTCACATTTTACCGCCTATCTGACTCGAAAGCACCGAAGGAAAAGACTTTAGGATATTCGATCGACCCTGAGTTCCCCCCATTCGTTTTTTTTGTTGCCATTTGACTCGCTCTTGTCTATAATCGTACTTCACAACCATATTTACGGTATTCCGACCTAATAACCGTACTTTATCTAGAGGAACAAATATAATGAGCCCGTGGCAACGCCTAACTCAACACCTTCACTGGCCGCAACAGCCACCAGCCGGTACAAATAAATCATTGACTGCGCTGAAAAGATTTGTGTCGCTATTTTTAGTGGGAATAACTTTAAGTCTAGCCGTTGCATCCTGCGGTCAGGGAACCAGCAACAATCCCGCAGCCACTCCAGGCGGTGGTACCCCAGCAGCTAACAAAGGCAACGTCGAATTAACCCTAGTATCCTTCGCCGTCACCAAAGCCGCCCACGAAGCGATAATTCCCAAATTCGTAGAACAATGGCAAAAAGAAAAGGGTCAAACCGTCACCTTCAACCAAAGCTACGGCGGTTCCGGTTCCCAAACTCGGGCCGTCATTGACGGTTTAGAAGCAGACATCGTACACCTAGCCCTCGCCCTCGACACGACCAAAATCGAAAAAGCCGGACTCATTGAGCCCGGGTGGGAAAAAGAAGTCCCCAACGAAGGCATAGTCAGCAAATCCGTAGGAGCAATAGTCACCCGCGAAGGCAATCCCAAAGGCATCAAAACCTGGGAAGATTTAAGCAAAGACGGAGTGAAATTGATCACCGCGGATCCTAAAACCTCAGGCGTTGCACGCTGGAATTTCCTCGCACTTTGGGGTTCGGTTGTTAAAACCGGAGGAGACGAAACCAAAGCATTAGACTTGACTACTAAAGTCTACAAAAACGTCCCCATTCTGACTAAAGATGCCCGCGAAGCCACCGATGTATTTTTCAAACAAGGGCAAGGCGACGCCTTAATTAACTACGAAAACGAGATTATTTTGGCAGGTGAGAAAGGCGAAAAACCGACTTATACTATTCCCGAAGTCAATGTTTCGATCGACAATCCGATTGCCATTGTCGATAAAAACGTTGATAAACACGGTACTCGCGAAGTCGCCGAAGCATTTGTCAAGTTTCTCTACTCCCCAGAAGCTCAGCGAGAATTTGCCAAAGCAGGCTTCCGCCCAGTAGATGCGACAGTAGCAGCGGAACCAGAATTTGTCCAAAAATATGCCCCCGTCAAAACCCTATTTACAGCTCAAGACTTAGGAGGTTGGGGAGATATTCAGCAGAAATTCTTCGATGACGGAGCTGTTTTTGACAAAATCCAAGCTTCAATTAGATAGTAGTGGCCGGGGCGGGTTTACGAGATGATTGGTTTTAGTCAAATACGATCGCTAAAACCCGTATCTGGTATGGTGCATCGCTGCTAGATATTCGATCGCGCCTTGCAGATTGTAGGATGGATCCGCACCCTACATCTATCTAATGAGCCGGGGCGGGTTTACCAGATAATTGGTTTTAGGCAATTATTTTTGGTAAAACCCGCCCCTACAGCAATTATTCTTTCCAACTCAAAACTATTGACTTATGGCTGGATCATCTGCAATCAGTAACCCTCAATCTCCGATCGAAAATATCAAAAAGGCGATCGGCAAAATAACATTACCTTGGGGAATTACCCTAGGCTACCTCAGCTTAATGCTATTTCTCCCAGTTACAGCAATGCTGCTGAAAGCCAGCACAGCAAACCCCGCCGAATTTTGGAAAATTGCCACCAGTCCGATCGCCCTTTCCGCCTACGATGTCACCTTCTTTACGGCATTAATTGCAGCATTAATTAACGGAGTATTCGGCACATTAATTGCCTGGGTATTAGTCCGCTACGACTTTCCCTTAAAACGGATTGTAGATGCAGTGGTCGATTTGCCTTTTGCACTGCCCACCTCTGTCGCCGGTTTAACTCTCGCCACAGTTTACAGCGATAACGGTTGGATTGGTTCGCTTTTTGCACCTTTGGGAATCAAGATATCGTTTACTCGATTGGGCGTAGGTATAGCGATGATATTTATTTCCTTGCCATTTATCGTTAGAACCGTACAGCCAGTTTTAAACGAGATGGAAAAAGAAATCGAAGAAGCAGCTTGGTGCTTAGGTGCTTCTCAATTTGAAACCTTCTGGCGAGTAGTTTTGCCGCCGCTGTTTCCGTCTATTTTAACCGGAGTAGCACTGGGATTTTCCCGAGCGGTTGGCGAGTACGGCTCTACTGTAATTGTAGCTTCTAACATACCGTTCAAAGATTTAATCGCCCCGGTTTTAATTTTCCAAAGGTTGGAACAGTACGACTATGCAGGAGCAACAGTTATCGGCACTGTCATGTTAGGTATTTCCTTGGCAATGCTGTTCGCAATTAATCTCTTACAAGCATGGAGAAGACGCTATGACGGCTAATATCAATTCACCCGCTGGTTACAAATTTCCGCCCGCAGGTTCTAGTCGGAGTCAGGAAAAAGCTTGGGTAAAACCAACTTTGATCGGAATTGCGATCGGCTATCTCGCTCTTGTCTTATTTATCCCCACGCTCAACGTTTTTTACCAAGCTTTCCGAAAGGGATTTGAGCCATTTTTTTCTAACTTAACCTCGCCAGATTTTCTGCACGCAGCGCAACTAACCCTGATAATTTCTCTGATAGTTGTGCCTGTAAATACAGTATTCGGTTTGTGTGCCGCCTGGGTAATTGGCCGCAACAAATTTCGGGGCCGCACACTGTTAATCAGCCTTTTAGACGTGCCTTTTGCCATATCTCCCGTAGTTGCAGGTTTAATGATTGTACTGCTTTACGGTCGGTTGGGATGGTTCGGGTCGTGGCTGGAGGCGGCCAATATTAAGGTGATTTTTGCCTTCCCTGGAATGGTGCTGGCTACTGCTTTTGTTACCTTGCCTTTTGTGGCCCGCGAAGTGATTCCTGTTTTGGAAGAAGTGGGAACAGATCAAGAAGAGGCGGCGAAAACTTTGGGAGCAAATGACTGGCAAATTTTCTGGAATGTCACGCTTCCCAGTATTCGCTGGGGATTGCTTTACGGAGTAATTTTGACCAATGCTAGAGCAATGGGAGAATTTGGAGCCGTCTCTGTGGTGTCGGGGAATATTGCTAAGAAAACGCAAACTTTGCCTTTGTTTGTAGAGGATGCTTACAAGCAGTACGCGACGCAAGCCGCATTTTCTGCGGCGGTAGTTCTAGGCCTTTTAGCAGTTGTTACCCTCGTGCTTAAGGAGATTTTGGAACGAAAAACTAGCATTAAGGAGGTGAAAGAATAATCATCAGTCATTAGGCTGTAGGGTGCGCAGTTGTTAGTCATTATTAGGGTGCGGATCGATCGACAATCTGCTTGGAAGCTGGAAAATCTCGCAGATCCGCACCCTACCAGATCTTGGTGAAAATGTAAACTTAAACAAACATTAGGAGGCCCAAATGTTAGCTCACAATACTAGCGAATCTGAATTTGAGGCGATCGACAATTTTCACAAAACCCAAGAATCAGATATTCCCAAATCTGAGATTGGCGACAGCAGACCAACTCAAACCCGCATTCGCATTCGTGTTCCTAAAGAATACCATCAGGAACCTGTCATCTCTAACCTGATTTCTGAATACGGTTTAACGGTTAATTTTAATGCTGCTTTGTTGGGTGTAAAAACTTTAGATGACGGTTGGTTTGATTTGGAACTTAACGGTACAAGTCAACAGATTGAAAGTGGTCTGATTTATCTCAATGATTTAGATGTAGAAGTCTGGAGCAATTCCAATAAGCCCGATGAAGAAACTTGGTAATTAGTCACTCCAGGAGGCAGAAACCGGGAATAGGAGTTAAGATTCTGGACCCAAAAGCAGAATTTTCTTTCCTCTTCACGGTTTATTGAGTCTAATAGTCTCCAGGAATGTTAGTCATGAGTCAGCATTCATCACTCATATCTATTCCTGTCAAATAACCGCTCTCGCGTTTCTAGTGAGGAATGCAAGTCCTCTGAGTTTTATGAGGACTTGCATTCCTCACTAGAAACTAATGTGATTGCGGTTGTTCGTTAGCGAAGCCCTCGAAGAGGATCGCACATTCATATCATTCAGCAGCTAAGCACTACTAAATAATATCAGCTTACACCTAATAACCGTGACTGATGACTCTTGATTAACAAATGGTTAACAAATATCGATCGCCTTCGGTTAGTTATTTGATTGACAATTTTGATAAAATCTGGTATTCTGCCCATCTCCAGTAGCTCAGAAAATAGGGCTCAAGTCTTCTCCAAGATTTTTGTAACAGCAGGAACAATATCCCCCTTTAAAACTTCTCAACCATCAAACTCACTCTGTGAGGCTAGGTGAGCAGAAAAAAAGGTTTTTGTCAATATTCACTTTAGGTGAAAGTTAGGTAAGGTGAAAGTGAAAGGCGATCGACTCTAATCCGCACCGGAAAAAGATCGATCGCTGCTGCGGTTGGTTTGTGCTATGAATTTGATGTGTGCGTGTACTAGGAGAATTTGATCGTGGAACTCTATAAAGAACCGAAACACCAGATCGTTTTTGCAGATTCACAAGTTAAAGATTGCGAAAGTTTAACAGAAACCGTCAATCCCGATACAGAAATTGTTATTCTCAAAGCCGATCGCGACGGCATCGAGCAAATCGCCGAAACACTTAAACAGCGGAAAAACATTGCAGCCGTCCACATTTTGTCTCACGGCGCAGCAGCCAGCTTGCAACTGGGGGGTACAGAACTAAATCTGTGCAACATTGAAAGCTACCGCAATTATTTAGAAAAATGGTTTGCTTTGCCAGCAGCCGAAGCAAACTCGAACTCTTCAATTAAAGCTAAACCGGAAATTCTACTTTACGGTTGCAACGTCGCCGCCACAGAAGCCGGTGTCGCCTTCGTCCAAAGGCTGAGCCAGCTTACGGGGGCAAATATTGCCGCTTCCGATAACTTGACCGGCAGTGCGGCACTGGGTGGAGACTGGGTGCTGGAAGTGACTACGGGCAAAATAGAAACACCTTTAGCATTTTCAGCAGAGGCGAGGGAAGCTTACAGCGCAGTTTTAGTCGCTACATTTGGCGAACTGCGCGATCGGATTCTGGTGGCAAATGTTTTGTCCGACACCGACTCGATCGCCCTCACCGGCAACATTACCTTAGCCGCCGGAGACCTTATACCCAGAATCACTAACCCCATCACCTTCACCGGTGGCGGTTTCACCCTAGATCTCAACACTAACCGCGGCTTCTCTGTAGACAGCGGTGCTGCTGTCAGCATTTCTAACCTGACAATTGCCAACGGTAGAGCAGTGGGGCGTCCCGGTACAGCCGGCGGCGGCGGTGGGGCCGGCATGGGAGGCGCACTATTTATCAACAACGGCGCTGTCACAGTTAACAGCGTGACCTTTACTGGCAACGCCGCTACAGGAGGCGCCGGGGCAGCACCGGTCGCCTCAGGCCCAGCCGGTGCTGGTGGCAGCGCTGATTTCGGCACCATCTTTGGTGGCGCTCCTGGCTTCAACTTCACAAATGCCGGCGGTGCTGGTGCGGCTGGTACTGCTACTGCACCCAACGGTGGCAGTGGTGGCGCCGGCGTTAACAATACTTTTGGACCGGGCGTTCCCGGCGGCCAAGGCGGTCCCGGCGGTCCCGGTGGCAGCACTACCTTCCCAGGTGGTACTGGCGGCCCAGGCGGCCCAGGCGGTAGCGGTGCCCCAGGCGTCCTCGGCGGTGGGGGCGGTGCAGGGGGTACAGGCGGTGCAGGGGGTACAGGCGGTGCAGGGGGCCCAGGGGGCCCAGGGGGTCCAGGCGGTGCTGGTAACTTTGGTGGCGGTGGCGGCGCTGGCGGCCTTGGCGGTACCGGCGCTCCCCCAGGTGCGATCGGCCCTGGCGGTGTCGGTGGCTTCGGTGGAGGTAGCGGCAGCGGTGCAACAGTAGTACAGAGCACGCCCGTCGGAGGTTTTACCCCAGGTGGCGCTGGTAGCCCAGCCAGTGGCGGCGGCGGTGCTGGTTTGGGAGGCGCAATTTTTGTAAATACTGGCAGTTTGACCCTGAACAACAGCACTTTGTTCAACAACGCAGCAATAGGCGGCGATCCGGCCGGCCTGACCCCTACAAGCGGTGCTAGACCGGGTTTTGGGGCGGGTGGCGCGATTTTTGTCAACTTGGGCGCTAATGCAACTCTCACTAACAACACCATTACGGGCAACCGTGCTGGTCCTACTACTGCTCCTACTGATCCTGCTCTTGCTTACGGGGGGGGAATTGCTACTAACGGCGGTACTGTGAATCTCAGAAATTCGATCGTCGCAGGCAATAGTGGTGGCGTCCGTCCCGACGTGTTCGGGACATCCTTCGCTGCCACCAGCACGAACAATTTGATCGGGGACGTTGGTAATCCGAACAGCGGTAATCTGACCAATTTACCTGCCACCCAGCAACTGACCGTTCCTTTAGCAAATGTCATCATCGCCCCCCCAGCATTGAACGAAGCTACAGCCGGTCCTGTTACCTATGCTTTGGCTGCAACACCTAATCCGGCGCTCGATACTGGGGATGCCGCGGCTGCGGCTGCTGCTGGCCTGACGACGGACCAGCGGGGTGCTGGCTTTCCTCGGATCGTCGGCGCTAATGTTGATATCGGTGCTTATGAATACGGCCCGACCGTCCAAGGCCTTAAATTCAACGACGTTAACGGTGACGGCGTTCAGCAGGCGGCAACTGAACCAGGTCTACCGGGCTGGGTGATTTCTGTAGGCACCAAGAGCACTACCACTGCAGCCGACGGCACTTACATCCTCCGCGACGTAAAAACAGCTACTCCGATTACAGAAGCGCCGCCCGCTGGAACCCCTGCGACAGCTTGGGTGCAGACTGTCGGCCCGAATCCGGCAACTACGGGTACTGTTAATGTCACCGGTGCCAACTTCGGTAATTTCCAGAAAACATCGATCGCGGGCAAAACCTACACCGACCTCGCGGGGAACGGCTTCACGCCCGATGACACCGTATTAAACGGCATAACCGTTAGCTTATACACAGATACCAACGGCAACGGCACGCTAGAAGTCGACCAAGATACTGCAGTCGGCACTCCGCAAACGACTGCCGGAGCCGGAGATTACCTCTTCCCCGATATCGGCCCCGGGAATTACCTGATACAAGCCACTCCCCCAGCCAACTCGAGTATTTCTTTCCCCGCTGCCCCCATCCTCCTTACCGCCCTCAGCGGTACTGCTGCCACCGCCCAAAACTTCGGCGTTTTCCAAAACATCACTGTCAGCGGCACCAAATTCACCGACATCACAGGGGACGGCTTCTCTGCTGACGACACCCCCCTCAACGGCACCACCGTTCGCTTGTTCAAAGATACTAACAATAACAGCACTTTAGATAGCGGCGATGCGGAAATCGCCTCTCAAGTTACCGGGACAGCGCCAGCGGCTCCTGGTACTTATAGCTTTACCAACGTCGGCTCCGGTCTACACTTTGTGACAGAAGACCTGCCGGACGAATTCTCACAAACCGCGGGTCCGCCTGTTTATCCAATTAACCCGGTCAGCGGCACCAACATTACGGATCTAAACTTCGGCAACTTCCAGCTAGGCAAAATCAGCGGGATCAAATTTAACGATCGCAACAAAAATGGCATCCAAGATTTGCCAGCAGAACAACCCCTAGGAGGCTGGACAATCTACGTGGATGCCAACAATAACGGCACCTTCGATCCTAATGAAGAAAGCGAAATCACCGATGTCACGGGTCAGTATGAGATCGACGACCTTACACCCGGCACTTATGCAGTGCGGGAAGTGCCACAAACTGGCTGGACGCAAACTGTGCCCCCCGTCGATGCAGCCACGCCTACTCTTTCCGGCGCGTTTACGATCGCCGTCACCAGCGGCCTCAACTCCCAAAACAACAACTTCGGCAACTTCTTTGAGTCCGGCACCATCAGCGGTCAAAAATTCAATGACCTCAACCAAAACCAAATCAAGGATGCCGACGAAGTCGGGCTGCAAAATTGGCAAATCTTCCTCGACAGCAACCCACCAAATGGAGTCTTCGATCAGGGCGAACTGACTACCATCACCGACGCCGACGGCAACTACACTATCATCGAGGTACCCCCAGGTACTTACCAGGTAAGGGAAGTCCTGCAAAACGGCTGGACGCAGACGACCCCCGACCCCGCCCCCGTTACGGTTAATCTCTCAGATAACATCACGGGCATTGACTTCGGCAATTTCCTGCCCCAACCCGGGACGATCCAAGGACTGAAGTTCCGAGACAGTAACAACAACGGCATTGTGGATGCTGGAGAAGAGGGTTTGCCCGATGTCGAAATTCGGTTAACCAACCTCACGCCCGGAGTTGGTGGTACTCCTATTAGTACGACTACAAATACCAGCGGCAACTACCTGTTCGCGAACCTAGCGCCGGGAACCTACCGCGTCCGGGAGGTCAACCCAACTGGGTTCACCCAAAGCACCCCCGACCCCGCCGACATCGTCCTGGCTTCGGGCGCTATTGTCAGCGACATCAACTTCGGGAACTTCCCCACGCTGACGCCGACGCCGACACCGACGCCGACACCGACGCCGACACCGACGCCAACGGGACCCGTATCGCCGACGCCTGGACCGACGCCGACGCCGACAGTGATAGGCGACCCGCTACCGATGCCGACGCCGACACCGACACTGATAGTCGACCCGCTACCGATGCCGACGCCGACGCCGACACTGATAGTCGAACCGACGCCGACACCAGATTTGGTTTGCCCTGAGGACTTCCCCAGGATCGCTACTCCCAATGAGCCAGGCAGTCCTTCAGGGGGTAATGTGATCAACGGCCCTAACGGCGACGATACGATCGTGGGTACTGTCGGCGCTGACTCTATCTTCGGATTGGGCGGCAACGATTTGATCTTTGGCCGAGAGGGCGGCGACTACATCAATGGCAATACGGCCAACGATACTATCTACGGAGGCATCGATAACGATACTCTCTTCGGCGGCAAAGGCTTTGACCTGATTTTTGGCGATCGCGCTAACGATACGATTTATGGCAATCGCGGCAACGACTCGATCTCTGGCGACGAAGGCAATGACCTATTGTACGGCGGCAAAGCCGATGACGTAATGTTGGGAGGCGCTGGCGACGACGTGCTAATTGGCGATCAAGGCAATGACACTCTCTGCGGCGGCGACGGTAACAATACCTTAATTGGCGGCAGTGGCGATGATGTGATCTTTGGTGGCACCAGCGAGGACTTGCTATTTGGCGGCATGGGCAGCGATACCCTCGTTGGCGACACTGGCAGCAATGGCTTTGTCTTGGCAGCGGGCGGAGGAATTGACACCATTTTCAAGTTCACCCAAGGATCTGATGCGATCGTCTTGGTGGGAGGCTTGGACTTCAATCAACTGTCATTTACCGCAATTAATGGCTCAACTGCGATCGGCATCGCCGGCAGCAACGAGGTTTTGGCTAGAGTTGTCGGCGTGCAGCCGACCCAGTTATTGGCCAGCAGTTTTAGGTTGCTGGGTTAGTCCGCCACAAGCAGTAGGGTGCTGATGGCGCACCTTACTGTTACCTGGACAATCGGGAGAAGGGGAACGAATTCCGTTCCCCTTCTGTGGTTCACATTTGTTCGAGATACTTCAGCAAGTCGGCCATTTCTTGCGGACTCGGCTGAAACTGGGGCATTGGTGGGGTTTGCCCGCTGGTGACTTGCCGGATCAGATCCAATTCGGATTTGCGATCGGACACTCCGTGCAAGTTGGGCCCGACTTGACTGTCTGAAACGGATGTGTGACACCCGGCACAGTTCATTTGAAAGATGGCGGAACCCTGAAACGGGTTGCCCGTGAGGGATAGTACGCTTTTGACGTAAGGATCGGCGACTTGAAACTGACGAATTGTCATACTCGCCAACATGATGGCAAGCAACACCGCTAGCGCAAATATGGCAAGTCGCTCGATCGGGTTTTTAATTTCATTCCTGGCAAGTTGGTGATTCAAAGGAGTTCAATTTAAAAAAGTATCTACAAGAAAATTTATTTCTCATAACATAGCTTAATCGTTCGCAGCGGGGAGAGCAAGCTTTGAGACCACCTCAACGGCGATGAATGCAAAATTTCATCTGTGTAAGTGCTGGTAATATTAAAAATAGGTTGTTAAATCTTAACGTTAAGGAGCTCTCATGGTAGAACCGCTACTTTCAGGTATTGTTCTGGGTCTAATCTTTGTTACTCTGGCCGGGCTGTTTTTTGCTGCTTATCAGCAATACAAGCGCGGCGATCAGTTGGGTATCAACAAGTAAAAGCGCGAATTTTGCCTCCAGGGGCGGGGAGGGCGGGTTGACAAATACCCAGGATCTCAATCGTAGATATTGGCGAACCCGCCCCTACAAAACCCGTCCCTGAGCTTAATTGCTGTTAATTCGCCAGACATGAGATCGGACTTTTAGCTTCTATTTCCCAGATGTCAGCAGACATTGGTGGCGATCGCACCCTAAATGCGATCGCACCCTAAATACGATTGTCTGTGATGTCAGAATAGAAAAATTAGATATATAGATCGAGAATAGCAGCAGTTTGCAGCCCTGTTTTTTCCCAGCTAAATTGTTTTGCTCTGGCTAAACCGAGCTCCCGCAAGTGCGATCGAACTTTGGCATCGACTGCAAGCTCTTGCATAGCAGTGGCAATTTCCTCGACGCTGTAGGGATTGACTAATACTGCTGCACCCCCCGCCACTTCTGGCATTGAAGACAGGTTAGAGGTGATGACAGGAGTGCCACAGGCCATTGCTTCGAGCACGGGAAGACCGAATCCTTCCCAAAGACTGGGAAAAACCAGCGCGATCGCTTGGTTGATGACTTTGGGCAAGTCGGCCGCGGGAATGTAATCTAAGAATTTTACTCGATCGAACAATCCCAATTCTTCAACCTGCGCTTTCAGCAGCGGCGTATAGCGTTTGTCTTCCGAACCTGCTATCCACAATTCGTACTCGGAATTGTGATGCAAAGCAGCAAATGCTGCTACAACTCGCTGCAGGTTTTTATAGGGATTGTGGCGACCGATATAAAGAAAATAATTGCTTGTTGGTAAGTCTAAAAAACGGAAAAAACTGGTATCGTACCCCGGGAAAATTGGCGTAATTAAATTAGGAGAAATATTGCAAAAATTAGCGATATCTTTGGCAGTTGATTCAGAGTCGCAGATGACGTGTTGAGCCTGCCGCAGCACTTGGGGAATGTAATAGCGGTGGTAAGGTGTCAGAGGATCGAAGCGACGGGGAAATCGCAGCGCTATCAAGTCATGTACTGTAATGATATAGCGGCAACCTGCAAATAGAGGAGCTTCGGGGATAGGGGAAAATAACAGGTTAGATTTTAGCTGTTTGTAAATTTTGGGGAGTTTGGTTTGTGTCCACAGCAATCGGTTGATGTGTCCTTTGGTTCCTTGTTCGGGCGTTAGGTTTGCGGGGATTTGGTAGCAGTTGCTATTGGGAAATTTTTCTGCTGTTAGTAATGTTGGATTGAGGGATTTTAGGTGGGGAAATAGGTTTTTGGCGTAGATGGCTAAGCCGGTTGGTTTGGAAATTAGGAAGGAGAGGTTGATTAGCAGGTTGGATTGGAGATTGGGCATGGGATAATATGTAGATTGCGGTTTTTGGTGGGATTTTTTATTGAACCGCAGAGGGCGCAGAGGGCGCAGAGAGGAAGAGAGGGAAGATTTAAAGGTATTGTTGTAAGATGTTGGCGGTTGCTTTTCCGGTTTTGTTCCAGCTAAATTGAGATGCTCTAGCTAAACTAGCAGTTTTTAAGTTCGATCGCACTTTTGAATCTGTGGCTACTGTTTGCATGGCTTCGGCTATTTCTGGGACGCTGTAAGGATTGACTAATAATCCGGCATCTCCGGCTACTTCTGGCATCGATGACAGGTTGGATGTGATGACGGGTGTGCCGCAAGCCATTGCTTCTAAAATTGGTAAGCCGAATCCTTCCCAAAGTGTAGGGAAAACTAGGGCGATCGCCTGATTCATTAGTACGGGCAATTGAGAATAGGGAACGTAACCCAAAAATTTGATTGAAGATTTTAGTTTTAATTCTTCAACTTGTGCTATCAACTGCGGCGTGTAGGCATTGGGAGGCCCTGCTAGCCACAATTCGTAATTTGCGCGATCGGGCAAATTCGCAAATGCAGCAATTAATCTTTCCAAGTTTTTGTAAGGATCGTGTCTGCCGGTATAAAGAAAATAATTTTTGTCTGGCAAGTTCAGATATCTAAAATTAATATTATCGCAAGCTAGGGGAATTGCGGTCATTTTCTGACGCGGAATCTGGAAAAAGTTAGCAACATCTGTCACCGTTGCTTGAGAATCGCAAATAATGTGTTCTGCTTGCCGCAAAACCTGCGGTATGTAGTAGCGGAAATAAGCTGTTAAACGAGAAAACCGTTGGGGAAATCGCAAAGGAATTAAATCGTGAACTGTGACTATGTAGCGGCAGCCGGAATACAAAGGTGCTTCGGGAATTGGGGAAAATATCAGGGTTGACTGCAATTTTTTGTAAATTTTTGGCAAGTTGAATTGAGTCCACCGCAGCCTGTTAATTTGTCCTTTCGGTCCTCGATCCGGTGTCAGATTGTCGGGGATTTGATAGCAAGTATAATTGTCTATTGGCTGGGAAACAAGTAATGTGGGCTCTAGCGGTTGCAGTTGCGGGAAAAGATTAGCTGCATAAGTTCCGATTCCCGTTGGTTCAGGACTTAAGAAGGATAAATTGATTAAAAGTGGGTTAGACATGATGCGCTCGAACACAATTTATTTATATTGTAGGGGTGGGTTTTACCAACTATCTACGTCTCAAACCAATCATCTCCTAAACCCGCCCCGACCAAACGAAAAATCAAAATGTACATTTTTCGGGTTGTATAGAAGTCAAGGTTGATGTAAGTTATTAGTGGTGTGGGGGCCGATTTATATAAATTGTTTTTCCTCATCCAATTTTGTTAGTAAAACCCGCCCCTACGCAATTTATCGATCGCGATCGCTCTCGACCATTTGAGCTACATCCGCCGGATTTGGCAGCCGAATTGTAGCATATTCTTGGTGAATAATCTCAAAAAAACTCTTGACTTTTTCCTCGAAACGTACAAGTCTAAAGTTCTGGCTACGCTGCTGTGCACCAGCTTGAAGTTCTGCTAGCAAATCGGGATTAACAATTAGTTGACGTGAATGGTGGCAAAGTTCCTCAACGGTATTGAATAAAAAACCCGATCGCCCATGTTCGACAATTTCCGGTTGGCCGCCGCCGTTGAAAACAATCGGAACACAACAGTTTTGCATTGCTTCCACAGTCGCCATCCCGAAATGTTCAAATCTTTGAGGATTGACTTCGCCCAAACCGCAGCCGTGCCAAAATATGCTCGCTCTAGCATAAAGCGATTTTACCTCATCCAAGTCAGCATTGACTTTTACCTCGATCGCCCTTGAATCTTGCTTCAATAAATTCTGAACAGTCTTTAAATAAGGATTGCGGGGAATACTGCTTCCCACTAAAACAAGCCGCCATCCTTGGAATTCTTCGGGATAATCCGCTAGCAAACTGCGGAAAGCTTGAATTAATTCAATTTGCTTTTTTGTTCCCCCAGCTTCAAACTGTCCCACAGCCAAAATTATGTTTTCTTTCGCCACTTTAACTGTTGCCATTTCCACGGGCGGATAAAGCAAAAAAGTTGGCTTTAGATTCCAGCGTTTATCCAACCACTTAACAGTAAATTGACTATTGGCAATAATGAAAGTGTAGTCATCGACAGCAAAATGACGGTTGCGAAAGGTATTGGGAAAGTGGCAGAAAAATATTGAGATAGGCGACAGTGGTTTCACTTTTTCCAGTTGGTTTGCGTTGATGAAAATATCGTAGTTTTTGCTTTCTCTGGCGATTTCATCAAAGGGATTGTCCGTATCCTCCACGATGATACTGGAATCAATGCACTGCATTCCCCGTTTCTCGTAAAAGCCCAAGGGAATAATTTTAATTTTGCATCCTGAAAGGTTGAGTCCGTACCACGATTCTAAGTCGGAAACAGCAACTGCTTTGTTGGCGATAAAAGTAATGTCAAATTCATTTTGTAACAGCGAGGCGATGGTAGCGACGTATTTTTGACCGCCACCAATAAAATGCAGTCCGTGATCGTAAATGGCGATCGACATTTTGCGATCGCCCCGAACCACTTGCAATCGAGACAAAATGCGATCGACCTTCAGGCGACTGTAAATCACCGCCAACTTTTCCGACAACTGCGGCAATACAGTGGCGATGATTTCTGGTTTCTGATAATCTCGAAGTTTTTTAATCGCTACAAATAAACTCTCGAACAGCAAATCGTACTGCTTATTAGTAAAAAAATCCGAAGTATGAATTGCAGAAACTAATTGCAAAGGTTCATGTTTGGCCAAATACAAAAACCGATTGCGATTGCAGAAATACTCGGTAAGTTTGCTTCCTTTACTCGAACCCCGATACTCGTGATGGGCGATAGCTGCGGGAGTATAAAGCATTTTCCAACCGCGTTTGTGGCAGCGTTTGGCAAACTCTACATCCTCAAAATACATCACAAAATCTTCATCTATTGGCCCGACATCTTCCAGACATTCTCTCCGAAAAAGCACCGCCGCCCAACAAAGCCCTTCGACTTCGCGTTCTGTATCGTACTGCCCCGAATCTTTCTCGCCAAAGCCGACATCTCGCCAATAAAAATTAGGTAATTGCTGAATGCCTGCGCTGTTAATTCGCCCGTCTTTAAACAGCAATTTGCCGCTAGTTGCACCGATTTTATTATTAGTTTCTAGCCGTTTGACAAGAATCTCTAACCAGCGACTGTCAAGGGTAGCATCGTTATTGAGAAAGCCGATATATTGCCCTTTCGCTTGGCTGATGCCGAGGTTGAGGGCTTTAGCAAAGTTGTTGGCAGTATTGACAAAAATGCGAACTTTTGGAAATAGTTCGCGCAGGGAATTAACGGACTCGTCTTTAGAGCAATTATCAATTACAATTAAATCTAGTTGCTGTTCGGGATACGCAAGTTTTTGTAGAGATTTTAAGCAATCTTTCGTGTGGCGCAGACCGTTATAGTTGACTATAATTAACGAGCATATTGGCAGTGCGGTCATTGGATTTTGGATTTTAGATTTTAGATTTTAGATTGAAGAACTGCTCTCGCGAATAAATCTGGGGCCTTGTGACCTAATTATTTTGGGTCATCTTTGATGCTTTATTGTTGTCGATCGAGCAATTGAGCGGTAATCTTCTCTAAAATAGCAGTATGTTGCTGCTGCACTACTTTAATTTGCTCTATTTCAGACTGAAAAGCTGCGATCGCATTTTGTTGAGTCTCAAGCTGTGCTGTAACTTCAGGAAATCCGCTGCTGAATTCAGATTTAATTTTTTTCTCGAGATTTTGTTGATTTTCTTGCAATTTTTGCAATTGAATGCTCAAGGTTTGAACGACGCGGGTATTAGCGAAATTGTAAATAACTTGGCGTTCGAGTACAGGTCTGAGCAATTTTCTGACTATTTTCCTAACTGCAATTACTGCGGAACCAAGTCGCCTTTGGTAAGAGGTAATGGGGATGTTATAAATGTCGAAACCCGCCTTTAACAGGGCAATGTCTTCGTCATCTTCATCTCGGGCGTGAAGCGAAGCTATCCCGAAGGGAATCGCACAATTTTCTCTTCCCAGCAGCGACGGCTCATCAATACCAATTCGCGGCTCCAAAGTTTGGCGCAATTTATCTATTATCTGTTGAGTTGGTATTTCTTCGTACTGCAATCTTCCGCCTCCTCTAAATTTATGGTGCGCCGAGGCGCACCATCCCGTAAATGTACTGTGCGCCTCGGCACACCATCCCCTGAATTGCCTCTGCGAGAATGGTGCAAACCTCAATTTAAGCTAACTCAATTTGACTGTCATCACCAATCATAAACCGCAGAGCTTTTGGACGAGCGGGCGCATTTGTGAGTTGAGCTCGTTGCCCGATCACGCTGTCAACAATTCGCTGGTGAATGCCAAGTATTTTCGCCCCTTGCAATATTACACTGTGTTCGATATCAGCATCAATCATCGTCACGCGATCGGCAATACTGCTGTAAGGCCCGATAAAGCAATTTTCAATGTGGCAATTTTCCCCAATTACCACCGGCCCGCGAACTGTAGAATTAATTATTTCCGTTCCTTCGCCTATTTGCACTCGTCCGATAATTTGACTTTTGGCGTCTACTTTTAATTCAGTTGAAGCTACGATACAGCTATCTAAAATGATTTGGTTTGCACTCAGTAAATCGTCTTTTTTCCCCGTATCCAGCCACCAACCCTCTAAATTGCAGGCTTCTACCTGTTTTTCCTGATTCATGAGCTGTTGAATAGCGTCTGTAATTTCGAGTTCGCCACGGGCCGAGGGTTGAATTTGATCGATCGCCTCGTGAATAGTAGGAGCAAAAAAGTAAATCCCCACCAGTGCTAAATTCGATGGCGGAACTTGTGGTTTTTCTACTAACTGCAAAACTCTTCCTTTCTCATCAACTTTTGCAACACCAAAAGCAGAGGGATTGGGGACTGGGCGCAGCAAAATTAGAGCGTCTAGTTTCTGCTTGTTAAAAATTTCTAAAAACGGATCTAACTGATTCTGAATTAAATTATCTCCTAAATACATAATAAACGGAGAATCGCCCAAAAATGGTCGAGCCACTTTTACCGCGTGAGCGAGTCCCGCCGGCTTTTCTTGCAAGATATAAGTAATTTTTGCACCGAAGCGAGAGCCATCTCCTGTTTTCGTCTTCACCTCTTCCCCGGTTTCGGGACTAATAATAATCCCAATATCCGTAATCCCAGCCGCCACAATTCCTTCAATTCCATACCACAGTATCGGCTTATTTGCTACAGGAACCAACTGCTTAGCACCCGTATAGGTGAGGGGACGCAAGCGTGTTCCTTTGCCGCCAGAGAGGATGAGTGCTTTCATTGGGTGAACTCTGAGTTATCCTTTAGGGTTTTCGGTGCTGGCTCGATTTGCCTGCACTTGTTCGCTCTCGTTGATTTTAAACTACCGCTACCCCGCTGGCAATAGTTGCCGTGTATCCTGATACAAATGATTTATTTTGCTCAAACTTTTATATTCCTGGACGCACAGAGTGTCAGAAACCGGGTTTCTTGCTGAAGGAAGCAGCTAAAACCTGAGGTTTTTTGTGAAGAAACCAGGTTTCTAAAGGTCGAGAGTGCGCCAGTCCCGATTTAATTGCGTACCCTTTTAATAGCGACCGTATCGGGCCATAAATTGACTACCACTATTGTTTTGATTTGTCAACCAAGCCCACATCTGATCGCCCAGACAAAAATGCCACCATTCGTTAGGATGCTGCTGAAATCCCGCAGCTATCATCGCATCTTTTAAGATTTTCCTGTGGCGGTGATATTCCTGTTTTTGCGGCTCCTTGCTCTTACCAAAATAATCGGGATAAGAACGTTCTGATATTTCATCAATCGCAGAACCCATATCAATTAGCCGATTATTTTCATCCACTAAAGTTACATCTAAAGCTGCACCTGTACTGTGAGGGGGAGGCATGGCGCGATCGAGGCTCGGTACTGCCCAAAATTGATATACGTGCTCTATAATCACTTGGCGTTGGTCTTCGGAAACTGGAAATTCGCAGCCTTGAGCTAGGGCAATTTGATTAAAAGTATAATCTACCATAAATTGCTGGACTTCGACCGGCCGATAAGCGTCAAATATCAGAATTTTCCAAGTTGGATAATTTTGCTGTAGCTCAGTTTGAGCTGCGATTAAACTATCTACAACTCCTTGCCGCAAATAGTAAGGCGAATCTGCTTTGCTGTTGTGATAGGGAGCACCCAACTCTTGATAAGGGTGCGGTATTTGAAAGGCAAAATGTTCGGTTGGAATAGGGACTAAAGGTTCGCCACATTCGTCGATAGATATTTGGTGATATGGTTTCATATCCAGGTTTCACCCTAATTTATTACTGATGAACTACAATTGTATCGCGATTCATTTCTATCAATGAATGTTCCTGAAAGAGTTCAGCCAACTGCGGCAAGTTATTCATAAATAAGTCTATAAGTTGGTTATTATTTATGTTGCCTGTCATCAATATCAACAGCTTGTAAGGTTGCTGCTGGATCATAAATGAATCGATAAGATCTCTATCTTTGGTGATAACAATTCTGCTTTCTTGGATGGAAAGCCAGTTAATTTCTGAATCCGGAGTTGCATTTCGTCTAGGTAAATTCTTAGTATGAATAGTATCGCAACCAGCAGATTGCAGCACGCGCGCCAGAGGTACTGGTAATTGTGCACCAAAAACTTGATTACACTAATACTCGGTATATGCTTTTCACTTGAGTCAGCCGCGCAGCAAATAGCAAAGCAGCTAGAATATCCTCCTGTTCTAAATCGTCATAGTCATCTATAATTTTTTTAGCATTCATACCAGAACTGAGTAATTCAAGAATGAACTCTACTGGATATCGGAGACCGCGAATACAGGGTTTTCCGTGGCAGATATTTGGATCGAGTGTGATGCGCTGCAAAAGCTGGTTTTCCATATTCTAGGAGCAAATATTAAATATATCCTAACCTAAAGAGCGTAGCTTTCGATCGCTTTGTAGTAAGGACTTTAGTGCTTTCAATTTCCACCTAAAGTCCTAAAGTCCTTACTGCCAAAAAATCCTAACTTTGGCGGTAAGCAACTACCGCATAAAACGGATCGCCGCTTCCTATTCGCAGCATTTGCATAAAACTCGGCAAATTAGCCTTGCGAACTATTACTTCCGGCTTGCTAAATCCGGGTATATTCGCTCCTTTGACAGAATCAAAGTAACCCTTGACTAATTCTACCCGATCGCCCTCCGATCCTTCCCGCCAAGCCGCGATCGCCTTTTGATAAAACATCCGGTTGGAAAAACTGATAATTGCTACGCCGCCCGGCTTCAAAATGCGGTGAATCTCGGCAAAAATCACATCTGGGTGTTGCAAATACTGTACCGAAACGCAGTTGACAACCGCGTCAAACTCTGCATCCGGCAGCGGAAATTTGGGATTTGCGTTCAAATTCTGCACGAAATAATGATTCAGTCTGCGATTCTTTGCCAACTCCTCTTCATTCATGCCGTGCCCTTCGACATGGGCAAATTCCATCTCGTCGGGGAGGTGAGAAACCCAACTGCTCATCATATCAAAAATCCGAGTATTCGGCTTCAGCCGTTCCCGATACAAATCGGTTAGTTGCTGAATGAATCCATCGTCTACGTGAGTCACAAACCGGGGATAGGAATAGAACAAATTGTCGTCGGTGTCGTCTAACTTGGTGCGTTTGTCGGCTGGAAGCAACATAAATTCAGATTGCAAACTAGATTTACTCTTTCTAGTTTAAGAACAATTAAGAATTGTTAACATACCCCGCAGAGGGCGGATTCCCGGTTTTAGCGTCGCATTCGATCGCCAAAAAACCTGCTTGCACCCGCTTGACAGCTCCCAAACAGCATTTTACGCTAATAATACGAACGCTAAGTAATAAGCCGATGGTTACTACATCCACTGTCGATCGCACAAATCTAGCTAAGTGGCACGACGTTCTCGCCCCCCACAGCCTGGGCTACCGTCTCAAACTTCTGGCACAGCTAGGCAGTCGCAGGCTGCAAGAGGTACTTGAACCCTATGGATTGACCGCTTTTCACTGGCTGGTACTGTGTTGCTTGTCGCAAGAAGACGGTTTGCCGACTTCCAGCATTGGCGACAAACTGCAACAGGTAGGCGGGACGCTGACAGGCGTGCTCGATCGCATGGAAGAAAGAGGCCTAGTCCGCCGCCAGAGAGACTCTCGCGATCGCCGCATTTGGCGCATTTGGCTGACAGACTCCGGCAGGGAACTGCAAGAGGTATTGCCCCCGCTGGTAGCTGCAATCCGAGATCGATCTGTCGAGGGCTTTTCACAGGCCGATCGAGAACTCTTTTCCCAACTGATCGATCGGGCGATCGTCAATCTTTCTTAATCGGGATTGTTCAATATGATGCGAAATATGGGAGGTTCGAGCGGGATTGCGACTTTGGCAACTTTGGTGACGCAGCGAGAGCAATTTCACTCGAATCGCTTGGGGGAATCTGTTTCATTATACAATCCGGCAACCGCTGAAAGTAACTTTTGCATCCTTGCTAGAAGCTTTTGCTAGTCCGCTCCGACAGGGTTGTTATACGCTAAACGAGTTTAAAATCAATATTATAAGGTAACTGCATCACCTAAGTTTCCAAGTTTGATAATTGCCTTTTTCCCCACCAAACAATCTCCAGAACCCGTTAAAACGTAAGGAGTAATTTGAATACCCCCGGGTACCTCACGATTTTGAAATCCTTGAAAAGCTCTAATCACTCTTTGGCTGCCAACAAAGTTTGGATCAATAGAGGGAATACTCTGTTTTTGATAATTAATAGATGCTTTTCTCATACTGGAGTAGTTTAGTAGGAAAATGCCTGTTGACCTAGCTGGTATAGTACCAGGTAAACCTACGCATTCCAGAGTTCCTATTGCACTTTCCTGTCCTCTCATATCTAAAAATGAGTCAGGTAAATCAACCAAATTAACTCGTTTGGTTTTACCCCAAAACTTTCCAGGAATTTTAATTCCTACTTCGTTAATAACAACAGGAGAGATTCCTTGGTTATATACTTCAAAAAGCAAAAACTCTTCCTGAGGATGCTGAAGTATGAGAGGCCCGTTTTGAGCACGCTTGGCAACTACACTCACTCTTGTGGTGTCTTTCTTTAGATTCTTCCAATTAACTATTAATGAACCAGTTGCAGCCAATGCAATGATAATTGGAGCGAATGCACTAATTGACTTAATTGCATCGCTTTCCAAAGCAGACCATATTGAATTTAAGGTATTCAGCATAAAATTTCTAACTACTGTCATAGATGTATGTCTAAACTAATTGCCGATAGCTACAATAATTTTACTCTAATGCTAGTTACCCTCTGCCTCAACCCAACCACTGAAGAGTGAAATTTCTTAACGTATACCAGTCTTAGAATAAGTCGTAATTCCTGCCCTAACCGAAAGACTAAGCCGCATCACCTATAATTGTATCGCAGTTGCGGTACAATACCTAATAGAATACAAGAATACCGCAGATTACGGATGTATGTCAAACTCTTCTTACTCCCCATCAGAATCTCCTTTTCTTAATCAAGTTCGGCGCACCATCCGGCTCCAACACATGAGTCGTCGCACTGAAAAAAGCTATCTTTATTTTATATCGGTGAACTGACAATTGTTCTAGTCATCAACTTAAATAGATATGTTTACGGAATAAATAACCGACCTGCTCCCATATAGTCTTGGATATCGATCGCGATTTCTACAAGCTTTTCAACACAACGCTCTCGATAATCATATTCGTTAACCCGATCCGGATCGCCAATGGTAATAATTGGAAATGAAGTTGGCTCATTTTCTTCCCGCATCACCTGTTCCAGAGAGTCTTCACCCTTTGCATTACGGTTTGCCGTCAATAAAAGCATCTGATTAGATTGAGCGAATCTCCAAACGACTCGATCGTCGCTATTAGATGGTAAGCCAATATCTTGAAATGTCACTAACCGAATGGGAGTAATATCTAACCACCCTCCTGCCACGAGACTTCCAGAAAGCAAGAGAGCTTGCCGATTCAAATTGTAGGTAGTGCCATGAAGGAAAGGATGGAGTAAACTTAAGCTACTATTAGCGAGAAG
>JAUBOM010000396.1:0-1052 GCA_036700245.1 Microcoleus vaginatus BM001213989
CAGTCCATTTCCAGATAATGCTAGGATCGCACAACAAGCAAGTGCGATCGACTTTGGTAACTTCATGTGTTTGTGTGCAACTATGAGTGTCATCATCCTTTACCTCTAATTTTCCCAACTGTAAAGTTTTAGCATTTAATTTCAGGGTTCCCACTTACAGATAGACTCTGGCTTTAGAGGGCAAGTTTTAGGGACGATCGGATTTCCGCTAAGACCGAGCTCGGTCAGGTTAGTCAAGGATTCTAGCGGTTTGATGTCGCTGATTTGATTGTTGTTGAGACTGAGCCCAGTCAGGTTAGTCAAGGATTCTAGCGGTTTGATGTCGCTGATTTGATTGTTGCTGAGGACGAACCCAATCAGGTTAGTCAAGGATTCTAGCGGTTTGATGTCGCTGATTTGATTGTTTTTGAGACTGAGCCCATTCAGGTTAGTCAAGGATTCTAGCGGTTTGATGTCGCTGATTTGATTGTCGCCAAGGAAGAGCCAAGTCAGGTTAGTCAAGGATTCTAGCGGTTTGATGTCCCTTATTTGATTGTTGTTGAGGACGAGGAAAGTCAGGTTAGTCAAGGATTCTAGCGGTTTGATGTCCCTAATTTGATTTTTTTCGAGGAAGAGCCAAGTCAGGTTAGTCAAGGATTCTAGCGGTTTGATGTCGCTGATTCGATTGTTGTCGAGCTTGAGCTGAGTCAGGTTAGTCAAGGATTCTAGCGGTTTGATGTCGCTGATTTGATTGTTGTTGAGACTGAGCCAAGTCAGGTTAGTCAAGGATTCTAGCGGTTTGATGTCGCTGATTTGATTGTTGTCGAGCTCAAGCTGAGTCAGGTTAGTCAAGGATTCTAGCGGTTTGATGTCGCTGATTTGATTGTTGTCAAGGTCGAGCCAAGTCAGGTTAGTCAAGGATTTTAGCGGTTTGATGTCGCTGATTTGATTGTTGTCGAGGAAGAGTACTGTGAGACTCGAAAGTGTCTGATTAGCCGCATCGCACTCTGTAGTCCCTGCTTTCTGCAACAGCACCTCAACAGTACGTTTAGCTTCAGGACTCAAATCAGCTT
>JAUBOM010000397.1:0-1047 GCA_036700245.1 Microcoleus vaginatus BM001213989
CTCTCCTGAGTTTATGGTGATATTTTTATATAATTAGAGAAGCAAGCTAATACGCGTTCTCGAAAATTATCAAAGTTTGAAAAGCCATATCCTTGCCGCATAATTAACTTAATTCGATTATTTATCCCTTCCATTACTCCACTTGTTGTACGATTAAGAAAGTAGTTACAAATTCCTTCAAAATGATTGACAATTGTCGCCGAAGCTTCTTTAAAAAATATCGTCGAATAATTCAGCCAATCCTTGAACTTTGTCCGCTGCTCTTTTGACGGTCATATTGGTTTCGTATATTTCCCGAAATTCTTCTTTCATCTCATAAGCAATTCTTAAGCATTCTGATTTTTCCAAGGTGATTGCCAACCTTTCAATTTGGTCGGAATTAAGGTTGCTTCGATTACTCAACAATAAATATTTGCTACCTCTATCTGTAATTCCTGTTGCTCGCCGCAACTTATTCAAGTCTTTATTAACTGCTTTCATCACGTGAAAACGGTCAATAACAACTTGTGCATTTGGGAATACTTGTTCTATAACTTTGGGAAATCCTCCCCACATATCAACACTCACTTCTTCAACTTGTCCTCGAACCTCTAATGGTTGTCTTATAAGGACTTCAATTATATCCTGTTGACGGTGAGAGTCAATCATTTCAATCAAATTACCCGCCTCTATGTCACTGACAACCGTTACAAAACTTCCTTTTCCTTTGCGCATACTTATCTCATCTATACTCACTCGTTTAACTGACTCCCAAAAGTTTTTTTTGACAGGAATTAACATGAGTAAAAATACCTTTAATTTCGTCATAACTCAATCCTTCTTCTCGCCCAATTTGTTCCATACTTGACTGTTGAACACGCGTATAAATATTTTCTTCATATCGTTGAGTATGCCGTCTTTTTTTGTCCAAAAATTCTAATTTTTCTGTAACGTAACGTTGACAGTTAGCGCAGTAAAACTGCCGACGAGGTACTTGTAAATACACATAACGACCGAAAACCGACAAATCTCTGGCTAATATAGGTCGATTCTGATGGAGTTCTTCTG
>JAUBOM010000262.1:0-4631 GCA_036700245.1 Microcoleus vaginatus BM001213989
TCTGATTAAGCATTATACCCTTTTTTTTCCTTTATATCTGTTTAAGTCCCGTTAGAGATAAGTCAACCTCTCGCATTAGAAGTGCCGTTCCCGAAATATCTCTAGGATCGGTCTCGTGGGTAAGTAGGTAAACAATATGGGGGCGATCGATATCTGGTGCGCCATAAGAAGCGAAATAGATTAAGATTATATCTTTACGGGCAGGCTTTTTCAAAAAACTGCGTAACGCTCGTGTGATGTTTGCAGTAGTCGCATCCTCATTAATTAACGTGACAATACGATCGTCTTCAAAATCGCCACCAGAAGGAGCTTGCAGCAACTTTACAAGTTCTTCTGCATCGCGATCAGCATACTTAAGATTAAGACTCTCATATTTGTACTTGGAGATACCAACCACGATTGCCCAGTGATCGACATAAGTTGGATAGGAGGTTGGAATTGCTACGCCTAAGACTTGATTCTCCACGTCTTCAGATGAATCTACATTCCTTTCTGATGGCATTTTCATTTGTTCCTATATCAATTTTTCTTTTTTGGGGTATCCAGCAAGAATAAGGGGAGCTAAAATTAGTTCATTATTCTATTCTTGCTGGATGCTCAAACTTGTTGAGTATCGTTTAATTATTGGGTAACTCTCAGGCTAATCTGTTTTGTTGTCCACTCTCTACTGGGAGAAGCAGCTACAGATAACTTTCTAGTTGCCGGTTGCTCCTTATCCATTGCCGCGAGAATAACCTCTAGCGAATTACCAATATGATATGTCCCTGTAGGTTTAATTTCTTCATCAATTGATGGCAGTTCTAACCAACGAAAGTTTGCTTGATCAACTGTAGCAAAAACTTTCACACTATCTTCACCCACCGAAGTTGCTGGAATTCCCACAATTTCTTTTTTACCTGCCTCAATTGTGACAAAATTTTCGCCTTTACCTGGGTAAATTTGGGTTACTGACCAATCAGAAGCAATATCTAGGACAACAACATTGAGGTCTTGAATGGAACTATTCTTAATTGACAGGAATATATGTTCACCTTTTTTTACAGTGGGATTACTGGGATCGGGAATTGGGGTCAATTGAGATTTACGCGGAATATCATTCCCTTGGTCAAAAATATCTGAGGTTCCTAGCCACTCAAGAGTTAGTTTACCTGCTAATGGTGAACCTTTGTCCCTGTTATCTAACTCTGATGTAGCGTGATATTTGGCCAGATGAACCAACCGTTTTACGACTGTTAAAGCGGCATCAGGATCACTTACTTTTATAAGGGGAATATTGGGATAGGGAGTTCCAGTGCGATCGCATATTTCATATTCTCCTTTATTATTGACAGCAACTTGATAATCCACTCCCTCAAAATCATCTTCAGTTACTTTTTCTTCGGCTAACTCTACCCAACCCTTGCCATTTTCAAGAAGAGCTTTTTTGATAGTTTCCAAATCATCATCTTGTTTTTTAAAAAAATCTGGCAGAAGTTTGTTAGGCGGTAGTTTTTTTGTTGTAGCAAACTCAGTCAACTCTTCTTCCGTTGCTTCTTCTTGCTTGAACAGGGAAACTTGGCGAACGAGGTTAATTGATGGAGTAACTAAAACCGCTTGATCTCCGTCTTCGACTTTAATATTTTTACCATCCATGGGCTGAAGCTGGCACAGAGATTCAGTTGCTCCCCTTTGAATAACTGTGGCGATCGCCGTCCGATTTTCTTTGTTTTTTAAATTGGTTACGGTACGAGGATAGATAGCAAATTCTGCTCCCTTAGCAATGCCATTTACCTCTCCTATTCCTAACTTTGCCTGCATTTCACCTGTTTCTGTATCTTGCTCTACCTTAAAGACCGGAATTGCATAAACAGTATCAGCAAGCTCATCGCCAAAAATAACCCGATTTACCTCACCCATTGAGATTGGAGTTTGTTGGGGAAATTGACTGTGGATTTTTGCATTGATGCGCTCGAATAAATCTTTATAAGTTTGTCCAGGGTTTTGTTGTCTTAAAGTATCCAACAACCAATAGGTAAGCGCTCCATTTCGCTCCTTAGTTTCACGATTGAAGGCATACTCATAAGCATACTCATTCAAACGACAGGCTGCTAAAAGCACGTAATCTCTAGCTGCACGCAATCCTGAAGCTTTTAGCCCGCGAGTCGTTTGTTCAGTGAGCGATTGCCAAGCTACTGCTAGAGTTTCTAGAGGTGCCACCAGTTCCTGACCAGGTTGCAGAGGTTTTTCATCAATTCCTTCTCCGCCTCGAATTTCTACATCCCCTCGCGGTACGCCTCCAGAGTGACAACAATCCAACACCACCGTAACTATTAGTTTTTTATCTACCAATTCCTTCAAAAGTGTTGCTAGATCTAAATCGCGGAGATACTGTCCTTCCGAAGTACCAATATCTGTAGGGACTAATCCCTCATCAATTTCATTCTCACCTTTAATAGATGGGAAAACTGTCTTTGCACGTCCACCATGTCCAGAGTAGTGAATATATACCTGCGCCTTTTCTGCAGCCATTTCCCCCAGTTTCCTAAAGGAATCAATCATATTCTGACGAGTTGGTAGTTTTTCCGGTAATTCTAAAGGCTTGGTGACTTCATTAGGATTAACCGAAGCTGTCAGTTTCAAAATTTGTGTTTTTGGTACTTTTCGCTCCTCTATTAAGAAAGCTTCTACATAATCAATATCTCGCACACACCCCCCAAGATTTTTGTAACGACTGCCATCAGGCAATACATTGGGCATATAACAATCTATGCCGATTAATAGTGCGTAGATATTCGATATTTTTTCAGGTTGGTTAGTCATCTTTACCTCATTACTCCAGCATCTTTATTTAGCTCTGAACATTATATTGCCTAAGCAGAGTTTGGGAGTAGTTAGTCCCAGCTTTTAACAAAACTCTACTATTTCAGTAACATATCTTTCAGTTCAAAATTTTGTTAACTCGATTCCGGACACCTCAAGCCATTTGTTCGCGGGTTTTGAGATCGACTATTCCGTCTGGTTTAAACCCTTCTTTCTGCTGAAATTCCTTGACGGCTTTGTCTGTACCCGAAACAAAGGATTCAAATTTTTCTACATCTAGGCGCAACAATTCTTCTGCGCGGATTTGGCTAATCGTCTGTCCTGGATAAATATTATTCTCAGTGTGTCCGTAACCCGTAGTCCCAACTGCACCGCTGTCATTATAAGCAGTTAGCTCACATCCTTCAAATGTAGTCAGAAGCTTAAAGCCTTCTTCATTGATATGCTTTGAACCTCTGTCTTCTACTACATTAAGCGGTTGGTCGTCTGGAGGATAAATAATATATTTTTTAGCAACGCTGAACTTAAAAGCATTAATTAATGCTTTTACTTGCCCATTTGTCTCGGTGACTTTAACAGCTAGGTCGTCTTTCATTTCGTAAACGCGACTATCCCCAAAGAGTTCAAGCGTTCTTCTTGGCATTTTAGTTGTTGCTTTTTAGAAAGTAAATTTGGTCAAAAGAGCCATTTTGACGCTCTCAAACACAAAAAACTTTGCCTATTTTTGTAACAAATTGTAAAAACTAAGAAGACTTCATCCATTAATATAGCAGTTTTAAAGTCAGTTGCCAACTTTTGGCTTACCTTTACAAAAATTTATTTTTGTTTATCAAGGATACTATCTTGTTTATTTTAGTTAAAACTGGACAGAAACAAAATTTCCCTTATTGGAGGTGATTTTAATTGCTGAATTTCTTAAGATAAAAGTGGACTCTATCCTTATATTTCACTTGGAGACAAAAATCAACTAAAACATAGTTGATTCCATATAAAAACTAAGAAATCAACCCTAAAAACATAGCAATAAACAATCAGCTTTTTATTGTAAGTAAGTTGGTGCGAAAGTTTATAACTATGTAACAAAAGATTAAGTAGGGCGCTCGGAGCTAAATTTAATGCGTTTTGTAGGGTAGTTTCCTTTTTTTCCTCTAGCTTCTACCCCATTAATTACGGCATAAGCCAGCTCTAATTCATCTTCAAACATTTTTCCTGCCAGCTCGTCTTTTTTGATACAGCATATTCCATGTATATATAATACACCATATTGAGTACATAAGTGAAAAAAATGAAACCTTATTCGAGCGAATTTCGTGAGAAAATAGTTAAAATTTATGAACGAGGTGATACATCAATTAGGAAAGTAGCTGCCAGATTTGATGTGAGTAAAGGGTTTGTTCAAAAAATCTTAACACAAAAACAAACGACTGGTCATGTTCAACCCAGAAAACAGGGTGGAAGCCTTAAAAGCGTTTTACACTCGCGCACAACTGAATTGACCCAGATGGTAGAAAAATATCCCGAGAGCATCGTTGTCAGAATACTGTAAATATTGGCTTATGAACTACAAGGAAGTTATCAGCCCTAGCATGATGTGTCGTGAACTAAAAAAACAAAATCTGACGCGAAGAAAAAAACTATACGCAGTAGCCAGTCTGCCACTAAAAGAGTGCAAAATTTGAGGTGTGAATATTGGGAGGAAGTGAAAAACATTGACCCTAACAACCTCGTTTTTTGGATGAAATGGGCGTTTTATTGGGTTGAACACTCACCCATGCACGTTCAAGATGTGGTAGTAGAGTCTACGACTTAAAACCATTTTATCGGGGTGCAAA
>JAUBOM010000398.1:0-1039 GCA_036700245.1 Microcoleus vaginatus BM001213989
ATAGATGAGAGTGAATTATTATTTTCTTCTGCCTAGAGTGACAGAAGAGGGGTAAGAGGGGATGTAATAAATACTCTAGCTCTTCAATTGATTTAAACAGTCGATTAGCAATATATTCTTTTGTCGAAGGCCATCCCCATTCAATTAAGTTATAGTCCGAGTCTCTATTCGGGGAGCAATTATAAATGAAGGTTAGGCATTTCTGTTCCAATTTTTTTGAGGTCCTCTTCTGTCTTATGAAAACTGGCACGATCAACCATGATAACTACTTTCGCTCCTTTCTCCGCAAAGTCTGATGCTTGATTACCTGCTTCTACCCATTCATAAATTAACTGTTCATAAAAAATATAACTTTATAAAAATTATGTGAGTTGCCTTTATCTAGAAACTCTCTCCTTGCAATGCCATCTGTTTGATGAAGGCAGGCAAAGCAGTGATTTTATTCGTTTTTGACTCCACTTCATAGGGTTCTAGAATCAAGCCCCGCTTGACAATATAAGCCGTGACCAGCTCATCCGCTTGTATCCAATCTACTTGCTCTCCATAATCCTTGGAGTGCTGGCATCACCGCATGATACCTGGAAAACGGTTGTTGGTAACTTATTCTTCTTGCAGGGGTCAATCGCTGCCCTTCTCTCAGGTAACGGCGTTCTATGGACGCTGCATTATGAAGTCATTTATTACCTTGCTTTTCTAGCAATTTGGTATTTCCGTCCTAAGACTATACCCCTTGTATGGAGTACGTTCATTGTGGCGTGTCTAGGTTGATTTATTCCCTCGTTTCCGCAACTTCTATCTGGCTATGCTGCGGGTTGGCTGTTTTGGTTATGTGGGCTTTGGCTAGCTTGGAACAAACAAGCAGTAAGACATCCGTCAAAAGTTCCTTTGTTTACCTATCTACTCCTATTCATTGCTACCGATCGTTTGGGTACTGTGGAATTACTCCTCCATAGCTTAGGCTTTGATCGTTCAAGTGCTTCACAGATACCCCTCTTCTGTCACTCTAGGCAGAAGAAAATAATAATTCACTCTCATCTAT
>JAUBOM010000032.1:0-64145 GCA_036700245.1 Microcoleus vaginatus BM001213989
CAAGCTCACTAAACATTGACCGACAAGCTAACTTTACTCCGAAAAGAGATTGAGGCAACCATACCTCACCGGAGGGGCAACCATACCCCTCCTCCCCGCGAGGGGATTCAATTCAACGTAAAGCCGTCCTAAAAGGGCGGGGTTTCAAACCCATAGTTCTGATGACACAGCAACTAAGCAAAAGTAGTAAAAGTCTCCGGTTTTGTGTACCTTGCACTTTCTACAGCATAGATTGCTCCCGACCCGCTCGTTGCACCTCCGTCCGCAAGGGCAGAGCGCATACAAAAAACAGGGGCATCGCAGCAGCGAGGTACTAGCAATTTTGCCTCGATCCGGTAAATTCTTTGCTAAAGCAAGAGGCAAGAGGCACTTCAAAAGGAAGAAGGAACAAGGCAGAAGGAACAAGGCAGAAGGAAGAAATGCAAATTTTCTCCCTCAGCATCCCTCCATCGGCTCATCCTCGACTCAAGCCGTCGCTTTCAGTATCGAGCCATCTTTTAAGAACCGACAGAGGCTTTATAATTCGCGAAGTGCTCGGCGCTGCTGACCTAAAAGCAAACAAACCAATGCTAAAAATTTGTATTGGGTAATAGCGTGCGGGACTGTTTTCTGCACCGTCAGCAGTCAGTTCAAGACAGACAGCAGACAATTAGCACGAAGCCGATGTCGGGAGAGAATCTCAAAAAATCCTCGCGATCGAACAAGGTGGCTGTGCTCGCGTCTCCACCTATTAACCCGCGCATTTGTTGGGAAGCAGGCACAGCGAGGGCCCGAGGGGGTGCGGCTGATTTCGCCAAAATAAGAGTAATTGCTGGAAACAAGAGGATCGATCGCTACATGGAATTTTCTATCGCTGCACTGCTGGCAAATTTTACAGAAGACAAATTAGTGGCCCCTAAAGCATTGGAGAAAAAACTCGACTGCAACGACGCCACCAGTCAACTCAAACTTCAAATCGCATTAGAAGCTCTAGAGAAAATTGGCATATTAGTCAAGGACAAAGGCCGCTATCGCCGAGTAGCTGAAGACGACGTAGTAGAAGCAAAACTGCGCTGTTCGAGCAAAGGATTTTGCTTTGCAATTCAAGACGCCGAAGGCTCAGAAGACGTTTACGTGCGGGAAAGTCACCTCTCGACAGCTTGGAATGGCGATCGAGTCTTAGTCAAAATTATCAAAGAAGGTAGCCGCCGCCGATCGCCCGAAGGCGAAGTCATGCTCATCCTCGAACGCGCCAACCCCTCGGTACTGGCGCGAGTCAAGCAAACCTCCACTCCCACCGGCCGCCTCAGCTACAGAGCAATTCCCCTCGACGATCGCCTGCTGTTTGAACTAGACTTGCTCGCAAACGGCACAAATCTCCAAGAGGCGATCGACCACCTAGTACACGTCGAAGTCAAACGCTACCCCCTCGGCACCCATCGGCCAGTCGGCAAAGTAGTACAGATACTCGGTTCCGACGCCGAAGCCGCTGACGACCTCGACATCGTATGCTGCAAACACGACTTGCCGCGATCCTTCCCCGCCGCCGTCATCAAAGCAGCCGAAAATTTGCCCAGCAAAGTCAAAAAAACCGACATCAAAAAACGGCTAGACTTGCGTAACATCCTGACTGTTACCTTCAGCAAAAACGAACCGGCAACAACCAACAGCGAAAACGGTGCCCCCCAAGCCCAGGAGGAAAATCTCTCCGAGGGAGCAGCCGAAAACGAGTTTGACCCGACATCATTCCTGTCCGATCCGCCAGTGGAACGCGCTTTGTCGATCGAAACCCTCAAGTCCGGCGGCTGGCAAGTAGGAATCCACATCAGCGACGCCGCCGAGTACGTGCAGCCAGAAACCCCGATCGACCGCGAAGCCCGCAAGCGAGGCACCGCCGCCCATCTGGGAGAAAAAATCATCGCCGTACTGCCAGAAATCCTCAACGAGCGCTGCTCTCTGCTGCCAGATAGCGAACGGCTGGCCTTCAGCATACTTCTCACCCTAAACGAATCAGGAGAACTCATAGAATACGAAATTCAAACCAGCGTCATTCAAATTGACTACCACCTCACCTACCAGCAAGCTCAAGCAATTCTCGAACCAGGCGATGCCGAAGATCACCCTTTGTCCTCGGCCCTCCGTCCTTTCCTCGATCAAATAGGGGCCGCCTCAAAGGTTGCCAGACAGGCAAGGCTCAAGCGGGGAGCTTTTGAACTAAATTTGCCCGACGCTAACTCTCACTTCGACGACGAAGGCGAATTAGGAGCTTTTGCAGTCGCTCCCGCCGCCCAGTCGGCTGTCTCCGAGTTGGTGGTACTCGCCAACCAAGCTGTCGCCACTCACCTGCAAGCCTTGGGAGTCCCAGCAATCTACCGCGTCCAGCCGATGCCAGACCCGGCAGACATTCAAGAGTTCATCAAACTCTCCAACAACCTCGGAGGCGAACTGTATCTCGAAAGCGAAGAAGAAGTTCTGCCCTTTGACTTTCAGCGATTTACCCAGCAGTTTGCCGGCCTGAAGTCCGAAAGAGTTCTCACCTATCTCCTCGAAGACACCATGAAGCCCGCTGTTTACAGCACAACTCCCAAGCCGCACTTCGGTTTGGCGCTGTCAGAGGGTTACACGCGCTGCACTTCGCCGCTTTCCCGCTACGCTGATTTGCTGGTGCTGCGGGTGTTGCAAGCGGTGTTCGAGCAAGGCCGCAGCAGCCGCACAACACGGGCTAAGGAAAAAGTTGACTTGCACCATTCCTCCTGTCACGGTCAAATTACTTGGAACGTTCTCCCCCCAGATTTGCACCACGAATTTGAGACCGAGTTTGCATCGGTAGTAGTACACCTAACCGAACGCGAAAGAGTTGCTGAAGACGCTGAAAGCGATTTACAGGGATTGAAGAAAACCGGATTGATGAAAGAACGCACCGGTCAAACTTTCCAGGGTTTGATTACAGGCGTGCAATCTTACGGTTTCTTTGTGGAAATTGAGGTGCGGCCACCCGAGAGCGACATCCTGCGTGTTGAGGGATTGGTGCACGTTTCTTCGCTGAAGGATGACTGGTACGAATATCGATCGCGCCAGCAAACTCTAGTGGGCCGCAAAAACCGCAATCAGTACCGTTTGGGCGATCGGGTAGAAGTTCAAGTCAAGAGTGTTGACTACTACCGCCAGCAAATTGATTTAGTTGCAGTTGGTGGTGGCAGCCAAGCTTTTGATGATGATGAGTAATCAGTTGACAGTTGACAGTTGACAGTTAACTTTTATCAATACTTAGTTGTCATGGTCTAGCAACTAAGTATTAATAAGTTGGCTGCCAACTCTACTCAGCAATCATCAAAAAATAATTAAGGGCTAATATCCAATCCGGTAGCATCGTCGGGCGTCAAATCCAGCCAAAACTCAACAATCACCGACGGTGCAACCGGAATTTATATAATTTATCTGCGTGAATCTGTGTTAATCTGCCTGTATCTGCGGTGAAAAAAAGAGAATTTGTTAACCGCAGATGACAAGAGATGGACGCTGATTCACGCAGATGAAGATCGGAGAGATCTGAATAATTCCGATGCTAACAGATTTGATCTAACAACTAATTACTAACAACAGTCAACCGTAAACTAACAAATAACTAATGACGAATAACTACCCCCTCATTGTAGGAGTTACTGGTGCATCGGGACTGATTTATGCGGTGCGAACTCTGAAGTTTCTCTTGGAGGCCGATCGAGCTATTGAACTGGTCGCTTCTAAGTCTACTTACATGGTTTGGCAAAGCGAACAGAACATCCGAATGCCTGCAGAACCGACTCTGCAAGAGGAATTCTGGCGGGGACAAGCAGGAGTACCCACAGCAGGTAAACTCCGGTGTCATCCGTGGCAAGATGTCGGTGCTAATATTGCTAGTGGCTCGTTTCGCACCCAAGGGATGATGATTATTCCCTGTAGCATGAGTACACTAGGCAAGTTGGCGGCTGGCTTGAGCTCGGATTTGCTCGAAAGAGCGGCTGACGTTCAACTCAAGGAAGGGAGAAAATTGGTACTTGTGCCTCGGGAAACGCCTTTTAGCTTGATTCACCTGCGGAATTTGACTACCTTGGCAGAAGCTGGAGCTAGAATTGTGCCAGCGATTCCCGCTTGGTATCACAATCCGCAAACTATTGAAGATTTGGTAGACTTTGTGGTGGCTCGCGCTTTAGACCAGTTGGGGGTTGATTGCGTTCCTCTCAAACGCTGGAAGGAAGAGGAGTAATAATTAGTCATTAGTCATTAGTTATTAGTTATTAGTGATTTACAAATTACAAATTAAAATTTGATATGCGTCCTGTTTTTTTGCTAGTGATTGTGGTAGGGCTGACTATTTTTGCCCTGCAAAATGTGGAGCCGGCATTATCGCTGGTGTTTTTGGGTGTTCGATCGCCTGCTGTGCCCTTATCTATCTGGATTTTGCTGAGCATGGCGGTGGGAGCTCTGACATCTTTATTGATTTCTGGTTTGCTGGCGTTTTCAAATTATCTATCTGCAACGCGAGACCGCACCGACCGATCCAGTCGCAGCCGTCCCGATACTTTCCCAGAGGACAGCAGAAGGCCTTACACGCCACCTCCCCCTCCTAGAAAACAGGAAATTGACCCGGATCTGAATAGGGAAAATAGTCAAACTCAGGCTGCTGGTTCATACGGATCTGAGTACGGCACGTCGGCGGGTTACAGTGCCCGGACTTTCTACCAAGAAACTCCGAACCCGGATGCGGTGAAGGATTACGCTCAACCGGGGACCGATCGAGCCGCAGACGATGAGGACGATTGGGTTTCTGATGGCTCAAAATCCGGCTCTCAAGGTGGCGATGATGATTGGGCGGACGATCGCGATTTTCCCGCCGGGCCTGGGGTAAATGACGTTGCAGGGGCAAATCCGAGGGATTACGAAGCTAAACAGGAACCGAAAAGCCAGTCTTGGGCTGGCTCGGTATACTCTTACGGCTATCGAGATCCAAACCAGTCTGGGGTGGGGCAAACAGAGTCTGTATACGATGCAGACTATCGGGTGATCGTTCCCCCGCAAGAGGCGATACCTAACCCCGCCGATGGAGTACCGAAAAATCCTAGTGCAGAAACAGAGGATGATTGGGGATTGGATGAGGATGATGAGTTTGAGGACGACGATCGCCCCAGTGGGGAATCGATTAACCTAAAAAAATAGAAAAATATGGGAGGATTTGGCGGTGGATTTGTTGAGAGGAGTGAATATCTATCTCGTCGGGATGATGGGTGCGGGAAAAACAACGGTGGGGCGGCTTTTGGCAAAAACATTAAAATACCGTTTTTTTGATACTGATGAACTAATTGTTCGAGTTGCTAATCAGTCAATTGCTGAGATTTTCGATCGAGAAGGGGAAGAGGCTTTTCGGCAACTAGAAACTAAAGTTCTCGGTGAGTTGTCTGCTTATAAAAATTCGGTCGTGGCTACGGGTGGTGGCATTGTGGGGCGAGCGATGAATTGGGGTTACTTGCACTACGGTGTAGTGGTTTGGCTGGATGTCCCTGTAGATCAACTGTACGATCGATTGGGTTCGGACACCGATCGACCGCTACTGCGGGAGGGCGATCTCAAATCTAAGCTGCAAAGCCTTTTGAACGAGCGAGAGCGTTTTTACACTCAAGCAGATGTCCGAGTTTGCATTCGTGAAGGCGAAAAACCTGAAGAAGTGGCGACTAGGGCGATCGAGGAAATCAAAAAAGTTATCAAACCAGAAACCGCGCCCGATCTCAATTGATACATTCAGTAACGGGGTTTCTGAGAAAATAACAGGTTTCTAAGGACTTTTGATACCAGTTCCAAAAAATAATGCAACTATACGCAAGGTTCAAACCACAAGCTTCCTCAGTCATTCCCAAAATCTAAAATCTAAAATCTAAAATTTAAAATCTAAAATGGTATGACTTCGCTAAAAATAGTGGTTTTTGCCTGAGTGTGTCCGTTTAACCGCCCCTTGTTTGGGAATCAACCGGGTTTGAGTGGATGCGAGGCGTAAGTTTTATAAGTATGAGGATGTGGCGATGCGGACATTTTATACAAAAACTAATGGCAGACTCGTTTGATGCGTTAAAGTCGGCTATTGAGTTCTCCCTAAAAATAAAATGGCCCCACCGCTGAAGGGCTGTAGGGCGCAAGGACAGTTAAACGCTAACTTGATTGTCGGGAAATTTAGCATTGATGCTATCCTCCTATGTGACGATTTTACGATCGTCCATTCACTCATCAACTCTCCCGTATCAAAAAATGTAACCCAGCACCGATCGAATTCAAACTGTCCTATTCTAAAAACAATACCTCATGCATTCTGACAAGCAGCTCTCTCAAGCTGCTTTTTTATTGCGATCGAGTTTTTGGCTGCCTGACTTGCGGGATCTTGGGAATAACATTTTGAGCAACAGTCGCTACACCTCAATACTGCCATAGCGGTTTGCGGCGCGGAACCGGGCATTAATCCGGGGGTGGGGGATTGTAAAAAAATGAGCTGTATTTATCGATCGGCGATCTGATAGTTTTCGGCTAAATATCCGTTGCGAGTTCTAGAATTTGGTTGGATGAATTTCCCGTTCCCAATGCGGAACCGGGCATTAATCCGGGGGTGGGGGATTGTAAAAAAATGAGCTGTATTTATCGATCGGCGATCTGATAGTTTTCGGCTAAATATCCGTTGCGAGTTCTAGAATTTGGTTGGATAAATTTCCCGTTCCCAATTAAGAGAATACGAGCCGGCCTGTTTTTGACCAAAACTCGATCGCTCCGCCCAACCCCACACCTCCTAAAGAAATGGTAGTTAATATTACAAAAGCCCGCCAATTTTTCCAACCAGATATTTGAATATCGAGTCTTGCCAAAACTCCGGCTGAAATCAAGAGTAAACAAGTAGCCAAAAGGTGCAGCCAGGCAAAAATTACCACGGCTAAAAAAGCTCCTACAATAATAGCAAGAAAAGCACCGATATCACTCGAAAACCACCCCCTGATTAAGGCTTTTGTTTTTCTCATCGGGAACGACAAAACGATATCCAACAATAAAATTGAAGCTAGGGCTACAAACCAAGTCTGGTGCGGGGGAACATCAAACTCAGATAATTTCCAGCCAAAGGTGAAATAACTAACAAAAAGTAGAGTTAGGGAAACCCAAGATTTTTTTTTCATCCGATGGCGAAATTAAGAGAACCAGGAAAAAAAGATGATGATCCCGATGAGTTTGTACAGGGTCTAGAGGTTAGTAGAAATAGCTTGCACGGGACAGGTAGGGATGCACTGCTCGCACACGATACAACGCGATCGAGCAAAACTTAGTTTAAAGCTCTCTGGGTCAAGGGTCAAGGCTTCGGTCGGGCAAACGCCCGTACACAAACCGCAGTGAACGCAGATATCTTCGTCTATGAGTATTTCCCGACTGGCTAGGGAAACGCCGATGTTTTGCGATCGCATCCAGTCGATCGCCGCTTCTAGTTGGTCGATGTCCCCTGATAACTCTAGCACCAGTTTGCCCACTTGGTTCGGAGCCACCTGAGCGCGGATAATGTTGGCTGCAACATTAAAATCCTTTGCGAGTCGATAGGTGACAGGCATTTGGATCGATCGTTGGGGAAACGTCAGTGTTACCCGTTTTTTCACCCTGCAAGTCCTCGGTAATTTACAAACAATCTTTGTTATCTTATGTTTTAGCGCACTTGGTCTAATTCTGGCCTCTTCAAAAATTTTTATGAGATTGGTCTGATTATCTCAAAATGTGGTATAATCTTAATTTATTATTAATAATAAAAACCTAGAAATAAAACAGCAATCTATTTTATGACCCAGAATTCGCCCAACTCAACAGTCGCCCCCGCAGCCAAAAATCCCGAAACAAAATTCGCCACGCGCCTGAGAAACTTATTGATCGTGTTAGCAGCGATCGCCCTTTCAATATCCATCTTCTTCGGGCTGCGAACTCAAACGCCGACAACTACCCTCACCGAAATGGCAAAAGCCTCCGCACCGCTAGAAACAGCTTTAGCAAACGGCAAGCCGACGCTGATGGAATTTTACGCTAATTGGTGTACTAGCTGTCAGGCAATGGCTAACGATCTGAGCGAAATAAAACAGAAATATGCCGAACCGCTGAATTTTGTAATGCTGAATGTAGACAATGACAAATGGCTGCCAGAAATCACAAAATATCGAGTAGACGGCATTCCGCACTTTGTCTATTTGAACGACAAAGGCAGCGCCGTTGCTGAAACCATGGGCGAAATGCCCCGCAGTATTATGGAAGGTAACTTAGACGCTTTAATTGCAGGAAAACCTCTGCCCCACGTCCAAGCTGGCGGTCAAGTTTCTAATTTTACTCCACCCACAGAGCCTGTTAAAACAAGTAGCTCCGACCCCCGCGCCCACGGCAGTCAAGTACAGTAAATGAAGTCATTAGTCAGTAGTCAGCAGGAATAAGACTGTAGGGGCGGGTTTTACAAACAATCTGTGGGTAAGACCAACAATAGAGTAGACCCGCCCCCACTCCGGGCGGTAAATCGCAATTGCTTTCGAGCGATAAAAAAGCCGTGAAGCGAAGCTATCCCGTAGGGAATCGCAACTTCTCTCGCTCTCTATTTTGGGCGATCGACTACCTCTAAAGAAATATTCACAAAAACTTTTGGGAAAATTTATTAAGATTTATTATACTCCTGGTAAGGTGCGTCAGTAGATATTCTGTCACCCCCGAGAGAAATTTAAGACTGATGCACCCTACTAGAATTAATCTGACTGACTGGGTAAACTTTTCAATTCTTTAATCTTTAATCTTTAATCTAAAATCAAATGACTGCCGATAAACCCGGATTCAGCATTAGCGCGACCGCGATTCGCCGCCACATCGGCACCCTCATGCTGACACTTGCCATTATAATCGTGGGCTTTTTCTACATCACCCAACTGCCCGTTGACTTGCTACCCTCCATCACCTATCCCCGCATCGGCGTGCGCTTAGACGCCCCCGGAGTCTCCCCTGAAGTCGCAGTTGACGAAGTTACCCGCCCCCTCGAACAAGGACTTTCAGCAACAGAAGGAGTCACACAAGTTTTCTCGCGCACTCGCGAAGGGCAAGTCAGCGTCGATTTATTCTTCAAACCGGGGGGAAACATCGACCAGGCCCTCAACGATGCCACCGCCGCTGTCAACCGCATCCGCAACCGACTTCCCGAGACAGTTGAATCCCCCACTCTCTTCAAAGTGGACCCTTCCCAGCAGCCGATTTACGAATTTGCCCTCACTTCCAACTCGTTGCAAGGAGTTGATTTGCGCGTATTTGCCGACGAAGAATTATCCAGAGAACTAAACGTAATTCCAGGAGTAGCAGCAGTTGACGTTGCCGGCGGCGTGCAAGAAGAAATTCAAGTAAATATTGACTTAAATCGCTTGCAATCTTTAGGCGTCAGTATTTCCGATGTTTTATCAGCCCTCGAATCCCGCAACCTCGACACTTCCGGCGGGCGGCTGCGGCAAGAATCGGGGGAACCTTTAACGCGCACAGTCGGGCGATTTCGGAATGCAAAAGAAATTCAGGCAATTTCTTTTCAAGCATCGGGTTCCAATCCGCCCAAACGAGTTTTTTTGCGGGATTTTGCTCAGGTAATTGACGGCACAGAAGAAGAGCGAGTTAAAGTATTTCTCAATCAGAAAGCTGCCGTAAAAATTAGCATTCAAAAGCAGCCGGACGCGAATACAATCTCTGTTGTAGACGGCATCAAAAAGCGGCTAGAAGAATTACAAGTATCCGGGACAATTCCCGAAGGCACGACTATAGTCAATACTTTTGATGAGTCTAAGTTCATCCGCGATTCTATTAGCAACGTCCTATTTTCTGGTTTAACCGGGGCGGTTTTAGCGGGGGCATCAGTTTTACTGTTCCTCGCTTCCCTGCGCCAAACTTTTATTATTGTGCTGGCAATTCCCCTCGCAACTTTAATGGCGATTATCCTGATGGGAGTTTTTAACCTATCTCTCAACGTCTTCAGTTTGGGCGGTTTGGCACTGGGCGTAGGAATTGTGGTCGATAACTCGATCGTCATGCTGGAGAATATTGTCGAAGGAACCAGCAATAAAAACAGTACCAACGGCAAGCAGCCGTTAAGTAACAAGCAGTTGATGCAGCAAGCAGAAAAAAGCAGCCAAGAATTAGAATCAGCTTTATTTGCTTCCACTATCACTAACTTAGTTGCTGTACTGCCATTTTTGCTAATAGGCGGCTTAGTTTCCTTACTTTTCAACGAATTAATTCTCACCATCACCTTTTCCGTCGCCGCCTCTCTGATTGTCGGATTGACAGTTGTACCGATGATGGCTTCTCGACTGCTAGCGCTGCGGGTATCCAGCGGTTTGAGCAACTTTTGGCCGCTGCAGGCATTCGATCGAGCTTTTACCAATGCTACCGCCGGTTACGGTAAATTTTTATCGGGCATAGTGCGGTGGCGGTTGATTATAATTGCAGTAGCGATTATTGCATTGGGCGGCGGCAGTTGGCTGATGGCTGGTCAAATCCCCCAGGAAATATTGCCCAGAATTAATACCGGTCAAGCGAGATTGTTTGCTTTGTTTCCCGCCGGCACAAATTTGGCAACCAACCAAAAAATCATGGCAGAAGCTGAGAAAATTATCCTCAGCCAACCAGAAACTCAATACACTTTGACGACAGTGGGCGGGCTGTTGTTCGGCAACAATACGGTTGAAAATTTGCTGCGCGGCGGCTGCAACATTACGCTGAAACCTGGCACCAATACATTGACTTTTGTGGAGCGAGTTACGCAAGAATTGAATAAAATTGATTTGCCCAAAAATACTCGTTTGCGCCTGAATCCAGAAAATGTGCGGGGTTTGGTTTTAACTAATTCGCCCGTGCGCGGCGCTGAAATTGATATCCTGCTTCAGGGCGAAAACGAAGAAATATTGCAGCAAGCCGGCCGCGAGATATTGGGAACTTTGGATAAGAAGGTAAAATTAGCTCGTTTTCGCCCGGATGCCGATCCGCAGCAGACTGAAGTGCAGATTCGCCCCAACTGGGAACAAGCGGAAATCTACGGCTTGAATGCGAGGCAAATTGGAGAGGCGATTCAGACAGCAATTCAAGGTTCTGTTCCCACGCAATTGCAGCGGGGAAACCGTTTAGTTGATGTGCGGGTACAGTTCGATCGCGCTTCTGTCCAATCGATTTCTGAACTAAAGTTTATCCCTTTAACTGCTAGGAATAACAGCATTATTCGCTTGGGCGATGTGGCAAATATTGAACTGGGGAAAGCACCGGGGGAAGTTCAAAGGCTCAATCAGCGTCAAGTTTTCCTGATTGCTGGGAATATTAATAAGGGCGCGAGTTTGGGCGATGCTTTGAAACAAGTGGATGCTGTTTTGTCGGAAATCAAATTGCCGCCGGGAGTGCGAGTTATACCGAGCTCGGCGGCGGAAACTAACCGGGAATTGCAAAGTTCGCTGATTGTTTTGGGATCTTTGGCGGCGTTTTTGGTATTTGTGGTGATGGCGGTGCAGTACAATTCGCTTGTCGATCCGCTGGTGATTATGTTAACGGTGCCGCTGGCTTTGGCTGGGGGGATTTTCGGGCTGTATGCGACTAAAACTGCGATCGGCGCAACGGTGATTGTGGGGGCGATTTTGCTGGTGGGAATTGTGGTAAATAATGCGATTATTATGGTGGAGTTGGCGAACCAAATTCTGGAAGACGAAAAGGTCGATCGCACAACAGCAATTCTCAGGGCGGCACCTCAGCGCTTGCGCCCGATTTTGATGACAACTATTACCACAGTTTTGGGTTTATTTCCCCTAGCTTTGGGCATTGGAGACGGTTCGGAATTCTTGCAACCTTTGGGTGTGGTGGTGTTTTCCGGTTTGTCGCTGGCGACGCTGCTGACGCTGTTTATTATTCCCTGTTTCTATATTTTGCTGCACGACTTCTTTGGGATGCTTGCAGCGAAGAAGAAGCCGCAGACAGTTGCTATTGGGCTGCAGAAGACGGCGAGAAAGACTCCGAATTTGTAAAATCCTGCTATCTTACACCATTTTTAAGAACAGGCAAGATGCCTGTTCCACAAAGAATGAGTTTTCTTGTGGGTGGGCATCGTGCCCGCCCATAAAAGGCTGATTGAAAATGATGCAATATCTCAGTTTTAACCGACTGTAGAAAATATGAGCGATAACAGCCAGGATGCCGGTTCTACAAAGCAACGGAAAGTGCGACCGATTTTAGTCCTCTTAAAGAGGACTTTTGCTATGAGACAGGGAATTCATTCCCTGTCGGACTGTCGGACTCACAAATAATATCGGTGCTGCATTTGATGTTAAGCTGACACACCCTACTAAAATTAGTCAGTTAGGTACATTTAACACGATCGCACATTTATGTTACAATAATACTACATAACAACCTGGCAAAACAAACTTAAACAAAAATGCCCTACGAAAAATTAGACATATCAGCCCCAAAACCAGTATTATCTTGGGCAAATCACGCCCTAGGCGAAAAAGAAACAAAGATGACCGCAAACGTAGCATCTTTGCCCTTTGTATTCAAACACGTCGCACTAATGCCCGACGTACATTTAGGAAAAGGTGCTTTAGTCGGTTCAGTAATTGCCACAAAAGAAGCGATTATTCCGGCTGCTGTCGGAGTTGATATTGGTTGCGGGATGGCTGCCATTAAAATGCCATTCCAGGCTCACAAATTAGAAGGCAAACTCAAACAAATTCGACTCGATATCGAAGCGGCGATTCCTGTGGGATTGGCGGAAAATAAAGAAGTAGAAAAAACTGTCACTAACTGGCAAAAATGGGGTGAATTCAAGCAACTTCATCAAGGTGTGCAGCATCAAAACAATAAAGCCTTAAAACAAATGGGTTCCCTCGGCGGCGGCAATCATTTTATTGAAGTTTGCGTTGATACTGAAAACTTTGTTTGGCTGATGCTGCACTCGGGTTCTCGCGGCATTGGAAATTTGCTCGCACAGCAGCATATCGAGACTGCTAAAGATTTAGCTAAACTGGCAGAAATTAATCTGGCTGACAAAGATTTGGCTTATTTTGTGGCGGGTACGCGGGAGTTTGCGGCTTACTGGCACGATTTGCAGTGGGCGCAAGATTATGCTCGTTTTAATCGCGATGTGATGATGAATCGGTTTAAGCGGATTGTGGAAAAGCACGTCGCGGGCGGCAAATCTGTTAAGCCGTTATTAGAGGTGAATTGCCACCACAATTACGCGGAAAAAGAGGTGCATTTTGGGGAAGATGTGTATGTGACTCGCAAGGGTGCCGTGCGCGCGGATGTAGAGGATTATGGGATTATTCCGGGTTCGATGGGGGCGAAGTCTTTCATTGTTAAGGGTAAAGGTAATGTTGAAAGTTACTGTTCCTGTGCTCACGGTGCGGGGCGCTTGATGTCTCGCACTCAAGCGAAGAATGTATTCACTCTTGATGATTTTGTGCGGCAGACTGAGGGGGTTGAGTGCCGGAAAGATGAGCAATTTTTAGATGAAATTCCGGGCGCTTACAAGTCCATTGATGAGGTGATGACTCAGCAGTCGGATTTGGTGGAAGTTGTGGCGACTTTGAAGCAGGTGGTTTGTGTCAAGGGGTGATGGTGATAATCAGAAACCGGGTTTTTTACGAAATTACTGCATTTGAGCCTTGAACTCGTGAAAAACCCGGTTTCTTTTTCAGGAGTGGGTCTCCCAAAGTCGGTATTGACACAAGGCTTCTTAATGGTTTATAAATAAAATAATGTAGATCTTGGGATAATCCCGAATATTACTCGATTGCAAAAATGCAAATACGTTGGGTCATAGGAACAATAAAAACCATTTTTAATTATGAGGATTATTTCACTGTGGGTCAAAAATAATTTTTTCGAGTGGGGTTTTGATGAAATTAAGTTTTCATCAAATTTAACCCTTTTAGTAGGCGTATCAGGTGCAGGCAAAACCCAAACCCTGCGTGCAATTATCGATTTAAGACGTATTGCAAATGGAAAAGCTATAAATGGGTTTGAATGGAAAATCATATTTTCTACGGTAAACGGTACTGAATTTATTTGGGAAGGTCGTTTTAATACTGTTGAAACAAATGAACTAAGTTTTGAGGATGATGAAAAAGAAAAACAAGATGAGCGAGAAAAATCTTCCTTAATTTATGAAAAATTGACCTCAAATAATCAGGTTTTAATTGAGCGAAATTTGGAAAAAATTAGGTATAAAGATAGCTCAATGCCTAAGCTTTCTTCGCACCAATCAATGATATATGTTTTGAAAGAAGAAAGTGTGATAAAAGAAGCCTTTGATGCTCTAAATAAAATAGAATATCGCGCTCATACAAAAAACGGTAACGAGCGGCGTGTTATAAACTTAAACAACCCTTTGCCCTCGCTCAAAAATAAATACAAAACCTTAGACAGCATAGTAAATATTGATGAGGATATTAGAACTAAACTATATCTGACTTTGGAAAACAAGTTAGATATTTATGAAAAAATAAAGTCAAGATTTATTGACATTTTTCCACAAATCGAAGATCTAAAATTTGAGCCTTTTAAAACTGACATCTTTCCTAAAGCATTGGCTGATAAAATTCTGCCTTTGATTTATATAAAAGAGAAATCTGTACAAAAATGGATTAGAGAAGATAGGATATCTTCGGGGATGTTGCGTACAATTATTCATATTGCCGAAATGTTTCTGGCTAATGAAGGTTCGGTAATATTGATTGATGAATTTGAAAATAGTTTAGGCATAAATTGTATTGACATCTTGACTGATGACCTGATTCACGAAAATAAAACCTTACAATTTATTGCTACAAGCCATCACCCTTACATTATCAATAATATTCCGTATGAATATTGGAAAATTGTGACTCGAAAGGGCGGACATATTAGAATTTGTAATGCCTCAGATTATCATTTGGGTAAATCTAAACAAGACGCATTTATTCAATTAACCAAACTTCTCGAAAAACAATCATAGTATGAACTTCTATTTTGTATTTGAAGGGAAGACAGAACCGATTGTTTATAAGAAGTGGTTATCCGTACTTCTTCCAGAGTTGACAGAAGTGGATAGTTTTGATGCTGTTAATCAGAATAACTATTATTACGAAAGTGATATGGGCGTTCCTAGTTGCTACAGAGTTGCTGCTAATGCTATCCAAGAAATTAACGATTTTCCTAAATATAATTACTTGGTACTATTTACAGATGCAGACCGTTTTACAGTTGCAGAGAAAAAAGCGGAAGCTGATAAGCAAATTAACTTAGAATTACAAGGTAAACCTTTTAAAACATTACCGGAAAATTGTCAACTAGAAATTATTGTGCAGAAAGTTTGTATTGAAACTTGGTTTTTAGGCAATAGGGATTTCTTTGTCAGACATCCACAACATAATTCACTTTTGAAACAATACATCGCATATTTTGATGTAAGCAAAAGTAATCCCGAAGACTTAGCGAGTGGATTTGTGCAAGATCAAGAAAATACAAAGGATATTTTTGGATATAAAACAAAAGCTCTGTTTCATGAAGGTTATCTTAGAGAAATTTTCAAAGAGCGTAGTTCTGCGTCAAAGAAGAGTTTTTCTTACCATAAATCTAAACCGAGAGAAGTACAAGAAAAATATTACCTTCAACAATTGATAGCGAGAATTAAGGCAAATTCAGATCACTTACTTAGTTTTCAAGAATTTATAGAGTTTTGTTTGAGAATTAAGGGGGAACTAAATCAATAATACATCGCCGTGCGCGCTGGGGGGAAAGGAGAATTCGATCGCACAAACAGCATCAAAAAGGGGGAAATTGAGCTAAACTCGATTTCCCCCTCTCGACAAACGCTTTGTTTTCTCAGGCTGTTCTCTAACAGGCCATCTGCTGCCACTCAAGTTCTAGCAAGCGCAGCAGTCTTTCATCGCCTTTGGCCTTGGCTGCTTGCTGTCTGCGATCGAGAATATTGCAAATATTCGCCCGGTGCACTTGCGCCACTTCCACAACTGTTGGGTAAGATTTAACCGCCGCTGGGGCGCTAGCTGCTGCGACATCCCGATCGCCAGCTTGAGAATCTTGCTTTTTGGTATAGTTTGTGCGGCCGTATTTTTTGGGGTTGGGAATGTGTCTCGGATACCGATAGTTCCAGTCTTGCCCCCGATATTTGCCCGCGACTTCGCCTTCAATCATATCGACTGTCGGAATGTCGTACTCGTAGTTTGCGCCGCGATAAGTGAGTTTCATAATTTTTTGATCCTTATATGTATGGAGATAAAAAGGGCAGTCAGGTCAGCTTGGGTTTTTTTGGCTAAAACTTTTTTAGTTTCTGTATTCAATTATACTGTTTTTTCAGATGAATCCGTTAATTTTACAAAAATTTAATATTTTGAGGGGGAGAGGGCTCGATAAAACCCGCCGCAGCGGGTTTTATCGAGCTTTTGACTACTTCGAGCCGCACCCTGAGGGAAACTGCTTCGCTTGGGAAGAACTACCCGACTGTCACCTGATCGGTTTGCACGTTTGTTGCGCCTTCTTCAGCAGAGGCGATCGCCACCAACTTGTCGAGAATTTCCTGACTCGCAACTTGACCTTTGAGAACAACGGTGCTGCTGAGCTGAGCCACATAAACAGTCTCGATATCAGCAACTTCTGGATCGGCGTCAAAAGCTAAAGCAACCCGCTTCGCTAAGCCGCTTTCGTCAAAAGTTCCCTCAGGGCCGACTTTAGCAGGAGCGATCGATTGCGATTGGGCTGCTTCCTGTACTACTTGTGTCATCGGTTGAGCCTGCTCTTGAGGCTTTTCGAGTCCGAACAGTCTTTTAAACCAACCCATAGTATTTGAGTCTCCTGAAAATACACTTTTTCCAAGATAGCTCTAGAATTCCCCAAGACTGGTAATTGTTGCAAAACTCAGCGAAATTTATCAAAATGTTTTGCCGGAAGATTTTCACAATCTAAAATTTTTAATGGTATCTAGATGTTGATGTTGCTATTTGATGTATAAGACGATCGCTATGCCACCGATAGCAGGCGCGCAGTCGAAGTAGTTCCCACTCTCACCTTGAAAAAACTGCACAGCGCGCCGGAATACCTTCCCGATTTGTTTAACTACCGGGGACATCTCGTGCCGATCGTAGACCCGTCCCAAATGATATAGGAACGGCGGCCCGCGCTTACTTCGGGGTAGTCCTGTATAAGTAGCGATCCGATTTGATCTAACCCGCTGTGTATAACGAGATGAAAGGCAAAAATCACTACTTATTTACCAATTCCCAATTACAGATAATTAAATCTAATTCTTAACTTTTTAGATAATATTTTTCTGCTTCCGACCAATTCAGTTTAAGCAACGAATCATCTCCCCATGTCAGCTTGAGACTCGGCTTAATTGCTTCCACGCCCAAAGCGCCAATAATCTGCGCTGCTACAACTTTCGCCAATCGCGGTGGTACAGAATTTCCGACTTGGCGAAAACCGTGCCATTTTGTGACGTGAAATCTAAACCAGTCAGGATAGGAATGCAGCCGCGCAGCTTCTCTGACTGTAATGCACCGAGGGGCGATCGGGTGAATCGGCCTCGGCGAAGTATAAGCCCCCCTCGCCCTGTCGGTTCCCGCCCTGAGAGTGTTGCAAACTCCCTCGGGATGCAGCTTGTAAAAACGGCTGATCGGCTCTTTTTCGCCGTGTTTTGCAGCATGAAACCTTTCCATACATTCCTGAGAATGGTTAGTTCGCAAACTACAAGAGAGGATTTGTCGATCGTACTCGCGATCGTAGGAATAATCATCATCCAAACCATCGATTCCGCGCATTATACTCGCATAAGTGCTGCTCTTTCCGTACTCCGCGATTACCCAATCTCGGTCCAGCAACTCGCTGTAGTTTTCCACTTCCGGCAAATCTCCAATCGCATCCCAAACTGTCGGGACAGCAGGTAAATTAACTTTTTTATAGCGTTGAGGAATTTTTATTTTTGGCAGTATAGTAGTTGGCTGAGGGTATTTTGGCAGCTCATAATTTTTTTTGCACCCAATCAGAAACAATCGTTTGCGAGCTTGGGGTATTCCGTAGTTAATGGCGTTGAGAACTTGATAGTTTTCTTCCACTTTATAGCCTGCTTCTAGGAAAGAGCTAATTAAAAGATTCAGGAGTTCTTTGTGTTCTCCTGACGCAATTCCCGGCACATTTTCCATTACGAAAAACTTGGGTTTTAGCTCCAAAACTAAGCGCTGAAAGTGAAAAATTAGAGAATTTCGCGGGTCGTCCACATCGCGCTTGCCCATCATCGAGAATCCTTGACAGGGCGAACCGCTGATTACTACGTCTATCTCGCGCCCCCCGATCGCCGATTTTTTCCGAATTTCCGAGCCCCTAAGCTGTGCGACATCTTGGCACAAAATAGAACACATCGGGAAATTAAACTGGTGTGTCGCGCAGTGGACTGGGTCAATTTCGACTGAGGCAAGTACGTCAAAACCTGCTTGTTCAAAGCCCAGTGTCATGCCGCCCGCACCTGCAAATAAATCAACAGCGATCGGTCGCTTTTTCCGATTGCTTGGCATAACATTTCAATAACAAAGTTGCTTTAATTTGCTGTATTTAATTTAACATTTTTCATTATTTCCGCAGCCGCGCGATCGCACACGCCCGCATCTCCGAGACTTTCGCGCATTTCCCGATAACCCGCTTTGATTTGCTGGCGTCGATCGGCATTTTGCAGCAATTCCAGTGCATAGTTCACTATATTTTCCGCAGTAGCGTCGTCTTGCAGCAACTCAGGGACGATCGGCTTCATTTGCACCAAATTGGGCGGAGACATAAAAGGAATCGAAAATTTCAGCACGTGGCGAAAAATCCAAGCCGTAATTGGACTGACGCGGTAAGCGACAACTTGCGGAACGTCGAGCAAAGCTAGCTCCAGATTAACAGTACCAGATTTAGTGATGGCCAGATCGGCAGCAGCCAAGATTTCCAGAGTTTGATTTTCTAACAAAGTAGCCCGCAAACCGTAATTCTCGATCGCCTGTTCGATTTTGTCGCGGAAAGCTTGATTAGCAAGCGGAATCCAAAAATGAACTTCCGGCAATTTAGCTTGAATAATTTGAGCGGCCTCAAATATGACCGGCATCAGGTACTTCAGTTCTTGGTGTCTGGAAGCGGGAATTAGGGCGATAGACACCTGTTCCGGCACAATTCCCAAAGTTTTGCGGGCAACTTTCCGGCTGGGCGCAGATTGCATTCTATCCACCAAAGGATGACCAACCCAACTCACTTCGGCTCCTTTTTCCCGAAAATAACAAGCTTCTTCGGGGAAAATTGCCAAAAGTTTGTCGCAAATATTGACAATCAGATCCGTATTGCGAGGAGAAATCGACCAAACCCATTCTTGAGGTGCGATGTACCAAACCACCGGTAAATCCGGCAAACAGCGGCGGATGTAGCTGCCAATACCGAGATTTGGAGTCAAATAATCAATCAATACAACCGCATCGGGGGGGAAGTTTTTTAGATATTGTTTAGCTTTTTGCTGAACTTTGATCGTTGGCCAAATATAGGGTACAGATTCTATAATACCCATAGAACCAATGCCCACAGTATCGCCTAAAATAGTAGCACCAGCTTCCGCCATACGAGGGCCGCCCAATCCTGTTATTTCTAACTCCAAACCAGCGGTGACAGCGTGACGTTTTAAGGCTGCAACTAACAAAGCTCCTTGCAAATCGCCAGAAACCTCACCAGTGCTGATAAAAATTTTCATATTCTGACTTTAAACAGGTGAGATGTTTGCTAATAACTCGGTAACAGCATCATATTGATCGGGCATATTAGCACAGTGTAGGAGTAATTCTAAGTCTAGATCTGGAAGGAATGTACTCCGGGCCACCTGCTCATAATTTTCACCTGTTAAGTAATAGAGAGATAACTGACTATTTTGCCAAAACCAGACTTCCCGAACGCCCAATCTTTTGTAGAACTCTAGAGTATTTATCCCGCCACTGGTAATTACGACTTCAATAGCAATATCTGGGACTATTTTTTGGGTTCCTATATCATAGGAATCATCCGGCTCTTTTCTACCGCCTAATTCTCTGTCACCCAGAGTCGGCCCGCCCTTGCCGTAAAATCGAATCCCATTTGCTCTCATATATGCCTCTAGGAGCATACAGAGAGTTTTCTTGATTATTTCGTGTTCGGGCGAGACAGTCATAATTTGCAGTATTTTATCGAGATAGAAAAATTTCACACCTCTGACATCTTTAAAAGCTGCTTCTATCGCTTCAAATTGCTCCCAACTAACATCGGAGAACCTAATGCAGCCATCTGGTTCTGTTTCAGGGGATGTAGATTTGACTGAAGTATATACATTCATAGGGCAACAGTCGCTTAGTTCATAGGTTTATTCTACCTCATTCACTTCTTGCCGGGAATCAAACCGCGCCGCCCTTTGGTTATAGACTGCTGCACAAATCTCCGCAGGTGCTGCAAATGGGGGTTTTCCTGCAACAAATCCAACTGTTCCAAAGCTTGATTGAGAGTGTAGCCAGAACGGTATAGAATACGAAAAGTTTTCTTCAAAACTAGCAAATCTTCTGCGGTAAAACCGGCGCGTTCGAGACCTACTTTGTTGATTGCTCGCACTCTCGAAGGATTCCCCTCGACTAGCATATAAGGAGGTACGTCTCGATCGATCCTGCTCAAGCCGCCCACCATAGACAAGCGGCCGATGTGGACAAACTGGTGAACCCCCAAAACACCGCTCAATCGGGCTTGAGACTCGATTTTAACGTGTCCGGCTAAGGCTACAGCATTGGCGATAATTACTCGATCGGCGATCGCGCAATTGTGTCCCACATGAACATAAGCCATCAATAGATTATGATTGCCAATTGTCGTGCTTTCCCCCGCTCCTGTAGCGCGGTTAATTGTCACGTATTCCCGAATCAGATTGCTGTCGCCAATTTTCACCCTAGTCGCAGAACCCTCGTATTTCAAATCTTGAGGTTCCAAACCAATCGCCGCACCGGGGAAAATTTGATTGCGAGCGCCTATTTCTGTTAGCCCGTCGATAATTGCATGAGCGCCAATCTTAGTTTCCGGCCCGATTTTCACTCTTTCCCCAATTACAGCATAAGCTCCCACTTCTACAGTCGGGTGAAGTTCAGCACCGGGATGAATCACAGCAGTTGGGTGAATCAAAGTAAGCATTTGTCTGTTTTTTTGCTGGTAAGTGGGAAGGAAGTTCGGCAACGCGCAGTGTAAGGGATTGAACCGATTTAACGGATTTAACTGATGGATGTTGAAGGCAGACGGAAGGAAGAAGTCAAGCGTGAAGAAGGATGTTTTTAAATTTTAAGATTGCTTCCTGCCGAGGAAGGCTTCGCGGTTTTAATTTACATTCAAAACTCACAACTCAAAACTACCCGCAAGCCCTCACCAATTCCCCAATTTAATCTACCATCGAAAACGTCAATTCTCCTTCACACACTTTTTGTCCGTCTACTTCAGCCAGAGCCTGAATTTTTGCGAAGCGACGGCGTTTTACCCACAGCAATTCTACAGTCATCAGCAACTGATCGCCCGGTACAACCTGACGGCGGAACTTGACTTTATCAATTCCCGTAAACATCCACAATCCTTGCTCGATGTCGGGCAACTGAGCGAGAACCATACCGCCAACTTGAGCCATCGCTTCGACAATTAATACGCCAGGCATAATCGGCCTTCCGGGAAAATGCCCTTGAAAATGTGGTTCGTTGAAAGTCACATTTTTAATTCCTACAGCCTTCTCGGACTGCACGTAATCAACAATCTTGTCAACCAGTGCAAAAGGATAGCGATGAGGCAATAATTTCTGAATTTCTTCGAGAGTAAAAGTAGATTTAACCGCTGGAGAATCCTCACCGTTTTCGGTGGGAAGGGATTCAGAATTAGCAGTATTGAGGGTGTTAACTTCAGTCAGCGTGGACATTACTTGAAGACTTTTGAGTGTAGTATGGCAGAAGGAAGAAGGAAGAAGGAAGAAGGAAGAAGGAAGAAGGAAGATGCCGTCTTAACAGATCACCTGTTTTTTCCTAACTTTTCTCTAGCGTAGCTAGAGCTTCCGATTTCAGGGCTTGGGCAAGTTGGACGTGCAGATTGTGACTGGCTTTGTAAGCCAAGTAGTGAGCTTTTGGCCAAGTTCCTAGCAGACTGAGGTCGCCTACTAAGTCTAAGATTTTATGGCGCACCGGTTCGTTGACAAATCTCAAAGGCGGGTTGAGCCAGCCGGAGCGATCGCAAACTAGGGCGTTTTCTAGGGTACCACCTTTGATCAAACCTGCTTGTCGCAATTGGTCAACTTGGCGAGCAAGTCCAAAAGTGCGGGCTGGGGCGATCGCGCTAGCAAAACTTTCTGCCTCTGGCGACCAACTGTACCATTGATTGCCGATCGCCTGTTCCTCAAAATCAATTCCGTAACTAAACCGAGTTTCGGCTGACGGTAAAGCCGCTGCAAAAGCATCCCCGTGACGCACCCAAATAGGCTGTTCTAGGACGGCCCAGGGAGTGGGGTCTTGCTTAGATTCTTGAGGAACTAAGCCGGTATGGGCGATCGCCTCTACCCAAACCTGAGCCGAACCGTCCAGCAGTGGCACTTCCGGCCCATCAACCTCAATTCGAGCATTATCCGCTCCCATCCCCGCCAAAGCGGCTAATAGATGCTCTACAGTGCGAATTTGAGCATCGATACCTGCCAGTTCAGTGGAAAGTGCAGTCTGACAAACTGCCTCAATTTTTGCAGGAATTATCGGAGCACCGGGCAAGTCTATTCTGACAAAATAGCGCCCTTCCCCAACCTCCGCAGGCAAAACTCGGACGCGAGTTTGTTCGCCGCTGTGCAAACCGATTCCCGACAGTTCAAATTCAGATTTTAAGGTACGTTGAGTCATTTGGAAGAAGGAAGAGGGAAGAAGGAAGATGGAAGATGGAAGATGGAAGATGGAAGATGGAAGTTAACCGTAGGCGGATCGGCCCGGCGCACCTTAGACATGATTGGTAGGGTGCGCCGGGCGATCGCACCTTACCAATTACCTTTTCCCCAATCACCAATTAGCAATTACCCATTACCCCTTACTCCTAATTAATGACTAATGACTAATGACTGCTGACTAATGACTCTTCGTTAATTAGAATCGCTCACCAATCCCAAAGTGAATTTGATTGTCGCCGGTGTCGTTGATACCGTAATCGATGCGGATCGGCCCTAAAGGAGATTGAATCCGCACGCCGAGGCCGTAACCGTAACCGCTACCGGGCTTTCCGCGGATACCGGCAGGGTCGCCCGGGACATCATCGCCCGTGCCCAAGTCGCTGCCAGCATCCAAAAATAGCGCTCCGCCGAGAAACGAAATAATCGGGAAACGGTACTCAACGCTCGCTTCTAGGAAGCTGCGGCCGGCTCCCATGTCGCCTTCGTCGTATCCGCGCACCGAATTGGCGCCGCCCAAGGCAAAGGCTTCGTAGGGAGGCAAATCTCCGAATACGGTGCCGCCTCTAAAACTGAATGCCAGGGTTTGAGGGCCGGGGCTAAAGTTAGTGTACTGGACTGGTAGGTACAAGCTGTAGCTAGCCCGCAGGCGGTTTAACAGGATGCTGCCGGAACCTACAGGAATCGATTGTTCCATCCCAAACCTGAGCAGGGAACCGCTAGTGGGGCGGAGGGGGTCGTTGCGCCGATCGCGCACAACACCTGCTTGCAGAGTTGTCAAGTCGTCGGAGCCTGAATCGCTAAAACTTAACAGGTTGCCGAGTTCGTCCCGGGATTCGCGACGGCCTTTGCGATCGGTAATTGAGACTCGCTGGTACTGCAAGCCGAGTGAAGCAGTCCACTCAGAATCGGCAAAAAGATTGCGCGACAGAGGACGGGTGAAATTGATACCGGCACCTGTGCGGACGATGCGGGGTCGATCCTCGTTGGGCAATCTGACTTCCCGTTCGCCGCCGTCAAAAATCACACTGATCGATCGTCTTCTAAAAAGATTAGCGGTGAAAGAAGTGCGGTAAGGATCGCCCGCAATCCAGGGGTCAGTAAAACTCAGGTCAAACAGCGTTTGGCGTTCGCCGATTTGTACTTCAGCCCCCAATTTCTGGTTCCTACCGCCCAAGTTTTGCTGCTGGTAACTCACCGTACCGAACAAACCCGTCGCGGAACTCAAACCCGCACCTGCAGCCAGAGAACCAGTATTTTTCTCGATGACGTTGACAATTACTCTTGCCTTGCGGGGGTCAGTCGTTCCCGGTTCCAAGGCAAGCCGCACGTCTTCAAAAATTCCCAAACCAAACACCCGTCTCAAATCTCTTTCCGCCTTAGTGCGGTTAAAGATGTCTCCGGGCTTGAGTTCTACTTCGCGGGTGACGACAAAGCGGCGGGTGTTGCCTCCGATCGGCTGACCCGTGGCATCTGTTGCCTCTCCCTCCTTGTTCAGGAAGCGGACATCAACGGATTCGATCTGACCTTCTGCCACTACCAGGGTGACTGTGCCGTCGTCTCCTACTTGCGGGGCATCAGTGATTTGACCCAAAACATAGCCGTTCTCTTGATACCACGCATTAATTCTTTTCACTCCCTCCTCAAAGCGGCGGAGGTTGAGAATTTGGCCGTACTGATCGCGGAAGCTTTCGTCAATTACGCTTTGGGGCAGCACTTGCTGGCCGGTGATTGTCACTCCCCGCAGCACCGGATTTGGCTGCACAATAAAAGTCACTCGGACGCCCAACGGGGTGTCTTCCGGTACTGCCCGCACGTTTCTGAAAAAGCCCGTGGCAAAAATGGCGTTGATGTCTTGTTGCAGTTGGCTGCGGTTGGTCGTGCGTCCCGGTTGGGTGGTGATGACTCGGTAAATCTCGCCCTCCAAGTCTCCCGTCGCCCCGGTGACGGTAACTTCTGCAACTAGCACTTGGGGTTCGGCAGGTCCGGCGGGTGCGGGGGTTGGTCTGGGCTGCGGTGCTGGGCCAGGGGGCAATGAGGGAACGGTGTTAGCCGGCGGTGCCGTCGGGTCCGGTCTGGGGGTAACTTGAGCGTCTTGAGCGATCGCCCCGGATTCATCTGGTTTCCCTAGCTCTGCTGCGATCCAGGCGGGCGTTACAGCCGATCGCTCGGGGGGGAGCGGGCTGCCCTGTTGCGCGTCTGGCAGAGCGTTTTGGCTGCTAGAGGCAGGGGAAGGGTTGGATGCTAGCTCGGGTTTGAGTTGAAGCAAGGAAGGCGAAACCGGGGAGGGCGTGTCTGTGACTCGGTTTGGGGGCTCCTCGCCTTCTCCTCTGGCAGGGGCCTCCGCTATTTTTAGGGCTTCCCCTTTGCTGGTTTTAGCGGCTTTGCGGTTTTGAGGAGGATTTTGGGTTAATTCTGGAATGGGGCGATCGGGTAATTCGATCGACGGGGCGGGGGTAACGGTGGCGAAAGTTTCCTCTGCTGATTCAGAGTAAGATGTTTCGCCGGAAGCAGAATTTGATAACCCGAATGTTGCTGAGGCAGTAAAAACTGCCACCAATACAGCAGATAAGCGCATTTTTCTTCACTTTTTTAGGCAATCCACACAGCACATTAGCCATCAGTCATCAGTCCTTAGTCATTAGTCATTAAGTCGGGTGAATTAGCTATCTCCCACTAACTGATGACTGTTGACTGCTGATTGCTGACTAGGAATAATGGCAACAAACTGTGCAATTATGACACTCCTGGGCCCCAAGGCGTGAGGATTCTTAGTTCAGCGATCGGACTTATATTAAGAGCGTTGCCGCACTCAACTAGCGAGATCCCATCTCCCTAAGCGTTTACGCTACCCTTGTAGCAAGGTTCCGGTGGGCCCTACCGTACCTATCCCGCGATGCGAGGATGTTAATTGCGGCGTTAGGATCTCTGTCCATCTCACAACCGCACTTACATATATGCGATCGGGTGGACAGGCTCTTGTTAACGATCGTCCCACAGGATATACCTAAATTAATTGAAGTCGCCCGCTTAGTGCGAAGCTCTGACTCCATTCTTTTAGTAGGGAATTGTTAAGACCTCTCAACTTTCTGAGCTAGAACCCGTTGGAGAACTTGTTGGTAAGCGGTTTCCACCGATCCCAAGTCGCGGCGGAATCGGTCTTTGTCCATAACACGGGCGTCGGGGTCGGTTTCTGCGTTGTCCCAGAGGCGGCAGGTGTCGGGACTGATTTCGTCGGCGAGGATCAGATTTTGATGTTGGTCGATACCGAATTCGAGTTTGAAGTCTACTAGGGTGATGCCGCACTCGGTGAAAAATTCTTTGAGTATTTCGTTAATTTCGCTCGCGGCGATTTCTAATTGGTTTACTTGTTGGGGGGTGGCTAGCTGCATTAACTGCAGTCGGCCGCGGGTCAGCAGCGGGTCTCCCAAATCGTCGTTTTTGTAATAAAATTCCACCAGCGGCGGATTGACAATTGTGCCTAGGGCGAGGCCGGTTTGCTTGCAAAGACTGCCGGCGGCAATGTTTCTGACTACGACTTCCAAGGGCAAGATTTGGACGCGACAAACTCGCATTTGGTTGGGGGCCGGCGTGTCGATAAAGTGAGTGGGAATGCCTTTGGCTTCTAGTATCCGAAACAGGTGGGCGGATACGGCGCAGTTGATTTCGCCTTTGCCGACGATGCTGCCGCGTTTCTGGGCGTTAAAGGCTGTGGCGTCGTCTTTGAAGTGGGTCAGCAAAATTTCGCTGTCTTCGGTGGAGTAGAGGATTTTGGCTTTGCCTTCGTAGAGTTTGCGATCGGCTGACATGGCGATGAATAATAAGGTAGATGAGTTTTAGATTTTACAGTACCTCTCTGAGGGCGTTATTGGCGAGTTTTTGGATCTCGGCTGTCCCCCTTATCCCCCTGACGGGCGAGTACGCCTGCAGGTAGATACCGCGATCGGCTGAGGCAGAAATGATTCTTTACAAAGGACAATAGAGATTAAACCTGCTGGGTTCGCCATCGGTGCTGACTAAACCTAGCTAAGGAGACTGGCGCTTAAAAAACACCTACAAAGTGGCTGATTTATGGAAGACAAAAAAATTCATATCCTCTTGGTAGAAGATGATGAGGTTGATGTGATGAACGTCCGGCGAGCGTTCAAAAAAAATAACATCGTCAATCCCCTCTACATTGCTGCAAACGGATTAGAAGCTCTGGCTATATTGCGTGGCGAAGGAAAAATAGAGCCTGCAATGCCTCAAGCGCGCCGGTTAATTCTCCTGGACTTGAATATGCCGAAAATGAGCGGGATCGAGTTTTTGCAAGAATTGCGACTGGATGAATGTTTGAGGTCGATTCCGGTGATCGTCCTCACAACTTCTAATGAAGATAGAGATAAAGTAAATGCTTATAATTTGAATGTAGCCGGCTATATTCTTAAACCTGTCACTTTTTCTAACTTCGTGGAAGTTATGGCTACCCTCAACAGATACTGGATGCTGAGCGAAATTCCCTAAATTAAGATAAAATTTAACAGAAAAAGTTTCAAGGTGGCTTTGGTGATTTTTCAGCGGTGCATTTATTTTAATTACTTTTTCTAGGATGCAGCTTTTTAGGAGTAATCCACAATTCTGTTGTTATGGACAAACTTATCAAAATTCTGATTGTTGATGACGATGCTGTCGATCGGATGTCGGTCAAACGCTCCCTCAAGTCTGCTGGCGTTTCGGTAGAAGTTACTGAAGCAGAAGACTGCGCCGATGCCCTGGCCAAACTCTCGGTAAGCAAAAATTCTACCCAGGCGACCGCGAAACTCACCAAAGAAAATAAATCTCAACATTTAAGGGAGGTTGAGGAGACAGAGATGGGGTTGCTATTAAATCAGATATTTGAGTGCAAATTTGACTGCGTATTCCTCGACTACGGATTGCCGGACGGAGACGGACTCAGTTTGGTACAAGATGTACGGGAAGCTGGGCTGAAAGTTCCCTTAATTGTGCTCACAGGTCAAGGCGACGAACAAATTGCTGTGGAATTGATGAAGGCTGGAGCTTCAGATTATATCGCTAAAAGCAAGCTTTCTCCAGATAGTTTGTCCCGCAGTATGTACAATGCCATTCGCATTTATCGCGCCGAATCTCAGGCGTTTCATACCAGTCAAAAACTTAAGGAAAGTGAGGAACGGTACAGGTTAGTTTTAGAGGGAGTGAACGACGGAATTTGGGATTGGGATTTAAGTAAAAATGAGGTTTATTGGAACGATCGCCTTTTGGAAATTATCGGTTTGTCGCGAGATCAATTTGGCAGGACTATGGAAGCTCTCTACAACCGCCTGCACCCCGAGGACAAGGAGGGCATCGTCCGGGCGATCGCCGCTCACTTGGAACAAGAAATAGACTATAACGTAGAATTTCGCCTGCTGCACTCTTCCGGTTTTTACCGCTACTGCACTTCTCAGGGAAAAGCTCAGCGGAATTATCAGGGAGAACCGCTGCGGATGGCTGGTATGATTAGCGACATTACTGAGCGAAAACAGGCGGAAGATGCTCTGGAAAGGGAACGGCAGCAACTGAGACAAATTATTACTTGCGTGCCTGTAGCAATGGCGATGTTCGATACACAAATGCGCTATATGGCTAACTCTAAAAAATGGGTGAGTCAATTTAATTTGGAGTTGCCCTCCCTAAATAATCTCAGCCATTACGAATTGTTTCCCGATACGCCGAATCGCTGGAAAATAATGTACGAAGAAGCGCTCAAAGGCAAGGTAGTATCTGTGAGCGAAGATGCCTGGGAACGAGCAGACGGATCAGTTCTGTACCTGCGGTGGGCCGCTCACCCTTGGTACGATCCCGACGAAAAAGTGGGGGGAATTGTGATGGTTGCCGACAAGATTAATGAGTTGGTGGAAGCGCGGGAAACTGCCTTAGAAGCCAGCCGGGTGAAGTCGCAATTCTTGGCGAACATGAGTCACGAAATTCGCACTCCGATGAATGGGGTTTTGGCAATGGCTCAATTGCTGCTGCGCGCTACTCTGGAACCGAAACAGCAGGAGTGCGCTCAGACTATTTACCGCAGTGCTGAACATTTGCTGAACGTTATTAATGATATCCTCGATTTCTCTAAGATTGAAGCTGGAGAAATGCGGCTGGAAAAGGCGGATTTTGATTTGGATAGCTGCATTGAGTCGGTGATAGAAATGATAGCGCATTTGGCAGAGGAAAAAGGTATTGAATTGAATATTTTAGTTGACTGTTCGGTGCCGAAAAAGCTGGTGGGCGACTCTGGCCGATTGAAGCAAGTTTTGCTGAATTTGGCGGGGAATGCAATAAAATTTACCGATCGCGGTCAAGTTCTACTTCACGTAACTGTGAAACAGGGCAACCGACTGGCCGACGGTAAACAAGAAGCAAGATTGCTATTTTCGGTGCGGGATACTGGCATTGGAATTTCGGCAGAAGGGCAAACAAAGCTGTTCCAATCTTTTTCTCAGGTAGACGATTCTCCTACTAGGCCTTACGGCGGAACGGGTTTGGGTTTGGCTATTTGCAAGCAGTTAGTGGACATGATGGGAGGCGAGATTGGAGTTCGCAGTTTGCTAGGCAGCGGTTCGACTTTTTGGTTTACTGTACCTTTGGAACAACAGTTGCAAGTTGAGCCTCAAGATCCCGAACTTGCGGGAAAGAAGCTGTTAGTAGTTTCGGGAAGCGCTTTGAGGGGGGCAGCAGTGCGATCGCTCGCTCACAGTTGGGGTGTCCACTGCGACGAGGCAGAAACTGCTGCTGAGGCTTTGAGTTGGTTGAAAAAGGCCGAGGACGAGATTTCTCAGGGTTCGGGGGAGAGGGAAAAAAGCTGGGATGTGGTGCTTGTGGACTTGCAAATGCCAGGGTTGGATGCGGAGGAATTTGCGAGAAAAGTGCGATCGACCTCGGCAGTTGGCTCGTTAATCGCCATGACAGCAAAGCGGGAACAGCAGAAGGCTGAAGCGCTTTGCAGTCGGGGTTTTAGCGGGTATTTGATCGAGCCGGTGCGGCCTAGCCGCCTGCTTGAGGCAATGCTTGCGCCGACTAAGGGAACGGGAGAGTCTGGGATCTTGGAGGCTGCTAATACTTGCACATTGCCAGCAGTTAATTCTCAATATGTTACTCCCAATTCGCCCTCATCGCTGAGAATTTTGGTGGCGGAAGACCACCCGATCAATCAACAAGTTCTTGTTGAACAGTTGGCAGTTTTAGGCTATCAGGCTGACTGCGTTGTCAACGGTCAACAAGCGCTGGATTTGCTGGCCGAAAAAAGCTATGATTTAGTGCTGATGGACTGTCAAATGCCGGTACTTGACGGTTACAAAGCGGCGCAAAAGTTGAGGGAAATCGAAGGAAGCGATCGCCATACTTTTGTGATGGCTTTAACTGCTCATGCTATGCCGGGGGAACGAGAAAAGTGTCTGGCGGCGGGGATGGACGATTATCTCAGCAAACCTGTAGATTTAGATGCTTTGGCGGCGGCACTGAAAAAGTATGAAGCCCGAAATGTTCAGTGTGAAAATAAGTATGGAGTTAAAAGTATTAATTCGGAAAAGAAATCTCAATTAACAACAAATTATACAGAAGTTGTGGAAAAAGCGCAGGTTGTGGCTGCGCCGACACCAAGGGCGAGCAAACTTCAAACTTGGGAACATAGAGACTGCGACGGACTGTTCGACAAGAGCAGATTGGAGCAACTGGCACGAATTCATATTAAATTGCCCGAGCGACTTTTGCAAGCTTTTGTGGCAGGCGCGCAAGCTGATGTGGCTGCTGCCAAAAGAGCCGTAGAAGCTAAAAATTGGCAAGCTGTGGAATATCAAGCACACCGTCTCAAGGGAACTTCTGCTAATGTGGGAGTTGCTCAGATGTCCGATTTGGCCACACAATTGGAGCATCAAGCGCGAGGCTTTCAATCTGAATCACTAGGGGGGGAATTGTCAAAGATTGAGAGGGTTGAGAACATATTAGTGAGTTTGTCCACTCATTTAGCCCGGGTTCAAGAATTTGTGGAAACTAGAATGTTTGGTTAATATCTTACTCGATCGTAGTCGGATTGAAATAGCCACTACACAAACTCTCGTCCCTCTCGCTTGAGACTAAGACATAAAGCGGTACGGTGCTCCCTTGGCACCCTACATGGAGAAGTTCTAGGTAAGTCCTGTTTCTTTCTTTCTTCACTCTGTGTCAAGAGCGTTTTCTGCGGTTAATTAAAAAAAATAATTAATTTAGCTATGAATTACGATACCATTACAAACACTATTTTAAACAGCGATTCATTAGAAAATAAGGGAGAAATGCTAACGCCTTTGATGGATTTCGCTCAAAAAGTTTTATTGTATGAAAACAAGGCTATTTCTGAGCAAGATTCTGTAAATGGTGTGCCGTCCCCGCCCGACAAAATTAAGGATTTTTGTGTTGACAATCTGGTGGCAAAAGTGGCTCGATGCTGTCGCGAAAGCAAGGTTGGGAAAAAATTACCTACGGCTTTTTACGTTCATGTTTCGGCTTTGCAAGCACTCAACCCAGTCCTCGGAATCTACGAAAATTGTGCCAGACGCACTCTCGAAAATATTGATGAAGCAACTTTAGTTAAATTTTCACTCCATCAACCTAAAATATCTTATCTTTTTTACCCTGATTTCGATACAGATGCTCACCCTGCTTTGCAAACCAGCATCCAAATTAATCTGGAAACGGGGGAAGTTAAATATTTCGATTACAGCAACAGCGAAAATCCGCCGGTTTTGCACCGCAAGGAAACTTTTGTAGCTGCGGATTATCCCAATTACGAAAAGTTTGCTCGACTCACTCGCTGCGAGGAAAAGTGGGGACTGCTTGACAATACTAGGGTTATCGGCACTCGCGAGGGTTGGCTCAAATATTTGGGATATTGCGGTGTGGAAATTCAAGATCATGCTGTTGTCGAGCGTTTGAAACAGGAGAATAGCGAGCTTTCACTTCCTAAAATCGAGCGACACAAAGCTGCGATGGTACGCAACTCGCTTTCTAAACCTTTGCGTCTGGTTTTAGAAGCGGATTTAGCACTCGACGGGGCGACTTTTTTTGATTACGGTTGCGGTTACGGCGGGGATATTAAATATATTGCTGAAGAAGGTTATGCTGTTTCGGGTTGGGACCCATACTATCAGCCGGATACTCCGCGAATTTGTGCAGATATTGTGAATATTGGTTACGTGATTAATGTGATTGAATCTTTGGCGGAACGCCGAGAATCTTTGCTGAATGCTTGGGGATTGACTAAAAAATTATTAGTTGTAGCGGCTCAGGTTTTGATTGACAATCGCCAACAAGGTCAAATTGCTTACGGGGATGGGGTGATTACTTCTCGGAATACTTTTCAGAAGTATTACGAACAGGAGGAGTTGAAGATTTATATCGACCAAGTTTTGAGTGTTGATGCGATTCCTGTAGCTTTGGGGATTTATTTTGTATTTCGGGATGCAGCGGAGGGTGAAGGTTTTCGTGCTTCTCGGTTTCGATCGCGCTTATCGACTCCCAGAGTGCGATCGCAAGTTAAGCGGTTTGAGGATTATGCGGAAATGCTGGCTCCTTTGATGGCTTTTGTGAGCGATCGAGGCCGGCTTCCGGTTAAAGGCGAACTAGCGGAAGAATCGGCTATTAAGGAGGAATTTCACAGTTTTAATCGCGCTTGGAGGGTGATTTTGCAAGCAACGGATGCGGATGATTGGGAGACAATCGCCGACAAGCGCCGCCAAGATTTGCTGGTATATCTCGCTCTCAACGGTTTGGGCGATCGGCCTTCAATCCGCCGACTTCCGGCTCAAATCCGCAACGACATCAAAGGTTTGTTTGACAATTATCAAAAAGCTTGCACTTTGGCAGATTTAATGCTGTACAGTCTGAGCAAACCTGATATTGTGGCTGACTGCTGCGAAGATAGTGCGATCGGCTACAAACAGGATGGTTCCCTTTCAGTGCACGTCTCTGCACTAGAAGAACTTGACCCTTTGCTGCGGCTCTACGAAGGCTGCGCCAACCGCACGATTGGCAGGCTTGACGGCGCTACAATCATCAAATTTCACGATCGCAAACCTAAAATTTCCTATTTATTTTATCCCGATTTTGACACTAACCCGCATCCAGCCCTTCACACTTCTATGCACATAGATTTGCGCGACCTTTCTGTGAGCTATCAAGACTATTCTGATATGTATAATCCCCCAATTCTAGTTAGAAAAGAAGCTTTTGTTACTGCTAGTTATCCCCATTACGAAAAGTTTGCGAAACTCACCCGCCAAGAAGAAAAGTTAGGGATTCTCGATCGTGGCGCAGTTAAGAAACATCGAGAATGGGTGAAGTGTTTGGAGGAAAATTGCGTTAAAATTAAGGATCATAAGTTGTTTTGGCGATCGAATGCCGATCCAGAAAAGTTGAAACTGCTGCAAAAAGCTGCGTCGGAACGTCAGCATAAAAAGATTGAGTTTAATGCAGGAAAGATTGAACAAACCGCAGAGAGCGCAGAGGGCGCAGAGGATGGAAAAGTTAGTGGCGAACACAGTTGAAATTTGTTGGTAAGGTGTTTACAATTGAGGCTGTAGCGTTCCTAGCGGTTGACATGAAAGAATACTTGAAAGTGAGTGAAGTTATTGATTGGCAGCATCCTGAAATTATGGAATGTGCTAAACAAATCGCATCGGGATATGAGACACCAACGGCGATAGCTAAGGCTTGCTTTGAGTGGGTGCGAGATGAAATTCGTCACAGTTATGACTATCAAATGAGTCCTGTGACTTGTAGAGCTTCAGATGTACTTCACCACAAAACAGGGTATTGCTATGCGAAAAGTCACTTGTTAGCAGCGTTACTAAGAGCAAATGAAATTCCAGCAGGTCTTTGCTACCAGCGGTTGAGTATTGATGACAAAGGTGCGCCGTACAGTTTGCACGGTTTCAATGCCATCCATTTACCTGAAGTTGGTTGGTATCGGGTTGATGCCAGAGGTAACAAAGAAGGAGTAAACGCTCAATTCACTCCACCTCAAGAACAGTTAGCGTTTAAGATTCAGTTTTCAGAAGAGGCAGATTTTCCAGCCATATTCTCAGAGCCGCTTCAAATCGTTATAGAAGCATTGCAACGACAGAATACATGGGATGATATGCTTCGTAATCTCCCAGACATTTCGTTGGAGTCCGCGAATAGTTATGGTCTGTATCCTGTTAACTGTGTCTAGCCAGCAGTACAACACTCAAATAGCTAACACGACACGGCATCTCATTACAAAAGTCACTGTCTTATGAACGCAGACGATCGCAAAATGATGCTGACACACTACCATCACAAAGATGATGCTCCTTTTCAAACCTTGTCTTCTTTAGCTGACGAAGACGCCTTGAGCGTGATTTCAAACCTGCGCGATCGGGCGGGGTCGGTTTATCGCAGATTCAGAGATCCTGAGAAATACTTGAAGCAACGGCGAGAAGCTGAACGTTGGGTCAGGCAAGCATTCATCAGCAAGGGAGGGCAACCCATCTCAGCCTATCCTCACTATTTTGTAGTTGAAAGAGCAGTGTGGATTAAAGAAGGATATAACGGGCAGAGTCGTGCGGTTCAGTTTCCAGTCTCAGTTTTTCAGTCCGAACAGGTCAGCTTCACCTATCCCGACAGTATGATCAGTTATTGGTTACAGAGCCAAACTGACCAAGTTTTCTATCGTCCTGAGTATCACTGTCAAGTGTTCGTGCTGAGTGAAATTTGCGAGATGATAGATGCGTTTGGTATTCCAAGTGAGGAGTGGCGAACAGAAGCAGCACGAAGATATGATCTTTTCATTGAGGCTCAGGTGTGGACAAATATTCCATAGTCGTCGGTTGCAGCAGCACAAAAATATCGAGAATTCTATGTGCCGACACAATCCATCCCAGCTTTCGCGCTTCCAGATGTTCACCTGTTTGAAATCTTAGCCGGAGAACCCAAAGGCATTGAATTACACCTTTCGCCTATCGCAGACATATCGCCACAATAGCCATATAAATTTTATATTATGTTTACTCGACTCATCCTCTTTCTTCTGGTTGCGATCGGCGGTGCGGGACTCACAATCCAGATGGCTTGGAATGCGCGTTTGCGATCGTCAACCGGCTCTCCGGTTCTCACCACCATGATCTCAGTATTCGTAACTCTGCTTTCACTCGCTCTGGTGTGGGCCAGCGGAGCGACTAATCGGGGTTCCATCCCCGCATTCAATTCTCTTCCACAATGGGCCTGGTTGGGTGGGGTTTTTGCGGCATACTACCTTGTTGCGTCCTTGATCGCAATCCCGAAATTAGGTGTGGCGGTCGTTTTTTCATTGGTGATTGCTGGACAGATGGTTGCGGCACTTGTCTTGGATTCTACTGGCGCATTTGGTGTTACCCAGATTTCTCTCAGCGTGTCTCGTGTCTTGGGAACGGCATTATTGCTGATTGGAGTAATCCTCATTCAAAAACAGTGAGAACGCCTAAAATGGGAACCCAGAAACCGGGTTTTTTACGAAAAAACGCGTTAGAAAATCGCAAATTGGGTGAAAAACCCGGTTTCTTTGGTCGGAGTACGCCCAGGATTGTTAAGCAAACTTAATTTTCAAATAATCATCCTCCATCTTCGCCCCCGAAGGTTGCAGCGCCGCTAAAGCTTGGGGCAAAACCAAATTGCGGCGGTGATTGCCAATCCGAACATTCAACTCATCTCCCGTTTTGCTCAACTGGATCTGATCCTTAGCAATTCCGGGCAAATACAGTTCAAGACTATATTGATTGTTTTCCTGCACGATCTTAATCGTATTTTCTTTGTAATAAACTTGACTGGGGTCTTCGTCTTTGTAAAGCGTTTCTTTCAAGCGTTCCAAAGCCGCTAAACCGCACATTTCTTCTGAATAAAGTGGCACCTCCTTAACTGGCAGCGGCATGAAATCTGAGTGAATTTCCTGACGGTACTGTTCCTGGCTTTCTTTCCACCGTTTGAAAAATGGATCAGTTACTTCTGCAGGAATAATCCGGTTAGCTACTACTAAATCTGTGGCTACATTGTACAAACTCAAATAGGCATGAGCGCGCAGAGACTCTTTAATTACCATTTTTTCGGGATTGGTAACTAACCTTACCGAAGTGACAGTATTGTCAGTTAAAACCTTTTCCAAAGCTTCGATTTGTTCGTAAAATTCGTAAGGTGCATCCATCACCTCTTTGTCTGGTAAAGAAAAACCAGCAATTGGTCTAAAAATAGGTTCAACTAAAGGGCGAAGGGCGGCTGATATGCCTTGCAGCGGCTTGTAAAATTTTCTCATGTACCAGCCGCCAACTTCCGGCAAACTTAGCAGTCTCAATGCTGTGCCAGTCGGAGCAGAATCGATAATTAAAACATCAAATTCGCCTTCGTCGTAATGCCGCTTCATTCGCACTAAACCGAAGATTTCATCCATTCCTGGCAAGATGGCTAGTTCTTCAGCTTGCACCCCTTCGAGCCCCTGCGCTCGCAAGACTTGAGTAATGTAGCGCTTAACTGCTCCCCAATTGCCTTCTAATTCCCTGAGAGCGTCTAATTCTGCTCCCCACAAATTCGGTTTCACCAGCCGCGAATCGTGTCCGAGTTCCATGTCAAAGCTGTCGGCTAAAGAGTGAGCGGGATCTGTGCTCAGCACTAGGGTTTTGTATCCCAATTCGGCACACCGCAGCCCAGTCGCAGCGGCTACGGAGGTTTTGCCGACGCCGCCTTTTCCGGTCATTAATATTAAGCGCATTGATTGTTTAGCTCGCCTGAAAATTCTTTACTTCTTTATTGTAACGTTCTGTAACAGAGATTAATTTAGTGGGGGAATTAATTTTGGCGACCAGCAGCCGCCGGACACAGCACATTTCCGCTAATTCACGAAATTGCTGCCATGTCAAGATAAGTTAAAATTATTTATTTCAGATATTAATTGCGACACATAAAAATCAATCAGCGTTCATCTGTGTTTATCTGCTAATATCTGCGGTTAAAAAAGGGATCTCGCTCTTGAAACACCATTTTTTATTGCTAACAAACCGAAGAACAATTCTCAAACATTAGTTTTCACAGGAAATACAAGCTGTTTGAGCACATCCAACCGCGAACAGTTCCAGTAATCGATGTGAGAAACAATTAAATCATCACTGTTGACTTTAAGTTCGCTCCTACCGGCGATCGCCATTTTCGGTTTCCAAGGTAGCGGTGCGATCCAGCTCAGAGTCCAGCGAGTTTCTATAGTATCTCCAGACTGGGAAATGTTGTGCAAGTCGAGTTTAACCTCTTTAAAAAAAGTCCCCATAAACCCGATCATTTTTTGGTAGCGATCGACTCCTGTAAATCGATTCACTGGGTCTTCAAAATAAACATCTTTTGCGTAAATGTTGTAAGTCTGATTTTCGGGGAATCTTTGATAATCGTCTTTGAGAATTTCAATAATGTCCATTTTTCTTAATCAACTCTCATCCATCCCAAATCTTATTATAATAGAATTGTTAGCAAAACCTTTTTTAAATTGTGCCTTCTGCCTTCTACCTTCTGCCTGAGGATGGCTCGCTCGCTCAAAAACTGCGCAATTTAGGTCCAAATTCTGATATTATGTCCACTTATTTCCTTCATGGTCAACTTTTAACTTAACAGCACAACTATGATCGACCTCTACACTTTTACCACACCGAACGGCCGCAAAGCCTCGATCATGCTCGAAGAAATAGGTTTACCCTACAGCGTGCACGTCATCGACATCACCAAAAACGACCAATTTACCCCAGAATTCATCGCCATCAACCCCAACAGCAAAATTCCGGCGATAGTCGATCGAGATAACGGCATCACCGTCTTCGAGTCAGGCGCCATCCTGATCTATCTAGCCGAAAAAGCAGGCAGATTTCTGCCCACCGACAAACAAAAATACTTTCAAGTTATGGAGTGGCTGATGTTTCAAATGGCCAGCGTCGGCCCGATGTTTGGTCAGCTCAACCACTTCAAACGCTTTGCACCCGAACAAATTCCCTATGCGATTGGGCGCTACGAAAAAGAAACCTTGCGACTCTACGGAGTATTAGACACTCAACTAGCAAAATACGAATACATCTGCGGCGACTATTCGATCGCCGACATTGCTACCTATCCGTGGGTTGCTATTTACGAATTTCAAGGATTAACCCTCGACAACCACCCCCACCTCAAACGTTGGGTAGAAACCTTGCAGAAGCGTCCCGCTGTTGAGCGCGGCATGAAGGTTCCATCATAATAGCACTTCAGATATGGCACTTATTAGAGGCGGGCTCGCGTGCCTGCCCCACCAGCCAGTTTATTTTTTGTGGAACGGGCTCGCGTGCCCGTTCTTAAGACACAGGGTTAAAAAATCTATGAAACCTAATCAGCGAAATGCTTAATAATTGCCTCCGCAAACTCTGAACACTTCAACTCCGGTACCGGCGGCTCCATCAACCTCGCCAAATCGTAAGTCACTTCACCGTTAGAAATTGCCGCTCCCAAACCCTTCTTAATCAAATCTGCGGCTTCCTGCCATCCCATGTATTCTAACATCATCACCCCGGACAAAATCAAAGAGCCAGGATTGACTTTATCTAAACCGGCGTGTTTAGGTGCAGTGCCGTGAGTTGCCTCAAAAACTGCACATTCATCACCAATATTCGCGCCGGGGCCCATGCCCAATCCGCCGACAATTGCTGCCGCCGCATCGGACAAATAATCCCCGTTCAAATTCATGGTCGCCAAAATGGAATATTCGCCAGGTCGAGTTTGAATTTGTTGAAAAATACTGTCAGCAATTCGGTCGTTGACCATAATTTTTTCTTTCCACTGGCCGCTGCCGTGACTGGTCCAAATTTCAAACAAAACGTCTGCGACTTCTTGACGAATTTTGGCTTGTTTTTCGGGAGTCAAAGCATCGTATCCCGGGTCTATTTGGCGGGCATTATTTTCTAAGCTAATGTCGGGATTTTTTTCTTTGTTGCCCAGAATCCAAGACTCTCTTTCAGTCACGCACTGTTGGCGAAATTCGGTGGTTGCTAATTCGTAACCCCAATCTCGGAAAGCTCCTTCGGTGTATTTCATGATGTTGCCTTTGTGCACCAAAGTCACTTGCTGCTTGTCTTTCGGCAACCGCAAAGCGTGGGCGAGGGCGCGCCGCACTAAACGTTGAGAACCGCTTTTGCTAATTGGTTTAATTCCTATTCCAGAATCGAGGCGAATTTGTTTTTTGCCGTGTTCGGGTGTTGCCGGAATCAACTCATTATTGAGAAATTCTATCAATTTGTTGGCGATTTCGCTGCCTTTGGGCCATTCAATTCCCAGGTAAATATCTTCTGTATTTTCCCGGTAAATAATTACGTCTAGCAGTTCAGGAGTTTTGTGCAGCGATGGTGTTCCAGCATAATATTTGCAGGGCCGCACGCAGGCGTAAAGGTCAAAGATTTGCCGCAAAGCTACGTTGAGCGATCGAATGCCGCCCCCGATTGGGGTTGTCAGCGGCCCTTTGATGGCGACTCCGTATTCTTTGATGGCGTCTAAGGAATCCTGCGGCAAATATTGGTAAGTACCGTAGACATCGCAAGCTTCGTCGCCTACATAAATCTTAAACCAGTTAATTTTCCGCTTGCCGCCGTAAGCTGTTTCTACCGCAGCATCCATGACTTTCTGGGATGCTGGCCACAAGTCCACACCCGTACCGTCACCGCGAATGAAGGGAATAATCGGGTCATCGGGGACGATCGGCGAACCATCTTTGAAAGTAATTTTAGAACCAGTTGTCGGGGCTACAATCTTTTCGTACATATCTTAACAGCGCGGATAGCAATGTTCCCTATTTTGCCACGATTATCTGCCTAAACCTCAACAAATCCTAAATATTTGTATAAATTTAAGTTTGATTTTTGGGCGATCGGCTGCCGGTCACTGTGACTTTTGGGCGATCGTAAATTTAAAACTAACTTTAAAAAAGTAGCAAAGATAGCAGAAGTTTCTATCAAATATGCCTCTCTATCTTTCAGCGCTAATGTTGGGAAGATGCTGGAACCGAGTCAGTGGATTTTAGATTTTAGATTTTAGATTTTAGATTTACTCCACAGATTCATCTGAAAGTTTGAACTCGGGTCTAAAACTTGGTGCCGCTCACGATTCCTATAGGAAACTTGTATTCGTTTTTCGGCGGGGTCAAAATGGTGATTGTCGCCGCAGATGAACGCGAATCAACGCAGATTATTTTCACAAAGTTTGCATTTATTTGCGATATTTTTCCTTCTGCATATTCTTTTTGACAACCCACAAGATAAACCAAATGACAATACTCACCGCAACTATTTTGGAAACCGGACCCAGATAATCATCTACAAGTCCATAATTTTCCCCGAGTTTATATCCGGCAAAAGTCAGGAAACTCACCCACAAAAGAGTGCCGCCTGTTGAGTAAAGTAAAAAAGGAATTAAAGGCATATTGTTGATGCCAGCGGGCAGGGAAATCAGGGTGCGAACTCCCGGTACGAGGCGACACAAAAACACGGCTTTGTTGCCGTGTCTATTAAACCATCTATTCGCTTTGTCAATATCGGCCCCCGATACAGTGATCCACTTGCCGTATTTGTCGGCTAAATTCCTCAAGCGTTCTTCGCTCAATAATTTACCGGCATAGTACCAGGGAAGTGCTCCCAGAACTGTACCGATTACTCCTGCTGCGATCGCCGGTGAAAACTCCATTCGGCCCTTGAATACCGTGAATCCTGCCAGCGGCATAATTAATTCTGAGGGTATGGGCGGGAAAAGATTTTCTAAAAACATCAACAGTCCTATTCCGAGATAGCCCATCGACTGCATTGTGTTAGTTATCCATTCAACCATTTTGATTCAATAGGTAATATGTACTTTGTATTTTTCTCATTTTTGCTCGTTCCCCGGCAGAGCCTGGGAAGGCATATATAGAGGCTCTGCCTCGACTCCGAATACAGGAGGCAGAGCCTTGTGGTATTCATTCCCAGGCAGAACCCGGGAACGATAAACGAGAATATTCCCAGGCAGAACCCAGGAACGATCGACGATGATTAAGTGCCCGAAGTCCAAGAGTTTGTGTACTCAATTTGTTCGGCAGTCAAGGTATCAATGTAAATACCCATTGCTTCCAATTTGAGACGAGCAATTTCTTTGTCAACTTCCACGGGGATTGAGTGAATACCCGGCTCTAGTTTGCCTTTGTTCGTAACCAGATATTCGCAGGCTAAAGCTTGGTTAGCAAAGCTCATATCCATCACGGCGCTGGGGTGTCCTTCGGCTGCTGCCAAGTTGATCAAACGACCTTCGCCCAACACAATAACCGACTTACCATTATTGAGGTGATATTCTTGAGTGAAAGACCGGACTGTTTTCACGTCGGTGCTTTTTGCGCCGAGGGATTTGAGGTCAATCTCAATGTCGAAGTGACCGGAATTGCAAACAATTGCGCCGTCTTTCATGGTCTCGAAATGTTCGGCACGAATGACGTGTTTGTTGCCGGTAACTGTAATGAATATATCTCCGACTGTTGCTGCTTCGTCCATCGGCATGACGCGGAAACCGTCCATGACTGCTTCGATCGCCCGAATCGGATCGATTTCGGTGACAATTACGTTAGCGCCCATGCCGCGGGCGCGTAGTGCCGTGCCTTTGCCGCACCAACCGTAACCTGCAACCACAATATTTTTACCGGCTAACAAAATATTGGTAGCGCGGATAATGCCGTCTAGGGTAGATTGACCGGTGCCGTAGCGGTTGTCGAAGAAGTGCTTAGTGTCGGCGTCGTTGACGTTCATTGCGGGGAAAGTCAGCACGCCGTCTTTCAACATTGCCCGCAGGCGCACGATGCCTGTGGTAGTTTCTTCGGTAGTTCCGATTAAGTCGGAAATTTGGTTCGGGCGGTGCTGGATCAGGGCCGCTACCACGTCGCTGCCGTCGTCGATGATAATATTGGGGCGGTGGTCTAGGGCTGTGTAGACGTGACGTTCGTAGGTAGCCGCGTCTTCTCCTTTGAGGGCGAAGACGGAAATGCCGTAGTCTTCAACTAAGCAAGCCGCTACGTCATCTTGAGTGCTCAAGGGGTTGCTGGCGATCAGTACGGCGTCCCCACCGCCGAGTTTGATGGCGATGGCCAAGTGAGCGGTTTCTGTGGTTACGTGGCAGCAAGCAGCCAAGCGAATGCCAGCGAAAGGCTTTTCTTTAGCGAAGCGTTCTTGAATTTGCCGCAAAACGGGCATTTCCCGGCCGGCCCACTCAATGCGTTGCTTTCCCAACGGGGCGAGGGACAAGTCTTTGACTTCGTGTTTAATCTTGACGGATGTAGCAACCATGTATGTTATTTCTCAGAAATTATCAAACTTTGTTAGTTTTAGCAGATTAAGTCATCGGCGGGCAAGTGCTGTGATTTTACTCGATCGGGGGCGATCGCGGTGCTAATCTTAAATTTTGATTGTATACGACCAATTTGCGAGCGAGTCGATGGACTTACCCGCACAGCGAGAGTAAAACATTCTTGTTGCGCGATCGATCTCAATATTTTGTGTTAGCGTGGCCTTTTTGAATTATTTGACCTAAAAGTGAGACGCAAGCGCCGGGCTACCGACATGAGGATAAGTCGATTTGTGGCTAAAGCCACAGTAAAAGGGAAGAGAGACCTCATAAAATAGGACTGTGCTAATCGAGTAGGAATCACATAAGAGCGCATTGAAATATCCTAGAGGGCGAGCAATGCCGGCAACGGACTAATCCGACTTGAGTCGGATTAATTAAAGGGCAAATAATGGCAGGATAGGCAGCGTTCAATCTTTAAAAATGAAGGAAGGAAGAAAGTATACGATCCGGGAGAACGAGAGTTCTTTGAGTGAGTAGAGGGATATTTGAATTTCCCGTTGTCGCCTTGAAGGTGGGCAAGGATCCCCGGCTTTAGATGTGGGGAGGTTCAAACTCTCACTGGGACCGCTGGCAGTTCGATCGCCTGCGTGATTGCGTTTCCGGCTTGGCGTCCGGGAGATATCATCGGTTTGTGAGGACTGGGTTCAGTAGCTATTAGTTTCGCATTCCAAGACATCTTCAAAAACTTTTTAGCGGGAATATTGCTGCTGTTGCACGAACCGTTTCAATTGGGCGCTCAGATATTTGTAGAAAGCTTTGAAGGTACTGTTGAAAAGATTTCGATGCGTTCAACTCAAATTCTGACCGATCGGGGAGAGCGAGTTATCGTGCCGAATGCGATCGTATTTAGGGTTTGCTGAATAAGTTATGGAAAACCAAAAGCAGGAGCAATCGGTAATTCAAGCACAGTTAAAGATAAGTTTTTGGGTCAGCGAGTTGCCCCAGTTATAACTTTTGATTATCATCAACTCCAAAACAAGTGTTGTTTTCCCCGAGCGGCATAAAAACACCCAAAAAACCCGGCGCAGCCAGGTAGAAAAGTTCATGACTAAAAAAAGCAATAGCAATAGTGGTCTGTGAAGTATTATCAAGTTTTGCCATCACGCGATCGAGGCTAAATCTGCGTTTGCCTTGCCCAAAATTTCTGACAAACTGCATTCCTAATCCTCTCCTCTGACAATGCTTGCTTCTTTTTTTATTTACTCACATTTGTTGGGGTCTTCCTAAAGGTGGCTCACTGATTCTAATTCCTCTGTTTTGACACGAGGCTCGGTTTTCTCTTGTCCTATAGATCCGAGCGACATGAACTGACTCACCGATAGTATCCCGTGAAAGTATTCCGAGGCTTCTATTTGTGCTTTTAGGTCTCCTGATTCGTTAAAATTATCCCAGCTCATCCGGTTTAAAAATACATATCCTGATTAAGCAACTGGCGCTCTTGTTTAACTCCAAACTCTAGGCTTTTTCCGGCTTTTACTCGCGACATAGGAACGGATGTGGGGTTGGCTTAAACTTACTATTCTATCCTCTATGCTCTGTTTTTTATTTTCAAATAACCACTGCTGTTGCCGATAGACTTGGGCGACGACTATCCGAGTTTTATCTTGCTTTTTATTCAGACTTCATCGGGACGCACCTAACTGGATTAGCTGTTCAATATGAGTGAGCTAAGTTTCTTTTCATATATTGGAGTTGTTTGTAAATGGCTTTTCTTCTTTTGTTTCGGGACACTCGTCTTTGTTTTGCTACTACTAAGGAGTAAATTATTGCTGGATTAAGGTCGGTTATTGGTTTTTACTGGAATTTACCTTTTATATGTTTATAGGGGATATCTAGGATTTTTTCGGTGTGAAGTCTGGCAAAGTTTAATAGTCCTAAGCTGGTAGGATAGCGGTGGGTCGGCTGGGGTGCAGGTCGCATCAATAATGAATTTTCCTCGAGAGGGTGATTCATTTGTTGCGTCCGAATCCTTTTTTTTTTCGGTTTCCCTGCGGTGATTCCGCACATTTTTTTCACCATTCGTTTCTTCACTTTATTAATTAGGTTCGCACTGAAACGCCAGTCGAAAGTTAACTAATAGTGAGCGGTCAAATGGTAGCTCATTACTGTAGGTTGATTGACCGATCAAGTATTACAGATAGGGGTTTTCCCGGATTTGTTCTACTGTTTTTTGCTGAGATCATTCCTAATTTTTCCTTAATGATTATTGCCCCCAACGCCATCCTAAATCATGAAAGCTGGTGCACCCATTTCGCTCGGGGAAGTTTCCAGCATATTCTGATTCAAATTCTGACCGCGGTATTACTTGGGCCATCTTTACCCAACGGTTATCTGCTGACAACTTCCCTCCAAAAGGCAGTTCAAAGTCGGAGGGTGAGGGGTGAGCAATCTCAGCTTTTATGTACGCGATCGCGCGTCGTGATGCAAGGGTTCCGAAGCTGTTTTAGCTGTTTTTCTTGCACTCGTACACCTTTTTTTGCTCAGACTACCCATAGAGTGTTTACTTGGACAACTGATTCAGCAAGTCCTATTTACCAATTCAGTGCGGGTACTCACAGCCATGCCACAGAGGCGAACAGACCTACCTTTAATTTTAGCCTCCGATACCGACCTTCCCTAGCAATTGAAACCTTGGTTAAAGCTATTTCCGAAGTCGAAGGCGTTTTTTGGCAATCAACTCCAGAAGTGGATACTTCAGGCCTTAACGATGGTTCTTTGCATCTTATTGTCAGCTATTGGACGCTGCCGCAACCACAGGTGCGGCGGACAAAAACCAGGGCTGTGGTGGCAATTAAAGTAGCGTGCGTCCGGGCAGAGATTAAAATTCGTCAACCGGTACCAGTGACTTTGTACTCACGAACACTTGACCGTGAGTGAGTTTTGAATTTTGAGTTGGGAGAGGGGAAGAGTGGGAGAGTGTCCGAGTGGGAAAAATCCTCTTTCTCCCCTCGGACTTCTCCCCTCGGACTTCTTCACCCTTGGCTTCTTCCCTCAACATCCATCCGTTAAATCCGTTAAAGCCGGTACACTGCTGCGTTGCGGAACCTCGGTCTGACTTCTTGCTTCTGACTTTTCAAATCAAGCAAAAGGCGAGCCAATTTCCCATTAGCGCGCCTGCAAATTGTTTTCTATTTTTTGAACCTCCCCTGGTCTCAAGCCGCGGGATTCTTGCCCACCTTCAAGGCGACAAGGGGAAATTCAAATATCCCTCTACTCACTCAAAGAACCCTCGTTTTGATTCGGGGATACTTCTGACTCCTTCATGTTTTTAAAGTTGAACGAGCCCTCTCCTGCCATTATTTGCCCTTTAACTATTCCGAATCAATCGGAGGTCTCAGTTGGCGGGGTTGCTCGCCCTCTAGGATATTTCAATGTGTTGAAGGTTATTCTTACTTTGGACAATTGCTTATGGCTATTCTACCACCGTGGTTTTAGCAACACGATCGTTTCACCTGACTTAAAAGTGCCTACCGACTTATCCCCCTCTCTAAAGCTTAGGGGCTTGCGTCTGGCTTTTTGGTCAAAGGTAATCGAGCCGATTGTTCTGGTAGAAAAAAATTATGAAGCCGTATTGCTACCGCGGCGGCGGCGGCGCGCTGCAACCAAGCCACCCAAACCCAGAGCCAAACCAGTCATCGTCATTGGTTCAGGAACTGCTTCTGCGGTCACTGTGAAGTCTTGGAAGTCTTTATCGTTGTTGTTACCGCGATCGTCGAAGGAAATTAGCGCGCCTCCATTAAACAGAGAACCCAGTCCGTTCTGGAATTGTCCGGCAGCTTGGAAGTTGTCCGTTTTGTCCAGAACGAGAGCGTTCCCCAGTGATACGCCGCCAAACACGGCTTGCTGGGTGCCGCCGCTGTTCAAGGCTGAGGTCGAGTAGACAACGTTTTTGAAGTAGCCGGCGCTGTCGAGTCCCAAAGTGTAAATTGTATTTGCCAGGAAGGTGAATGATACCTTGCCAGGACCCAAGACTGTATTGCCCAGAGTTCCTTTATATTCGTTAGCCGCGCCGTTGTCTGACTTTTTAGTTTCCGAAAACAGGTTTTTAATTAGAGTGGGAATCGACTTGTTCCCCTGCTTCTTCACCTCGTAGATTCCCAGAGAGGACTGGTACTGACCGTGAGTTTCTCCGAAGGTAAAAATGATATCTGTAGTTTTCTCGAAGGAGATGCCCCCGGTACCAAAGGACGCTGCCTGAGCTGGAGCTGCGGCACCAAACAGAGCTGTGGCGGCTGCGGTAGCTGTTAGGGCGGATAAGAATTTGGTATTCATAATCGGTTCTGTCTGTGAGGTTGAAGGTTATTCTTACTGGGCACTATCGCTTATGGCTATTATACCCTAGTGGTTTTAGCAAAAATATCGTTTCACCGAACTTTTAAGTCCCTACCACCTTATCCCCATGTCTAAAGCGAGGGACTTGCGTCTGGCTTTTTGGTCAAACGTAATTGAGCCGATTGTTCACGTTGAAAAAAATTATGAAGCTGTATTGCTACCGCGGCGGCGGCGGCGCGCTGCAACCAAGCCACCCAAACCCAGAGCCAAACCAGTCATCGTCATCGGTTCAGGAACTGGTTCTGCGGTCACTGTGAAGTCTTGGAAGTCTTTGTCGTTGACGTTACCGCGATCGTCGAAGGAGAATAGCGCGCCTCCATTAAACAGAGGACCCAGTCCGTTCTGGAATTGTCCGGCAGCTTGGAAGGTGTCCGTTTTTTCTAGCACGAGAGCGTTCCCCAGTGATACGCCACCAAACACGGCTTGCTGGGTGCCGCCGCTGTTCAAGGCTGAGGTCGAGTAAACAACGTTTTTGAAGTAGCCGATGCTGTCGAGTCCCAAAGTGTAAATTGTATTTGCCAGGAAGGTGAATGATACCTTGCCAGGACCCAAGACTGTATTGCCCAGAGTTCCTTTATATTCGTCAGCCGCGCCGTTGTCTGAGCGTTTAATTTCTGTAAACAGGCTTTTAACTAGAGTGGGGAGCGAGTTTTTCACCTCGTAGATTCCCAGAGAGGACTGGTTCCTACCGTTAGTTTGTTTGAAGGTAAAAGTGATATCTGTATTTTTCTCGAATGAGATGCCCCCGGTACCAAAGGACGCTGCCTGAGCTGGAGCTGCGGCGCCAAACAGAGCTGTGGCGGCTGCGGTAGCTGTTAGGGCGGATAAGAATTTGGTATTCATAATCTGTTCCGTTTGTGAGGTGGTCTGTAATAATTTTATTATGCGATGCTTTCTTGGTATTCTCTGCACTTTATGTCATTTTTTACAGATTCTTTATCAAGCCTTTACACATCCTTCACAAATGCTGTCGCTCGAATCGGCTTGCAGGGCGATCGTCCCTTAAAAATACACACCAAATAATTATAAAGATTGTGGCTTGAAACCTTGAATTCGCGGGTTTGGGAGCGCGGAGCAGCCAAACTGATTTGGAGCGGGCTTATGCTAATTTTTTATTTGATTCTCAAGTCTAAATCCTCAACAGCCCACATTTAAGTATAAATGCGGTGAAACCCTTACCCACTTACAGTTACAGGAGTTTTTTATTAACCACAAACTGGGAATATATTTTTTTTTGAGTTGTGTATGGTAGTTAAAGAAGTTTATCGATCGCGTAAATTACGTAGCAACTGCGATCGTTGGGTCTACGTCTTTTGGTTAAATTAAATAGATCCCACGCCGTGAGCTCTGGCAAAGATGCGATCGACGAGATGCAATGGGAGAAGATTGAAGCGGTCCAAGAGCGGATTTCCTCTCAACAAATACCATAGAAGCTCTGGGCAAGTCCTTGCTCCCGATCGACCGCATCAAAACAGACCGCTGTAGCGTTCCTCGGCCCAAGGTTCGCCCCGCCGGTGGTAGCCGTTGCGTTCCCAAAAACCCAGTTCTTCGGTTTCTGTAAACTCCAGCCCGTTAATCCATTTAGCGCTTTTCCAAGCGTACAAGTGGGGAACTACCAGCCGCATTGGGCCGCCGTGGTCTGGGGATAGGGGTTCGCCGAAGAGGGTGTGGGCGAAAAAGTTTTCTTCTTTCTGTAAGTCGGCGGTCGCAATGTTAGTGGTGTAACCGCCGTAGCAGTGTTCCAGGACGTGCACAGCTTTCGGATCGACTTCTATGTATTTCATAAAATCTGTGACTTTGACTCCCGTCCACTGCACGTCGAGTTTTGACCAGCGGGTGACGCAGTGAAAATCCGCCGTAAAGTTACTTTGGGGCATGGCCTGGAAGTCCGACCAAGTGAAGGTTTTTGGTTTTGCCAATCCCCAGACTTTAAATTCCCAACTCTCAATGCTGACCGAGGGTGTATCGCCGTAGGTCAGCACGGGAAAGCCGTTGGCGAGGTATTGACCCGGGGGGACGCGATCGGTGTTTTCTAATTCTGGCTTGCGAAAAAATTTGCCCAGCATTGATGCACGCTCTACAGTAACTGACTGCAATCCTCAGTATAACTTGCAGAGCTCGGTGCATTGCAATTCATCTCAAGGTAGAAAGCAAAAGCCCTTCGGTCGAAAGAAAAATCCCCAAATCCTGCCTGATGGCAACCTACATCTGCCTTCGGAGAGATGGGAAGCTAAAAATTACAAAATCTCTCACCCCAGGGTATGAATTACGTAACCTTAGATTATATCGCAATTAATGGTGCATTTCCGATTTTTTGATGTATTGTTACCATATGCTCAGATGCAATATGTAAAAAAAATTGACGGGGTAAAAATCATGATCGCAAGTTGCTTGATTCCGTTGACGCTCTGCTTGATTGCTTGGTGGGTGACTGCCGGGACTGACAACAGAACGCTAGACGGGATTCCGGCTCCCATAGCTGCAATTATTGGAGTGTGTTCGTTAATTTGGTTGGTGGCGGTGTGTCCTTGGCCTGTTGAACTCGCTCTTGTCTTGGCGGTGCTAGTTTTCGGCAAAGCTTACCTGCAAAAAATCTTGAACGTCGGCTGAATTTTCCACGCTTGCGCTTAAGAAACTTGCGGGACCGCGATCGGGGTGTCTATCTTATTTTTTAGAGTGTATCTTTTGAGAAATTTTCCAAGTTTGCAGGGTGCGCGGGCGCACCTTGCTCTTAGATGTGCGTAAAATGGCGAGCTGTTAAATTGGCAAGCGATTGATATCTTTATTAGAACCAATTACTACCATTACCTCGCCCCTTCTCAAACGTTCGTTTGGCTGCGGATTGATCTCGAACTTGTCGGCGCGACTGACTGCTAGCAAGTTCAAACCATACTTGTGCCGGAGCTCCAAATCCGAGATGGTTTTGCCGTCAAACTTTTCAGGAACGATCAACTCAACGATACTGTGATCTGGGTCGAGGTCAAAGCGTTCTAAAATGCTTGGTCTTGTAAGAATCCGGGCCAAAGAGCAGCCCATTTCTCGTTCGGGAAAAACTACATGATCGGCGCCGACTTTTTTCAACAGTTTTAAGTGAGTTTCCGAAGAAGCTTTGGCTATTACGTAAGTAACCCCGCCTTCCTTAAGGTTTAGGGTGGTGGTAATGCTTTCTGCTAGGTAATTGCCGATCGCCACAATCACTGTTTCAAATTCAAATATACCCGCTTCCGCCAGAGCGCTAGGCTCAGTAGAATCTAACTGCAAAACGTGAGAAGAAATACGATCGGTCAAAGCTTGAGTTACTTTTGTTTCGTCGAAGTCAACTCCCAGGACTTCGTAACCCAAGCCGTGCAGAGTGGAGCACACAGCTTTGCCGAAGCGTCCCAAACCAATAACTGCAAACTGCTTGTTTTCGGAGCGCAAACTCCGAAAAAATTTCAAAGATGACAGGTTCACTGAATATCCAGCGCTGAGCGTCTTGCTGTTTAAATTTTAGCACAGACAGCGCCGCCTCCTTTTGATTTTTGGGTAAGTAGTAAAAGTTGATTTGGGTTGTCACCCATTGTTTAGATTATCAGCAAGTAAGCAGGATTTTGTTATCCAACTAACAAACTTTCCTCAGCATACTTAAAAGACCTGGGTTTTGGGTCGCCGAATGCAGCACTCATCAGCAGCAGCACCCCAACCCGACCTACATACATTGTAGCAATCAAAATCAACTTACCGAGCGCTGAAAGCTTGGCTGTAATCCCTGTGGAAAGGCCGACAGTGCCAAAAGCTGAAACTGCTTCAAACAGCGCTTCGATAAATTCTACTTGGGGATTGGTCAGCTCGATTAACATTGCAGAGGTGAACGCGACCAACAGGGAACCGAAGACTACGCTAATGGTTTTCAGAATCATTGCTGGCGGGATTTGACGCTGATAGCACTCCACCTCTTCCTGACCTTCTAGAACTGCTCCGGTACAGCAAAACAATATCCTAAAAGTTGTGGTTTTGATTCCGCCGCCGGTGCTGCCAGGACTGGCGCCGATAAACATCAGCGCGATGGTCAGAAATAGCCCGGCTTCGCTCATTCGGCCAATCTCAATTGTATTGAATCCCGCCGTGCGGGGAGTAACAGATTGAAACCAAGCTGCCATCACCTTTTGAGGAAAATTTAGAGGACCGAAAGTAGCTGGGTTGTTGTATTCCAGCACCAAAAAGGCTAGGGTTCCTAAAATTAAAAGGACAGCCGTTGTACTGGTAACTACTTTGAAGTTGAGGGAAAAAACTGTGCAGATAGAGCTTTTGTTGAAGCGAGCGCGCAGCCAGAGGTACATTTCCATAATTACTTGATAGCCGATTCCCCCAAATATGATTAAACCGCTGACTGTGAAGTTAATCATAGGCGAAGTGACGTAGCCGATCAAGTTATCGGTATACAGGCTAAAACCAGCGTTGTTAAAGGAATTAACGCTGTGAAATATAGCAGACCACACACCGCCTTTAAATCCGTATTTGGGGACGAAAACCGTCATCAGCAAAAACACTCCTGTTAATTCAAACAAAAGGGTTGTTGCTAGAATTGACTGCACGAGTTGCACTACGCCGGCTAGCCCGGGTTTGTCGAGAGATTGTTGCAGGGCAACTTTGTCTTTCAAGCCAAAGCGGCGGCCCAATAACAGCAGCAAGAAACTCGTGGCTGTCATGTAGCCCAAGCCTCCTATTTGCACCAGTAAAACTAGGAACAGTTGCCCCCAAAAAGAGTAATATTTTCCGACATCCACAACCGCTAAGCCGGTGACGCAGACAGCGGAAGTAGACATAAACAGCGCTGTTATTGGATCGCTCCAAGTTCCATCTATTGTGGAAAAGGGCATCATCAGTAATAGAGCACCTGCGGTCATGAGGGCGAGAAAGCCCAAAGCAATGGTTCGCGAGACAGTCATTCGATTTTAGATTTTAGATTGGAGATTTTAGATTTTAGAGGGAACCCACAAATCGATCCTCGGCCTTGAAATCAGGACATCTGTGTCTGGCGAATGCCTGCGACCGATCGAACTCACATCGCACAATTTGATGACAACATCGGGAAAATAACGGTAGAATTCCTTTAATAACTTGCAATCCGGCGATGACATCAACACTTTACCAGCAAATTCAGCAACTCTACGACGCTTCTAGCGGTTTGTGGGAGCAGGTGTGGGGCGAACATATGCACCACGGTTACTACGGCCCGGATGGCAATTTGAAAAAAGAGCGCCGACAGGCTCAGATAGATTTGATAGAAGAACTGCTGGGCTGGGCTGGAGTACCGTCAGAGAAGGGACTCTGTGAATCTTACCGCATTCTCGATGTCGGTTGTGGGATCGGCGGCAGCACGCTGTATTTGACTCAAAAGTTTAGTTCGATCGCTGGCAATAATTTAAAGTCGGATGCGGGGGCCGATCGTGATTTTAGCCGATCGCCCGCACAAAATAATAAAACGGGCGCTAGTGTTAAAGCTACCGGAATTACTCTGAGTCCGGTACAGGCCAACAGAGCGACCGAACGCGCTAAAATTGCTGGGCTAGAAAGCAATGTGAATTTTTTGGTGGCCGATGCTTTGAATATACCTTTTCCTGACGAGTCATTCGACTTGGTTTGGTCCCTCGAAAGCGGCGAACATATGCCGGACAAAATTAAGTTTTTGCAGGAATGCTGCCGCGTGCTCAAGCCGGGAGGAACTTTGATTTTGGCAACTTGGTGTCACCGCCCGGTAGGAGAAACGGCGGGAGAATTAACTGATGAAGAGAGAAAGGAATTGGCAGAAATTTACCGGGTTTATGCTTTGCCTTATGTGATTTCTTTGCCGGAATACGAGGAAATTGTCCGCAGTTTGCCTTTGACAAGTATTCGCACCGCTGATTGGTCAAAAGCTGTTGCTCCTTTTTGGGATGTGGTGATCGATTCTGCTTTGACTCCGAGCGCGATTTGGGGTTTGCTCACGAGCGGTTGGACGACTATTCAAGCTGCACTTGCTCTCGGATTGATGAGCCGGGGATATCAGAGCGGATTGATTCGTTTCGGGCTGATTTGTGCTGTAAAATAGAGTTGAAGGAAGGCCCTTCGACTTCGCTAGCGGCTAAAAACACGACACGGATTTTGAGGCTGATACACGGATTAATTATTTAACTGGTTATCAGGCAAAGTCCATTAATGATAATTTAACGTTAAACCAAGCGTCTCTCTTGTTTGTATCGAGGTCTCGATCCCCCTACTCCCCGCAGGAGGGGAGTAGGGGGTGGGACAAGAGGACTCTTTTCCCGATGTTTTGGGGGATGCGAGGAATATCTAGACTCAACTACAAACGACATTTATTATGGTTTCAGTCTTAAGTTGATACTCTTGAAAAAAAAATATTTAGGGGGCATTTTATATTTATGAGTAATGATGCGATTGGCAAGTCTTGGATTGATAAAAATGGCTCGGGTCCGCAAAGCTGGGTGAGGGCATTTTGGGAGTTTTCTCGACCGCACACAATTGTGGGCACTAGCTTGAGTGTATTGGCTTTGTACGCGATCGCCCAAAGCGCGCGGCTGTTTGTGCATCCTGTATTTGTGTCCCTAGCTTTTGCTTGGTTGGCTTGCATTTGCGGCAATATTTATATTGTGGGATTGAACCAGTTAGAAGATGTTGAGATTGATAAAATTAATAAGCCATATTTGCCGATCGCCTCGGGAGTGTTTTCTCGGAAAACCGGGGAATTAATTGTAATTGCAACGGGAATTATAGCAATTTTGACTGCTGTTTTACAAGGCCCGTTTTTGCTGGCTACTGTTGGTGTTAGTTTGGCGATTGGAACTGCTTATTCTCTGCCGCCAATTCGGCTGAAGCGGTTTCCTTTTTGGGCGGCGCTGTGCATTTTTACTGTGCGGGGCGCGATCGTAAATTTAGGGTTATTTTTGCACTTTAATTGGGTGTTGGGTTTGGGAAGGGCGAAAAGCGCTTTTTCTGGCTGGAGTTTGGAAAGTGTGTCTTTTGAGATTCCTGCGGAAGTTTGGGTGCTGACGGCTTTTGTTGTGGTGTTTACGTTTGCGATCGCCATTTTTAAAGATATCCCGGACATGGAAGGCGACAAGCAATACAATATTACTACGTTTACGATTGAGCTGGGCAAGCCGGCCGTCTTTAATTTATCTCGCTGGGTATTGACGGTTTGTTATTTGGGCGCGACTTTGGCGGGAGCGATCGTATTGTCTAATGTTAATTTAGTGTTTCTGGCAGTTTCTCATTTGGCGGCTTTGGGTTTGATGTGGTTTTGGAGCGCGAAAGTTAATTTGGACGATAAAATAGAAATTGCTGCATTTTATCAGTTTATCTGGAAGTTGTTTTTCTTAGAATATCTGATTTTTCCCGCAGCTTGTGTGTTGGGGTAGGAGTCCGAGGGAAGAAGGCTATAAGGCGAAGCTGAGCGGCTAAAAAGGGGGAAGAAGGGTCGGAGAGAAGGGGGAAGAAGGAAGGAAGAGTTAACAAATGAGAACAAGTTGACAATTACAAGTTAGCGAACTCCTAAACAACAAAGACAACTATGGCTTCTCAAAAAAAATCGCGAAAATCAGCCTGCAAATTGGGTGCAGAAGACTCTTTGAAAATAGCTTGGGAACATCACCAAGCGGGACGTTTGTTAGAAGCTGAGAATTTGTACCGGCAAATCCTAGAAGTGCAGCCGGAATCAGCAAACGTTTTGTGTTTGTTGGGAATAGCGGCGAGACAGCAGGGAAAAATTGCCGAAGCGATCGACTTTTACGAACAGGCGATAGCCCAAAACCCCGATTTGGTAGAAGCACATTTAAATAACGCTAATGCTTTGCTGGATGTAGGGGAATATCAAAGGGCGATCGCCAGTTACGAACAAGTCATCGAAAGGCAGCCAAATTCTGCACTCGCCTACAATAATTTGGGCTGGCTAAAACAGCAACTCGGCGAAATAGACTCGGCAATTTTATATTACCAAACAGCGCTGCAACTAGCTCCCAACCTATACGAAACAGCGCACAATTTAGCACATTTATTTAAAGAAAAAAAACAATTTAACGAGGCGATCGCCTGTTACCTGAAGGCTTTACAAATCAATCCAAACTTGACATATTCTCTGATGGGGTTGGGAACACTTTGGCAGCAGCAAGGTAAATTAGCCGAAGCTTTCAACTGCTACCAGCAAGCTGTAAAACTAGAGCCAAACAATCCCGAAGCTCACAACAATGTAGGAGCCTTTTACCACCAACAAGGCAATGAAAAAGCAGCAATACCCCACTACAGACAAGCATTAAAATTAAATCCAGACTTCGTGGATGCTATTAACAATCTCGGACACGCTTTGACCGATTTAGGAGAATTTCAAGAGGCTTTTTATTGTCACAGTCGAGCCTTGGAATTGCAGCCAGACAACGCCACCGCACACCTGGAATTAGCTTTAACTTTGCTATTGTTTGGAGATTTTCAGCGCGGTTTTGCTGAATATGAGTGGCGGTGGCGCACTCCGCAACTACAACCGAGGCAATTTAAACAGCCTGTTTGGGATGGTTCGGATTTGCAGGGAAAAACTATTTTACTCCACGTCGAGCAAGGCTTCGGCGATTCTATTCAGTTTATTCGCTACGCGCCGATTATTCGCAGCCGAGGCGCTAAAGTTATGGTGGCTTGCTATCCAGAACTGATGCGGTTGTTTGCGACTGTTGCCGGCATTGAATATTTATCAGTTAGTTTTGAGGATTTGCCAGAATTTGACGTTCACGCGCCGCTGATGAGTTTGCCGCGAATTGTGGGGACAACTCTGGAAACAATACCGACAAATGTTCCTTATTTAGCTCCCCCTGCTGAGTGCAAGTTTGCGCTTTCTTCTGAGGCAAAATTGAAGGTAGGGATTGTTTGGGCGGGGAGTCCGCAGCGCCGGAAAGATAATCAGCGTTCTTGCAGCTTGAGCGATTTTATTAGATTTTTGGATGTTCCGGGCATCGCTTTTTATAGTTTACAAAAAAACTTGTCACAGAGCGATCGCACTTTGTTAAACCAGCGCTTAGTGCCGGATTTGAGTCCGCATTTGAGCGACTTTGCTGATACCGCTTCTGCAATATCTCAACTGGATTTAGTGATTAGTGTCGATACGGCTGTGGCGCACTTAGCTGGTGCTTTAGGAAAACCGGTTTGGGTACTGCTTTCTTTTTCTCCTGACTGGCGCTGGCTGCTGCAGCGCGAAGACAATCCTTGGTATCCAAGTGCAAGGCTTTTCCGCCAAAGTCAGCCGGAAAGTTGGCAAGAATTGTTTGAAGATGTGCAGGCGGCTTTGAGTTCTTTTGCGATCGCCACTACTGCTAGTTATTCCGAGGATTCTGCCCACAAGCAGCTTGACTTCGTTTCGCTCGCAATGACTGGTAATAATCAGCCTGACCTCGATTATGTGGCAGTCACAATGACAGGTGGAAGCGCGGTTCAAGAGAGTAAAGAAATATTTGTGCTTGCGAACGAAGGGCTAGGGGAAAGCTACGCAGTTAACCAATCGCAGGGGATTGAGGCATCTGTTGCGATGGAAACGGGTGGCGAAAACCAGGTTTTTTTAGAGGATTTATTGCGGCAAGCAGAACATTTAATGGAAACAGGCGATAAGGAAGAGGCGATCGCCCTGTACGAAGAGATAATATCTGTTGACAAAACTTGCGTCCAAGCGCAGATTAATTTTGGTTTTCTCAAGCAAGAAAAGGGCGAATTAGACGCAGCTATCCCGCATTACCGAGAAGCTTTAGCGCTCAATCCCAATATTCCTCAAACAGCTTACAACTTGGGAAAGATTTTTGAGGAACAAGGTCAAGTGGAAGAGGCGATCGCACATTACGAACAAGCTCTTGTCGCTGAACCGAGTTTTGTTCCCGCACTGATTAATTTAGCCGTGGCGCTGCAAGAAAAAGGCGAACTTTTAAGGGCGATCGAGCTGTACTGGCGAGCGCTGGAAATTCAGCCGCATAGCTGGGAAGCTTACAACAATCTAGCAACAGTATTGCAAGAACAGGGCAATTTAGAAGATGCGCTGGAGTATTATCACAAAGCTCTGGAATTGCGGCCGGATTTTGTGGAAGCTATTAACAATTTAGGCAGGACGTTTCTGGATAAAGGCGCGGTAGAAGATGCGATCGCCTGCTACAGACGAGCGATTTATTTAAGTCCAAATCATGCTAGCGCTCACCTGAATTTGTCCTTGGCTTTGCTGCTGGTGGGAGATTTGGAAAATGGTCTCGCCGAATATGAGTGGCGCTGGGAAATTAAAGAATTTAAAACAGGGCATTCCTGTGTTATAGCGGGGGTAGAAAATACAGTTTCGGCGAGAGAATACCGGCCGCTGTGGGATGGTTCTGATTTGCAGGGAAAGACTATTTTGCTGCACGCTGAACAAGGTTTAGGCGATTCGCTTCAGTTTATTCGCTACGCTGCGATCGTCAAAAATAAAGGCGGTAGGGTAATTGTGGTCTGTTACTCGCAGGTGCGCCGTTTGTTTGCAACGGTTGAGGGCATTGATTTGCTAATAGTTAAAGGTGAGCCGCTGCCGGAATTTGACGTGCAAGTGCCGATGTTGAGTTTGCCCTATGCTCTCGGTACAAAGCTGGAAACAATACCGGGAAATACTGCTTATTTGTCTCCGCCTGCGGGTGCTGAATTTACGCTTGGGCCCGATCGCAATTTGAAAGTTGGGATTGTCTGGGCGGGGAATCCAAAACACCGCAAAAACAGCCAGCGTTCTTGCAGTTTAAGTCAGTTTCTGCCGCTTTTGGAAGTTTCAGGGGTAAGTTTTTACAGCTTGCAGAAAGAGCTTTCCGAGGCAGAGCGCACGCTGTTGAATCAAAGGTCGATCGTAGATTTGAGCCCGCATTTTGGCGATTTGGCCGATACTGCTGCTGCGATCGCCAAACTGGATTTAGTGATTAGCGTCGATACCGCTGTCGCTCATTTGGCGGGGGCTTTGGGCAAACCGGTGTGGATTTTGCTGGCGTTTTCGCCGGATTGGCGGTGGCTGTTGGAGCGCGAAGACAGTCCTTGGTATCCAAGTGCAAGGCTGTTTCGCCAGCATCAGCGGGGCGACTGGGAGGGCGTTTTCGCTCGGGTGGCGCAAGCTCTAGGCGCGGTTGCTGCTGCATCCGGGCCGTCGGATTCGGCGGATGCAGAGTTTCGGTTGGGTCACCAGAAGCAGCAGCAAACCGAGTTTGGTGGTGCGATCGAATGTTATGAGCGAGCGATCGCGATCGATCCTAATTACGCAGCCGCCTACAGCAATTTAGGCGTTGTCAAACAGCAAATCGGCCGGCTCCCAGAGGCGATCGCGCACTACCGACAAGCGCTAGCAATCGACCGGAATTTGGCGGAAACTGCGAGCAATTTGGGCAGCGCGCTTGCGGAAGCAGGGGAGAATGAAGAGGCGATCGCAGAATACGAGCGGGCGCTTTCTTTGAACCCGAATTGCGCGGAAGCGCTGATTAATTTGGGGCTGTTGCGAGAAGAGCAAGGGAATGTGGCGGAGGCTGTAAGCTTGTACGAGCAGGCGATTCAAGTCAATCCTAATTGCGCCGCGGCTTATTTGAATTTGGGAATTGCTCTGTCTCAAAAAGGCGACGAAGGGGAAGCGATCGCGAATTATGAACGGGCGATCGCGATCGAGCCAAACTATGCGGACGCCCTGCACCATTTAGCATACGCCTCGATCCGGCAGGGCAAACTTGCCGATGCGATCGCATACTACGATCGAGCTCTGGCGCTGCAACCGGATTTGCCCCAAACCGATCTCGCTTTGGGGAGTTGGCTGTCTAACCAAGATAAGTTAGATGTGGCTCTAGCTTTTTGCCAGCAAGCGATTCAGAAATTGCCAGCCAGTGCACAGGCTCGCTGCAATCTGGGAATTGTCCTGCAGAAACAGGGCAAAATTGAAGATGCGATCGCCTGCTATCAGCAAGCTTTGAGCCTGAAACCCGACTTTCCTGAAGCTTTCAACAATCTCGGCAAAGCTTTTGAGGAAGCGGGAAAAATGGCGGAGGCGATCGACTGTTACCGTCGCGCGATCCAACTCAAACCCGGTTATCTCAATCCCCTCAACAGTTTGGCAAGTGCTTTGCACGATCGCGGCTTCTTTGCAGATGCTATCACCTGCTACAGCCAAGCAGTTAAATTCAATGTCGGTCATCCTGAATCTCACCTAAATTTAGGTTTAGCTTTGCTGCTGGCGGGAGACTTTCAGCGCGGTTTTTGCGAGTACGAATGGCGACTGCAGGTGCAACAACAACAGTTTCCGCACCACAACTTTCAGCAGCCAGTTTGGGATGGCAAAGATTTGCAGGGAAAAACTATTTTGCTTTGCCCGGAACAGGGTGTAGGCGATGCAATTCAGTTTATCAGATACGCAGATTTAGTCAAGCAAAAAGGCGGTAGGGTAATTGTTTGGTGTTTGCCGTACTTGCAGCGCTTGTTTGCACAAGTTTCGGCAATTGATGGGTTAATAGTTAATCCCGAGGATGCGCCGGATTTTCAAGTTCGCGCGCAGCTAATGAGTTTGCCACACCTTCTGGGAACAACTTTAGAAACTGTACCAGCCAAGGTTCCTTATTTAGCTCCGCCGCCCGGTTGGGAATGTTCTCTTCAGAACACTCCTAATTTGAAAGTGGGAATTGTGTGGTCAGGAAATCCTAAAAATTCCACAAATAATGCGCGATCGCTCCCGCTCAATTTGTTCGCTAAACTGTTAGATATTCCCGGAGCAGATTTTTACAGTTTGCAAAAGGAAATGACAGCAGACGATCGCGCTTTGTTAGAGCAAATGCCCGTAACCGATTTAAGCTCTTATTTGCACGACTTTGCCGATACCGCGGCGGCAATCTCGGCTTTGGATTTAGTGATTTCTGTAGATACTTCTGTCGCGCACTTGGCCGGTGCTTTGGGCAAACCAGTCTGGATTTTTCTGTGTTTTGTGCCGGATTGGCGGTGGATGTTGCAACGCGAAGATAGTCCTTGGTATCCCACGGCGCGGCTGTTTCGCCAGTCAACAGCGGGAGATTGGGAAGGAGTTTTAGAACAAGCGAGTTTCGCGCTCATAGAAAGAATTCTTCAGCATCAGGAAGCTCAACCACTAATAGAAACTCAGCCCAATCTTGAATTAGCTAAAAGACTGTTCAATAGGGGAAATATTCTGAAAGCGCAAGGTAGATTTTCCGAGGCGATAGCTTATTTTAAGAATGCTTTATTTGTGCAGCCAGATTTGATAGAAGCCGCAACTAATTTGGCAGTGGCGCTGCACCAAACAGGCGATTTTGCCGAAGCTGCAGCCTATTATCAGCGCGCGCTCCAAATCGATCCGAACTGCGCTCAATCGCACAATAACTTGGGTATTTTGCTGCAAGCTCAAGGCAATATAGCGGCTGCTGTATCTTGCTTTCAAAAGGCGATCACCCTGAATCCAGTTTACCTCAAAGCTCTCAACAATCTCGGCGCCATACTCCAGCAGCAGGGCGAGTTGCCGACTGCGATCGCGTGTTTTCATCAAGCACTTTCTGTCAATTCCAATTACGTGCCAGCGCTGGTAAATTTGGGTGTGGCGATGCAAGCAAAAGGTCAGCTAGCCGACGCAGAACGCCTTTACGAGCGTGCAATTGAAGCAGAACCAAACAATCCTAAAGGACACTATCACCTGGGAACGTTATGCTTGGGTGCAGGCAAAATAGAACAGGCAATTTCTAGCTTGGAACGAGCGATATCTTTGAACCCGAATTATATAGAAGCTCTCACAAATTTAGGCAGTGCGGTCGAAGAATTAGGAGACGTAAAGCGAGCAATTTTGTGTTACACTAAAGCTATCAAAATAAATGCAAATTGTGTTAAAGCTCACTTCAATTTAAGCTTGGTATTGCTGTTGAGTGGGGACTTGCCGCGCGGCTTAGCAGAATACGAGTGGCGCTGGCAAACAGAACAGGCTAAAAAAGTGCAACGGTTGAATTTTGACCAACCGGTTTGGGACGGTTCACATTTGAACGGGCAAACTATTTTGCTCCGAGCCGAACAAGGTTTGGGCGATGCGATTCAATGTGTGCGATACGTGGCAATTGTACAGCAAAAAGGCGGCAAAGTAATCCTTTCTTGCTATCAAGAACTGAAGCGTTTATTTAAGCAGGTTCCTGGCATCGAACAAGTGGCGGTTCGGATAAATGAATTGCCGGATTTCCAGGTGCAAGCACCGCTGATGAGTTTGCCGCATATTCTGGGAACAAATTTAGAAAATATACCGGCAAATGTTCCTTATTTAGCGCCGCCGCCGAATTGGCAATTTTCGCTAAATTCTGAGCGCAATTTCAAAGTTGGGATTGTGTGGGCGGGAAGTTCGGAACATTTGAAGGATTTTCAGCGATCGAGCGATTTAAGCTATTTTCTGCAATTGTTAGATATTCCCGGTGTAAGTTTTTACAGTCTTCAAAAAGAATTATCGGCGGGCGAGCGTACTTTGTTAACTCAAATTCCCGTGATAGATTTGAGCGACAATTTGAACGATTTGGCCGATACTGCAGCCATTATATCGCAACTAGATTTAGTAATTTGCGTGGATAGTGCTGTCGCGCACTTAGCCGGTGCTTTGGGTAAACCCATATGGATTTTGCTGTGTTTTATGCCGGATTGGCGGTGGATGTTGGAAGGCGAAGACAGCCCTTGGTATCCGACAGCGCGGCTGTTTCGGCAGCAAACAGCGGGCGATTGGGAGGAAGTATTCGATCGGGTAAAAATAGCCTTAAAACACCTAATCTCTACTCGTTCCCAGGAAGAGCCTGGTAACGCAGATGCCGAGGCTGCGCCTCGATTTTCCTTATCGCCCGCACAGGTACAATTTCACCTAGCAAATGCCTTACAAAAACAAGGGAAAAAAGCAGACGCAGCCGCTCGCTACGAACAAGTAATTGCCGCCTCACCCCGCCACGCAGAAGCCCACAGTTATTTAGGTTATCTCAAACAGGAAAACGGGGAAATAGCCGAGGCTATTACTCATTACCAAAAATCGCTAAAAATCAATCCCAACCAGGCTGAAACTAACTTATACCTGGGTGCGGCCCTCGCAGAACAGGGACAAGTCGCAGAGGCGATCGAGTTCTACAATAAAGCAATTCAACTACGTCCAAACTCGCCCAATTGGCGCTTGAAACTAGCCTTTGCTTTGCTCTTAACGGGAGATTTGGAGCCGGGTTTTGCGGAGTACGAATCGCGCTGGCACACTCAAGAGATGGAACCCAGATATTTTCCTCAACCGCTTTGGGACGGCTCTGATTTGCAGGGAAAAACCATTTTATTGCACCCTGAACAAGGTTTTGGCGATACGATACAGTTCATCCGCTACGCGCCTTTAGTTAAGCAAAAAGGTGGGAAAGTTATTGTTGCTTGTCATGTCTTGCTGAAGCGTATATTTGAAGGAATTGCAGGAGTCGATCTAGTAGGAGTGCGGCCGAGCGATATGGTAGATTTTCAAGTGCAAGCCCCCCTGCTAAGTTTGCCGCGAATTCTGGGAACAACTTTGGAAAATATACCGGCGAATATTCCTTATTTAGCCCCGCCACAGGATTTTAAATTTTATCTAAAACCGAACAATCAACTAAAAGTAGGTATTGTGTGGGCGGGCGGCCCGCTGCACCGCAACAATCATGAGCGATCGTGTAAATTAAGCGATTTTGTGAAATTTTTAGATGTTCCGGGAGCGAGTTTTTACAGCCTTCAGAAAGATCTGTCAGCAGGCGATATCAGTTTATTAAATCAACAGCAAATTGAAGATTTGAGCGAACATTGCGTCGATTTTGCCGACACCGCAGCAATTATTTCCCAACTGGATTTAGTAATTTGCGTTGACACTGCTGTGGCGCATTTAGCCGGTGCTTTAGGGAAACCCGTCTGGATTTTGCTGTCTTTTGTTCCCGATTGGCGCTGGATGCTGGAACGCGAAGATAGCCCTTGGTATCCCACTGTGCGTCTGTTTCGCCAGCAAAAAGCGGGTGATTGGGATGGAGTTTGCGATCGCATAAAAGCAGCCTTAGAACACTTAACCTCTACTCGTTCCCAGGCTCAGCCTGCTAACGCAGCTTCTTACGATCCGCCTCGAAACTCCCCCCCACAAATATCCCCGCAAATTACAGGAATCGGCATTAGTTGGCCGATCAGCAGTACCAGCGGCTGGGGAATTTACGGCCTGAATTTAACACTACAACTGCTGCAAAATCCCGCCTGGGAAGTTGCACTTTTAGCACCGCCATCAATCACCTCAGCATCGATCAATCCGCTGCATAAATCGCTGTTATTACCTGTAATTGAAAAGCAAAAAAGTTTTCAGGAATTAGTAGCAGCAAATTCCGACAAACAAATCAGTTGTAATTTTCCCGTACTTTACGGCCTCGGCAATAATTTAGCATCGTTTGGAGTTGAGAATCAAATTACCAGCGCTTCTCAAGTAGGAGTCATCTTTTTTGAAGACACACGAATCACAACAGAAGCAGTAGAAACAGCCAAAAAATATAGCGCGATTGTCGCCGGTTCCAACTGGAATGCCGATGTTTTGAGAAGCCGCGGCTTGACTAATGTGGCGATGGTACATCAAGGAATTGACCCAACAATTTTCCATCCTGCACCCAAATCTAATCTATTTGGCGATCGCTTCGTCATCTACTCTGGCGGCAAACTGGAATATCGCAAAGGTCAAGATATTGTAATTGCCGCTTTCAAACGATTTCGCGCCAAACATCCAGAGGCTTTGTTACTAACAACATGGCACAACTTCTGGCCTCAATATATGTTAGGAATCGAACAAACCGGAAACGTTGCGGGACTTCCCAATATCAACCGCGACGGAAGTTTAGGAATTTCCCAATGGTTAGCGGCTAACGGTTTGCCGATTGACTCTTTTATCGACATCGGCTTAATTCCCAATCACCTCGCCGGACAAATTTTGCGAGAAGCCGACTGCGCTGTTTTCACCAACCGCTGCGAAGGCGGCACTAATTTAGTCGCGATGGAAAGTATGGCCTGCGGAATTCCGACTATTTTATCAGCAAATACTGGTCATTTAGACTTGATTTACCATAACATTTGCTATCCTTTATCGAATCAGGGACGAGTTAAACCGACTGCTCATTTTTCCGGTGTAGAAGGTTGGGGAGAGTCTGAGGTTGCAGAAGTTGTTGAGGCTTTGGAGCAAATTTATACTAATCGCGAACATTCAAAAAGTCGCGGTTTAGCTGCGGCTAATTTTATGCTCAATTGGACTTGGGAAAAACAGGTTAAGCGCTTTCTTGATGTTATATCAAATTCGCTTTAACAATCATGTTTTTCCGGCGAATATAGCAATCCTTGCAGGAGTCGTAAATTTTTACCCCACCCCCACCCTCCCCTTACTAAGGGGAGG
>JAUBOM010000399.1:0-1033 GCA_036700245.1 Microcoleus vaginatus BM001213989
ACGGATGTGGGGTTGGCTTAAACTTACTATTCTATCCTCAATACTCTGTTTATTATTGTCAAATAACCATTGCTGTTGGCGAGAGACTTCTGTGAGAACTAGCAAGGTTTTATATTGCTTTTTATTCAGGCCTTCTAGGGCCGCACCTAAATCGATTAGCTGTTCAAGATTAGCTAGGTTTCTTTTAATATATTGGAGTTGTTTTTTAATGGCCTGTCTTCTTTTGTTGCGTGTGGGTCGTCTTTGTTTCGCTACTGCTAAGTAGTCTTTTCTTGCTAGATTACGGTAGGTTCTTGGTTTTTTATGGGTTTTTTCTTTGATTTGTTTATACAGGATATCTATGATTTTTTCTGTATGAACTCTGGCTCCGTTTAATAGTCCTAAGTCGGTCGGATAACTAATGTCGGCTGGGGCGCAGGTTGCATCTACGATCAACTTACCGCGATTGGGTGACTCATTTTTGGCGTCCGAATCCTTTTTTTTTCGGGTTTGACAGGCGTGATGTCTCGCATTTTTTCAACCATGCGTTCGTTCACTTTATTAATTAGGTTGGGACTGATTCGTTGCCGAAAATGTACTAATAGTGATGGGTCAAATGCGAGTTCATTGCTGTAGCTTGATTGACCGATGAAGTATTGTAGATAGGGGTTTTCCCGGATCTGTTCTACTGTTTCCCGATCGCTAATTCCTAATTTTTCTTTAATAATTAATGCCCCCAATGCCATCCTAAACGATTTAGCTGGTGCGCCCTTTTCGCTCGGGGAAGTTTTTAGCATATTCTGCTTCAAATTCTGACCACGGGATTAGTTCGGCCATTTTTACCCAACGGTTGAGGAGTGACAGTTTTCCACATGAGGGGAGTTCAAAGTCGGAAGGTGAGGGAGTAGCAAGCTCAGCTTTTTTGTACACAATCGCAGGTGGTGATGCACGGGTTTTGACCTATTTTACCTGTTTATCACGGCGACTTTATTCTCGATCGCGCGCTCGAAACCCAGGCTACGTCAAGTGCGATCGATATATTCAGCAAGCCCTA
>JAUBOM010000400.1:0-1031 GCA_036700245.1 Microcoleus vaginatus BM001213989
ACAAAAAACTCAAATTTATGCAAATTTATGCAAGCTGGGAAGAACTGGAAAAAAGCAGGGAAAGATGGTAGCAAGCAATGTTGGGAGATATATTTATATCGATAAAGGAAAGATGGTAGCAAGCAATGTTGGGAGATATATTTATATCGGTAAAGAAAAGTTGTGGCTAAGTTTTCTGAAACTTATAGTGCTCACGCTCCTACCTACAACGGCTTCAAGCAGCCGGGGCGAGCGCTGTATTCGCTACTAGGCTCTTGCCCTTCAACGAGCGCCGAGCAGTAAATTAAAGTCGCCACACCTTAATTATTCGCTATTCGCGAATGTAGAATAAAGGTAACAATGCGCTCGCTCATCCGCTATGCTAAAACCCCAAGATATTCTTGCAATACTCAAAGTCCACAGTTGGGATTCAACGAACTGGACGTACAGTTCTCTCGCTCAAAGCTTGGGCATGAGCGCATCAGAAGTTCATGCTGCGCTTGAGCGTTCTGAAGCTGCGGGTCTGTATTATGGCTCCGAGCGGAAAATTTTGAAGCAAGCGGTGTTGGAATTCCTGGTTCACGGGTTGCGCTATGTATTCTACGCCCAACCAGGCCCCCTCTCGCGGGGACTGCCAACTGCACATTCTGCGCTCGCCGTTGAAAAGCAAGCTGGTTGCTTCACCGTCTGAGGTTTATGTCTGGCCTGACCCTCAAGGTGCCGTCAGAGGGCAGGCAATCGCGCCTCTGTACCGTTCAGCCCCCCAAGCTGCCAGTAACGATCCAGAACTCTACGCCTTGCTTAGCCTCATTGATGCACTGAGGGTAGGTCGGGTGCGGGAGCAACGTGACGGCCGCTAGCGAACTTGAAAAGAGGATCGTCGCTCTATGAACCCGCAGATACTCATGCTGGAAATAGTTGCCAGGGTACTCTCTCAAGTACGCACTACCATGTAAGCCTTACACTCGCTCTCAGCTCGGCGGGCGAGCGCAAAAACCAGATAGTCCAGCCTCAACTTTATTGCTGGCATAGTGGGTACTACGCTACAAAAT
>JAUBOM010000401.1:0-1025 GCA_036700245.1 Microcoleus vaginatus BM001213989
GTCTGGCGATCGCCCGAGTCATCTCAAAAGGCGATCGTACTTATATACAAAAATCAAAACCAGGAATTGGCAATGTTAGAAACTGAGGGCGATCGGGAAGCACGGCAGCGCATAGAACAGGCGCAGCAAGAGGGAGCAATAACACTCGATCTTAGCAATCTGAAACTGACGGAACTGCCAGAGGCGATCGCATCCCTCACCAGGTTGCAACGGCTTGACATCTCCTACAACCAACTGAGGGAACTGCCAAAGTCGATCGCCTCCCTCACCCAGTTGCATCTGCTTAACCTCTCCCACAACCTACTGACGGAACTGCCAGAGGCGATCTCATCCCTCACCCAGTTGCGACAGCTTTACCTCAATAACAACAAACTGACAGAACTGCCAGAGGCCATCGCCTCCCTCACCCAGTTGAAATGGCTTAACCTCTCCACGAACCAACTGAGGGAACTGCCAAAGTCGATCGCCTCCCTCACCCAGTTGCATCTGCTTAACCTCTCCCACAACCAACTGAGGGAACTGCCAAAGTCGATCGCCTCCCTCACCCAGTTGCAAAAGCTTTACCTCTGTGACAACCAACTGACGGAATTGCCACAGGCGCTCGCCTTCCCCACCGAGTTGCGATGGCTTAACCTCTCCACGAACCAACTGAGAGAACTGCCAGAGGCGCTCGCCTCCCTCACCCAGTTGCATCTGCTTAACCTCTCCCACAACCAACTGACGGAACTGCCAGAGTCGATCGCATCCCTCACTCAGTTGCATGAGCTTGACCTCTCCAACAACCTACTGACGGAACTCCCAGAGTCGATCGCATCCCTCACTCAGTTGCATAAGCTTGACCTCTCCGACAACCCTCTCAATCCTGACCTCGCTGCTGCCTATGAGCAAGGCACGGAAGCCGTCTTGCAATACCTGCGGGCAAAGGCATAAGCACAAATCACACTGAATGAAGCCAAGCTGATTTTTTAGCTCGTTCCCAGGCTCTGCCTGGTAACGCATATCCAGAGGCTCTGCCTCGCCTTAAC
>JAUBOM010000402.1:0-1023 GCA_036700245.1 Microcoleus vaginatus BM001213989
CGACGCCAACGCCTGCACCAGTACCGACAGAAACGCCAACCCCAACTCCTGCACCAGTACCGACGCCAACTCCTGCACCAGTACCGACGCCAACGCCTGCACCAGTACCGACAGAAACGCCAACCCCAACTCCTGCACCCGTACCCACGCCAACACCCGCACCAACACCGACGCCAACACCATCGGTAACGCCAACACCAACAACTAGCAACGTCCCCAAGGACGACTGCATCTGCGATGACATTGGCTATCCCAACTTAAATCAACCGAATACGGTTGAAAACACCATTCTCGGTGTATCGACAATTCAAATAGGCACTGCCCAAAACGATGAATTACTAGGCAGCAACAGCGGCAATATATTCGATGCTAAATCAGGGGATGACAACTTATATGGCGGCGAGATTGGCGATATCCTCAACGGCAACCAAGGCAATGATTTTATCAGCGGTGGTAACGGTGATGACATTTTATTTGGAGATGAAAATAATGACATTATTCTTGGCAACTTGGGCCAGGATTTAATCTGGGGAGGCAAAGCCAGTGACTCCCTAAATGGTCGCGAAGGTAATGACCTGATTCTGGGTGATAAAGATAATGACTTCATCGATGGTGGTAAGGATAATGACACCTTAAAAGGAGGCAGCGGTGATGACATCATGCTTGGTAGTCAAGGTGACGACTACCTGTTCGGAAACGAGGGTTCGGATACTATCTGTGGCGGTGAAGGTAATGATTTTATCAGTGGTAACGAACAAGCAGATATCCTGGGAGGATGTGAAGGAAATGATACCATGTACGGAGGCGAAGACAACGATACTCTCACTGGTTGTCAAGGTGATGATATTCTTTACGGAGACTTGGGCAATGATAGTTTAACTGGCGGTAGCGGCAATGATATTTTTGTCTTAAATTCAGGTCAAGGATTTGACCTGATTGCTGATTTTACAGTCGGTCAAGATTTGATAGGATTAAGCGGAGGTTTGAGCTTTGGTCAGTTAGAAATATCTCAAAATACTCGGG
>JAUBOM010000403.1:0-1019 GCA_036700245.1 Microcoleus vaginatus BM001213989
GACGCTCTTCCGATCTCCCCCCCAACCCCCCCTTAGTAAGGGGGGGCTAACAGAAGAATTCCCCCTCCGTGAAGCGGGGCTAACAGAACAATCACCCTTAGATTTAGATGCGGAAATTCTACCATCACCCCCCCTTAGCAAGAGGGGGCAGGGGGGGGGTTCTTGGGAAATTTGCGATATTCCCTGGCATCCGAATATTGTGCCGGTGGTAGCCATTCCCGATTTTGAACTTTCTACAGCCGAAGCGCGCAAAGTTTTGCCAGCAGATTACAGTAAGGCTGACGCGATTTTTAATGCCGCACACCTCGGTTTGCTGGTGCGGGCTTTGGAAAGTGGCAATCAAAACTGGCTGCGCTGCGCCCTCCAAGACAAAATTCACCAACCTTACCGGCAATCTCTGATTCAGGGATATGAAGCGGTGCAACAAGCCGCCCTGAATGCAGGGGCCTATGGAATGGTAATTAGCGGTGCCGGGCCAACACTTTTAGCTTTAACCGATGTGGCTAATGCTGATGCGGTTGAGAAAGCGATGGCGGCTGCTTGGGGGGAATTTGGGGTGAAGGCTGATGTAAGGGCGATCGGCATCGACACTCAAGGAGCACAAGTCTCCAGTTAATTATTCCACTTCTGGACGCCCAACATATACATAAGCGCCTTTTGTAGGGGCAAAAGTAACCGCACTATACGGCATCAGAACCATCAATCATCAATTAACCGCAGGAATGATTGAAATCGGTTCCCCTGCTGTATATTTATCGCCAGGATTAAAACAAATTCGCAAAGCTAGCGTTCTTGTGCCAGAACCACAGCCGCATTTTTTGCCTACCTAAATCCTATTTGATTGACTCTTGGCTAAGGTAATCAGCACACATCTGTTTATCCTCTTCTGTCACTTTCGGGTTGGTTCTGAGATAATCGCTAATCCAATTGCAACCTAATGCCATTAGTTTATCGACATCCCAAGTCCACAGTTTGATGGTGTTGTCACCGCTGGCGGAAGCCAAAGTCAAGCCATCTGG
>JAUBOM010000263.1:0-4506 GCA_036700245.1 Microcoleus vaginatus BM001213989
CCCTGATTTTTTCTGCGGATGCCGAGGAGTTCGATCGAGTTACCGGATTGACAACGGCAGATTGGGCAACTTTCCTCAACGAATTCGCCGCCAGCCAGGGCAAATCCTGCGATGCGGAAATTGTCGAATTTGTCGCGGACAAGCTGTACGCAACTTTCCCGAAAGCCTACCGCGAAGTGCTGAAACAGGATGCGGCGAAGGGAGGAAAAAAGTTTGCCGCGATGCTGTTGAATCTGCACCAAATTGCTTTGGCAGATCTGAGAGATTTGGGGCTGCAAAAAGGGGAAATCCTGGACAAATTGGAGGCCGTGGCAACAAGGCAGCAGATTTGTCAAGTCATGGTGAAATTAGAAGCCATAGAAATTGGCATCCGATCCGATTTGGGGCAAATTAAAACATCACTGGAACGATTTGTTGATACTTCCGGGCCCCGATTGCCGCTTCCCTACGAGTGCGAAACGATTATTCAAGACCGCACTCAAGACTTTATCGGCCGCCGATTTGTGTTTGCAGCAATTGCCGATTTTTTGCAGAAGAATCGCAAAGGCTATTTTGTTTTAGAAGCAGAGCCTGGTGTGGGGAAAAGTGCAATTATGGCGAAGTTAGTGCTGCTGCTGAAGCGGCGCTGTGTTGCCCATTTTAACTCGCAATCTCAAGGCATTGTCCGCGCCGAACAATTTCTCGAAAATGCCTGCCTTCAGTTAATTCGAGGCTTTCAACTAAATTATCCGCAACTGCCGGAAAATGCGACCAGAGATGGCAATTTTCTCAGTCGATTGTTGGGGGAAGTCAGCGCTAAATTGGGCGGAAAAAAGTTGATTTTGGTTGTGGATGCCCTGGATGAAGTCGAGATCGGTTTGCAGGGGCGCGGCAGCAATGTCCTCTATTTGCCAGATGCTTTGCCGGATAATGTTTATTTTATTGTCTCGAAGCAGCCGAAAACTCTGCCTTTGCCAAAGCATCAGGTTTTTGATTTGATGCAGTACAGTGCAGAAAGTTTGGCAGATGTCAAGCTTTATATTGAGAAACGCACCAGCCACAGCGCGTCAATTCAGAGTTGGATTAACCGTCAAAATTTGCAGCGAGATCAGTTTGTGGCGGGGGTGACCCAACAAAGCCAGAATAACTTTATGTACCTGCGCTATGTGCTGAATGATATCGATAGCGGCAAGTACAGCGATGTGACTTTGAACGATTTGCCGAGGGAGTTGGAAGGATATTATGAGAAGCATTGGACTCGGATGGAAATGGCGGTTAAAGATCGAGAATTGTGCCGCCGCAAGTTAAAGGTGATTTATTTGTTGACCAAAGTTCGCAAACCGGTTTCCTGCGATATTTTGGCTGATTTTGCTGAGGAAGATGCCTTAGATTTGCAGGAAGTTCTCGATGATTGGGAACAGTTTCTGCGCCGCAACAGCGACACTCCCCCGGATTACAGTATAAATCACGCGAGTTTCCAAAGATTTCTGCACCGCAAAGATGTGGTGCAGAAAGCTGGGGTGTCGCTGCAAGATATAGAAACGGCAATTTCTGATAATTTGTGGGAGGATTTGTACGGCGATGAGTAAGTTTAAAGAACGGTTGGGGAAACAGTCGCCGAAAAAGCGGCTTTATACTTTGGAAACTCTGCCGGGGCATTTGGCCCAGAGTGTTCAAGGGGAACGGCTGCATCAGTTGTTAACGGATTTTGATTTTATTGAGGCGAAGTTGGATGCGTTGGGGGTTCAAGCGTTAATTGAGGATTACGATTTGGCGCGAATTTCTGATGTTTTGCTGTCGGAGGGGCAAAGTGAAACTTTGCGGTTGATTCAAGGGGCAATTCGCAAGTCTGCGCAGGTTTTGGATAACGATAAAACGCAGTTAGCGGGGCATTTGTGGGGAAGGTTGCTGGATTTTGAAAGACCCCAGATTCAGGGGTTGCTCGAACAAGGGAAGCAATCGAAAGATAGTCCTTGGCTGCGGCCTTTGAAGGCTAATTTAGAGCGGCCGGGAGAAGGATGTCTGCGAACTCTCAGCGGTCATACTGACTCGGTATTTGCAGTGGCGATCGCACCAAACGGCCTCATAGCGATTTCCGCTTCATGGGATTACACCCTGAAAATCTGGGACACCGAGACAGGTACGGAAGTTAGAACCCTGACGGGTCATAGTGGCTGGGTAAGATCGGTGGCGATCGCACCAGACGGCAAGAGAGCGATTTCCGCTTCGTGGGATTACACCCTGAAAATCTGGGACATCGAGACAGGTAGGCAAGTTAGAACCCTCACGGGTCATAGTGACTGGGTAGAAGCAGTGGCGATCGCACCAGACGGCAAGAGAGCGATTTCCGCTTCATGGGATTACACCCTGAAAATCTGGGACATCGAGACAGGTAGGGAAGTTAGAACCCTCACGGGTCATACTAACTCGGTAAGATCGGTGGCGATCGCACCCGATGGCAAAACCGCGATTTCGGCTTCTGACGATAAAACCCTGAAAATCTGGGACACCGAGACAGGTAGGGAAGTTAGAACCCTCACGGGTCATACGGACTCGGTAAATGCAGTGGCGATCGCACCCGATGGCAAAACCGCGATTTCGGCTTCATGGGATAAAACCCTGAAAATCTGGGACACCGAGACAGGTAGGGAAGTTAGAACCCTCACCGGTCATACTAGCTTGGTAAATGCAGTGGCGATCGCACCAGACGGCAAAGGAGCGATTTCGGCTTCATGGGATTACACCCTGAAAATCTGGGACATCGAGACAGGTAGGGAAGTTAGAACCCTCACCGGTCATACTAGCTTGGTAAATGCAGTGGCGATCGCACCCGAGGGCCTGACGGCGATTTCGGCTTCATGGGATAAAACCCTGAAAATCTGGGACACCAAGACAGGTAGGGAAGTTAGAACCCTCAGCGGTCATACTAGCTTGGTAAATGCAGTGGCGATCGCACCCGAGGGCAAGAGAGCGATTTCCGCTTCAGGGGATAACACTCTGAAAATCTGGGACACCGAGACAGGTACGGAAGTTATAACCCTCAGCGGTCATACTAAGTGGGTAAATGCAGTAGCGATCGCACCAGACGGCAATACAGCGATTTCCGCTTCAGGGGATGACACCCTGAAAATCTGGGACACCGAGAGAGGTACGGAAGTTAGAACCCTCAGCGGTCATACTAACTCGGTATATGCAGTGGCGATCGCACCCGACGGCAATACAGCGATTTCCGCTTCACGGGATAAAACCCTGAAAATCTGGGACACCGAGAGAGGTAGGGAAGTTAGAACCCTCAGCGGTCATACGGACTCGGTATATGCAGTGGCGATCGCACCCGACGGCAATACAGCGATTTCCGCTTCACGGGATAAAACCCTGAAAATCTGGGACACCGAGACAGGTAGGGAAGTTAGAACCCTTAGCGGTCATACGGACTCGGTATATGCAGTGGCGATCGCACCCGACGGCCTCACGGCGATTTCCGCTTCACGGGATAAAACCCTGAAAATTTGGGATACCGAGACAGGTACGGAAGCTAGAACCCTCAGCGGTCATACGGACTCGGTATATGCAGTGGCGATCGCACCCGACGGCAATACAGCGATTTCCGCTTCACGGGATAACACTCTGAAAATCTGGGATCTACTCAGCGGCAAGGAGATTGCTAGTTTCAGCGGGGAGGGCAGCTTCAAGGGCTGTGCGATTTCGCTTGATGGGGTGAGTGTTGTAGCGGGGGATGCGTTGGGCCGGGTGCATTTCCTGCGATTGGAGAAAGTTAGCGGCGGGCGATAATCTGGTTTTTGGGTCGATTCGGGCGATCTAATTTTTTGTGTACGGTTATGGACGCACTCTCACCTTCATAACCGGGTTTTTACCGAATCTGTCGGTTGTAACGCATCTTGTCGTAAAAAACCCGGTTTCTGGGGGGCCGATCCTCTTCGAGGACTGCGCTAACGAATTTGAGAGAAATGTGCGATCGAATTCGATTTGTTAGTTTGTTAGTTTGTCCGCCCAGGGAAAGTTAGTTGGTTCGTCTGCGAGTCCGCCAGGGGTTGAAACCAACGGCGGGCCGTGTCACAAATCAGGCGAATCTTTAGTCGCTTTCAACCGAATGCAAGCTATCAGACGGGGGTTGAAACGAAGGACGGACTAAACGGAAGCGTGCAAGATACAATTACTACTAACTTTTGAAAAGAAAAATATTTATTTTATGTCGCGAAGGGACTTAGCTAATTTTAAAACTAGGGTAATTGGATGCAGTGCGGTGATGGCTGTTGGACAAGTTATTTCAAATGCGATCGCCAATCCGGCAACTCAAGCAGCAGCGGGTATGATGGGCGGCCCGATCGCCCTTGGGGGAGTTTCGATTTTGGCGGCGATTGCTAATGGTATTGCGGGGAATATCGCGGCTAATGACCTCGGAAATCTGATGACCCAACGGTTGAGCAAAAATCCGAGGATTCGGGAAAATGACGATTTGATTGAGGCGGCGGGTGAGGCGATCGCCTATATTTTGAGAGAGGTTGC
>JAUBOM010000033.1:0-44437 GCA_036700245.1 Microcoleus vaginatus BM001213989
TGGTTGAGTGTTAACTGTTGACTCGATTTTATTATTGTGATGCAACCGGAAACGAGATCACGCAAGTGTTGCCTTCAATAAAATAGGCGTAAGGTGTGCCACAAGCACCCGGAGGAAGTGATATCAGTTTCAAAAAAGGATGCAACTGTGCGTAAACCCAACCCATACAGTATCAATTATTCCCAATTATTTTATCTAAAATCCTTCGATCCTCGCGCTCACGCCGAAGTCTCAGATCTAAAATGGTATAAGTTATTACGATCGCACTTAAGGGTAAGGTGCGCATTGCGCACCCTACAAATGTGAGTTAGAGCACAAGTCTTGTTAATGTTTCTTAGGATTTTTCGGAAAAGGAATGCCCAAACTTTCGTGAAAAACAAGCTGAGTTTTATAAGTCAAGCGGCGGTTAACTTGTTTGATAATTTTTTCCAAAAGCGCATCGCCGGTTTTTTCTATTAAAGGTTGAGACATCGATCGAATAAACTTGGGAAAGCAAACTCCCACAGCCAAATCCAGCTTCCACGTAGCACTGGTAATCGCAGGCGGCAGCTTAGCACGTTCCGCACTCGGCCAATCGGCGGCAAACTCCTGAGAGGGTATCTCCACTAGCTTCATTGCCGATCGAAAATCCACTTCATACCCGGGCGAGGTATAATTCGGAACCGGAATAGTTTTAATCAAATAGCAGCCTTCAGCGTCAGGCGGCAGCAACTCTAAACCAATTCTCGCTTCAACGCGGTAGCCAAAAGCCCCAAAACGGCCGATTAACAAATCATAGCCGTTTTCGCCGATCGGCTGGGCCTTCATCGGCGAAGCGCAATGGCAAAACCAATTCTTGTGGTTGTTCAAATGGTTCGCCACCGTCTCCGCATCCGCGTACATCTCCATGCTGTCTTCAAAATGCGTGTGAAACCAAATCGGCTCAACTTCCCCTCCTGCATCCGCGCTTTGACTTTGGGGCTGTCCGAAACTCCCATCTGGGTAGTAATTTTCCTCAGAAGCTTCAACAGTTTGATATTCAGCGGAATCCTGCTTCATCGTCTGCTCTCCTGTTATACACGCCAATCGATCGGGTTGGGGATGTGTCAAGGAAGTTTCCTCCCTACAATTGAGAAATGGATAGTTGCGCTATAGCAACAAAACTTACCCTTGTTCAGCATAACTCGACTTTAGACATACTCACCGCCCTTTTAGGGCGGTGATTCTTGACGCTTCATTGGGAGATGCTATCTTCATAGTCTTACTCTCTCTCTGCGTCCGTTTAGAGTCGTGGCAATGCCCTATCCCGACTTTTTTTATATTTTTGGCGGCGTTCTCATCCCTATCGTGTTGGGTTGAGCAATTTAAGCAAACCACCGACCTAATAGATAGGTCTAATTTTCCCCATTTATAGCCGCACTCAGAACAGACTTGACTGGTAGGTTCCCACCGACTAATTACCCTAAACTCACGGCTAAATTTGTCGGATTTAGCTGAGCAAAATACCCTAAACTGATACCATCCCTGCCTGTTAATTGCCCTGGCTAATCGTCGATTCTTGACCATTCCAGACACATTCAACTCTTCTAAAACAATTACTTGGTTTTCGGTGACTATTTTGGTTGACAATTTGTGCAGGAAGCCTGAACGAGTGTCGGCAACTTTGTTTTGCAGCTTGGCGATTTTCAGGCTGGTTTTATTTCGGCGTTTGGAGTCTTTCTGTTGGCGTGCTTGGTGGCGTTGCAGTTGACTTATTTTACGCTCGGCTGTCGAATAATCGGGGCTTTTTACCTGCGTCCCATCGCTGAATACCGCAAAGGTTTTTAACCCTAAATCGATGCCGATAGATAAGTTTATTGGCGTGAGATTGACAGGCTTGATATCTACTACAAAGCTGAGAAAGTAGCGGTTTGCACAATCTTTGATTACCGTCACCGAAGAGGGTTCGGATGGTAACTTCCTAGACCATATAGGACTAACATTCCCTATTTTTGCCAAGTAAACTTGACTGTTTTTAATCGAGAAAGCCGACTTGGTAAACTCGGCTGATTGCTTGTTGGTCTTTTTTTTGAACTTAGGCACACCTACTTTCACCCCCTTTCTTTTCTTTTGAAGAGAGTTGAAAAAGTTTTTATAGGCTGTTGCCAAATGTCTCAAAACTTGCTGTAAGGGAACGCAAGATACATCATTCAACCAAGCTCTTTCTTCAGTTTTCTTAGCGCCAGTTAGCAGTGCAGACAACTGATTGTAGTTTGGCAACTTATCGGAGGATTTGCACAAAGGCAAGGCATCGTTCCAGATTACCCTCACGCAACCAAACAACTGAGCGAGGCTCTGTCGTTGTTGGTTCGTGGGATAGAATCTGTATTGATACCTTGCTTTCATAGTTTTCGTTTTCTGTTTCTACATTATACTACAGGATTGAGAGGGCAATCGAGAACAATTCACAGAAAGTAAAGCCCAGGATTTCCCAAGTAAAGCCGTCCTAAAAGGACGGGGTTTCAAACCCATTTTTCTTATGAAAGCATTTGTAGCAGGAGCCACAGGCCAGACTGGCCGCCGAATCGTCGCAGAATTGGTCAAGCGAGGCATTCCCGTGCGCGCTTTAGTGCGAAATCTAGAGACAGCTAGGCAAATTTTACCGCCGGAGGTAGAGTTAGTGACTGGGGATGTATTAAATGCGACTTCTCTGGGCGATGCCATCGGCGACAGTACGGTGTTGCTGTGCGCGACAGGAGCGGCCCCTGGTTTTGACCCGACAGCGCCTTACAAGGTGGATTTTGAAGGTACTAAAAATTTGGTGGATGCAGCTAAGGCTAAGGGAATTGAGCATTTTGTGCTCGTGACTTCTCTGTGCGTCTCTAACTTTTTTCACCCGCTGAATTTGTTCTGGCTGATTCTGGTTTGGAAAAAGCAAGCCGAGGAGTATTTGCAAAAAAGTGGCTTGATTTATACCATTGTCCGTCCCGGCGGTCTCAAAAATGAGGATAATTCAGATGCGATCGTCATGACTGGTGCCGACACAATGTTTGAGAACAGCATTCCTCGCACCAAGGTAGCCCAAGTGTGCGTGGAAGCGCTGTTTCAGCCGGCTTCTCGCAACAAGGTTGTGGAAATTGTCGCTAAGTCGGAGGCTCCGCAAAAGAGTTTTGAGGAGTTGTTTGCTGCTGTGATTTGATTGAATTAGGCTCGCTTGGGTTCGGTGCGTCAGACAGAAAACACCTTGATGTGGGTCAAAGATTGGGGCTGACGCACCCTACACCAATTTTCCGATCGCCAAATCTGGCAAAATCTTAATAGTTTTACTATTCGCCGTTGAAATTTCCCTCTCTCAGCGTCAGGAACCTCAGCCTAAAGGCATGAGGCTTGTAAGAGATTCTTGCGAGCCGTCCTGACGGGCCGTATACTTTCGAGGTCTACGTTTTTTGAGTCACGACACCCTGGGATGCGAAGCTAGTCCCCTGCCCTGTCATTTGCAGTTAAACAGTTTTAAGGTCGCGCTCAACAGTGCTGCAAGTTTAACAAGCTCTCAAAACATTGGCGAAGTACAGACGACCTGGCAGGTCGTCTCTTCTACCCCGTAAGGGAGTTTTGGAGAAGACCACATCTCCACGGAGGGGCAACCATACCCCTCCACCCCAATCCAATGTAAAGCCGTCCTAGAAGGACGGGGTTTCAGACCCATTTTTCTGATGAAAACTCTCAAGTGGCCAGCTTGGTTCCCCTATCCGATTTCGTGGTTAAGGGCATTTGCTCTCGCTCAGAGTTTTAGTTTTGCCCTTCGCAGGGGCATTCCTTTTGTCAGCGACGATATCGGCTTTCTGACTCTACTGCTGGCGGCTTGGCTGATTCAGTTGCCTTTGTTTTTTATTTGTCACTTTTTAGCCGTCAAAATCTTAAATCCCTTACTAATTATGCTGCTGGGCCGCGTTGGCGTTGCGCGCAAGTTCAAGGGCAGACACACTGGTATTCGATCGCACTTGCGAGAAGGCTTGAATGCTTTAGTAGTGATTTTTTTTGCATTTAATCTGTCGCTGCTGGTGCAAATTGCTATTTTTTATTGGCCCGCGCGATCGTTCAATCCGGCTCAGTTACTAACAGGAATATCTACTCTGACAAATGTTGCAGTAGCAGGTGAATTCGATTTCTGGCTCATCAAATTGGCAGGGGTTTTATCGAGTTTAACGCTGTTAGCCGCGCCGCTATATCAATACGATTTTCGGGTGCGCCGGATGCGGGCGGCTCGAAAATTAGCCGAAATTGCAGAAATGGAAATGACTTGGCTAGAAGCTGAGAAATTGGGCAGTCGAAAAAGGGGTTTGCTGAGGCGATCGGAAATTCAAATCCTCGGATTTCTACTTCTAATCGGCGCTGTGATTGGCGGCAGTGTTTTTTTTGTTAGCAGTTTGTCTCCAAATCAGCAGTTGTTGCAGTCGGTAAGCGGGATGAGAAAATTCCCGCCGCTGGCTATGAAAACCGGCGATCCTTACATTCGAGCTCTAATGCGTACTATTTCTGCTAGCGAGTCGAATGTTTCTCGGCCTTATCACGTTGTTTACGGTGGCAAATATATATTAGATTTGAGCCGCCATCCTGACTGGTGCGTGAAAATTGTTAGGGGCCCGAATCGGGGCAAGTGTACTACGGCCGCGGGCAGGTATCAATTTCTGACTACCACTTGGAAGGAGAAGGCTAAGCGCTATCAGGCCCGTCCTGCTAATTTTTTATTCTGGGAAGATTACAGTTTTGAACCAGAAGATCAGGATGCTGTGGTTTATGCTTGGTTGAGCGATCGCAAATTTTGGAAAGCTGATATTCCTCAGATGTTGCGGCAGGAAAGATTAACTGAGGTATTGCGGATGCTTTCGGGAACTTGGACGAGTTTGGGATATGGAATTGAGAACAATTCTATGAGTTCTAGTTTGCCGAAAGTCTACCGGGAAATGCTACGGGAAGAATTGGCAAATGCTGGTTCTTAGGAAGTTAACTTTTGACGGTTGACGGTTGACGGTTGACTGTTGGCTGTTGGCTGATGACTACTTCAATTTTGGTAAAAATGCTGTCAAACATTTGTACAATTCTAATCCCGGCCCAGCTTGCAGTGGATAAAGCTTGTCGAAATTAATCGGGTTTCCCGGTGCTAATTTCCACTGGGTTTTCTGTGCTGTTTTCGGGGAAATTTCGATCGCTACCGTGATGTTAATAATGTTGTTGTGCTGGGGGATTCCCCGGAAGCAGTAACTTTTTCCCGTGCGTTTGTCGAAATCGCTGCCGGTGATGTATCTATCTCGTTTACGAAATTGGATTTCTCGAAAAGGTCGATCGATCCCTGTTGAGTCTCGGTAGCGGTAGTCTCCGTCGGGCAAGCTTTGGACAGTCGGCCTGATTTGAGCTAGAACTGTTGGTGCTGCAAGAGTTAGGAGAGTGAATTTTAAAATTGGCAGTTTGCAGTCAAACATGGGCCGGGTAGGGGTAACTTAAAAATTAAAAATAGTAACAATATAGCTGAGATTTTTTTAAAGTGTAGATAAACAATAGTCCGGACTGTTTTTAGTTCCTAGGCTGAAACCCTCGATTTTCCGTTGGTAGCTCGATCGCCTTGGAGCCTTGAAACCCTTATTCTACGGTTGGCAATCAAAAACTGTCCGAACTATTGGATAAAGTGATTTAAGCACAAAGCATAAAATATTGTCAAAAACCTGAAAAAATCTCAATCTCAATCTTTAATTCTGTGGCGACAAGTAGGTGGCGTGGCGGCTTTGCAGGCAGCAATCACCCTGACTTTGATTATCACCGCTGCGGTTCCTTTTGCTTTGTCTCTGGTACCTCAGCGCCGGGGAGGATTGGGCGTAGGGTTTTATTTTGGTGGTTTTCCCTTGGGGATGACTTTTTACTCTGTGGTGTTTGTGGCACCAAAGGTGGTTCCTCCTGGGACAACGGCGATTGTAGGGGCGATTCCCTACCGGATAGCTGCGCTTCACGCCTTTTTGCTTGCTGGTGTCTGTGTCGTCGGGGGCGATCGGCTTAAATAAACCTGCCGCGTAACAAATTAATAAGAGTTGTTATGCAGTTTAAGTTGATCCCTGCCTATCGTGAATAATTATTTCTTGGTTTCATCTCTGTTACCGCTCAGAGTGATAATAGAAATATTCAGCCAGCCCTGAAAAATTTTACTGGCGCATATCTAGGGATTAATTGAGGATACTACTATGTTTGGCCTGACGGGAGAAACACAAAATTTAGGTCGGGTTGAAACCGAAAATTCCCAAGAGGGAGACTCTATCACCTCTGCGTCCAAAAGTATCCGCATTGTGCGATCGCGAGTTTACAAAGATGAGGCTTTGGTGTCTGCCACGCTGGTGGGACTGCCAGCTCTTTTGGCATCCCTCGAAAGCTTTCGCGAGCGGTAAAACTTGGCTTTTCTATTGCTATATATGGCGCGTTGAGGTTTGTGATAGCGGCTGCCAACCAAGCAGGGGCTGTGTTGATTGCACCTACCATCCTCCTCGATTTGAGTAAAGTTTTGCTGTACAGCGATCGAACGGAACGCAGAAACCTGGTTGTTTACACAAAAACATTTTTACAGCGCTTTGTCCTGGTATAAAAACCCGGTTTCTGGGGTTTTTGTCCGTAAGTCCTGTGTCAACAAAATTTATTTGTGAGTGTCATCGGGTGCGATCGATGCCTCTACCTCTTGGGAGGAACGGCTTAACATAGAGTCGTGCAGGTGTTCGCTGTGCTGCCGTTCTTGAGCCATTAATTCTCTGGCTTTTTCTTCAGTAATTCCCTCGCTAGGTGTTTCTAGCTCGTGGGAGGAACGGTTGAGCATAGAGTCTTGCAAGTGTTCGCTATGCTGCCTTTCTCGTGCAATTAGTTGTCTAGCTTTTTCTTCTGCGTTCATCAGTAGTTTCTCCCCTTGCTTGTTAGAATTGATTCTTATATTAAGATGCCACAATTCGAGGGTAAATGTAGCAAAATTTACAGAATTTTTTACAAAAATTTGTATAATAAAAAGTTGAGTCTGCTGGCGGTGGGTATCGGCAGCGGTGGTTGCCGAGCTAATTATTGCCAGACACCGGAAAAGATATTCTTGACTGCGATCGCAATTCGATTTAAGTCTTCCTTGAGCAGCGGCGGCCAAGAAACTCCTTTGCTTCGTCCTGCTTCAAATTGCTGCAAACCTTCTACTGACAGTAAATGCAGTGCCGAGATTAATTGTCGATCGAGCATTGGAGAGTCTTGCAGCCCTTCAAACAATATTTTTAAAGCTAATAAAATCGATGTCACCTGTCCGGGTACCGGAGGCTGACCTTGTTTGAGACGCATCAGGAAGGCGTCGGGATTTTTCTTGGTTTCCAGGGCGGTTCCTTGGTCGATCAGAAAACTGCGGGCTGTTTTGTAATCCATTTGACGTGCGATCGATCGGAGTGCAATTAATTAGCTGGCATTATATCAGTTTTTGTCGCGCTCAATCTGGTAATATATTTCGATACAGGCTAAACTACAGCTACTCGTGAGGTGCGCCAGCCCTGTACCCGAAAGCTACTCGTGAGGTCGCGTCCTGTACCGTACAGCTACTCGTAAGGCGCGCATTGCACACCCGAAAGCTACTCTTGGTAGTTATGGATAGGTTTTACAGAATGGAAAAATAAAACAATGGCAAAAAAGCAAGGAAATAGCCGAAAATCAAAGATTTCTCGCTACTTGTGGCTGCTTTTTTTGTGTCTGAGCTTCCTGTTACTTCCGGGCATCCAAAAAATAGTGGCTTCTACGCCATTTCCCGCGCCCGCTCCTATTGAAAATAATGCGAGTTTTGGAGCGAGGATTCAAAGGACGATGGGGCTACTTGCGGCTAGCACTCCAACAGAACGCCGCCAAGTGCGTATCCTATTTTACGGTCAATCCATCACTCTGCAAGAGTGGTCGCAAGATGTAGCGAAGGATTTGCAACAGCGATTTCCCAATGCAGATTTGATTTGGGAAAATCGGGCGCTCGGAGGATTTGCAGCCCCGCTTTTAATCCGTCCCAGCGAACATGATTTATATCCTTTTTATCCAGACTTGCTAATTTTTCACGTCTACGGAGGCGGTGAAGATTACGAATCCATAATTGCCAATGTCCGCCGCCGCACTACTAGCGAAATACTCTTGCATTCAGACCACATAGACTGGATGCCGACAGGCAACAGCGACGATCCTGAACAACTCAAAAGATACGAATGGCAAAACACTCATTCTACTAAATGGCTGCCTGAGTTGGCCGATAAATACGGCTGCGAAATCGCGGAAATTCGCGAACCTTGGCGCAGGTATTTGAAAGACAATCGCTTGCAGCCACAACAGCTATTGAGCGACAACGTTCACCTCAACGATTGGGGAAATTTTCTCCTAGCTGCTTTGATAAAACCGCACCTGCGATACAAGCCAAATTCTCCTCAACCGCCCCAGGATTTAGTAAAAACTTATACAGTTGGCAGCGATGTTAAGTGGCAAGATGGCAAGTTGGTTTTAGAATTTGAAGGAAATAGAATAGATGCGATCGCCGATAAAACCTTCAACGGCAAGGCAATTTCTGCTAGAATTGCGATCGACGGCAAAAAACCCTCAGAATTTCCTGAACTTTACAGCATCACCAGACCTAGCGTTACTCTTGGCGTCGGTTGGCCGGCAATCATCCAAGTATCCAGTCAAAAACCGCTAATTGTCGAAGATTGGAAAGCGGTGATTACTGAGATTAACAGCGACGCCAGCAAGTTTAAATTTGACGTTGTAGGTTCTAAAACAGGTTACGACGGCAGCGGTACAAACGACAAATTGTTTGTCTCAAACTCGGGCCGCGTCGTGATTGAACCGAGAAACTGGTGGCTGAAAAATTCTTATGAATACTCGAAAACGCCGACGCCAAAAGGATTTGAGATTTCCTGGCAGGTGCGGCCGATGTTTGTTGATTCATACGTTCCGCCAAAGATTGCAGATTCAACTCGCGAATACCCTACAACATTGGCTCAGAATTTGAGCAACTCCAAACACACCCTCGAAATCGTCCCCGAAACAGATGGGAAAGTTCCAATCCAGGCAATTCGAGTGTATCGCCCTCCTTTCTCGGATCTAACATCTAAAGTTGAGAGTTTTAAACCGCAGATATCAGCGGATGAACACGGATGAACGCTGATGCAATTTTATCAGCATTGATTTGCGATCCGTTGCGGTTTAAACAATCTTTATGTTGATTTTATAGCAATCGCCGTGGCGGCGCCGGGCGTTGATGATAGTTCAAACCCTTAATATTTAAGCATTTTGACTCCTGACTCCTGCTATACTCGCCAAGATTATCAATTTCTCATAATCCCCAATTAGTGAAACATCAACAGCGATAAAAACAAATCCGCGACAAAAATAAACACCCACGAAGTCACAACCGCCGCCGTTGCAGCTTGACCTACTCCTTTCCCTCCACCCGCCGTCGTCAAGCCCCAACCGCAACCGACAAGGGCAATTATCAACCCAAAAATAAAGCTCTTAATCGCCACAGTTACTAAATCCCAAGGCCCCAAAAAAGTGCGCACCGATTCCAAAAATACCGACGGTTCCAACTCATAAAAATTAACCGCCACCAACAGCCCGCCCAAAATCCCCACCGCTACCGAAAAAATTGTTAAAATCGGCAGCATGATGCAACAAGCTATCACCCTCGGCACTACTAAATAATCAACCGGATTTGTTCTCAACATATACAGGGCGTCTATTTGTTCCGTCACCTGCATTTCTCCTATCTCGGCGGCAAAGGCCGAACCTACTTGTCCCGCCACCACGCCCGCCGTTAAAAGTGGTGCTAATTCGCCGCAAAATGCCACAGCAAAAGTACCTCCCACCGCCCCGACTCCCCCAAAGCGAACCAATTCTCGCGCCAATTGAAAGGTAAAAATCATGCCGCCAAAAAAGGCTATTAGCAGCACGGAGTTCAAAGAATCCAGGCCTACTGTTACTAAGTGTTCCATGATTTTGCGGCGGTCAATTTTGCCTTGGAGTATGCGCAACAGCACTTGGCCACCGAGGAACAGCGTCACTAAAAACCGCTGAAACCACCTGTTATTCAAGGTTTCATCTAAAGGTCGATCGTGCTTTTCTTGGTATTTTTTAACCAATGACTGATGGCTCGCGATTAATTGCAAACAGGGTCAAGCACTGCCCCATAGAGATTTTCGGCAATCCTACAGCAATTATGGCACGATTTGTCAACATATATTTTCAGTCGGCCTGCCCTGCGGTGGGTGTGCTATACATTTTTAGATTTTAGATTGGCACTGATTGATTCTGCGGTAATCATCACTCATTTCCCAATCTAAAATCTAAAATCTAAAATCTAAAATCCGAGGACTACTCGGCAAGTAACAAGTCGATAAACTTATCCAACTGTTCATTATACTTGGAGGCTTGATCGTTGCCAATTCTCAGCAGTTCTGATATCTTCTCTTCCGAGGCATCATCAATCGGCAGCGGTTTTTCCTTGCTCAAATCGGGAGTAATTCTCAAATATTGATTTGGTCTTTCAATCGCATCATAAATTTGGATTATTTGATAATTTACAGTTTCAGCAACTCCCGTCATCATGATATGAATCAAAGGCTCAACCCACTCAACTTGACCCCAATTTTTCGCTTCTTCGTAGGGAAAATTTTTCTGAGCTTCTCCTGTCCCCAGGGATAAAATTACCATATCTTTTGCTGTCGGGCCTCGGTTCTTGCCATCGTCAGCAATTCTGAATTTATTTCTAACTTCCGCATAGGCACAAAGTGCCGGGTTGTTTGCGAATACTCCCCCGTCAATTAAGGCGTAGGAATCGTTTGTCAAAGAGTAGATTTTAGCAACCTCAAAATAGGAGGGAGCTGCCGATGTGGCTCTGGCGATATCTTTAATAAAATAGTCTTCTGCTGGATATTTTTGAGCATCTATTTGATCGAAAAAGTGAGCTTTTCTCCTTTCGATGTCGTAACTGGAAATTAAACACGGTTTCAGCAGTTCACTGAGTTTGCAATCTTTAAACTTTTCCCCAAAAAATTGTTCTAAGCGCTCGCTGGGATATTTCTCATTTATCAAACCGTCTAGAGATCTGAGTTTTTGCCAAAATGAACTCTTAAAAATGTCGCTGCCGCTCTTAATCAAAAAATTAACAGCGTCTTGGGCTGACCACCGAGGTCTGCTGGGATTTTGGGCATCGGGACACAAATAGATGCAAGTTAAAATTCCTCCCGCACTTGTGCCGGCGATTAAATCAAAATAGTCAGCTATTCTCGCATCTGGATTGCCGCTTTTTTGTTGCAGCATTGACTCAATGGTAACTACAACTTGCGCGGCAATAATCCCTCTAATTCCGCCTCCATCTAGGGATAAAATCCTGGTATATTTAGCCATAACGGTTGCCTCTTCTGAATGTTTGCTCGTTTTATAATCTCACATCTGCAAGCCTCAGAATTCATGCACGGCTCAATCTCAACTCTCCTATTTCAAATCTAAATTTAATTGGCGGGCTGCGATCGTATAGCGAAAAATGTATTCTACAATTTCTACGTAATTGTAGGCGGCGGCTGGCGAGTCTCCCCAGACTGTGATGCCGTGATCGCGAATTAACAAAGCGGGTACCGAGGGCGCTGAAACGGCAAAGAATTCGCTAATTTCTTTGGCTATTTTAGGCACTTCCAGATAGTTTGGAAAGAGGGGGATCGACACCTGCGGGTTTTCCTCCCAAACCCCCAAACCTTTGAGCATTTCGATCGCGGGTAAAGGCACTGCATCTCCTGCTGTTAGCCGAGAAACTAAATTTGCCTCGATCGAGTGAACGTGATAGCAAGCTTTAGCGTCTGGAAAACAATTGTAAACGGCTAAATGAATGCTGGTTTCGGCCGAAGGGCGGCTGTCGGCAACAGGTTGCTCGATCGGGGCGCCATGTGAGCTGATTCTGATAAAATCTTGTTCAGTTAACTGCCCTTTCGCGCGGCCGCTAGCAGTAATCCAAAAACTGCCATCTGCTAAGCGGGCTGAAAGATTGCCAGCAGTCCCAACCATCCAACCGCGATCGTAAAAATGTTTGGCTGCTGCAATTAAATCCGATCTCAAATCGCCACTCATTGTTTACAAATCCTCAGCTTTTGATCTACCTTTTAGGTTAATAGGAATTGCGCTGGCCTATCTAAACAGCGTAAGCTGCTCCATGCACACCTTAGTGCCGCTCTGAATGTACCTGTCCGCACCTTACCAATACATATACCGCAGAGTGCGATTTTGTGGGCGCAATTCCTAGTTTAGTTTCAATTCCATTTCTGGGACAAACTTTCCAACACGTCAAAAAAATTATCCCATTTAGTATAAGGCTTTTGCTGTTCGTCTAAATACTCGGCAAGCCGATCGCGCGCAAACACCGACGAAGCCTGCAAAGCCATGTTAAAATCCGTCAGCGAATCTCCGATCGCCACCTGTTCCTCGGCCGGGTGCTGGTCCATCACCCGCACCTTAGACACCAATTCCGTATCTCCTTCAAACTCAGAATAGACTTGCAAGCGAGGGCCGCTAGCGTCCACATCCACAGCGTAAATAACGCTCGCCCGGTTTACCAAATCGCCCATTACCGCCTCTACCATGACCCGAAGACCGCCGGAAACGATCGCAAAATCCACCTTTCGCTCGTCCAAAAAATCCAGCAATTCCACCAATCCCGGTCGCATCAGCTTTCCCCTAGAAAATTCCACAATTTCCCCGTAACATTCCGAGGGAATAGACTCTAGTAACTGCCGCACTCCCGATCGCAAACTCAGCCTTCTAGCGTATATTTCAGGCATCAGTTGAGACGACAGTTCCGGTGCGAAATGCTTGAGCATTGCCACAAAAGTTTCTTCAACGGTTATCGTGCCGTCAAAGTCGCAGAATACCACCCGTTTCTGATTGTTTGGGGTTGGAGATTTTTGCTGGTCATCGGTCATTGTCAGTCGCACCTTTCGAGAACCGGGAAAGTTTACACAATTCATCGTACACTGTCGAGCAACCGAGCGCGACGGCCAAAAACTAATAGCGGCACCCTGTTTATTAGCAATCCCCGGCAGGATGTTATGCAGATTCTCTCGAAGAATCTTCGAGGGATTCTTCCAGAGAATCTTCGAGGGATTCTTCCAGAGAATCTTCCAGAGAATCTTCCAGAGAATCTTCCAGAGAATCTTCCAGGAATGGTTCTACCTCCTGCTTTTGGTTTTTTGTCTTTTGGGGGTTAGACTTAGCCGGCAAACAGATTAAATTATCATCCTCAGTATTAATCAAACCTTTCGATCGCAACTTACCCATCAGCCGCGTCACCGTCACCCGCGTCGAGCCGATCGCGCTACCAATTTGAGCGTGAGTTAAGGCCCAAGGCAGCCGGTAGCCCCGAACCACATCCGGTTCTGCCTCACCTCCGTAAGGTTCGCCGAACTCTTCGATCAACAAAGTGAGAAATCCCAGCAGTCGGTCGATCGTCCGGCGCTGTCCCAAAGTGCTCAGCCACAGAAGTTTCCGCTGGTGTTGGTAGCGAAACGCATCCAAAATTTCCCTGCGGAAGTGAGGCCAATTATCTAAGTCGTGCCAGTACATCCACACTACGTGAGTTTGATCTGCGTGGGCGTAAGCTTGGAGAGTAAACGGAGACTGAGCAACCAGTTCAAAGGGTTGACCGGCGCCGACGAAGCCCAAAAAAGCTTCTTCTGTAGTTTGGTCAGCCGATTTCGACTTCCCCGCCACAGTGCTAACTTGAGCGCTACCTACGAGTCGCACAGAACCTTTCTGGACTAAATACAGCAGTCCGGGTCTTGCGGGAATCCGCTCATCTTTGCTAAAAGTCCGACAGCGGTAGTGTTCCTGAGCCCAGTCGATAATTCGCTGCCAAGTGATAAACGGTCGATCGATAGTCTCTAGAGGTGTGGAAGTTGATTGCATAGGTGAGGCTCTGGGATATATTTAATCAGTGAGAAAAACAGCTTCTGCCAGCAGTGTGATGCAAAGTGAGACCACCAACCCCCGATCGAGCTTGCACGCTCCTTAACTGTGCTGACTTTTTTTTGTTTTACAGAAACATTCAATGTAGCAAAAAATACATCAAAATGGTAGAGTTCAGCATAAAATTTGTCGTAAATTTATTTATATTTAGCAAAAAAATCGCTATAAAGCAGATTAAGGCGATGTAGCCCCGCCCGTGGGAGCAAATCGACCATCTCTGACATCAGAAGTTTAACCTACAACAACACTGCAAGCGGTAACAGTCGAGCGTCACTGTTACCGTAGGAGGAGCGCCTATGGATACAGGATATATATCGCACTGCCCGGAAGTTACACTGAAGTGTTTCTTGCTTTCAAGGTTCCCCAGCGCGATCGCCCAGCAGGGGACACTAGGGGAAATTCCGTTAAATCGGAGTAAAGATAGTGCGCGGGTGCTGTACCTGTCTGCGATCGCCCTGAAATTGGCTAAAACTTGGCAGCAGACACCGCAGACAATCGCGGCACAGCTTGCCAAAACTCTCGAACCGCTTTGCTACCCTGATTTCGCCGTTAAAGTTGCGCCGGCGGGAATTATTGAGCTGGAGTTGACTGATGCAGGTTTAGCCGTCTGGTTGCAGCGTTTAGCTCAAACCAACCTCCCACTTCCAGAATCTCGCATATTATCTCCTGTTGTGTCAGCCGATCGGCTATTTCCGATTCAGTACAGTCATGCGCGCTGCTGTTCCCTGCTGCGAATGGCCCACCGCGATCGCATAATTTCGATCGCGCAGCCCCTTGTCGCTACAGCGCCAATTTGGTCCCTGGCGACTCCAAATCCTCTCCCTTGGATTGACGGTGGCGATCGACTGCGGTTAGTACATCCTGCAGAACGCAGTTTAATATCGCAACTGTTAACAGTCCTAGACAATTTATATCCTATCTTTGAGGTAAAAAACCGCGAAAAACCTGTCAATTATTTCAAGTTAGCCAATAGTTTGAGCGAAGAATTTCAGATTTTTTACAGCCAGTGCCGAATTTGGGGAGAAGTTAAAATAGAACAGCCACAACTCGCCCAAGCCCGAGTTGGTTTAATATTAGCAACTCAATCTTTGCTGCGATTTATCCTAGAAAACTTCTTGAACGCTATTGCTCCTTTAGAACTTTGATTTAATCATCAGTTCTTTTGCTGAACTCCGCTCCTGCCGATACAAGTTTGTGTAGCAGCGAATTCCCTTCGCCTCTTTCTCATACCACTAAAAAAAAAGCAACTTTTTTTAATGTCCGATTATTGAAGGTAAGCATCTAAATTCTTGAGATACTAAGAGCGATATTTTGTTATTTTTTTTCAGGACTGCATAGCCTTAACAGAAGTATATTAAAGCTTACCTAGTAAGAACATGAAAAAATGCCAGACACCAGCCCTATATATTTTTTTATTGCTGCACATTCACCACAGAAAAGATCCAACCAAATAAGTGTGAGATTAAAATGACCACCTTCAATGATAGAGTAAGCTTGTGAAAAGAAGAGAAACAATTCAATACTTAGCTTTAAGTAGTGCTTCATTTTTGACTGCAATAGATGTGGACAAAAAATTAGTCAACGGTAACTGGATCGCAGAAAATAAGCCTAGGAAGAACTATGATTATATACTTTTATACTGGATGCCTTATGACAACAATTTATCAAGGTTTGGTCAACCCATTATTGAGATGTTAAGCAAAGGTGTGCAGAGTGACAGAATTTTGGTATTAATACAATCAGATCAGAGTAATGCAAAGCAGCTATCGAGAAGTATTATTACTAAAGGAAACATTAATGTTCAATACTTGGAAACAGCAGACAGCAGTAGTGAAAACGTCCTGAATGACTATTTGAGTTGGGCTTTATCACAATTTCAGGCAAAACATTGGGTCATTGTATTTTTAGGTCATGGTGGAAGTCTAATGAAAATTAGTCCCGATCACAATCCCAACTCCAGTTCGCTCTCAAGCTCAGAACCTAAATGGATGGAGCTTCCAAGAATAAGTGAAGTTCTATCTAAGTTTAATCAAGCTGTTAATGGTAGATTAGAACTACTGTTTTTTCAAAACTGTAATCGGGGAAATATTGAAGTACACTATACATTTCAAAATATCGCTAAATATACCCTGTCATCTCAAATTGTACTGGGAGTGCCAAATTACTATTATGAGTCATTGCTAAACCACCTGAGCTATTATCCAAATCTTGACGGAGGTCAAATAGCTAAAAAGATTATGGATTTTGAACCTGCGGATATGTATCATAGTTTGACACTAACTAAAAATCATTACTTTCACCAGCTATCAGAGAAACTTAATCCGGTGATAGATTCAATCCTAAAAGCCAACACTGATGCGGTGAAAATTCAGATTAATTCAGCTTTATTCCGCAAAAAATCCAACTCTGAAAAATCTCTTATAGACATTTACCGTTCGGGTGGAGAATCCTTCGTTGACTTAGCTAACTTTATACTAGAAATCACGATACTTTCTGGTGCAGATGTAACAGCTTGCAATCGATTTTTAAATTTTTATAAAAGTTTTTTGATTGAGAGAGTGCAACAAAATGGTAAATTACTTAGCCCCAGAATTCGAGGCAGGTATCAAAAATTTTCAGGTCTGGGTTTATTTTTACCTAGAACTCGGCAAGAACTGGAAACTTATAGTTATCTAAAAATTTATTCTGACTTAAAGCTTGTAAAGCTTTTTGAGGCAGTGGTTTTCGATCCTTAGAAAAACTGAGTATAACCCGCTCTACTTAATTTAAGAAAAAAATTGAACAAATTTTGTGAGTTGAAGGACAAAACTCCACAACCACTTAAAGGTTAACTGAACTTTATTAACTTATGGGGGGCAACCAGAGGGAATTGTCCGACAAAATGCGCTTGTGTAGAGGCTTTACAGCCAGGACTTTTTGTTTCTTTTCTGTCTTCTGCCTTTAAGCATGGTCGCACTACCACGTATAGCCTCACCCGGGCGTCAAATTCATCTATGACTATTCCAAGATCTCGCCTGCATCTAGCTTAAGGCGTTGCAGGCGAGATTTGATTTTTTTCAGGTTTTGCGATCGGCAGCGTTACGGTAAATGTACTGCCGACGCCTTCTTCACTGATCAAAGTAATTTTGCCAGCGTGCAAGTCCACGCATTTTTTAACAATGCTCAGCCCCAGTCCAGTACCGGGAATTCGACCGACATTTTTAGCCCGGTAAAATGAATCAAACAGTCGCCCTTGGTCTGCTACAGGTATGCCAATTCCTGTATCCTGTACAGAAAATATAGCCTCGGTTTCAGTAATTTTTAATTCAAAGATTACTTCGGTATTTGGGGGAGAATACTTAATAGCATTTGACAGCAAATTGCCCAGAATGCGCCGCAGCAAGCTTACCTCCAAAGACACCATCGCCGATTGACTGTGATTCACAAAAATCAGCGTCACCGCATCACTTGGAGGTTTCAACTTCAGGCTGCTCTGAAATTCCCCTACCAACTCATTACAAAACTTTGCTAAGTCTAGCGGTAGCAAGCAAAACCCGACTTGTCCTGACTCAACACGGCCCAGCAGCAGAACATCGTCTAATAACTGATCGATGCCTTTTGCGGCTGCTTGAGTTTTGTCTAGCAGTTCTTGCGTTTTCTCATCTGTTAATGTCAACTTGTACTTGGTAAGAAGTTGTGTAGTGCCGATGATGAAATTCAAAGGATTGCGAACGTCATGGGCAATCATGTACAGCAAAGATGTTTTCATCTCGTTGAGTTCTTGGGCTGTTTGCAGAGTGCGATCGAGTTGGTCGTGAGACAATTTGAGAGTTAAAGACAACTGGCGCGATCGCAGCAAAATCTCCACCCGCGCTTGTAATTCTATCTTCTCGATCGGAGCGATAATCAAATCGTCAATACTTTGCCAAATAAATTGCGTTGCCATCCCTACATCCGAGCGCGATGTAATCAAAAGAAAAGGCAAGCATACCGGGTGTTCTGCCTGTTTTTGGGCGGCCACCCATTGCCAGTGGCGTTTCAGGGCAAGACCGTCAATTATCGCCAGGTCAAAAGATTGATTAAATGGTAAAAAATCCTCACTATTTTGTGTTGATTTTGGCAACAATACCTCATAGTAAACTGCTAGCCATTCTAATAACAGGCGGCGATTTTCTTTCTGTTCGACAAGCAATAAAATTTGACTCACACAGGTTCTCCTAGCAAGCTGTGAACAATTCCCAGCAAATCTCTAACGATTAAAGGTTTTACCAACATATTCCGAGCACCGTGGCAGAGGCTTTCGTGCTGAATGGCAGCACTTTGTTTGGGCGAGAGTATCAAAAAAGGGATTTGGTGATTTTGCAGTTTTTCGCAGCACTCCCAAATCCGGCGGTCGAAACCAGAAATATCTACTAAAGCCATATCGATCTTAGCAGGCTGACTGATAGCTTGTGCCACATCTTCAAAGCTATAAGCCGCGATCATCTGGTATCCTTCTTTGTTGAGAATTTGTGCTAATAGTTCCAAGTTTCGATGATTGCGGTCTACGGCTAAAATTATTGAGTTTCCAGTCATTTATTAGCTTCCTCTGAATACGGGTTATACCCTTTTAGATTTTAGATTTTAGATTTTAGAATGGGGAGTGACTGATTATATATGGGTTGGGAGGTTGCCTAAATTGGGATTCTTTTTTTTATCTGGTATTAGCTTACTTTTCGGCGACCTATTACATCGGTTTTCAGTTGATTGAAGTACAGATGCTCGGGCAGAGGACGCGGCCCCGTTCCCCTTGCCTCTACTGTATTTCATAGAATTGAAAACTGCTATAAAAGTCTAAAAATACACAATTTTACCAACATATTTAAGTTGTCCAGGACTTAGGCTAGTGGTGAGGTGCTCCGTGCGCGCACTACTGCTAGGGGTGAGGTGCGCGATGCGCACCCTACTGATTAGTAGATTCACGACTGCAAAATTAGCTGCAATTGCCCAAAAACAGCACGACACACCCGGATTCAATCTTCATCGGGTTCCGCCTCAATCCACACCGGCGCCGAACTCAAAATGCCGCGCAGCCCCCGTATCGGTTTGCTGACTTTGATGCCGTAGCGAGTAATCTCGAGTTCTCGCAGAGTTCTCTCGAAATTGCTGACTCGTTTTTTAATTACTCCGATCGCCTTGCGGATTTCTGTCCTATTATGCAGTTGGCGTTCCAGATAACGTATAAACAGAAGATTATCCGCCAAATAGCTAATCCCGATCTCGGTCAGCCGAAAATCTCCGCTAATGGCTTCTACCTCATTAATCAAGATAACGGTGACTCCCATATTCTTCAGATACTTGCACAAAGCGTGCAAATTGTTCACCAAATCTTGCCCCTGCATCGAAAGCTGATAGCCAGAAATACTGTCAATCATCACAATCCGCGTCTTTTCCTGCTCTACCTGCTGGCGTACCATAGAGGCAAACTGATCTGGCGAGTACAGCAAAGGTTCCACAGGTATCACGGAAAGACTTCCTTGCCCCATCATCGCCCCAACCGGGATGTTAACTGATTCGCACCGCTGCAGCAGAGTAGAACTTGACTCCTCAAAAATGTAAACTACCGATCGCTCCCCCCTTCCTGCGGCTTCCTTCATAAACTGAATCCCCACCGTCGTTTTACCCACGCCGCTAGGCCCGGTAATCACCGTCACAGTCCCCCGTTCCAGTCCCCCGTGCAGTAGTTCGTCCATTTCTGGAACCCCAGAAGAAATCGCTTCCGCAACAAAGTCCTGTTGAAAGTTGTCCGGAAGCAGTCGCGGAAATACCTCCATACCAGCCTGAGTCAGGCGCAGCGAATGGCGGCCGCTGCGGAAGTTGGAACCTCGCAGCTTGGTGACAGACAGGGTGCGTCCTTCAGGGCGCAGTTCCAAGTAAATTACTCCGTCGCTGATGAATTGCAAATCGTCATCGGGAGCACTTGAAGTGCCTTCTGAGGTGAACACCACCGTCGCCCCCCCTTCCACCAAAAACCGCAGAAAAGATAGAACTTGTTTGCGAAACTGAAACTCATCCGCAGCTAAGTAGCGAAATTGAGTGATCGCGTCCAAAAACACCCGTTGTGGCTTGACAGCTTGGACTCGTTCGATAATCTTTTGTGTAGTCGGTTCTCGCTCCACCTCCGAGGGCGAGAAAATGTCATAAGTCTGAACTTCTGTAAAAAATTCTGAGGATGGGCTCAAATCGAGGAACGCCATCGCTTCCATATCAAAACCGAGAGTTGCGGCATTGGCGCGCAATTGCGCTTCCGGTTCTCCTAAAGTAATAAACAGGGGCGTTTCTCCCAGGGCCACACCTGCTGCCAAAAAGTGAAACCCCAGTGTAGTCTTGCCAGTACCCGGCCCGCCGCGCACCAGATAAGAGCGTTGAGAAATTAGGCCGCCGCCAATCACTTCGTTGAGACCGGTAATTCCGAGAGAAAGTCGGTTTTGAGACATTTGTTTGTTCATGTTTTGAATATCGGGCCCGTATTAATATTTAATGGTTTTAGGCAGTGTTTTGATGATTTTTTTTACCGGGCGTCTGATAACCTTCATGAAATCTTTTTCTACCGAAAATTACGTTAGCACACAAGAATTAGAAAGTATTGTCGGCACTGCTGGCATCTGTCTGCGACAGTACACAGAGGTATTTTGGCAAGAACGGGTAGAAAAAGCAGTTGCCCCGGGCTCGAAAATAGATTGTACCGTTTACCCCAATACTCAGGAAGAACTGGCGGCGGTGATTGCTTGGGCTCGGAACAATGGGTGGGGGGTCTTGCCCACGGGAAGCGGCAGCAAACTCGATTGGGGGGGTTTAGTTAAATTAGACCCCCCCAACCCCCCTGGGGCAGGGGGGATCGTGGCGGTGAGCACCGCGCGTCTGAACCGGCTTGTAGAACACGCTGTGGGCGATTTAACCGTGACTGCGGAAGCGGGAATGAAGTTTGCCGATTTGCAGCTTCTTTTAGCCACAGCCGGTCAATTTTTGCCGATCGATCCGGCGTATCCGCAACAGGCTACTTTGGGCGGAATTGTCGCTACTGCTGATGCGGGTTCCTTGCGGCATCGCTATCGCGGGGTCCGCGATTTGCTGTTGGGAATGACTTTTGTGCGATCGGACGGTAAAATTGCCGTAGCCGGAGGTCGAGTTGTTAAAAATGTCGCCGGTTACGACTTGATGAAACTGTTTACTGGTGCTTACGGCACCTTGGGCGTCATAAGTCAAGTAACTTTCCGAGTTTATCCGCTGCCTGAATCATCGGGAACCGTAGTGCTGACAGGGGAAATTAATGCTTTGTCCCAAACCGCTCAAATCTTATTATCCTCTGCTTTGACACCAAGTGCGATCGATTTGCTGTCACCGCAGTTAGTCGCAAAATTAGGCTTAGGAAAGGGTACGGGATTAATCGTCAGATTTCAAAGTATCGCCCCAAGTGTTAAACAACAATCAGCTCGCTTACTGGAAGTTGGCGAAAAGTTGGGTTTGCAAGGCAGTAGCTGCTGCGAGAATGAGGAGGATCAGTTATGGCAAAGATTGCCACAAACAATGTGGGATTCTGGCACAAAGTCGGCAATTATTTGCAAAATAGGAATCAGACCGTCGGAAGCTGTAACGGCAATTAACGAATTGCCTGTACAGGACGCTTTGATTCATGCAGGCAGCGGTTTGGGGGTTTTGCGGTTTGAGAGTGCGACGGCGGACACGTTGTTGCAGGTACGCAGAGGGTGTGAAGCTAAAGGCGGTTTTCTGACTGTTTTAGCAGCCCCGGCTGAGATTAAGCAACAGTTAGATGTTTGGGGCTATAATGGAAGTGCGATCGATTTAATGCGCCGGATTAAACAGCAGTTTGACCCGGAAAATCTTTTGAGTCCCCATCGTTTTATAAGCGGTATTTAGTTTAAAGTTTATAGTCAGGAGTTGGGTCTTTCTTTAATTCCGGTCTATTTCATTTGTGAACCAGGTTTGTTTTTTAACGAACCGCGAAGGCGCGAAGACCGCCAAGGAGGAGAAAGGAAGAGAGGTGTTTGTTTGTTTGACGGATTTATGCTGGCTGTCTAGCAACTTTGCCCGACGTTTAGGGGGTTCTTAATTGCTGAAACCTAAGCGGTCGATTGCTTCTAACTTCTCTCCTAGATAACTAATTTTTTTTTCTTCTTCCTTCTTCCTTCTTCCTTCTTCCTTCTTCCTTCTTCCTTCTTCCATATATGCAAACTTCAGAAAAATCTCCAGTTCCCAGCGACGATTTAAAACCTGCTAAAGAAAGCAATTTCCTAGCACAAAATCCCCACTTACAAACCCTGGAAATCCCTGGTTTTGACGCTACCAATCCGCCGGATCCGAAATTAATCGATACTTGCGTACACTGCGGATTTTGCTTGTCAACTTGTCCGAGTTATCGCGTACTCGGCAAAGAAATGGATTCGCCCAGAGGTCGCATTTATTTAATGGATGCAATTAATGAAGGCGACGCACCTTTAAACGAAGCAACCTCGCAGCATTTTGATACTTGTTTGGGCTGTTTGGCTTGCGTTACAACTTGTCCGTCTGGAGTTCAATACGACAAATTAATTTCCGCAACTCGCCACCAAGTGGCCAGAAATCAGGACCGTACTTTTTCTGACAATGTAATTCGTACTCTGATTTTTAATCTCTTCCCTTATCCTCACAGATTGCGGCCTTTGCTTGTACCGCTGTTTATTTATCAAAAATTAGGACTGCCAAAACTTGTCCGCAAAACAGGTTTGCTGAAAAAAGTATTTCCCCGCTTGGCGGCGATGGAATCAATTTTGCCGAAGGTGACAGTTGATTCTTTCCGGGATAATTTACCAGAGGTAATTCCGGCAATAGGTGAAAAACGCTATCGAGTCGGCGTGATTTTAGGCTGCGTGCAGCGGCTGTTATTTTCGCCAGTTAATGAGGCTACTGTGCGTGTTTTGACGGCTAACGGTTGCGAGGTTGTGGTTCCTAAAAGTCAGGGATGCTGTGCTGCTTTGCCGGAACACCAAGGCCAAGCCGAACAGGCAAAAGCTTTGGCGAGGCAGATGATTGATAGCTTTGAAAATACGGGTGTTGATTTTGTGATTATCAACGCTGCTGGGTGCGGTCATACTTTGAAAGAATACGGTCATATTTTAGCAGATGACCCGCTATATCGGGAGAAAGCTGAGAAATTTGCTGCTAATGTTAAGGACGTGCAAGAGTTTTTGGCAAGTGCGGGAATTACGGCAAAACTCAATCCTTTGATTGATGGAGATTTGACAATTGTTTATCAGGATGCTTGTCATTTGTTGCACGGGCAAAAGATTAGTTTGCAGCCGCGTCAGTTGCTGCAACAAATCCCTGGGGTGAAGTTAAAAGAACCGATTGATGCGGCTTTGTGCTGCGGAAGTGCGGGGGTTTACAATATGCTTCAGCCGGAGGTTGCTGATGAGTTGGGAGTGCAAAAGGTGGAGAATTTGCTGAATACTGGCGCGGAGTTGATTGCTTCTTCTAATCCGGGTTGTTCTTTGCAAATTAAGAAGCATTTGGAGTTGCAGGGTAAGGATGTTACTTTAATGCACCCGATCGAGCTTTTGGATTATTCGATTCGCGGGGTGAAGTTGCTGAGGAAGTAGTTTGGTAGGGCGGGCGGTGTCTGCCCTATTTTCGCTGCTGAGTGAGTTTTTTTTTATGAACCGCAGAGGGCGCAGAGTTCGAGAAGAGAGAGACAAATGAGAAAGAGGAATAGGCTTTTGTATTGAGAAGTGGTGAAGCGTACTTATCCCGCAGGGAATCGCACTTCTCACCTTTCCGAAATAGCTAAAATTAAATTCAACAGTCCTTCACGCCGGACAACAGTTATGGTAACTCAACTCAAATCCCCTCAAAAACCTGATGTAATTTACCCCGACAGCGACGGTCTACCCATGTCAGACAATACCAAACAATTTCGCTGGATACTCATCGTCCAACAAAATTTAGCGTGGCTTTTTGCCGATGACCCGAATGTATTTGTCGCGGGCGATTTGCTGTGGTATCCCGTCGAAGGAGATAACAAGATTCGCGTCGGCCCGGATGTGATGGTAGTTTTCGGCAGACCGAAAGGAGATAGGGGTTCTTACAAGCAGTGGGAAGAAGAAAATATCGCGCCGCAAGTGGTGTTTGAAATTCTTTCTCCCGGTAACAGGCTAACAGAAATGAATAAAAAACAGGTATTTTACGATCGCCACGGCGTAGAGGAATATTACCTGTACGACCCGGACCGCAACGATTTCAGCGGTTGGATGCGTTCACAGGGGCGTTTGGACGTAATTGATGCGATGGAAAATTGGGTCAGCCCCCGACTGGGAATTCGCTTTGATTTGTCGGGTGAAGAGTTGCAAATTTATCGCCCTGACGGCGAACCGTTTGCAAGTTATGAGGAGGTTTCTCGCAGGTTGGAACAAGCCGAACAGCGGGCCCAACAAGAACGACTGCGGGCAGAACAAGCCGAACAGCGGGCAGAACAAGCCGAACAGCGGGCTGCTGTGCTAGCAGAAAGACTGCGAGCGATGGGAATTGACCCGGAACAATTGTAAACTAGACGGGGGAAAAGAGCGATCGGGCGATCGTTCTACATCAGTCCTGGACGCACTCCGGCTTCAGAAACCGGGTTTTTGCAGGCGTTTAATTGATTGTAGGCCGCAACCGGGTAAAAAACCCGGTTTCTTGATAAGCGGCGCGCACCCTACATAACTGAATTAATGACCAATGACTAATGATATCAATTCCTGCAGTCAGGCCGGAATGATATCAAATCCGCGCTTAATCGTCGGGCGTAAAGTCGAATCCCGAGGCCAACAAATAATTCGCGCAACGTTCATTTTTTTGACCCCTCCTTCTACAGTCAACAATGATTCCGGTGCAACCGGAATCATTGTTGACTATTCTCCCTCTTCTAACCTCAAAAAATGCACCTGTCCCGAAGCTTCCGCCGCCACAATTGTCACCCCATCCGGTGCAATAGCGCAAGCTTTCAACGCACTATCCCCCCTGAAACTAGCAACTACTTTTCGACTCAACAAATCCCAAACTTTGAGAGTATTGTCATCGGAAACAGAAATCACCCTATTTCCCACAGTTGCCATAGATGTTACCGTATCGTCATGACCTGCCAAAGTAAAAACTTCTTTTCTACTGGACAAATTCCAAACTTTCAGATTTTTTTCCCGCCCGCCCGAAATCGCCCATTTGCCGTCCGCGGTAACTGCCACAGCATTCACAAAACTCTCATGACCTTTGAGAGTGAAAAGTAGATTTTTGGCGCCTAAATTCCATAGATTTGCCAAAATATTCTTTTCTTGCCCCAAACTCCAAACTTTCAGAGTTTTGTCCGCGGAAGCCGAAATAATCCGCTTGCTGTCAGGAGTAACTGCCACAGCTTTTATCCCGTCCTCATGACCTGAAAAAGTAAAAAGTTCCTCTCCTGTTTCTAAACTCCAAACTTTAATATGTGTGTCTCCCGAACCCGAAATCGCCATTTTTCCGTCTGCAGTCACTGCCACAGAATTTACCCAGTCCGTATGGCCAGTGAAAGTAAAGATTTCCTTTCCGGTTTCTAGATTCCAAACTTTCACAGTTTTGTCGCCTGCCGCCGAAATTAATCGCTGGCTATCCGCTGTGGTTGCGATCGCTTTTACCCCTTCTTGATGTCCCGCAATAGTAAAAATTTCCTGTCCGTTTTTGAGATTCCAGACTTTAATGCTGTTGTCTGCTGAACCGGAAATCGCTTTACTACCGTCCGCCGTCACTGCTACAGCATTTACCCAGTCATCGTGACCTGCAAATGATAAATTTTCTTTGCCTATTTCTAAGCGCCAAATTTTGAGAGTTTTGTCAGAGGAACCAGAAACTATCCGCTGGCCGTCGGGGGTAACAGCCACAGCATTCACTGGGGCGATGTGATTGGTAAAAGTGAAAAGTTCTTCTTTTGTTTCCAGGTTCCAAACTTTCAGCGTTTTGTCGCCTGCCGCCGAAATGACTCGTTTGCCGTCGGGACTGACTGCCACAGCTTGAACGAAACTGCCGTGTTTTCCTAAAGTGAAAAGTTTCTTTCTTTCTGACAAACTCCAGACTTTAACTTTTCCGTCGTAACTGCCGGAAATTATTTGTTCGCCGTCGGGAGTGACTGCTACACTTTTTACCCAGTCTGCATGGCCGGTGAGAGTAAAAAGTTCTTTTCCCGTTTCTAGGTTCCAGACCTTAATGCTATTGTCCCCGGATCCGGAAATCAACCGCTTGCTATCAGGAGTTACTGCTACGGACTGGACAAAACTGCTATGACTTTTTTTGAAGTTAAAAATTATTTCCCCTGTTGACAAATCCCAAACTTTTATGCTGCCGTCCCAAGAACCAGAAATTACTCGCTTGCCGTCGGGAGTTACTGCTACTGCTTCTACCGCAAAAGTCTCGCCTGCAAATGTCAATATTTCTGTTCCTGTTTCTAAATCCCAAATTTTAATAGTATTGTCCCAAGAACCGGAAATTACTTTGGTGCCGTCGGGTGTGACAGCTACAGCATTGACGTAGGTAAGATGACCCTTGAGGGTTAAAAGTTCTTCTCCTTTTTCTAAGTGCCAAACTTTGAGAGTGTGGTCGGAGGACGCAGAAATTGCCCGCTTGCCGTCGGGGGTGATTGCTACAGCTTGTACCCAATCTGTATGTCCGGTGAGGGTGCGCAGCAATCTCCCGCCTGGAGGAGTAAAGCTGGGCGTTAGCGGTAGCAGCCAGGGGTTTTTTTGGTGTTTTGCTTGTGCTAGCAGTGCTTGAATTTCTGGACTTTCAAAGCGCATTAAGCGGGCAATTAGTTGGGTGGCTAGTTGGGTTTTGTCTTTGGCTAGAATGTGGGCAGACAGCCGAATTGCTTCTTGGATTAATTTGAGTGGGTCGGCTTTTTGGTCTGAGGTAATAATATCGGGATTTGTTGCTAAATCGTAATCTTCTATTAGCGCCTGTACTCCCGATGCTGACAGCTTGGCTTCAATAAAATTGTAATCTGTTAGTAAGCTGTATAATTTCTCTGAGTCTGAAGTCGCTGCTAGCTGATGGGGCAGGATTCCCAGGCAGTCCGTCTGTTCTGGGGGCTGCATTTTATCGAGCCCTTGTGTAAACTCGCTCATAAATTTATGGATGTCTTTTTTAAATGTATGCGATCGCTAGCTATACCCTGCCGGAAACCCGATCGAGAATTTTTTCTCTTGACTTAGCATGACATATTTGAATGCTATGTGCTACAGATTCCTGCCCTCGGTTTGGTGATGGTTCGATGCATTGCTCGTTTTTTAGTCTGAGTCTGCTTTGAGAATTTTCAAGGAGTGCGATTATAACAATAAATCGCCGCCAACATAATTCAACTCAGCAACGCCCAATTTACCGAGTGAGCGACAAAAGCTGACATATATCGTTGTTTTTCTTAACATAGCCTGCAGGCAGGGTAATGATTGTGGTGAGATAAACACTGTCAAAGCTAAAAATTTTCAGGTATCGCAATCCTATTTAATGTGGAAAACTTTTTTTAACGAAACACGATTCTAGATGCTGTGATTTTCTGTCAATTCCGTCGCATCAGCGAGGCAGATGTCCCCCTGGTGGGGTTTTGTACCTCAACCGCATCTGCAATCTGCTTCACCCAAAGCTCTCAGAAAGCTTTGCAGGCGCGCCCCGTTCCTCTAAAATATAGTAAAGGGCTTGCACTCTTAAACCGGGTTTCTAAACAAAATCATTGGTTTGACCGCTAGGTATGTAGGAAGAAACGGGGTTTCTGACTCCATAGCGCGCAAGTCACGATCGCAAATAAAGCAGTATTGACTTTAGAGACAAATTTCATGGATGTTATCGAGTTTTTCGAGTTAAGTGCAGGCAAATGGTTTTCCCAGCGCACCGTACACAATCTCAATTCTGGGGAATTGCAGGCAGGTAAATCTGACCTCAACATAGAAATACTGACCTCGCGCGATGCAGCAGTCGTCAAACTTTGCCAAGAACACTCGATTAACCCGGCCTCAACTGGGCTAACCAGCGTTCGGATTACTTGGGAAGGTATTCCCGATCGCAACCAAGCTAAACAAATCGGTTCTACGATACTAGCGATCGTCCCTAATCCCGACAATCCAAGCGTTGGCAAAGTGTTGCAAAACAAGGGTAACACTCGCTACGTGATGGGCGACGACGTGCTGACATTGATTACAGAATCAGACACCCTCCATGCGGAAGAAAGGCTGTGGTATCTCATGCCCAACCTGCGGCTGCGGACTAGCGTTGTTAAGCAAGCTAACGGTACGGAACAAGCATCTTTTTGTTCGGAAATTCGGATGGGAGGAAGTGCCAAAAATGAAAAGTGACAAATAATTATCTAGTTGCCAAAGTTTACACCCTATTTCTGCTTTCTCCCTTCTTTCTTCGGCCTTCTCGGGCAATGGCTTTTAACTTGGTGTGAAAATCAGTGTGTTTGACAACTGGGAATGATAGGGCCACAGGTTTGTCCGCTAATTTGCGCTCGGCTTCGGCTCGATCTGCCAGGGCGGTAACAGCCAAATCTTCATAAACTACAACTTCTGTATTTTCTTTTGTGCGATCGTCGGCTGCGGGCAATTTTCCTGTTTCCTGGGCCTCTGTGTTCGGGACTTCTGCTGTAGGCGCCCGATCGAGTTGCGCCTCTGACGGCGCAAGCAAATCTAACTCGGCTACATCGACTTGCGATTCCGGGCTCGATAAAAGTATATCCTCCTGCGGCACTCGATCGTCACTTTTCAAGTTTAAATTTTGAGGAAAATTGTTGCAGACCAAGCGTTCAAACTCGCGATTGAAATGATAGAGAGGTTCACCTATCCGGTGCCACATACTCAATAGCTGTCCCACAGAAACAGCCTTATAGCGCCCTTGATAAAGCGCTTCAACCACTGCTAAACGCAGCCAATAGCCGGGATACTTGGTCAGCCATTCACCCGCCAATTTCTCTGCTTTTTTGCCACCTAGGTCAAAACCGTAGTGAACCAGCAGAGCCGCTGCTTGTGCAGATATTGCGGTCACTTCTGTCATTTGTTGTCTGTTGACTGTTGACTGTTGACTGTTTTCTGTTGGTTCCAAATTCCCAATGACCAATTCCCAATTAGCCATTGAATTAATCGGATAAACGCACGCCTCCTTCTACAGTTGGCACGTCCCCGGAAAAAGGTTCGGGAGTGCCATTCCAGTTGAAGTCGCTAATTCTAAAAGTCAGGCTGCCGAGTTGACGCTCTGGATTAAAACGCAAAATAATTGCGTAGCTGCGGCGGCTGTATTCTAAAGTATAATTCGTACTGATTGCTTCCCCGCTTTCTAAATTAATAGCACTTTGAAACCCAACTCGAAAGCCTCCGTAAACTTGCTGGACAAGTCCAAAAGACAGGACTCTCAAATCTACTAAGCGATCGAATAAAAACGGAGATATACCGTCCCGTCCCACCTGGGTATAAGTCACGTTAAACCCAGTGTAATCGAGGAAAGGGCGGGAGAAATGACCGAACTGCCCTTGAATGCCGACGCTGGGGGCGATCGAATTTTGTCGATCGCCGCTGCTGTAAGAAGTGCCAACTCCCCGGACTCCCAAGGCCAGTTGCACGAAAGGAACCACCGGCGTCCGCGTATACCTCAAACCCTGGGTGGGAGTGCGGGGCAGCGGTTCGCCCTCCCACAGGTTGAAGCCGCGGCTCAAAGCGACGCTGACTTGGGCACGGCCCAGATCGATGCGGTTGTTTTCCCGCACTGGTTCGAGCAAGTCTGGTCGATCGGTGTCAGCATTGATAAATTGATAGCCGGCTTGGTAGCTGAGATTGATGCCAGTGCCTCCGAGGGGGATGACTGGGGAAGTGAGGACTGCCCCGAGGCTGCTCTGCACGGTTTGAAAGCCCAGAGAACCGTTAAACAGCCGATCGCGATAACTGTATTCTGCAGCCAGAGAGTGAGTGCCGATCAACTGGCGCAAGCGCAAATTCCCCCGAAAGCTGTCTTCCGGCAAATTCGGGAAATCTTCAAAACTCACAAATCTTGCCAAGCCGTCGAGCCTGGTGCGCGGGCCCAGACTAGCCCCCAACCTCGCTCTGAGCCCGTAGCTGTCGGGAGACAAGGGATTGCCGCCCTGCTTTGCCACAATCCGCTGAAGGTAAATTTGGGGCGTCAGAGTCAGCCGCACCGGCCCGTTTTGCAACACTTCAAAACCGCACTCGGCGAACAAACCGCCGCGCTCGCCCCCGTCGTAACCAAAAGTCAAACACGGGCCGCTCTGCTGCCTGCTGTCAAACACTTGCCGGCGGGGATACACGGGTATTTTCACGCGGTTGTCGAACACCAAGCGGGGTTTAGTTGTGACCAATTCCTCAGCCGTGGGCGAAATCCTTGTAATCCTCGCCGTCCGCGCTCTGTATTCAAATTCTGGCGGGGAAAACGGGTCGTTAGTAATCCGAATATTGGTTGCTACCCTCACGCCGTTTGGCAGCAGTTCGAGGCGTTCTGCTTCAAAGCGGACGCGGTTGACGGCGCCGACAACTTGGGGGGCTGCTAGCTGTCCGCCGCCGCCAAGAGTCACTGTAGCAGCTCCGGGGGATTTAACTCCGCGCACGGGCTGCTGGCTGGTAATTCGATCGCTCAGCGGCTGTTCGAGAATTCTCCCAGCACTAATATCCGTCGGCAGTGTGGGCGTCAATTCGCTGCCTGCTGCGGGCAAGAAAATTTCGCCGCTTGCTTGTTCGACGGCGCCGGCGTTGAGGCCGAGATTGAACTCCATCCGCTGGCCGCGCACTACTTGTTCGCCGCGGGTATAGGCGACATTGCCGGATGCTACCACTTGGCGGGTGACTAAGTTGACGATCGCCCGATCGGCATCAATCACAGTTTGCCGGAACCGCACAACAACATTACCAACCGCCGTGACTATTTGCTGCTTATCGTCGAATTCTTGGCTGTCGGCCTTAACTTCGATAGTATCGGCCGGACTCACCGGAAAAGGCACCGTCCGCCCTGCAGGGGGGGTGCGGACTCCCGGCGGCGCGGCTGGTTTAGGTTTCGGTGTCGGGGCAGGGGGGGTTGTGGGTACGGGGGTGGTTCCTGGTGTGGGAATGTCGAACTCCTGTTGCCCGCTGGGTGCTGTTTCTAGCGCGGGTTCGGGAACGGGAATTTCAGCAGGTTCGGGAGAGTTATCTTCTAACTGTCGGCCTTGGGCCTGATACCAACTTTCCTGCTTTCCGACCTGATTTCTCTCCTGTTTTCTCTGCGCCTCTGCGGTTCGTTCCCGATTCCGAATGGCAATGGCATTTTCTACCGAGCCCAATTGGTAAGCCGTAAACGAGGAATCTTGCTCAACAGTCGCAGTTTCGGGTTCTCTCCCAGGAACCCGACGCTGAAATCCCACCACTGCATCGCCGCTTTCCACAGAGGCTAGGGGGTCGGCCATTTCTGGAGGCCGATCCGTGGCTGGGGTGGTCCCGAGGAGTGTCGCTGCGGGTTCTGCTGGGGCTGGTGTGGGTTCTGGCTGAACGATATCTGGGCTTGGTTCCGGTATTTCTGCGGGGTTGCTGCGGGTGTCTCCATCGCCGGCCGCCACAGTGAGGGCGACTTTTTTTGGCTTGGCGATGTAGATGATGGCAGGGGGTTCTGGCGGCGGTACCGGATAGGGCATAGTTACAACAGGTAAGTCATCCGATTTTAGATTTTAGATTTTAGATTTTAGATTTTAGATTTTATAGGGTGCAAATTATTGAAAATTTTTGCATCTAAAAGGCAACTGTTTAGACATTAATCTGACATCTGAAATTTGCAGCGGCTTTGGCGCGCCGGAATATGGCTGCTTTCTGAACTTGCTTCCGCCACAAGATAACCTCGCGGATGGTGCGAGGTCAAGTTTTGTTCGACTAACTAATTTTTGCGGGTTTGGGGGCTTGCTGGGGGGCTGCAGTGGCGTGCCCCCAGCCAGTGCCCGAGATAACTTGTTTATTCCATGTCTCTGCGGTTGGGGTTCCGAGCTGGGTCATTGGACAAAAATCCAAATATAAACAGGGAAACAAAAAATAAAACAACTACATTAACTACGATTTTGAGGGTTAGCACTGTGGGAGTCTCCAAAGATGGCATAATACTGGGCTGATTTGCTGCTGTTGCGGCAACTTTTTTATCATAAGCTAAAGATTAGTCAATTTTCTCTTTGTTTTTGAGGATTTTTGGCCAGTTGGTTTTTGCCCAATTCCAGAGTTGCTCCGCGATGTTTTCGAGCCGCAGCATGACTCGATCGAGCCATTCTAGCACTTGTTCTAGCGGGTGCTTAATGTATCCCATCGATTCTGCTTTTGTTTCTAAGTAGTCGCCCTCGGGTTGGACGCCTGCGCTCGGTTTTTTTGGTTGTGGGGGGGTGTATCTGCTGGTTGGCGCGGTGATTGCTGCTTGGGATTGGCTGTTTTTTGCGGTGTTCGGGTTTGTGTTTTTTGACACTTGGGTTTCCGGCGCGCGCCGCTGACGGGTTGATTCTGCTGTGAGTGCAGAGCTATTTTTTTGAGTACCTGCTGAATTTGGTGCTGGTTGGGGTTGACTTTTTGGCACTTTTGTGATAAAGCTCTGTTTTAGCTGCGCGAGCAGGCGGTGAATTGCTTCGGGGTAAGGGGATATTGAGACTGGGATCGATCGACCTTCTGCCCATTCTTCTAATTCTGCCCTTTCCTGCTTGACTTTTGGGCTTGCTTGTGCTATCTGGCTTTGAGCTGCTGCCTGGGGTTGCGAACTTCCCTCGATTAAATGCCCAGGTGCTGCTTCCCCGAATAAGTCTTGCCAGCTCAGCCACGGTCGATCGACCTCTGGGCTGTTTTGCGTGTTTTCTTGTTCTTGTCGCTGTTTCAAATAATACTGAATTGCGACTGCTTTTTCCGTATTATCACTTGCTGCTGTTTCTTTGCCGAGGAGGTGGTCTACTGACGACCAAATAATTCCTTCGATGCTTCGAGCGTATTTTTCGAGGATTTCGCGGGCGGAAACATCTAAATTGGCTTCTGTGCCGGATGTATTAATTTTTACTCCGGGGGTTTCTGTTGGTGTGGCGGTTGTTTTTGGCGATGGCGGTAGGGTAAGTTCTTCGAGGTTGACGGCGGCGCGATCGAGTAATGTAACAAAGGAGAGAGGATTGCTGATTCGACGATCGAACTTACTGTTAAAATTTGTTTCTAGTTTTGGGGTATTGTGGTCGATCGAATTTGATGCCGCAATCGACTGCTGTGCGGGTTTTGATGTGAGTGGCGCGCTGGCTTTTTGGGCTAGGATTGAATTGCCGTCGATCGCTTTTTTAACCGCGAGGATTGATTCTCCAAACTGATTTCTTTTCAGAGCAACCGGACTCGTCTGAACCCATGCCATCAATTCCCAAAAACGACGCACAGGCGGCAAGTGCGCTTTTTTGGCCGCCGACTCCAAACCGAGATTAAATTTGAATTCTTTTTGGGCAATTTCCCGCCGCCCTGGCCCGCAGTTGGCAATTTCCCAAGTTATGCGACCTTCGAGCATTTCCTGCTGTTCGGGTGTCAAAATATCTAATATCTGATTTTCTCTTCCTACCAATACTAAAGTGCGGGCTGGGATAAAACTCGCGATTGCCTGAACTTTCGGTTGACTGACAATTGCGGACGCGGTGTTTAATTGAGTTTTAGCCAGCGGGTGTTCTAAGACTGAAGTTATTTGATGCTTTGCTGTTTCTGGGCTAAAATTTACTGCCGGGTGTAAATTGTTAGCAGTATTTCCCCGATCGATTAACAGCGGGAAGCTGGCCAAAGTTTTCGCGGTTTGCGACGAGTTTAGTAAACTTTCCGCCAGGTGCAAAATTTCGGCGATCGAACTTTCCTCCGAAGTTTCGCCCGGATACCAATTTTGTGGCAAATCGGGATTTTCCTCACCGCCAAATTCTTCTAGTTCCGGTAAATCTACTTTTTGACTTGATTCCCGCAACTGTCTGCCCAGCATTCTGGAACTTTGCACCAGCAAATAAGCTGGATAAAGCAGAATTTGGGTTGCCGTGAAAGTTGCTTCTTTAATTTGACGCCAAGTTCGATCGCAATTGTCAGCGATTTGGCGGGACTGTTTCGATATAAAATTTAATAATCGGCTTTGGTATGGGCCGTAGTAACCGTTGGACATAAGTTTTATTATTGAATTCAGATTTTTGATTCGCGCCGGAATTGCTGAATATTGCTGTAAAATCAAAGCGAGATATTAATCGCAGCTTCAAACCCTCTGAAACCTTTATTTCTTCGCGTCCTTCGCGTCTTCGCGGTTCAATCCGATCTTTGATTCCTACACAAGTTTTATTTTAGCTAAAAATGAGTGCTTCTGCGTCACCTGCTAGCAACAATCTTTCTGCCACTGTCGAAAAGTTGCGCCGCCTCAGCCAAGTGGAGGTTCAGTCTGGTTGGAGGTACTGCGATTCTGACTCTGCTGTATCTTCAGTAAATATTTGTAACTGGCCTGTTGCCGAACTTAACGGCAAAGGACATATTGCTTGGCCGTCTGGGAAGCAAGTTTTGTATTTGGGTCAGCAATTTGTAATTCCTGACAATTTGCACGGCTATCCTGTGGTTGGTTTGCGGTTGCTGCTGGGCTTGACTTGGTGGGCAGAAGATGCTCAAATTTTTGTCAACGGCGAGTTAGTCGGACAGGGAGATTTATTTGATTGTGCCGATCGAGTTTTGTTGAGTTCGTCGGCCAATCCCGGAGATGAATTTTTAGTAATTTTGCGGTTGGTAAGTCCGGGTCACGATAGCGGCGCTTTAGTGCGATCGATTTGTTTGTACGAAGCTGCTGACTCTTGTTGTTTCGATCCGGGTTTTGTGGCTGCCGAATTAGAGATTTTGCAGAATTCGCTGTTTGGTAATCTGGAAAATTTAAATTCCCAATACCTTGCCACACAACTAATAGCCGATAGCGCAATTATTGTCAAGGGGGAAATGCTGAAATCTGAGATTGATTTGGCCCTTGGTTCGATCGATTGGTCGGCGGTGTGCGATCGCGAAAAGTTCGATCGCTCGCTGTCTGTTTTGCGGCACAATTTACTGGGATATTTGCGGGCTTTTTTGGGGGAGTTAGATGAGGGAACCGCAGAGGGCGCAGAGAACACAGAGGGAGGAAGAAGGGATGAGGTTTTTGAGGTGGGAGAAAATAGCAATGCTACATCTATATATATAGGAAAAAACGGCGCTCTGACATCTATATATACAGGTAAAATCTATTTGGTGGGTCACGCTCATTTAGACTTAGCTTGGCTGTGGCCTGTCCCGGAAACTTGGCAAGCGGCAGAGCGAACTTTTGAGTCGGTATTGAAATTGCAATCCGAGTTTCCCGATTTGATTTTCTGCCATTCAACTCCAGCCCTTTATGCTTGGATGGAAGAACATCGACCGGACTTATTTGCTGCGATTAAAAAACAGGTGGCGGCGGGTTGCTGGGAAGTTGTCGGCGGGATGTGGGTAGAACCGGATTTAAACTTGATTTCCGCTGAGTCAATGGTGCGGCACCTTTTTTACGGACAGCGTTACGCAAAAGAAAAATTTGGGCAATTGATGCGGGTAGCTTGGCTACCGGATACTTTCGGTTTTGGGTGGCAATTACCTCAGATTTTGCGACAAGGCGGAGTTGACTATTTTGTGACGCAAAAGTTGCGTTGGAACGATACAACGGAATTTCCCCACGGTGCATTTTGGTGGGAAGGGTTGGACGGTACTAAAATATTTAGCATGATGTCTTCTCCAATTGGTGAAGGCATAGAATCTGTAAAAATGGCAAGTCATGCTTTTGACTGGCAAGCTAAAACTAATTTGCAAGATGCTCTTTGGTTGCCTGGGGTTGGCGACCACGGCGGTGGCCCGACTCGTGATATGTTGGAGGTGGCGAAACGCTGGAAAATGTCGCCTTTTTTCCCAAGGTTGGAGTTTGCGAAAGCGGTTGATTATTTGTCTTTGATTGAGAGTCAGTTTTTGCCGGAAGTTACGACAACTAGGCCAGAAAGCGATGTTCCAGAATCGGACAATCACGAGAATTTGGGGGCGCTGGAATTTTCAAACTTGTCGGCAATGAAGGATGCAAATCCTCCCATCTCACAACTCAAAAATCTCCCCGTTTGGAAAGACGAACTTTATTTAGAATTCCACCGGGGTTGCTACACGACTCGCGCCGACCAAAAACGCCAAAACCGCCGCTGCGAAGAATTGCTCTACCAAGCAGAGTTGCTGTCTTCGCTGGCCACGATTTGTACTGGTGCGGTTTATCCGAAATCAGAATTAGAATCAGCTTGGAAACAAATTTTGTTTAACCAGTTTCACGATATTTTGCCCGGTTCTGCGATCGCCCAAGTTTATGCGGATGCTAATCTAGCCTTTGCCGAGGTCGATCGCACTTGTCGCGAAATCCTGATAAAGTCTTTGGATGCAATCTCGGCTCAAATTTCTCTCCCCTCCCCTCCTGGGCCCGACGCTCAACCAATTCTAATTTTCAATACCCTCAATTGGTCGCGCTCTGAGGTTGTCGCCGTACCGCTTCCCGATGCCGCTGATTCAGCTTGGCAAATTTACGATTTTTCCCGACGGCGATTGGTGTCGCAGATTGTCAGGGGCGATCGACCGCAATCCCACTCTACACTGTTATTTTCGGCAAATAATATCCCCGCCCTTGGCTACCAGGTGTTTTGGCTGTGTCACGAAGACGCTCAAACTGTGGATAATGCGTCCGCGAGTCCAGAAACCGACAAAAAGACAGATTTATCAAAACTTACATACGGTATAGCACAAAAAAACACACCTTGTCAAGAAACGCATTTTGCAGCCGCAGAAATAAGTTTGGAAAATGAATTTATTCGGGCAACAGTAGACGGAAAAACCGGGGATTTATCCAGCATTTGGGATAAAGTAAATAACAGAGAAGTTCTGAATGCAGCAGGCGGCAATCAACTGCAAGCATTTCAAGACAGCGGTCAATATTGGGATGCTTGGAACATCGATCCAAATTATCAAAAACATCAATTACCCGCGCCCACACTCAAAGATATTTCTTGGGTAGAGGAGGGGGAATTGCGGCAGAGTTTGCGCGTAGTCCGACAAATTGGCAAATCGGAGTTTTGCCAAGATTATATAGTAGAAATAGGTTCGCCGCTGCTGAAAATCAAGACAGTTGCAGATTGGCAAGAAAGTCACGTTTTAGTAAAAGCAGCCTTTGGGTTAAATGTAGAAGCAGATTTCGCAACTTGCGAAATTCCCGGCGGTGCGATCGATCGCACAACCAAGCCGCAAACACCCGCCGAAAAAGCCAAATGGGAAGTACCGATTTTGCGCTGGAGTGATATCAGCAATGACGGTTTTGGAGTGAGTTTGCTCAATGATTGCAAATACGGTTGCGACCTTCAACCAAATCAAATTCGGCTGACATTGCTTCGGGGTTCGACTTGGCCGGATGAACAAGCAGATGTAGGAGTTTCCGAATTTACTTGTGCAGTCTATCCCCACAGCGGAAATTGGCAGGATGCAGGTACGGTTCGACAGGGGTACGAGTTGAATTTACCACTGCTAGTAAAGGTGTTACCCAAGTTAGAGAAAAAAGGTCGCAAGACTCTGCCCGCAGTAGGCAAGTTTTTGGATTTGTCCGCCGAAAATTTAGTGCTGATGGCATTCAAACAATCGGAAGATGATTCTAATGTCTGGATTTTGCGGTGTTACGAGTGTCACGGTGAAGAGGCAAAGTTGGAATTAAACAGCGATTTGGGTTTGGCGATTAGTCACCCCGTCAATTTATTAGAACAACCCATAAATTTGCCCCAGAATTCAGACGATGGGACAAGTTTCAGAATATCGCCGTGGAAAATAGCGAGTTTTGCAGTCAATTTATCATAAATAGTCCTGGACGCATCAACTAATTATCTACGGTAGGCAGCGTGCACCCTACCGCTACCAATTGAGAATACTGCCCCATCGCAAATTTATCCAACCTTTTGAGGCTTTGGGAACTTAGTGCCAACAAAATTTGTCAACCTGCGCCAATTAGCTCTCACAACTTTCTTCTGATCTAAAAGATGCAAAATTACGAAGGCTAAAAACGTGTACCCAAGCCAAAAATGCAAACTCCTTCCCACCTCAACCATTGCGGAATTCTGCGGAAAGATATCCGGCAAAAGAATTCCGAAAAATTTCACACCGTCACTTTTGTAAGAGTTAGAAAGTAAGAAACCAGCAACCGGAACTAGCCACATAAAAACGTACAAAGTTGCGTGCAGAGCAAAACTTTTGTACCATTCCTTCGTAAACTTTGGCAGGCGTTTGGTATATTTTTTCCACCATACCCGCAGCAGAGTTAAAATCCGCAAAGTCAGGAAAGCCATTGTCAGCACCCCTACGGATTTGTGAAAATCGTAAAGGGGGCCTCGAATGAACAATTCTCTCGGCAATCGAGCCATAAACGCACCGGTAATAAACACTACTAAATAGCAAGCTGACATCACCCAGTGTAAGGACATCAGTTGTTTGAACGCAGAATTAAGTCTGGGTTTGGCAGCGGGTTGGGTAGTCACTCTTACTTACCTCTGTAGGGTTTGCTGGACAAGATTAAGTATAAACTATCGGACTAAAGCCCGTGACCGATTGTGTCTTATAAGATATACTTAACTTAAGTATTGCAAATATTTATTAAACAGTCAAATTAATTATATTCACGATCGTCATTCCCAACACAAAACATCGTACTGGGGTCGATCGCCCGCCAAGCAGTTTTCAGGTAGAGTATCCCCAAAACCGCCGCAAAAGCTGACCCAACAATTGCCACCGCCACCCGGTTCATCAGCAGACCGGGCAAATATCCCAAACCGAATCCCAAGTAGGTCACTCCCAATACTAAATATTTAAGTGTTATCATATATACTTAAAATCAGGGATAGTCGGTTTTTTCCATTGTCTAGGATGCTAAAAGTACAGACGGGGTAATTGCAGCTAAACCGGCTGGCATTGCAACTAGCGGGGAATATCGCCGGCTGAGCGTCTACTAACTACAAATAAATACAGTGGTTGCATTCGGAATTGAAAACCAGAGTGCTGGACAAGTTGTAATTTTGTTACAACTTGTAACTTTTTTCAAACAACAGGTTTAATTTAGTTTCACAAGAAAGTTAAATTTCAGAAAGTAAAATTAATTACAGTCGAGTTAAGCTAAAAGTGTTTGCTAAAAAAAGTCATTCAAGCAACCCAGAAACCAACAATTCTTACTTAACCGGCACGGAGGACGAGCTCGCGGCAGCAAAACTTTCGTGCAGCCAACAAGTCCAACAGGATTGGTATCGAACTCTCTACGACAATTTTCCTGGCATTTACTTCGTCCTTGATGCTTTGGGAAGAGTTTTTTCGCTCAATCAATTCGGCGAGTCCCGCCTCGCCTACAAATCGCAGGAATTAATTTGTCATTCAGTTTTTAACATATTTTACTGCCAATATCAAGGGAAAATGCAGGCAGAATTTGCCGGATTAGCCCTGTCGGAAAACGGCACGTCAACTCCAAAAGTTGCCTGTTGGGAAGGTTATTTGACTTGCAAAGACGGCAGGATTATCACGGTAAAAGCAACCGCGCGCGCCATGCCTGCGCTAGAGTGGAAAATAGAGACAAATACCAATGGTCGCTTAATTCCCAATTTCCAAGCGCCGGCTGTACTCTTAGTTTGCGAAGAAATTAAGCCGGCTTGGCAGTCATCCACCCTATCGGCGCCGTCGAGACAGAAAGAAAATTGGCGCCGTCCAACTTTGGCGATCGCAAAATTAGCCCAAATTCAAATTAAAGAACGCAACAATATAGAACAATTCATCCGCGAAGTAACAGAAACCGCTGTCAGTATTGTCAACTGCGATCGAGCCAGTATTTGGCTGTACGGCGAAGACAAAACGCAGCTTCACTGCATCGACCTTTACGAACAACATACTAAACTCCATTCCGTACAAATAATCATCACAGCCGCCGACTGTCCGGCATATTTTCAAGCTTTAAAATCCGCAAGTGCGATCGCCACAGTGGCCGCAGAAAATGATCCGAGAACACAAGAACTTGTCGGTCTTTATTTTGCAGATAGGGATACGACTTCCCTGTTAAACGTACCGATTATGCTGGCAGGTCAAAGGTTGGGAATAGTCAGCGCAGAACGCCACGGTTCCGACGGCGATTGGACGGAAGAAGAACAGGAATTAACCCAAATATTAGCCGATTTTGTATCGTCAAGTTTGTTAGATAGCGAAAGCATTAAATTAGAAGCAATGCGGCGCGAACAGCAGCAAAGCTTGCTGACCCAATACTACGACCAACTAGAAGAAAGAGTAGAAAGACGCACTGCTGAACTCAAAAAAGCCAACCACAAACTGCAAAAAGAAATAATTAAAAGACAACAAGCAGAAGCAGAAATGCGCCGGCAGCAACAAGAACAGCAAATTATTTTTGATTCCGTGCCGGCGATGATTTGGTACAAAGATACCGAAAGCCGCCTGCTGCGAATTAATCAAGCCGCCGCTGCATCGAGAGGTTTGCCCGCAGCTCAATTAGAAGGTAAATCTTTTTATGAAATCTATCCAGACGAAGCAGAGCAATATTATTTAGAAGATTTGGAAGTAATCAATTCCGGTCTTTCCAAACACGGCAAAATCGAACTGCTGCCAACTGTCTCGGGTCAAAAATGCTGGGTGCGGACAGATAAAATACCTTACCGCGACGAAACAGGTCAAGTCGTTGGCGTGATCGTGTTTGCAGTAGATATTACTGATTTAATTAGAGTAGAAAAAAAACTGCGAGAATATCGAAATAGACTTGAAGCAAAAGTCGAAAAGCGCACTGGTATGTACAGGCAAGCCATGACCGCTTTGTACTCGGCAAATACGCAATTACAACAGCTAATTAACAACAGCTATTCCGGCGAAAACGGTAGCAGCAGTTCAGCAGCGCGCTTGCTCGAATGCGAAGATTATTTTGAAGCAGTTGCCGTGGCTGACCGCGACACAATTTTGAGCGTCAGCAGCAAGTTTGCCGAGCTGTTCGGTTACGAACCTGCGTCGATGGCGGGAATGAGCTTGCTGGAACTGCTGTCGCCGAAATCATACAAACAGGCGCCGCAAATGATTTCGGCAGCTAGCGATACAGTCTGTGAAACTATTTTTATCAGGCGAGACGGGACTGCTTTTCCCGCTGACGTGCGCAGCAAATTCGTATTTTGGGAAGGTCGTTTAGTGCAGGTAAAAGCAGTGCGAGACCTCACGGAACGCAAATTAATCGCAGCAGAATTAGAGCGATCGCGCTCTCTGCTGCGCGCTACCTTGGAAGCAACGGCAGACGGCATTCTCGCTGTTACTACCGCCGGAGAACTGATTAGTTTTAACGAAAAGTTAGTCCAAATGTGGGGAATTTATGAAGAAGTTAGAAACTCAATGGATCGAACGGTGCGGCTGGCATTTCTCACCAAGCAAGTTAAAGATCCGAGCGCTTTTTTACACAGAGTTAAAGAAATTTATAGCGATGCGGAGTCCGAAGGCTGCGATATTCTAGAATTTAAAGACGGCCGCACTTTTGAGCGCTACACGCAGCCGATTCGAGTCGGACATAATATTATTGGCAGGGTGTGGCGCTTCCGCGATATTACCTCTCGCGAAAAGGTGACGGCAATGTTGGGAGATTCTCAAAGGCGCTTTCGGGCAATTTTTGATTCTTCTTTCCAATTTGTGAGCTTGTTGAAACCGGACGGCACTCTCCTGGAAGCTAACCAAACTTCTCTGGATTTCGCGGGAATTAAGCTGCGGGATGTGGCACATAAACCGTTTTGGCTGTTGCCGTGGTGGGGAGGTTCTGAGGAAGTTCGCCAACAGTTGCAAGATGCGATTTCTCGATCGGCAAAAGGTGAATTTGTCCGCTATGAAGTGGAAGTTCAAGGTGTAAATCGGACGGCAACTGTTGATTTTTCTGTCAAACCGGTCGCGGATGAAACTGGCAAAATAGTATTGCTGCTGCCGGAAGGTCGGGACATTACTCAAAGCAAGCAAGCCCAAGTCGCGCTGCGACAACAAATAGAACGGGAACGCCTGATTGCACAGATTCAATCGCGCATCCGTTCTTCTTTGGATCTCCAAGATATTCTCAACACTACAGTAGCGGAAGTGCGGGAGTTTTTGGCAACCGATCGCGTGCTGATTTTCCGCTTCCGACCCGACTGGAACGGAGATGTGGTGGTGGAGTCGGTTGGAGAAGGATGGATGCCACTAAAGGGGATGGCAATTGACGATTGCTGTTTTGCCAATAGTTACCTCGGACAGTATTTAAAGGGCCGCATTCGCGCCATAGAAGATATTCATGCTTCTAATTTGACCGAGTGTCACATTAATTTTTTGGTGGAATGCCAGGTGAAGGCAAATTTGGTAGTGCCGATTGTCCAGCAGGGAATAGAACACCGCGATGGCAATCCTTCTTGTCAAGTGCCGCAGTTGTGGGGTTTGCTGATTGCCCACCACTGTTCGGCACCCCGCCAGTGGCAGCAGTTTGACGTGGATTTGCTGAGTCAGTTGGGTACTCAAGTGGCGATCGCGATCGAACAATCTTTACTTTACCAGCAGCTAGCTGCTGCTAACCAGCGGTTGGACGCCTTGGCGAATTTGGACAGTCTGACTCAATTAGCTAACCGCCGCCGGTTTGACGAGGTGATCAACCGGGAATGGGAGCAGTCGAGCTCGGAGGAACCGCTATCTTTGATTATGTGCGACATTGATTGTTTTAAACTTTACAACGACAATTACGGTCACCAAGCCGGGGATGCTTGTTTGCAGCAAGTGGCGCGGGCGATTGGGGATGCTTGCACGAACGCACCCGCAGAACGCCTATATTTGGCTGCTAGGTACGGCGGCGAGGAATTTGGAGTAATTTTGCCAAATACGAATATCGTGGCTGCACAGGCTGTTGCTGAGGGAATCCGCCAGCGAATCAAAGCCTTGGCAATTCCCCACATCAAGTCTGTTGTCAGCGATTGTGTGACTCTCAGCTTGGGAGTTGCGGGCGTTTCCGAAAGTCAAAATTCCCCGAAAATGTTGATTGAAGCCGCGGATAAGGCACTTTATCGAGCTAAGTCTGGCGGGCGCGATCGAGTGGCGATCGACTACTCACTAAAGTGAAATTATATCGCTAAGTGCGATCGCACTAGCTTGCACCCCTACCAACAGCACCAAACCTTCCCCGCTTGGTTTACTAATTAAAGTGCCTTCGGAAATTTGACTTATTGCCAATTCCTCCATACTTGCGCCATTATATTGTAGCATATCCAGCCCTGCCGTGAAATCAAAAACAACATCAAATCCTGCGTTATTTTCTAACACAAACGTGTCATTTCCTAGACCTCCAACTAGACTATCATTCTCCAAACCTCCGATTAAAATGTCATCGCCAAAACAGCCAATGAGATTGTCACTACCAGCCCCGCCAAAGATAGTATCATTTCCCTCGCAGCCAGAAAGCAAATCGCTACTTTGATTCCCGCTTAAGAAATCATTGCCAGCACCGGAGCAGATAGTATCGCTGCCTAAATTGCCGTAGAGAATATCGTTGCCTTGGCCGCCGAACACAATATCATCACCTTTGCCGCCAAATGCAGAATCATTACCTTTACCGCCGTGGATAAAATCAGCAGCTTCATTACCAAAAATTAAGTCGTTATCTTCCTTGCCATTAAGGGAATCGTTGCCACGATTGCCGAAAATGATATCTTCACCTTCCCCGCCAACAATGATGTCATTATTTTTGCCTCCAAAAAGGATATCAACTCCCTTGTTCCCGTCAATAAAATCCTGGGATCTGTTCCCGTAAAGGATATCATTACCTTCACCGCCGTAGAGGTTATCGTCGCCTTTTTCCCCATCGAAAATGTTCTGATTTGGACTGCCGTAAAAAGCATCATTTCCCGCAGTGCCAAACTGAATTTCACCGCTACCATTGCTGTTGATAATATTGTCAACTTGATTTGGTTGGTGGAAATTGGGCTGGGGAATAGTATGGCAAAAGCAATCGCTTTGAGTGGGCGTTGGGGTCGGCGTTCCGGTTGGGGTCGGCGTTCCGGTTGGGGTCGGCGTTCCCGTCGGAGTAGGTGTTCCCGTTGGAGTTTCCGTTGGAGTTTCCGTTGGAGTCGGAGTTTCCGTTGGAGTTGGAGTCGGTATTCCTGTTGGAGTCGGAGTTTCCGTTGGCGTCGGAGTTGGTGTTCCCGTTGGAGTCGGAGTTTCTGTTGGCGTCGGAGTTGGTGTTCCCGTTGGAGTCGGAGTTTCCGTTGGCGTCGGAGTTGGTGTTCCCGTTGGAGTCGGAGTTTCCGTCGGAGTCGGAGTCGGAGTTTCCGTTGGAGTCGGAGTCGGAGTTTCCGTTGGAGTCGGAGTCGGAGTTTCCGTTGGAGTCG
>JAUBOM010000033.1:44537-46597 GCA_036700245.1 Microcoleus vaginatus BM001213989
GCGTCGGAGTTTCCGTTGGAGTCGGCGTCGGAGTCGGAGTTTCCGGTGGCACGGTAATATTAACGCTGAAAGTTCCTAAACTAATAGCATCTACAGGATTCCCAGCAGTATCTTTAACTTCATTACCTTGCAGATTAATACTGTAAATTGGATTATTATCTGCAATATTCCAACTTCCCCCAGGCGGAGTAAATGAATAAGTCGCTGTCCGCGTCAAGCCATTAGTATTAGTATCAACACTGACAAAGTTAACAGGAATACTACCGCCTGACCAATTGATTAAAAAGTCAGAACTGTCTAGAGTTGTAACATCGATCGCACTATTATCGTTAAAAGTTACAGTAAAATCTTGACTGGTTCCCCCCGCCACCGTAATATCAGCAATAGTCGTCGGATCTAAAGTTGGGGCAATGCCATCAATTACAAGATCCTTATTTTGACCCAAGGAATTAACAGCAGCCGGACTCGGCAAAGTCAAGACAGCATCAGCATTAGCAGCATTCTTAATCGTACCGCCGTTGAGAGATAAGGCAGTTGTCGATATATAATCTAAGTCGGGACTGCTATTGCCGGCTGTTACAGTGTAATTAAATGTCAGAGTATCGCTGCCGCTGCCGCTGGCATAATTAATGACATTACCTGCACCGCCTGTGGCTAAGATAAGCTGCGGTGTACCTATAACACTAACTGGTTGACTGAATGTGACGGTAATGGGAATTGTTGCACCCATCGCGTAACTCCCATCTGCCTGAGTTGATGCGATATTAGTAATAATAGGTAAAGGATTAACTGTAATGCTTGCAGTTTCGCTGGCTGTACTAAAAGGACTAGAAATGCCATTAGTTTCTAAATCCGCTGTCACATCTGCCGTGCCGCCGTTAGTGCCGGTAATTGTATCCCAAGCATTAAAGGTAATGCCGTCAGTAACAGTTCCGATGTAGTCAGGATTGGGAACGAAGCGGAGGCGGGTTGTCGCGTCGTCTGCTAACAACAGGGCAGTTGCAGCCGTAGGAACAGTAGTAATATTGTTCCAAGTTGTGCCATCTGTCGTATACTGCCAACTGCCGTTTGTAGTATCTAAATTTGTAAGCGCGATGCCTCTGGGACGGGTGGAAATCAAGTCGTTGGGGTCGGTAATTATGCTGCCGATAATAGCAGATATTAATGTGCCGCTGTTGTTGGTTTCGTTGGCGTTAATTGCTGTTAAATTAGGCGTGCCGGAATTGTCGAGGACTGGGGAATTGTTGACGAGGACGCTAACAGTTGATGTGCTGTTGCTGTAACCGTCAGTTGCTGTGTAGGAGAAAGTGTCAACACCGTTGAAAGTAGGGTTAGGAGTGTAGACAATGCTGCGTTTGGGGTCGATCGCGATCGCCAAGACTGAACTATCGGCAGTGGGGTTGAAAGCAGGCTCGGCCAACCCAGTGCTGCTGTTCAAACGGGCAATATAATTGGCCGGCTGCCCGCCGATATCGGTGAAAAAGCCGACGGCGACTGGATCGTTATTAGAACCGATCGCGAGCGCCTCGACCCAATTATTCGGATTCGGGTTAAAATCAGCATCTGCCGTACCGTCGCTGCTGTTCAACCGGGCAATACTAAAGTGCGGCTGCCCCCCGATACTGCTGAAATAGCCACCTACTACTGGGTTGTTGTTAGCATCGATCGCGATCGTATAGGCCCAACTATTCGCATCTGGATTAAAATTAGGATCTGCCGTACCGTTGCTGTTCAACCGGGCAATATAATTGCGCGGCTGCCCGCCGATATTCGTGAAACGGCCCGCTACTACTGGGTTGTTGTTACCATCGATCGCGATCGCCCACAGTAAATCATCCGCGTTGGGGTTAAAAGCAGGATCTGCCGTGCCGTCGCTGCTGTTCAACCGGGCAATTCTGTTGCGCTGCTGCCCCCCGATATTGGTAAAAGTGCCCCCGACTACGGGGTTGTTGGTAGCATCGATCGCGATCGCATTGACAGCACCATCCGAATTGGGATTAAAAGTAGGATCTGCCGTGCCGTCGCTGCTGTTCAACCGGGCAATTCTGTTGCGCTGCTGC
>JAUBOM010000033.1:46697-63978 GCA_036700245.1 Microcoleus vaginatus BM001213989
CCCCCGATATTGCTGTAATAGCCGCCTACTAATGGGTTGCCGTTAGCATCGATCGCGAGGGCCAGTACCGAATTATCTGCATTGGGATTAAAAGTAGCATCTGCCGTACCGTCGCTGCTGTACAAGCGGGCAATATTGTTGCGCGGCTGCCCTCCGATATTCGTGAAATTTCCTCCTGCATAAATCCAGTCATCAAGAGTCACAGTGCCACCTGTTGGTTGAGTAACACTCTGCACTCTCAGTACCTTTGTGCCGCCTGTATCGTTTTCCAGAACTTTAATTTTTACCTTCGTGCCGACAGTTGTTATTGCACTGTCGGGACTAGCAACAAGTAAGTCATTAACAGCTATCCTGCCCAAACGAAATGTAGCGCTTCCCTGGTCAGTATTGTCGCCAAAAAATAGGAAACTTGGCAATCTGTAAGGATTGAAAGTTAAAGCAGGCTGGCTTGCTTCGGGGTCAAACTGGATTTGACGCAGCGGCCCTGTGAGGATTGGAACAGCGGAATTATTTGCAAAAAGTTCGTAATTGCTGTCTTGTACTTTCAGGACATAATTGTTATTTGCAGCGGTATTAAAATTAACTGCTTCCGCCTCAAAAACATTTTCTGACTGAGCAAAAATTCTGCCATTTTTAAAACCCAATTCTAAACCGTTCAAGCCGTCGCTGCTAATAGCTGTGACGCTGAAACCCGCGCGGTTGTCATTGCTAGTTTCTGTCGGAATCGCTGCATTAAAAGATATCGTATAACCAGCCGTGCGGTCTAATGCGGCCGCGGTGAAAGGCGGCAATATCGCTGGAGTCTGACCCGCAAGCAGCGAGGTGGGATTGTAATTGGTGTAACCCGCGTAGCCAGCAGGGCTATTGGGAGTGTAGATCGTGGCAGTATTGATGCCCGTTGTGTTTGGCGTAAATGCACCTGTAGCAAGAGAAGCAGGGGGGAAAGGGTCAGGAAGTGGTGTACCGGGCGGGGCTATCTGTCCGTAAGCAAGGGAGGTGCCGCTGGGCGTGCCTATGCCGGGGGGCGTTTCGGCTGGAAGGTTGGTAAAGCCGTCGTAGAGGGTAATGTTGGGCATAATTTATCTAAAGGTAAATTATTTTGCTGAGTTTGATAATCTCTCAAAGTTAGCAAATTTACTGATCGGTGTCAGCGTTTTTATACCTCTGCTCAAAAAAAATACGTAATTTTTAACTTTTGCGTAATTCTAACACCACAAAAAACGATCGCCCTAACTGGCATCAAGTTAGTGCGATCGCGGTACCATCAATCAGCTATGTATTAATCAGACTCGGCGCGTAGCTTTTACGCATTTTCACAAAGATTGTGACACGACTTCACAGCAAGAGGTCAAGAGTGCCAGATGCGGAAATTTTTCCTTCTAATCACTAATGACTACTGACTAACCGGTTTAGCTAACAGTTTTTGAAACACCTCATACATATCCTTAGCCAACTTTTTAGGATTCCACAAAGGTGCGAGATGTTCTGGCTGCTTAGATTTTACTAAATGCTCTTTCACCGCATTCCTGAAACCAGCATCGCGGCCAAACTTAATTCCCCACTGCGTGTATTCCTCCCAACTCCACGCCGCACCCACATCAAGATTTGCACTTTTCAGAAAAGCGTAACCCATCCGCGAAAGATATTGGTCGCCAGATCTAGTTACCACTGGCAAATTCGCCCACAAAGCCTCTAAATTGTGAGTCCCCCCGTTGTAAGGATAGGAATCTAAAAGCACGTCCGCTACATAATAAATAGCCCGGTGTTCTTCTTCACTTCTGGTTTGCCCTATAAACTTAATCCGAGCAAAATCTACTCCCTGAATTTCGCATTCTTCGCGGTAAGTGCTGTGAATAACATCGGGGTCGCCTTGACCTTTGCGGATTAACACACTATCTTGTACTTCCTTAAGGATTTTAACTTGAGCTCGTACCATTTCGGGATTTGTTTTCCTGCCCGGAGCAACGCACAGATAAGTCATTTGATCCAAGCCAATTCCGAGAGCATTTCTAATTGCGTCTCGATTCACAGGAATGCTTTGCAGTGCGCCAATTGCTACCGAACAAACAGGCAATCTTACTAACTGTTCTAAATAATTTTTTTCAACACCAGGGGGGTGAGTGTGTTCGTCGCACAGAAAGTAGTGATTATCTGAAATGTAGGGCGCGTCAAATCCTAGCCAAGAAACGCAAATCCCCGCAGGATATTGATAAAGCACTTCGACATTTGTCGGTACTGTCATCGAGTCTAAGTCTATCAAAACATCTAAGTTGTCTTGCGCTACTTCCGCGAGGATTTCGCCGCCGTCAGCAAAGCCGTTTGGATATTTTTTAGGCCAGTAAAACTTGCCCGCCATTTCTTCAAACCGCTGCGTAACTTCATCTCGATTGAGTTTCCCGGTCACGTAAAGGTGAACGTGGGGGGTAATGTGGCTTAATTCGCGAATTAAGGCTTCGCTGCACCAACCTACCGAGTGGCGGCGGAAGTGTTTGGAAAGGAAGCCGATTTTTAAATGACGTTGTTCTTTTGTTTGGTACTTGGCTAAGTGGTTCCTTGTGTTAACTTGCTGGCGCTTAGGAACAGCTCTTTGGTAGTATTCTTTGGCAATTAGTTGGTAGAAACTAGCATTTTTTTCGCGGTTGTCTCGCAGGTGAGAAACTGCAAATAGGAAGATTTCGTAGAGCAGTTTTAGTTCGATTACGCTAAAGGTTTCGACCTTTTCGTAGCAGAGTTTTTCGATTTCTTCGAGTTTCTGAATAGCCTGTTTGCTGACACCTGATTGCAGGTAGGAAAAGACGTAGGCTGTAGCTGACATGACAGGGGCATTTTCGCCGCAGTTTTCGCAGTATCTGTCGGCTATGCTGCGGGCTCCGGCAAGGTTGGTAGAATGGCTTAGCAAGTCGCACAGTTGTTGGTAGGCTTCGCTGAATTTGGGGTTGGATTGGATCGCCTTTTCAAAATTGGCGATCGCCTCCAACGGCTTATCGTGTTTCTGAATGTGTCCCATGCGACAGTAAACCTCTGCCCAATCCGGTTTTAATGCTAAAGCTTGCTGATAGCTGGCTGTAGCTTCTTCGAGCCGCCCCAGCATGGAAAAACAACTGCCGAGGTTAGCGTGAACTTCCGGCCAGTCCGGCTTAATTTTCAGAGTGTTTTGATAATTAGTAATCGCTTCTTCGTACTTGTTTTGCTGTAAAAAAGAATTGGCTATATTGAAGTGCAGAACTTCTAATTCCGGCTTTAAAGCTACAGCTTTCTGATAGTAAAAGATGGCGGCGTCGAGATTGCCTTGTTGCGATCGCGCGCTGCCGATGTTACCGTAAGCTTCGGCCCAATCCGGTTTAATGGCGATCGCTTTTTCGTAGCTTTCGATAGCTTCGTCGCACTTTCCTTGGCTGAAAAGTCGATTACCTAAGTTAAAGTGGAAGTCTGCACCGACTAGCTGCGGGTTGAGTTCGGATGTTCTTTTAAAACAGGCGATCGCTGCTTCGATGTTGCCGTGTTTGTGATATACTTTCCCTAAATTCCAGTGAGCTCCCGCTAAATCTGGACTGAGGGCAATGGCTTCCTCGTAATGGGCGATCGCTTCTGGCAAACGCCCCATTTTGAAATACATACTGCCGATATTGGCGCGCACTTCCGCAAAGTTTGGCCGCAATTCTAGGGCTTGAGAATACGATCGAATCGCAGCTTCAATTTTGCCTCCTGCTTGCAAAGCATTGCCTAAAGTGACGTAAGCGTGGATGAAATCCGGTCGAATTTTTAGCGCTTGCTGACACGCTGCGATCGCCTCTTTAATTTTACCTTGAAATAAAAAGTTTTCGGCGAGTTCTTTGTACGGTTCTACTTCTTGAAAATTAGCAATTTGTCCGCTATCTGGAACATTGAGCGAGGTAACTTGTTCGGAAACTTCGGCGGGATTTGTAAACGGAGTATTTAAAGTCTCAGTGGTTGGCGCTGGCGGCAAATTGATGCTCGAAGGCTGCAAGCCGTAGCCTTCATCTGTGTTGACAGATACTGGTTGCTGTGCCCCTGATTCTGTTTCTAATTCGATAAATTCGCTGTCGGTAGTTTCCCGCTGTTTTTGTGCGATCAAACTCGATAGTTTCTCAGCAGCGCTGGCATCTCCCGGTTGCAGTTGCAGGACTTTTTGATAGCAAGCAATTGCTGCATCTAACTTTCCTTGCTGCTGCAAAACGCTGGCCAACATCAAATTAACCGAGCACAATTGATGATTAATGGCAAGAGCTTTTTGGTAAGAACTGGCCGCTGGTTCCAATTGCCCTAACTTGTAATACATACTGCCCAAATTCGCGCTGGCTTCAGCAAATTCCGGCTGAATTTTCAGTGCTTGCAAGTAAGCTTCAATTGCCATTTCCAGCTTGTCTTGAGCCTGTAGGGCATTGCCCATTGTCAAGTAAGCAGGAGCAAAATTCGGTTTGAATTTAATCGCGAGATTGCAAGAGGCGATCGCCTTTTCAAATTCCCCTTGCAAAACATAAACCTCCGCCAACTTTTTATGAACTTCTGCATCTCCAGGATTGAACTCTAAAGCTTTCTGATAATTCTCGATTGCGCCACCGATATCACCTGCATCTTTCAGCCGATTTCCCTTTACAAAATATGCTTTAGCTGCTTCTAAATCCACCAACGACTCCGTTATCATTTGCTCTGCCACTCTTACAGGTTTTACACTAATAATATTCAACCATTCTACCCACTCTCGGGCTCGCACAGACCAAGTAAACCCTCGATTTATATATTCTACCTGCTGTCTCAGATGATTTTCAGCAGTTGCGCCGCCCGCACCCGCGCCCTCTTTTAACACTCCGACTATCGCCTCTACAAACCGCCTTGTATATCCCTCCCAATCTGGTTTACCGGCACGCTTCCAATTAGTTACCGATGCCAAGTTTTCCACCCCTGACATTGAAACTAGACGGGCAAATCCAGCAGTTGTTTCCGGCAAAGCTGCCAATTCACTCGTCACAATCCGGCAACCGCTAGCCATCGCCTCCATCACGGCAATAGATGACGTTTCCAAATAGGTATTCGGGTAAGCTAAAACCGAGACTGAACGCAGTTGCCGGACGAGTTCGGGTTGCGGTACCGAACCGACATACTCGACGCCTTCTGTTTCCTGACACTGGCGGTAAAGTTGACCGAAAAAAAGCTGGTTCTGATTGTCGTCTATTTGGTGTACTTTCATGCTTGAAAATACTTTTAATCTGGTTCCGGGGACAGCTTGACGAATTTCGGGAAAGACTTTTAACAAAATATCAAGTCCGCGAAATGGAGTGCTGGTGTAAGCTAGAATGGGCGGTCGAGATTTATGAGAGAGGATAGAAATATTATCGGCGAAAATGTTAGCAAAACAAGGTGCGATCGCATTTCTTAAAACACAACTGCGATTAAAGTCAATTCCAAAGCGCCGATGAAATTGCTCGCGCTGCCAGTCGCTGACAAATACAAAGGCATCGCAAGCATTCATTTCTTGCTCATTCTTAAAATCTAGGAATACAAAGCCGGGTTCGTTATGAATCCACAAAATTAATTGAGTGCGATCGCCCAAAAGCGGCTTAACTTCCAGCGCTTTGCCGACCATATTGACTATAACTAAAAAATCGAGCGATCGCAGCAATTCTAAATTAGATTTGTCCCCCACCCTGCGCCTGCAATCAACGCCGCGCGAAATCCCCGACTCGGAAGTATTGTTGAGCAAAAATACCTCGTTTCCCTGTGCAGCCAACGCCTCAGCTAAGTAACAAATAGCCGACTGAGTGCCGCCCAAAGGTTTGCAGTAAGGAGTTTCAATATTGTAATCCCAAGTGTAGGTATCGAGAAATCCGATTTTCATTCAATGGTATAATCTTAAAACTATTAAGGAGTACCGAACATGACCACAGAACAAGATTCCGTAAAATTGATGAAACAGCAAGTCGGCTTTGCAGCAGCCGATCGCGTAAAATCTGGTATGATTGTCGGACTCGGCACCGGGTCAACTACAGCTTATACTATTCAAGCCTTGGGCGATCGCATAAAATCAGGTGAACTCAAAGATATCAAGGGAGTGCCGACATCTTTTCAATCAGAAGTGTTAGCCAAACAGTACGGAGTACCGCTGACAACACTAGATGAAATTGACAGAATAGATGTTGCTATTGACGGCGCGGATGAAGTAGATCCCCACCTCAACTTAATTAAAGGTGGCGGCGCCGCCCACACCCGCGAAAAAGTAGTCGATTACCTCGCCACTCAGTTTATTGTAGTAGTTGACAGTTCCAAAATGGTTGATAAATTGGGTTCGACTTTTCGCGTACCCATCGAAGTTATACCGATGGCCTTAACACCAGTAATGCGCGCCATTGAAAAATTAGGCGGCAAACCAGAACTCCGCATGGGTGTGAAAAAAGCCGGCCCGGTAATTACCGATCAAGGTAATATGGTAATCGATGTCAAATTTGATGACATTGCCAACCCCGGAGAAATGGAAAAAATATTGAATAACATTCCCGGTGTGTTAGAAAATGGTTTGTTTGTAGACTGTACAGATTTGGTTTTAGTCGGGGAAATCACAGACGGAAAACCCGCAGTCCGCGAGATTTCTAAATAAAAAATAGCTGGCGCCGGTGCGGTGTCCATCGCCCTACATTTAGCGCCGGTGCGCACTTCGTACCTACAGTTTGTGTTCTCGCAAGTTCCCGTTGATAAGTTCGTATCTTTTTTTTGATGATGCAATATCGCAGATTCGGTCGCACAGAATTATCCATGCCCGTCTTTTCCTGCGGTGGCATGAGATATCAGTACAAATGGCAAGACGTGTCCGCCAATGAAATTCCACCAGACAATCAACAAAATCTAGAAGCGACGATTCGCTACTCTGTTGAATGCGGCATCAATCACATAGAAACTGCTCGCGGTTACGGCACTTCCGAGATGCAATTGGGGTGGATTTTGCCGAATTTCCCCCGCGAAAAGTTGATAGTGCAAACGAAAGTTAATCCAAAACCAAACTCCCAAGAGTTTCGCGAAGAATTTGATAAATCCTTAGCTTATTTGCAACTAGAATACGTTGATTTACTGTCGCTACACGGCATTAATACGTGGGAATTACTAGAGGATTCTATGCGTCCGGGCGGCTGCATGGACGTGGCGAAGAAGTTGCAAACAGAAGGCAAAGTTAGGTTTATTGGTTTCTCAACTCACGGCCCGACGGATGTGATTGTCAAAACAATTGAAACTAATCAATTTGATTATCTTAACTTGCACTGGTACTACATCAATCAAATTAATTGGCCCGCTATTGAAGCTGCTAAACGTCACGATATGGGCGTTTTTATTATCAGTCCTTCCGACAAAGGCGGTCAGCTTTACAGCCCGCCGCAAAAATTGGTAGATTTGTGCTATCCGCTGAGTCCGATGGTGTTTAACGATTTGTTTTGTTTGTCGCATCCGCAAGTACACACTTTGAGTTTAGGAGCAGCAAAACCAGAAGATTTTAACGAGCATCTTAAAGCTGTAGAATTGTTAGATAGAGCCGATGAAATTTTGCCACCTATATTAGCAAGGTTAGAAAATGCAGCAATTAATAAATTAGGAGAAGATTGGTTTAAGACTTGGCACGTAGGTTTACCAACTATCGAAAATACTCCCGGAGGTATTAATATTTATGTGATTTTGTGGCTGTGGAATTTGGCGCAGGCTTACGATACGATCGACTATTGCAAGATGCGCTACAACCTTTTAGGTAATGCGGGCCACTGGTTCCCCGGCAAAAAAGCCGATCGCCTCGATGAGTTAGACTTGCGCCGCTGTCTAGCCCACAGTCCCCACGCTGCTAAAATTCCCGGCATTCTTCAAGCAGCCGATCGGCTTTTTGGAGGCGAAGCCATCCAGCGCTTGTCCCAAGAATAATCAAAAAAAAACCCGGTTTCCAGAGAGAAACCGGGTTGGTTAACCCGAGCAGGCGAGATTTAGTTACGCACACACAATTAGCCTATACTTAAGAAACTTTCACAACCATCGCCCATCCGTCTCATCCATTCGGGCGATTCCTGCTCGGAATAGCTGCGCTCGCACGTACTTTTTTTCTAAACTCGCTCCCATTTTGCTTTAATCTGAGATAAAACAGTTAATAATTCACTTAGGTATTTTTTATGACTCTTAAACGCCGAAATTTCTTGTATATGCTGACGGCCAGCGTCGGAGCTATTACCGCAGGTGCTTGCCAAGCGTCAGGAAATAATGTACCGCAAGCAACAGCAATTGCAGAAAGCCCAAAAATAGCCCAAACCCCCGGGCCTTTTACACTGCCGCCTCTGCCTTACGAATACAATGCTTTAGAACCGCACATCGATGCGCGGACAATGCAATTTCACCACGACAAACACCACGCCGCTTACGTTAAAAACCTCAACGATGCTATCAGCAAATACCCGCAACTCAAAAATATCAGTGCGGAAAATATGCTGCGAGATTTGAGCAAAGTGCCGGAAGATATTCGCACAACCGTGCGTAACAATGGCGGCGGACACTTAAATCACAGTATGTTTTGGGAAATCATGAGCCCCAAAGGCGGCGGCGAACCCACAGGAGAAATTGCAACAGCAATTAAGCAAACTTTCGGCAGTGTTGACGATTTTAAAACAAAATTTAACGATGCCGGCGCCAAGCGTTTTGGCAGCGGTTGGGTTTGGCTAGTCCGGAATAAAGCCGGCAAACTTGAGATTACAACTACTGCCAATCAAGACACTCCTTTCATGGAGGGCAACTATCCAATTATGGGCAACGATGTTTGGGAACACGCTTATTATCTCAAATACCAAAACCTGCGCGCTGACTACTTAAAAGCTTGGTGGAATGTAGTTAATTGGGAGGAAATTAACAAGCGCTACTCCCAGGCTAGGGCTTAGTTCAACAAAGTTTGTTGTTGTGTTCAACCGCAGACAGCCCAACAACAAACTCTGTTTTAAGTAGGTAGGCGCTGTAAAATGCAACGATGTAAACGATTTTCAAGTATGCTTAGCCCTCAGGGTGGCTGACTGAGCAATGTTTACATACTGTTAGATGGTTCAGCTTAATCCCGCCTACCTACTTATCTTGAGATTCTGCTGTCAAACTCGGGCTACCCTCAATGTACAGTCCACCATCTACCTTTAACACGCTACCCGTGATGTAGCTAGCTGCATCAGATGCCAGGAAAACTGCTGCTTTGCCTAAGTCTTCCGGAAATCCCATCCGGCCAAGAGGCATTTGGTGGCTGAACGACTCAAGCAATTCGTCGCTGTACCAGCGTCGCTCACCCGGAGTGTCAGTCCACCCAGGCTCTAGGATGTTGACTCGAATTTTGTGCCACATCAGTTCATTCGCTATAGAAAGAACGAGGTGATGACAGGCTGCTTTGGTGGTGTTGTAGTCAATAGCACCCTTATACGGAAAATGGGCGTGCGGGGATGAGATATGGATAATCGAGCCTTGGGCCTTCCTTTCCACCATACGGCGGGCGACTATTTGACAGACGTGAAACACACCGTACACCCCTATTTCTAGTGTTCGCTGTAAATCCTCAAATTTAGTTTCCAGCAAGGTATTTCGGACGCTAGCGATCGCATTTGTCACTAAAATATCGATTTGACCCAGTTCTTGTTCGCACGTATCGACCATCCTTTCCACTTGGTCGCGCTGTGAGACATCTGCTTGAATCGCGATAGCGCGACGCCCGACTGCACGAATCTGGTTCACTACATCTTCTGCAGATGTTGGAGAATCGCAATAGTTGACACAAATATCTGCACCAGATTTGGCCAATTCAAGGGCGATGCCAGCACCAATTCCTTTCGAGCTACCTGTGACAAGTGCAATCTTATTGGCAAGCATAGTTAGTATCGAAAAATACAGCTAATTCCACCGATTCCCAAAGTTTTGCCAACTATGCGATCGCTCTTCTTTCTCTTTTAGATTTGGGAGCTACCATTGGCACAGTCGTATTGCCAAGCTAATTAAGCTAAACTTTTGGCGGTAATTTTACACTGTAAACTGTAGAGAGAAATAATTCAACGTGGTTTCGTGTTATAAACCATTGAAAAACGGCTATAGCTAGCGAACAGGATGCTCGAACTGCTTTACAACTTTCCGCAAGTAAACGCAGTGTCGCGCGCCCTGACTCGTCGGCGTTGTGAATGCTTCGACTGACTCAACTGTGCCGCCCAAATGCTCGATCGTACTTTGCAACTCGGTCTCTTCCTCCACCGTCCAATTCCCACGGTAAAGTACAGCCAAACCGCCATTTTTCAGCAGAGGCAGCGCGCATTTAGCGCAGAGAGGAGCGGCTCCAACTGCTCTCAGAAGTGCTAGATCGTAAGCTTGTTTGTGCTGCGGGCCTCGGGCAATTTCATCGGCTCTGCCCAACAAAGTCGCAGCATTTTCTATCCCTAAAGACGGCAAAACAGTTTCCAAGAAAGTAATTTTTTTGCGAGTAGAATCGAGCAAAGTAACTGATAGTTGCGGCAGGGCGATCGCGATCGGCAGACCCGGAAAACCCGCACCAGTGCCAATATCAATAACTTTCTGCACCGACTCTGCGGGCAATTCGCGATTTTCCCCTGCACTGTTATTAGCTGGCAGCAGTCTCGCAATTCCCCGCAGAGAATCCCACAAATGTTTTTCCCAAAACTCGATCGGTTCGGTAATTCGAGTTAAATTCAAAGAGCGATTGCCCTCGACAATTAACTCATAAAGCCGCTGAAATTGTTGCTGCTGCGACTCATCCGGCTGCCAATTCAGCGTTTCTTGCCACAACTGGTTCATCTGGGGCAACACAGACATTTTAATCTCATTCATCAGATTTTATTTCCACTCTTTGATGCAGTCCCCTCTGCTCGGACGAAAGTTTGTGTAGGATCGAATTATATTTGCCGACAATTTCTTCAGTCCGCTAGGAGGGGACTAAAGTTTGTGTAGACGCGAATTCTATTCGCCCGCAATTGACTTTGAGGCGAATTCTGGCAGGCCGAGAAACCATTGAAAACGCCCGCAAAATTAAACGCAACTGGTTTCCTTAGCCTCTAATTTAGCGCGATCGACCTCTTGCAAATCCCCGTGGTCTAAAGTCCAAAATCGATCGGCAACGCTCAGCAAATCGCTAGCATCGTGAGTAACAATCAACAAAGTCCAGTGACTTTTCAACTTGCTCAACAAGCTTACCAACTGCTTGCGCATCGACCAATCCAAACCCGCCGTCGGTTCGTCCAAAAGTAGCAAATGCGGCTGCCGAATTAGCTGCACCGCCAGCGCTACCCTGCGCTGTTGGCCGCCGCTCAAAGCGTGGGGGGAAGCCCGCAGCGGCAAATGTCCGAGCCCCACTTCTGCCATTGCTTTGTTGATTTGTTCTTGTCCCAATTCAGGATGTCCCAGTCGCAATTCTTCTAAAATTGTGCCTCCGCAAAAATGCCTTTCTGGAAACTGGAACACTAAACCTCCTAACTGTTGTAAGTGTTCTGGTGTTAATTCCTGTTCGCGCCAGCGGATGTCGCCGCTAGTTTTTTCCGCTAAACCTGCTAATATTTCTAAGAGCGTACTTTTGCCTGAACCGCTGCGGCCCACAATCAGCCCCATTTGCTGCGAGGGAAGTTCTAAGTTAATATTTTTCAGAATAGCATTCGGACAGGCTGTAGGATGATATACTAAGTTTTTTAGATAAAGCATTAACGCAATTGGTAGTTGGGGAGAAGGAAGTTCGGCAACGAGCCGTTTACGGGATTTAACGGATTTAACGGATTTAAGGGATTTGTGCTATTAATAGTTAAGGCTTTTTCTGGCTGTTGCCGATCGCCCACTATTATTTTACATAAATATTTACAAAAAATTTTGGTTTTTTTTGTGTTTGGGAGTTTGATTTTTCACTTTTTTTATGGTATATTTTAATAATGGAAATCTGTTTCTTCATATATGAGAAGTCACACTCCCATTATTAAAATATACCGTAACAACAGGAAAAAATCAAGCAAATTTCACTCTTTTTTTGGTTCGGGCCCGATAGTCTGACATTTTAACTATCTTGTTTCTAGTTTACAGTATATTCCATTGAGAGAATTGACGATGACAAAAACCCCTTTAGCATCGCTAGGCAAGCAAATGTTAAGTTCTAAACAGACAGTGCGGGCGATCGCCTGTGCAGGAGCGATCGCCCTCAGCATCTGCGTTAACTCAGCATTAGCGGGCGATCCCTTTCGCAGCAGTAACCCGCAGGCGATCGGGCCCAAAACCGAAACCGCTTTCAAAACAATGTTTCAGCAAGGAAACTACAAACAAGCAAAAACTCAAGTTCAACAAGCACTATCAGCCGAACCAAACGAGCCCCTAGCCTATGCGATGGCAGCCTCCCTATCCTACATCGAAAAAGACTTAAACTCGATGAATTCCTACGCGCAAAAAACCCGCGAAGTCGGCGAAAAATTGACGCAAACCAATCCCTTGCGCGGCAACCTTTATACAGCAGCAGGTCACTTTCTAGAAGGGGCGAGCATTATAGCCAAAGAAGGAACAGCCAAAGGCGCGCCCCAAGCACTCAACAAACTGCGAGTAGTATTTCAATACCTAGATGCCGCCGATAAAATAGCGCCCAACGACCCAGAACTCAACCTGATCAAAGGCTACATGGACTTAATGCTAGCCAAAAACCTACCGTTTTCCAATCCCAACGAAGCAATCCAAAGACTCGAAGAAAAAGCCTTTCCCCGCTACTTAGCTTATCGCGGCATGGCAGTAGGCTATCGAGACTTGAAAAAGTACGATCGGGCTTTAGAGTTTGCCAACAAATCCCTAGCAGAAACGCCCAATAATCCAGAAATTCTCTATCTAAAAGCACAAATCTTGTTTTCCCAATCCCAGGGAAAAGACAGCAACAAAACCTTACTTGAGGAAGCTCGAAAAAACTTGGACGCAGCCTTAGCAAAACCCGACCAACTGCCGCGCAGTTTAGTAGCGGAAATCTTTTTTCAGCAGTGCAGAACCCGCAACCGTCTCGACAGCAAATCTCGCGAGTGCGACCCGATGCGCGATAAAATTAGAGATGCAAATGGGCTCTGGGGGCCGACCGCCTTACCACCACTATAAAAACACCAAAAAACAATGCAAGTAGAGTTTCGCGAGTTTAACCCCTTTGACCTCTGGATTTGGCTGAAGTTCAGCAACGTGCCTTCAAACGGTGAAAAACAGTATGTTGAAGAAGTGTTTGACTCTTGGTTTTTCTTGGGAAAACTCGGAGGATTTAATGCGGAAAATTTGCAAGTTCAAGATGAAGGCTTAGATATCAGTCAGATGAATTACGATGTTAATCTAGCCGACCAAAGCATGATGGCTTTGATGCACAATATGGGAGAAATGGAGTATCAAGGTTCTTGGGCTCGCTGCTGGTTTGATTTGGGCACTAGCGACGCGATCGGCCTCGATGTTTTGATTAATGTTTTCCAGCAACTGAGCAAAGAATTCGTAACGATTGAAAAACTCATTATTGGCGGGGAAAATACAGACTGGCCGGTTGACAACAGTCGCCGTCGAGAGGCTTTTGCTGCTGATAATTAACCCTTGAGACGACTTGGATGACACGGACTACTCGTTACTAGGCTCTGCCTGGTAACACATATCCGGAGGCTCTGCCTCCAATTGCCTGGTAACAGATATCCGGAGGCTCTGCCTCCTATTTTGCTGCTCCCAAAGCGAGGCAGAGCCTCTGGACATTGATTCCTAGGCAGAGCCTAGGAACCAGTTAACTAAAGATATTTGCTATAGCTAACAAGATAGACAAACCCGCCTCTACCGCGTTACCTCGATCTACCGTAGATTGGGCAGCATACTCAACAGAAGAGAGTTAATAAAACCGAGGGCGATAGCCCCCAGCAAAGCACTCCCAATTCCCCACCGCAAGCGAAACCCTTCGACTAGCCAAGCCGCCAATCCAAAGATAGCAGCGTTGATAACAATCATCCACAAGCCAAAAGTTAGCAACAGCAATGGAAAACCAAAAAACAAAAAAATAGGCCGCACCAAAGCATTCAGCAACCCAAAAACCGCAGCCGAAATCATCGCTTTCCCAAAACTGTCAATATCCACCCCGATGGGCAACTTGGAAAGAATAAAAAAGCTCACCGATGTTACCAGCCAAGCAATTGCCAGCGAAACGATATCCATGTGCCAATCTCCTTAAAAAAGCTAAACATTAAATCGGAACAACAGCACATCCCCCTCTTGTACAACATACTCTTTTCCTTCACTGCGCACCAAGCCTTTTTCCTTAGCCGCATTCATCGCGCCCGTAGCAACCAAATCTTCATAAGCTACAGTTTCGGCCCGGATGAAACCCCGTTCAAAATCAGAGTGAATAACCCCTGCAGCTTGCGGTGCTAACATTCCCGCGATAATCGTCCAAGCGCGAGTTTCCTTTGGTCCGCTAGTAAAATAAGTCCGCAAACCCAATAATTCGTAAGTAGCTCGAATCAGAGATTTCAAGCCCCCTTCTTTTACCCCGAGAGATTCTAGGAAATCCGTTCGTTCTTCCTCTGATAACTCCACCAATTCTGACTCAACTTGCGCCGAAACTATGACAACCTTAGCATTTTCTGATTCTGCTACTTCCCGCACTTGTTCGACATAGCTATTTCCTGTTGCTAAATCGTCCTCAGACACGTTAGCAGCATAGATAATTGGTTTGTTGGTGAGTAATTCCAAACCTTTAACTAATTCAGCTTCTTCATCTGTGAAACTGTACTGCCGCGCCGATTTCCCCGCATTCAAAACAGCGACTAATTTTTCGAGCACATCGACTTCTGCCTGAGCTTCCTTATTGTTGCGGGCCAGCTTGCGAGTGCGATCGAGCCTGCGTTCAATTTGAGCTAAGTCTGCTAAAATTAATTCGAGATTGATAATGTCAATATCTCGCTGGGGATCGACAGAACCAGCAACGTGGATAATATCATCATTGTCAAAACAGCGGACAACGTGGACGATCGCATCTACGGCCCGGATGTGAGACAAAAACTGATTTCCCAATCCTTCCCCCTGACTCGCCCCCTTCACCAAACCCGCAATATCCACAAACTCCATCCGCGTCGGCACAGTTTGCGCGGAATTGCTAATATTGCTCAGCACGTTCAACCGTTCGTCTGGCACTGCCACGACACCCGTATTTGGCTCGATCGTACAGAAAGGAAAATTAGCAGCAGTCGCCTTGGCATTAGCAACCAGAGCATTAAACAAAGTAGATTTGCCAACATTAGGCAGTCCGACAATTCCGGCAGTAAGCATAGCTATTTAGAAACATATCACTGTTTCAAAATATCATAAGTATCCGCAATATATCGGACAGGACTTACGGACGCGCGGTGAGAAACCCAGTTTCTGTGCCAATGTCTCCTAGCCAAACCCCAGATTTTTCGCAACAACCGGGAATATGTGCGTAAGTCCTACATAATTTACACCGGATCGGGGATTGTCTGAGGAATAGGTTCCGGCACTGTTTGAGGAATCGGAGAGGGTACAGTTTCCGGCACGGGTTCGGGAATTGGCTGCGGAATTGGCGCAGGTACCGGTTCCGGTACTATCCCGGGAATCGGTTCGGGTACGGGGCCCGGCACTGGTGGCGATGCGGGTATAGTCGGCAGCCCCGGTTCGGTACTGGGAATCTGCGGGCCTGGCAACGGACTAGGGTTGGGAAAAATCATGTTAGTGTTTTGCTCGCTAATAGAGATGTTCCAAAAACATTTTGTCGCCACTTCTCGCTATATTTTCCAACAAAAATAACTGAGTTGTGGTATTGTTTTATTTCATAATCTTAAACTCAAGATTGCAGCGAGCACATCTATCTAAATAGCTATAATTAAGTGTTACTTCCGCATAAATTTATGCCTTTGGCATTAAACTAAGTAGGTGGTTACAAAAAAACATTACATGGGGAGGGCGCGTGAGTAAAGCAATAAACTGCCTGAGAGTAAAGATACTGGCCGGGCCCGCCCCTACAAGATATTATGGTTTTTTCATAGCGCTCTACTTAGATATCAAATACAGCAATCAAGATTAATCGTGTCACCAGTAAACTCTCAAACAAAAACGCCTCTATTAGATGCTTTGCGCGATCGCACAAATCATCCGCACGCCCCATTCTACGCCCCCGGACATAAACGCGGACAAGGAATCTCAGGGCCGCTAGTTGACTTATTAGGTGCCACAGTATTTCGCTCGGATTTGCCGGAATTGCCGGAATTAGACAATCTCTTTAATCCAGAAGGTGCAATTGCCGAAGCTCAAGACTTAGCCGCCGAAGCATTTGGAGCAAAATCAACTCGGTTTTTGGCCAACGGTTCAACTTGCGGAATTATCGCCGCCATCTTAGCGACTTGCGGCCCAGGAGATAAAATTATCTTGCCTCGAAATATCCACTCCTCGGCGATTTCAGGTTTAATTTTATCCGGTGCAATTCCGATTTTTGTCAATCCCGAGTACGATCGCACTTGGGATATTGCCAACAGCATCACCCCAGAAGCCACAGCCTCCGCATTAGAACAACATCCCGACGCCAAAGCAGTAATGATGGTTTACCCAACCTATCACGGCGTTTGCGGGGATTTGCGGGCGATCGCCCAAATTACCCATCAATACAACATACCGTTATTAGTAGACGAAGCCCACGGCGCGCACTTTAACTTTCATCCAAACTTGCCAGAACCGGCACTATCAGCCGGTGCCGATTTAACAGTACAATCAATCCACAAAACCCTCGGTGCAATGACACAAGCATCGATGCTGCACGTCAAGGGCGATCGCATAGATATCCAAAAATTAAATAGAGCATTGCAGTTAGTACAATCTACCAGTCCGAGTTACATACTATTAGCATCCCTAGACGCAGCCCGCCAACAAATCGCACTCCACGGCGAACAGTTAATGACCAAAACTTTAGTGCTAGCCGAAAAAGCGCGATCGCGCATCAGTCTAATTCCTGGCTTATCAGTTTTAGAACCGTTAAATACACCGGGTTTTGCAGCACTAGACCGAACCAGGCTAACAGTAAAAGTATCCGATTTAGGAATCACAGGATTTGCAGCCGATGAAATTATGCACTCGGAACTCGCAGTCACCGCAGAACTTCCCATGCCTCAACATCTCACATTTATTATTAGCTTGGGCAATACAGAAACAGATATCGACAATCTAGTTAAAGCTTTTACGATTTTAGAAGGAAGAAGGAAGTTCGGCAACGGATTCTGTAACGGATGTAACGGATGTAACG
>JAUBOM010000404.1:0-1004 GCA_036700245.1 Microcoleus vaginatus BM001213989
TACAGCAGTTTGCGTGACTAAGAGGTACAGTAACAGCAGTGAGCAAAATAATTTTCGATTTGCTTACTTGAACATAATTTCACTCCCAATTCCAAGAGTTTTCCCACAATCTCTACACTTCGAGGTACAAATCTCCTGAGCCATGCCTTTAATTCCCACCATAAATGTTCGATCGGGTTAAATTCCGGTGAGTTGGCGTGATAAATACACCACACTTGCTCCTACTGCTTCGATCATTTCTTCTACCCCCTCTACCTTATGTACCTTCAAATTATCCATGACTAATACCGCTCCTTTCCATAATTTGGTAACCAGTTGTTCTTGCACAAATTTCTTGAAGTCCTCTCCATTCATAGATTTTTCCATTGTCTTCATGGCGATTACCTTCTTATTGCTTATTGCACCAACTACTGTCACCCTACTTCCTCTATAAAATGGCTTAATATCGTAGCTTCTTTCTCCCTTTTTACTTCTAGCTCTGGGTCTCATTATCCCAAGCAATACGCCCATTTCGTCCAAAAATATCAGATTTTCTGGTTCGACATCTCGAATTTTTTCCCAATATTCTATGCGCTTCTTTTGATTAATTTCTTTATGGGCTTGACTGCTCCGTAGTGTTTTTTTTTAAAGTGAGTTCCTGCTTTTTGAGGAATCGGCACATGGCACTCTCACTCAACCATACTCCTGTTTTTTCGTGCCAATACTCACAGTATTCTGCTAGTATGTAATCTGGATACTGAGCTACCATCTCTTCAATCTGTTGTTCGTGACCAAACAGTAGGCTCGGTTTACCACCCTTTGCCTGACTAGGGAGTAATTTCCCTGTCTCTTTTTTTCGCTTTAGTAGTGCTTGTACCGTACTTTTGCTGACTTGAAATCTTTCTGCTACTTTCCGAATAGAGGTGTTACCTGCTTCGTAAGTGTCAACGATCTTTTGGCGCATATCTAGGGAGTAGGGTTTCATTTTTCTCTTTTTTACCACCTCTACTATTGTACCTAATTGT
>JAUBOM010000034.1:0-53563 GCA_036700245.1 Microcoleus vaginatus BM001213989
GGTCTAGATAAATAAATTCAGGAGCTTTAACTCCCGCCTCCTCTCTAATTTTCACCAGTGCAGGCGACTCAAAGAACAGTCTTGCATCTGTTGTTGATGTCCACGCGGAGAAATGAACAATTTTGTTGGGTTCATTGTCATACTTCAAGACCTGATAGGAGCGCTCTCCAGCTTCTTTTCGGATGCTTTCAGCACGATCGAATACCTGTTTCCAAGCTTCATAATTTTCTACTTCATGAATAATTAAGACATACTGCATAGTAATCAGATTCTCTGAGCCTCTCAAAACTTCAAACGACTAATTTGATTAGACTAACTCACTTTATCTCCAAAGCCGACCAGAGGAGAGCGAGTAAATTATACCGTAGTGACGGTAGAAAATCCTGCTAACACCGAACAGATCTATCGCGGTTTCCACTAAAGTAGTAAACAGTGTCCCATCTAAGTTTTTCCTAAATATCGTGTCTATATTTTCTGAAATTCCGACTGTGTGGTTGCAAATTTCCCTCGTGGGTATCTGGTTGGGTTTGATTTTACTGGTAGCTGAAGGGTTAAATCGCTTTACTTCTGTCGATCCTGAAGTATCGCGGAAGGTGATGCACATGGGTAGTGGAAATGTGATTTTGCTGGCGTGGTGGCTGGAAATACCAGGTTGGGTGGCGATTTCGGCGGGAATTTTAGCAGGCGCCATCGCCTTAATTTCTTACCAAGTTCCGATTTTGCCGAGTCTTAACAGTATCAACCGCAAGAGTTTCGGGACTTTTTTCTATGCTGTTAGTATCAGCGTTCTCGTGGCTTGGTTTTGGTCGCTGCAACGTCCGGAATACGGTGTTTTGGGCATTTTAGTGATGACTTGGGGCGACGGGTTGGCTGCTGTCATCGGCCAGAAATACGGCAAACATATTTATCGAGTTTGGGGAATGCAGAAGAGTTGGGAAGGTTCTGCAACTATGTATTTGGTGAGTTTTGCTGTTAGCAGTTTGATTTTGCTGGCTGTTCAAGGCGCAGTTTGGCAAACTTGGGCTGTGTCGGCTGTTGTAGCTTTGGTTGCTGCTACTTTGGAGTCGGTTTCCAACCTGGGAATTGACAATCTCACTGTGCCGATCGGCAGTGCTGCGATCGCCTTTTTCCTAAATCAATTTTGGGTAATTGGTAATTGGTAATTAAATAGGTTGAGTAGAACGAAATGAAACTCAACCTATCAATTACTATTAAAAGTCAACAGTCACCAGTCAACAGTCAACAGTTAATTATTAACTGTTGACTGTTCAACTGAATGCCTGTATCGCACTCGCTAGAAATTGCCTGAATGGCTGCTCATTCTCTCGATCTAGAGCTTTTGGAGAGCGTACCTTCAAAAGGTTGAACTCCACTATTTGGATAGTTGTCATCGCTGGGGCTAAAAATCCGCACTGCTGCTTCCGAAACGTAACGCATCGCGTTTGCCAAAGATTTAGAAAGATTCATAGAATCTACCTCTCTTATCTGGGTTCTCATACTTTTATATTACTCTGATTTTTTGCCTGTCGATGAGTTTAGCAATATTTATTTGAATTACTTATTAGTCTGCAACATCGAAGCAAGCTGAAGGTTTTAGGAATTACGCATTTTTGGGCGATCGACCTTTTTCTGGTAGATGTTTTCTGGCTCAACTCAAGGGCGAGGGCGATCGCACGGACGACGCTCAGAAACCGGCTTTTCTAACTCTGTTCAAGGGCTGCAACCAAATATTTTCCTAAAAAACCTGGAACGCTTGAGTGTTGGTGGTTAATTCCTGAGATTGTTAAATTAGGTATTTTTATCTTTTTTACCATAAATTTTATGCCTAAATCCCCCTGAAATCGGCTAGTCAACGGCGCAATCAACGAGTTATTCCCACAAATATCTGCAATCTTTATCAAATATTTACAAATAGATATGGTGTTAGTCACTATAATTAAAACAAAGAAGTTTGTCCGGGGTTTTTTTGATGAAAACTACCACAGAAAGCCTGCACGTCACAGGTTTTGAGGAAATCTTAGAAGACCAGCAACTGACGGTTTCCTCAGCAGATTACAGCCTTTTAACCGATCTCTACCAGCTAACGATGGCCGCTTGTTACGTTGGGGAAGGGCTCGACGGGCGGGCCGCGAGTTTTGAATTATTCGCGCGCAGGCTGCCAGAGGGTTTTGGCTACGCGATCGCGATGGGCTTGGCTCAAGTGATCGACTATCTGGAGAAATTTCGGTTTTCTCAGTCGCAAATTCAGGCTTTGCAGTCCACTGGGATTTTTGCTGGCGCCCCGGAGCGATTTTGGACTCTACTGGCCACAGCCGGCTTTACTGGGGATGTTTGGGCGGTGCCGGAGGGGACGGCGGTGTTTGCCAACGAGCCTCTGCTGCGAATTGAGGCTCCTCTGTGGCAGGCTCAGTTAGTGGAAACTTATTTATTGAATGCTATAAATTATCAAACTTTGATTGCGACGCGGGCTGCGCGGCTGCGCGATGTGGCGGGCCCGGAGGCTAAGTTGCTGGAATTTGGGACGCGCAGGGCTTTTGGGCCTCAAGCTGCTGTATGGGCGGCTAGGGCTGCCCTGGCTGCGGGGTTCGACGGAACTTCTAATGTTTTGGCTGCTTTGAAGTTGGGCCGCAAACCTGTCGGTACGATCGCCCATGCTTTGGTGATGGCTGTTGCCGCCCTCGAAGGCAGCGAAAATCATGCGTTTGCAGCTTTTCACCGCTATTTTCCGGGGGCGCCGCTGCTGATCGATACTTACGATACTGTGGCGGCGGCGCGGATGTTGGCCGATCGAGTAAACAGTGGTGAAATGCAGTTGGAAGGGGTGCGGCTGGATTCCGGCGATTTGGCGGTGCTGTCTCGGGAAGTTCGATCGATCCTTCCGGGCGTTCCAATTTTTGCTAGCGGCGATTTGGACGATCGAGAAATTGCTAAATTAAAAAATAGTGGCGCTTGCATTGACGGTTACGGTTTGGGGACGAAGTTGGTCAGCGGTTCCCCTGTCAACGGTGTTTATAAGTTGGTGGAAATTGACGGGATTCCGGTGATGAAAGAGGCAAGCGGCAAGGTAACATATCCAGGAAGAAAGCAAATTTTTAGACATATTGAAAATGGGGAAATTCTCGGAGATTGTTTGGGATTGTCCGCAGAAAATAGTAAAAATGGCGATTCTTACATACCATTAATGAACTTGGTTGTCAAGGAAGGCAAACGAGTGCAGAAACAGGAAAGTTTGGATGATATCGCCAAACGAACTGCTGCTTCTGTCGCCAGTCTTCGGCCCGAAACTCGTCAACTTGACAACCCGATTTCGCCGCCGGTGGAAATTTCTACAGAGTTGCAGAGTCTCACTCAAAAAACCAAAAAGAGTCAGTAGTCATTAGTCAACAGTCAACAGTCAACAGCCAACAGTCAACAATTCTCCATTACCGATTCCCTATGCAGAAGATTGCTCTTTTTGGAACCAGTGCCGATCCGCCCACAGCAGGACACAAAACAATTCTGAGTTGGCTTTCCCAACATTTTGATTGGGTAGCAGTTTGGGCCTCGGACAATCCTTTTAAGTCGCACCAAACTTCTCTAGAACACCGATCGGCAATGCTGCTGTTAATGATTCAAGAAATTAATTCGCCGAGACACAATCTTTGCTTGCATCCAGAACTCAGCAGTCCGAAAACGCTAGAAACAGTGGAACAAGCAAGATTGCTGTGGCCGGATGCAGATTTAACACTGGTAATAGGTTCCGACTTGGTGGGCCAACTGTCTCGCTGGTACAAATTTGAAGAATTGTTAAAACAAGTGGATTTGCTGATAGTACCGCGACCCGGTTATCCGTCAGAAGAATTAGATTTGTGGCAGTTGAGGCGGATAGGTGCAGAGGTGGCGATCGCATCTTTGAATGGTCCCAATGTTTCTTCTACCTTCTATCGGGAAACAGGAGACACCCAAGCTCTGACTCCGACCATCGAAGATTACATCAATAGGGAGCATTTGTACGCATGGCACGAGGCACAAAAAAGGGTGAAAGTTGCTCATTAGCTGACTTTAAAGTAGGAGTAGATAATGTGATTTTCTCCGTCGATACCGTGCAGAACCGCTTGTTGGTGCTGTTGGTAATGCGACAAGACGAACCGTTTATCGATTATTGGAGTCTTCCCGGTACTTTGGTGCGACACGGAGAGTCTCTAGAAAATGCGGCTTACCGGATTTTGTCGGAGAAAATTCGGGTGAAAAATTTGTATCTGGAGCAACTGTATACTTTTGGGGAACCGGGGCGCGATCCTCGGGAATTTACCAGGGGCGATCGCTATCTTTCGGTGAGTTATTTTGCTTTGGTTCGCTTTGAGGAAGCTGAGTTAATTGCTGGGAGTGTCGTGGCGGGTGTGGGCCACCGCGTCGGCGGCATTGCTTGGTATCCCGTGCAACAAGTTCCTAAGCTGGCCTTCGATCACGATCAAATTCTCGAATACGGATATCGGCGACTCCGCAACAAACTTGAATACAGTCCGGTAGCTTTTGAAGTTTTGCCGGACCTTTTTACTTTGAGCGACTTATATCAGCTTTATACAACTATTTTGGGGGAAAGTTTTTCGGATTATTCTAATTTTAGATCTCGCTTGTTAAAATTGGGTTTTTTATGCGATACGGGGGTTAAGGTTTCGCGGGGGGCTGGCCGCCCTGCTAGTTTGTACCGCTTTGATGCGGCCGCTTTTGCTCCTTTCAAAAATAAGCCGTTGGTGTTTATCTAGCTGTTTCTTGGATGACATTCGGGGAGCAATTTAGTAACATTAGAATAGAAGCTATTAAGGAGTGCAGGCGATGAAAAGCCCTGATGAATGCGCTAATATTCACGAAGTTCGGGACGAAATTGATATCATCGATCGAGAAGTGATCGAGGCTTTGAGCAAGAGATTTCAATACGTCATCGCGGCTGCAAGGTTCAAAACGAGTGAAGCTAGCGTTCGATCGTTCGATCGCTTTCAGGCTATGTTACAGCAGCGGCGGGAGTGGGCTCAAGAATCGGGTTTGAATCCTGATGTGGTTGAAAATATTTACCGGGATTTGGTAAATTATTATATTGAGGAAGAGTTGAAACATTACAAATCTGAGTAATGTTTCCCTACATTCAAATCTAGGACTATAGGAAATTAAGTCGGCGCGGGCGGACTGTTAGCAATATTTATTAGGTGATTTGGTGATATGAAAATTGCGATCGCACAACTCAACCCTACTATTGGTGACATCTTTGGCAACTCCCACCTAATTCTGGAGGCTGCGAAAAAAGCGGAGGTTGGGGGCGCAAACTTATTGCTAACACCGGAACTTTCCCTGATCGGTTATCCGCCGCGCGATTTGTTGCTTAACCCCAGTTTCATTGCAGCCGCAGGTGCACAGTTGCAGCAACTGGCGCAAGCTTTGCCGCCGAAGTTGGCAGTCATAGCCGGCACTGTCGTACCTAATACTAATGCTGTTCAACTCGGCGGAAAATCATTGTTTAACAGCGCTGTTTTGTTGCAAAATGGCGCCGTCAAAAAAGTTTTTCATAAACGCTTGTTGCCTACTTATGATGTATTTGATGAAGACAGATATTTTGAACCGGGAGAAAACAGCAATTATTTTACTATTGGCGAACTCAAAATCGGGGTGACAATTTGTGAAGATTTATGGAACAATGAGGAGTTTTGGGGTAAACGCAGCTACGCAGGCGATCCATTTTCCGATTTGGCAAAATTGGGCGTAGATTTAGTGGTGAATTTGTCCGCATCGCCTTATTCTGCGGGAAAGCGGGGAGTGCGATCGGCTATGTTGCAGCACAGCGTCATCCGCTGCGGGATACCGATTATTTACGCTAATCAGATAGGGGGAAATGACGATATCATTTTTGACGGCAGCAGTTTTGCTGTGAATCGAAAGGGTGATTTGATTCAGGTATTAGCTTCTTTTGAAAGTGATTTTGCGGTGCTGGAATATGACCCAGCTAAACAAGATTTAGTTGGCAGCAATCAGCAAAGTGCAGCAGGAATTGAGACGGCGCCGTTGAGTTTTTATCCGGCGGTTGGAAATGCAGAAATTTGGGCGGCTTTGGTTTTGGGGGTGCGAGATTATGTCCGCAAGTGCGGTTTTTCTAAGGTTGTACTCGGTTTGAGTGGCGGGATAGATTCGGCTTTGGTGGCTGCGATCGCCAGTTGCGCGATCGGGCCCGAAAATGTTCTAGGGGTGTTGATGCCTTCTCCTTACAGTTCGGATCATTCGGTTAATGATGCTTTGGAATTAGCCCGAAATCTGGGCGTCGCGACCGAACTATTGCCGATCGGCGATTTGATGAAAACTTACGATCGCACTCTCGCCGATTTGTTTGTCAATACAACTTTCGGGATTGCTGAGGAAAATATTCAATCGCGGATTCGAGGCAATTTGTTGATGGCAATTTCTAATAAGTTCGGACATTTGCTGCTTTCGACTGGCAATAAGTCGGAAATGTCGGTGGGTTACTGCACTCTCTACGGCGATATGAATGGGGGATTAGCGGTGATTTCTGATGTAGCGAAAACTCGCGTTTATTCGCTTTGTAGGTGGCTTAATTCTGAGTTCAAGCCGGGGAAAGATGATGCTCTGTTGGGAAAAGAAATTATCCCGGTTAATATTATTGATAAAGCGCCGAGTGCTGAACTGAAACCTGGGCAAGTTGACCAAGATTCTTTGCCTGCTTACGATGTTTTGGATGACATCTTGCAGCGGTTTATAGAACATCATGAATCTGCCCAACAAATTATCGCAGCGGGACACGCTGAAGCCGTGGTTAAACGTGTAGTAAAATTAGTGACGCAAGCGGAGTTTAAACGGCGGCAAGCAGCCCCGGGTTTGAAAATTAGCGATCGAGCTTTTGGTACCGGTTGGCGGATGCCGATCGCCAAAGTTTCCTCTTATTAAACGCAAAATGGTTAACATCGACGGTACTTTCGGCTTCGATTTTCTCCCGGGAACTCTCAGCAACGATACGATGAGAGGGTTTGCGGGTAATGACACTATTCAAGGTTTGGGGGGAAACGACCGGATTTTTGGCGATCGGGAAAATGACTTGCTCGCTGGAGATGAAGGCGCTGATACGGTTTCTGGCGGGCAAGGAAGCGATACAATCTATGGAGGACAAGGTGAAGATGGGATTTTTGGCGATCGGGGTCACGATTTGCTAATAGGCGGCGAAGGCAGGGATATCTTGACAGGAGGCGCGGGGGAGGATTTATTTATGATGGAAAGAACCTCGACCGCATCTACTATTACTGAAGCCGATATAATTACAGATTTTGGCATCGGCAATGATCAAATTGTCTTGACAGAAGGCATGAAGTTTACCGATTTGGAGCTTTCTGTTGCCGACAACCAAACTGTTATGAAAGATAAAAATTCTGGCAAATATTTAGGAGTTGTTTTGGGAAACTCTAATCTGACTGAATCCAACTTTATGTCGCTGTTGGGCGGAATAGATATGGGTCAGCTTTTGCCAATTTCTGTTAACACGATCGTAGGCGATCGCGCGATCGGACTGGAAGTGGCGAAAACTCCCCAAGAACAAGCCACAGGTTTAATGTTTCGGACAGAATTACCCGATGACAGGGGAATGTTTTTCCCGATCGAACCCGCGCGAAACGTGCGTTTTTGGATGAAAAACGTGTTGATTGAACTCGATATGGTTTTTCTGCGGGAAGGCGTAGTGCAGGCGATAATTCCTAACGTACCGCCGTGTTTGAGCGAAACCTGCCCCAACTACGGCCCGGATGTTCCCGTTGACGGAGTTATTGAACTCAGAGGCGGAAGGGCGGCCCAATTGGGACTCAAAGTTGGCGATCGGATTCCCAATTTACCCTAAAAGGTATATGATTTTATCGCAGCATTCAACATTTGTGCATCCCATGAACCCTATTGAATTAAAAATAATCCCCAATAAAACTCAAGACGGTTTAGCTTACCAACATTTGCGCCTGCGAATTACAACTCAAGACGGTATCATCACACCCGATGATTTACAAGGTTTGAAACTTCCTCAAGATATTCACTTCAGTCAAGGAGTTGTCATTGAAGGCAGAGGAGCGATTTGGTTGTACGGGTATTTAGTGCACGAATGTCATCCTGCGGCTTGGGTTGGATGTTACGATCCGCGATTAGATGGTGCGGTGGTAGTAGCGACGCACAAGCACGAGGTATCTGTGGGACAGGTATTAAAATTGAGTTTACCGAGTGATTAAATTAGATGGTGTTGGGTAAATTACCCGCAATATTTGTAGGGGCGGGTTTTACGAAGAATCTTTCATTCATATCTACAATATTTATAAACCCGCCCTCTCTTCCTATGTAATATTTATTTGTAAAAACTCACACCTTGCACCATGCTCAAGAACAGGCTTGCCGGCTTCAGAAAAATTCAATTTTCTTGTGGGGAGTAGGGGTTGGGCAGGAAAGCCCGCCCTAAAAGGATGATTGAGAAAGGTGCAAGATGTGAGTAATAGCCTACTTACTATCGCGCGATCGCCCAAAAAACCTTTAAGTTTCACTATAACAACACTTCCGACACTTTCAGGGTTCCCGTATCGGCACTTATTCCCGGTTTCTACGAAATTTTGCGTCTAGTAACGAGAAATATACGAAGAAACCGGGTTTCATCAGTCAGTGTGCGTGCAGAACTACTTTAAAAGAGTTAGGCCCAGGCTTTCAAAAAAAGAAAGGATTTACCTTACCGCCTACTCTATGTGCCGGTTACGTAAATCCTAAAAGCTATTACTCTGCTTCACCAATCAGGGTAAATGCACCCCAATCTCTGGGATCGGGATGCATTTTCATCGTGATTAGCATTGCTTGTCGCAAGGCTTGAGCTTTATTGGGATTTTGCTGCAACTGGCGATAGAATTCTGCCATTAATTCAGCGGTGGGAGCGTCGGGAACAGACCACAGAGACGTGAGGATGGTGGGAACGCCGGCAGTAATTAAGGCGCGAGATAAGCCAATTACACCATCACCCGTTAATGTTCCTCTACCTGTATTGCAAGCGCTTAAAACAACTAATTCAGCATTTAATTTTAAATCTAAGATTTCGCTCGAAGTGAGGAAGCCGTCATCATTCCCAGAGGGAGCAAGGGCAATTGATCCTGGCATATCTCGGGTTTTTACTTCATTGAATAAACCGTGAGTGGCTAAATGAATAATCCGAGCATTTGACATTTGTTTAACAATGGATACTTTCGTGGCTTGAGGGCCGATAATTGCTTGAGTGTTGAGAAGTTGGGCAATGATTTGGGCTTCCTGTTCGCTGCCAGGGAGCACTGGTAATTGCTGCGGGGGTTTGCCGATTTTGGGCATAGTAGGATTGCCGACAACCAGGATATTTTGAGGAGAAGCTTGCTGGACTTTTTGTCTAGCTTGGCGGGTTAGTTGTAAGATTTGAATAGCAGGAGCAATGATGATGGTATGTTTTTCAATCAGGTATTCACCTTGAGCATTTTGTAGGGTAGCAAAGGGAGCTAAAAAGAGAGATTGATGCGGAATGAAGATAACATGAGCATTGGGATCGGTTGGTAAAAGGTCAGCGATCGGTTCAATTAGTAATTGATAAAGTTGTTGTAATTGGGGGCTGGCGGTTTGGGAACTACTAGGGGTTGAGGGTGGGCGATTTGTTGCTTGTTGATTGGAGAGATTATTTTCCGATGTGCCTAGAGAATCGCGAGTGTCGCGAATCATTTCTGCTAAGGCGGTATCTTGTGTGTTCAATCCTCTGCCATTAGCAGCAGTGACTCTTGTAGTTTCCGCAGCTTGTCCTAGATTAATGTTGAGGGATTCGAGGTCAACGGAGCGAAAAGTAATTTCGCCAGTGGGCTTGATTACCCAAATATAGAGAGCTTCATTCCCGATAGTTGAATACTCGACAAGGGTGGCGTTTTGTTCTTTAGCAATTTGTTGAATTTGCTGGATATTGGGCGGGTTGACGGTGAGTTGAGCAGAGGCTGAGGGGACGAGGCGAGCAGCTAATAACTCTACAAAAGCTCTCGCTCTTCCCCGTTCAGCAATTTCTAACGCTTCTTGAGTTTTATTTTGGGCAATGAGGACTTTTTGTAAGTAGAGATAGGGGCTAGTTTGCGTGTCAAAGATTGACACTTTCTTGGCATCGTCTAACCCGGATCGGAGAGATTCTAAAACTTTGATGCTATCGAGTAGAGTTGTCTCGGCTGCTGAGAGATTGCCTTGTAGGTAGAGTGTCAAGCCTAAATTACCGAGTGCCATCCCCTCACTTTGGCGCTCTTTAATTTCGCGGGCGATCGCCAACGACTGCTGCTGGTACTCAATGGCTTTGGTGTAGTTGCCGAGGTTAAGGTAAGCAACTCCCAAATTTGCCAAAGCCTTTCCCTCATTTTGGCGGTCTTTAATTCCGCGGGCGATCGCCAACTGCTGCTGCTGGTACTCAATGGCTTTGGCATAGTCGCCGAGCTTAAGGTAAACAACTCCCAAAGTTGCCAAAGCTGCTCCCTCACTTTGGCGGTCTTTAATTTCGCGGGCGATCGCCAATACCTGCTGCTCGTACTCAATGACTTTGGTGTAGTCGCCGAGCTGAAGGTAAGCAAGTCCCAAATTTCCCAAACTCTGTCCCTCACCTTGGCGGTTTTTAATTTTGCGGGCGATCGCCAACGACTGCTGCTGGTACTCAATGGCTTTGGTGTAGTCGCCGAGGGAAAGGTAAGCAAGTCCCAAATTTCCCCAAGCCTGTCCCTCACTTTGGCGGTCTTTAATTTCGCGGGCGATCGCCAAGAACTGCTCCTGGTACTCAATGGCTTTGGTGTAGTCGCCGAGGGAATAGTAAGCAAGTCCCAAACCTCCCAAAGACTTTCCCTCACTTTGGCGGTCTCTAATTTCGCGGGCGATCGCCAACGACTGCTGCTTGTACTCAATGGCTTTGGTGTAGTCGCCGAGGAAAACGTAAGCAATTCCCAAATTTCCCAAAGCCTTTCCCTCATCTTGGCGGTCTTTAATTTGCCGATAAATGATCAGCGCCTGTTCCCAAGACTGTAGCGCAGCTTGAAATTGACTTGTCTGAAATTGCTCAAGGCCTTGGTTAAACAACCTGTCAGCTTCCGCTTTCCGGCCTGCTGGGTTCTGAGCCAACGCTTGAGGAGGAGGGATTTTGGCTTGAGCACTAGGGATGAAGAGAAAATTGCCGCCACTCAGCGCGGCTAGAAGTGAGAGGAGTGCCGTCGATCCAATGGTTTGCAGTTTCATCGCCTTTACTTCCTCTATCAGGTATATCACTTGAGCCAATATAGCCGTTATCAACCGCATAAAGTACCATCAGTAAAGTTCATTAGCGTTTTGATTTCGCACACACCAATCCTCTTTTATGAGGGCGAGCAACTCATAACATTTTAAGGTAGCTCACAGCTTCGTTCAAAAACTCGCCCATTCCCTAGGGAAAAGTAAAAAGTCTAGCTTCCCTTTCTACCGATGGCGGATTTTCCTCAAAGTTGGTGGGAAAAATTGATTTTATTGAACAACTGCTCGATCGAAAAAATGATCCTACTTTAAAAGAGTTATGCCAAGGCTTTAAAAAAAAAGCCGGAAGCAAAGTCAGTATATGTTATTACGCGATCGCCCAAAAATCCTTTAATTTTAATTAAAATTTATCCCTTCACAGGCAAAACAATCGCAAACTCAGTCCCAATACCTGGCTCCGCATTCACCTCAATGCTTCCCCCATGTTTTTCTACCGCAATCTGATGGACAATTGCCAGCCCCAATCCAGTTCCTTTCCCGACACCTTTCGTCGTGAACAAATGGTCGAATATCTGCTGTTTCACTTCGTCTTTCATCCCGGTACCGTTATCAGCAATTTTAATTTTAATATGCCCTTCGAGTACCTCGGTGCTAATCGTGATGCGGTTGGGATTGGCGACAATTTCGCTAAAAGTGCGTCCTACATTTGACTCTTCTAAGGCATCGATCGCATTGGCAAACAGGTTCATGAAAACTTGATTTAATTGACCGGGAAAACATTCGATTTTAGGGAGATTGCCGTATTTAGCCATCACTTCGATCTGCGGACGGTTTTCGTTTGCTTTGAGGCGGTGTTTCAAAATTAAAATAGCGCTATCAATGCCTTCGTGAATATTAAAAGGAACTTTGTAGTCTTTGTCGCCTCGGGAGAAGGTACGCAAACTCGTACTGATGCTGCAAATGCGATCGCACCCGACTTCCATTGAATCAATCATCTTGGGTAAATCTTCCAAGAGATAATCGAGGTCTATCTCTTCGGCGTGGTCGGCAATTTCCGATTTCGGTGCATCCGATCGATAGAATTCTAAGTGTTCTATAACATCTTCCAAACTTCTTTTAGCTTCGCTTAAATTGCCAGAAATAAACCCAATCGGATTGTTAATTTCGTGGGCGACTCCGGCGACTAAATTACCCAATGCTGACATTTTCTCGCTTTGCACGATTTGCAGTTGCGCTTGCTGTAAATCTTTTAAAGTTTGTTCGAGCTGTTGATTTTGCTCTTGCAAAAGTTCCTCTGCTTGCTTGCGATCGGTGGCATCAACACCCAAACCAATAATCCCGAGCGTCTCGCCCTCAGAATTTTTTAACTGCACTTTGGTGACTTCTAAATAGTGTTGTTGACCGTCAACCAATCTGAGAATTTCGCTGGAGTAATGTGGCAAATCTTGGGCAAGGCAGGCGGCATCTGAAACCAGACAGCCCGCTGCATCCTCTCCCAGGATATCTTTGTAATGATCGACAGCTAGGAAAGCGCTCAGAGGCACGCCCACATCTTGACAAAAGGTCTTGTTCACAAACTTTACTTTACCCCTGGGATTAACCATCCAAATCCAAATCGGAGCGACATCAAGAATCGCTTGCAGCATTTGTTTCTGCTCGGCAAGCTGAGCTTCGGTTCGGCTAATTTTTACTAGCGATCGTTCTAATTGTTGGTTGTAATCCTGATATTTTTTATAGAGCAGAGCATTTTGCAAACAGATGGCTGCCTGGGAACACAGGAGATTGAGAAGTTGCAGGCGCTTGCGGGTAAAAACTCTTGCGGTTAACCGATTTTCCAGATACAAAATGCCGACTAAGTTGCCTCCATCAAGAACCGGCCAACACAACACGCTCTGCGGTTCGTATTTGAGGATGTAGGAGTCGGAATCCCAATCACCTTTTTGAGCGATGTCCCGAACAATTACAGGTTTCAACAAGTTTTTAACGCATTCAACAATTTTGAGGGGCAAAATCTCGCTGTTTTCCTCGAGTGTTGTGGAGGATAAGTCGATCGCCCGCTCGACTCCAGAATTGTCGATCGCGCTTGTAGCAGCGATTTCCCATTGATTGCCGTTTGGCAAAATCAGCGCTGCTTTGTCAGCTCCTGTATTTTTCATCGCCAGTTGCATCAGTTTGGCAATCAGTCGATCGATCTCTCTTTCACTAGAGAGCGCTTGACAAGCTTTTAGCAGAGTTGAAAAATTCCCGAAATCTGAGACGCTCGCCGACAGAGACGGATGAATGGATGGATTGAGCGATTGATTGTGCTTGGCAGGTGTTGCGAAAGTTGCTAATCGATTTGCAGCGAGTTTTGCTGGCTCCAAAATCGGTTCCAACAATTGAGGATAGCGTTTTTCTAAGTCGTCAATTTTGGCTTTATCTCCCCAGCGGACATAGCAATCATAGGCATCTATCATGTAGACTCTCGCAATTTTTTCTCTTCCCAATGAGAGGTAAAACTTAGCAGCGAGTTCGCAGGCAAGAGCTTCTTCATTCCAATATTCGTTAGCTTTAGCTCCGGTAATAGCTCGATCGTACAGTTCCATGGCTTCTGCTGTCTGCCCCAAAACGCGGAGCCATTCTGCCTCAACCAGATCGAACTTGTGTTGGTAATTGAGCGGGGTATGGTGCGCGAATTCTTTGAGTTTTTTCTGACTAGCCCCAACGCGCTTAAGGATTTGTTGGCGCTCCGTCGGTGCGGCACTTGCATAGATTGCCAAATATGCCAGTGCATCGTAAAAGTCGTGCATCATCGTTACTAGCATCGATCTACAATTCCCCAGATAAGGTTTACATAGATTTACCCTGTCGATTGGCTGGGGATTACGGATCGAATATATCCCGAATCCGTCGCCTATTTTTGCTCGATTTTATCCCCTAAATCTGGTAGATAACAGTCAAGATTAATTCAAATATTAGGACGTTTCATATATTGTAAATAACTGGGCTTTGTTCGAGTTCGTCGAGAATGTCTGTGGGCTTGAAGACTATTTGGAGTGATGCAATTAACGACGGCTGCTTTACTCGATCGTATTCTCGGATTACCGCGTCGCGGAAATTTTCCGCGACAATGACGTAACGGCGGGCGTAGAGTTTTATGCTGCGCGCAGAAATTGTGCCGGGAATATCGAGATTTTTGACCGTCCCGCCCCTGTTGCGAAACAGCAAGAGTTTGCTAAAGCCGGGTTGCCGCTCAAGATGGCCCGCGCCCCGATCGACAGCCGTTCCAGAAGCGGTGTAAAATTGCGCGGCTGGGCGAGATCCAGGCATTAGCGCACTCAAATCTACTACATCTAGTGTTGCGTTCATATCGGCTGACCTCAACTCCGACACTGACTTGACAAAACTTAATGTATCTATCTTAGGACATAAACAGCATAATTTTCAATTTCTCGATCGCCAATTTCTATTATCTGTTAATGAACAACATTTTATACTTTGGGGATCGCGATTAAAGCCTTTTACTTACGTATAAGTTTCTGCGATTAATCTCAAATGCCGTTAAATAAAAGCGAAATACAGTAGGAACACGACAGTATCGTGTCTCGAAAAATACAATGTGTAATAAATTAAATTTAATATAGGTCGATCGCCCCAATGGACGCCACTATATGGAAAAATTTTTACCTTAAAAACTCAAAATATAATGTTTATAAATAATAAATAATCCGTCCTGAAATGAGTAGATACCCAGTCGCCCCTAGAAAAGCACAAGGCCGTCTTCTGCTGCTGAAACCTGCCCTGGAACTCTACTTCCGGGCTAATAGCCCTAGCAGGGGTTAAAACCGAATCAAATAGTAATATGCAGTAATATGCAGTCGTCTTCAGAGGCTTTAGCTAAATTCCGACAAGGGTAAAAACCCCTGTCGGAATTTAGCTTCCAGAGAAGGAAACAGCGTTATTTGAGGTTAGTCGATCGCGTCTGCCGCTCTTTCTGGCGCTCGTTGAGTTGTGTCAATATCTCGATTCACTTTCTAGCCAATATTGTCCGAGGCATCTTCAGCCTTCTATCTTGCATCTCGCGCTGCATCATTGATATTTTCTTGGCCACCGCTGGTATTATATCTCAGAGACTCAGTACCCTCTGATACTCTTTCTTTTGCTCCCTGGGTGGCTTCTTTAACAATATCTTTTGCTCCCTTCAAGCCTTCGCGAGTGTTTTCCTTAAGATTAGCAAAGCCTTGTTTGGTTTTGTCGCCAAAGTTCTCAGCTTTGCTCTGAGCCGTGCTAGCATCGTCCTTCACCTTTTCACCAACTTGGGTGAGTTTGTCAGGCGCGTCGTCCGCTACCCGCCGCACGTTTTCGCCTACATTGTTGCTAGATTTGGTATCGATGCGGTGCTGCGCTTGCTCTTTGAGAAGCTGAGCTTTTGCTTCTTCTGTTGTAACCTTTTTATTTCTGGGATCGACATCGCTGTAGTCGTTCATGCCGCCTTTGAATTCAGACGTTACAGCCCCTGAAGGCACTTCTTCTCTAATTTGGTCGGCAGTTTTTCCTATCCTTGGATCACCGTTTCCTACTATCACATCAGTTTGTCCTGCTTGTCCTGCCGTCACATCAGGGCGACTGCAGGCCGTACTCACTAATACTAAAATGCCAGCCAGAAACACTGTTAAAATTTGTACAGCTCGAATTTTTTTCACAAATGCAGTTAGTCTCTTCATAAAAATGCTCCTTTCTATTGTGATATGCTCAAATGCCTAGTGGCCTTGTACATGGCTACCCTTACAAAATTAGGCACTTAAACACTTTTTTAAGTATACGAATAGAAACAGGAGCTTTTCATCTATCCCAAGTTACATTCCTCAAGTTATAGCGGAAGGAAGAAGGAAAAAGGAAGAAGGAAAAAGGAAGAAGGAATTGACAATCCTCCATCTTCTAGCAATTATTAAAAGTCGCCCCACCCCGCGCCGGACACGGCAATGCCTTTCATCGTGTCAACAATCGCCTAAAAACCTTTGTATCTATCGTTTATAACCAAGTCTAGATCCCTCTAAATCCCCCTTAAGAAGGCGGACGAAAAAACACTAATGTCCCACCCCCTACTCCCCATTAAGAAGGGGGAGTAGGGGGCAAGAATCAGGGGGGAGCCGCGCGGCTAATCATCAAACAGTATACTGCTACTAGATTTTGCCTTAAGTTGAAACGATGAAAGGCAATGCCGTTTCCTTTCTTTGCTGCGCGTTTGGTTCTCTGTGCGCGTACTATGTTGAAATGTTGTGCATTTTAAGCTCAAAAAAAACCTTCCGGTCAGGAACCAGAAGGCAGTGGATGTATGATCTCAAGTACAACAAGGTCTTTAATCGCAATTGTCGCGACATATCTCGATCGCACACATCTGTCTAATGGCTGAAAGTATCTGCACAGTTGCTAAACATTTTGAATCGCTGCTTTTAGACTCTTGCAGAATTCGCCTATCGCCTCTAAACCCTGTTCTGGAGTTCCTTGGGCCAAGCGTTTCACAAAAGCACTCCCAACAATCGCAGCGTCTGCACCCCATTCTTTCACTTGGCGAGCGTGTTCGGGTTTCGATATACCAAACCCGACGCCAATGGGTTTGTCGGTGATGCTGCGGAGTTCTTGCAGCAACTCTTTTGCTCGTGTTTCTAAGCCTTCGCGCACTCCCGTAACCCCCGTCACGCTGACCAAGTAAATAAATCCTTGAGACTCCCGAGCGATCGCTTCTATGCGACTTTTGGGACTTGTCGGAGCAACTAATAATGTTAGTTCAATCCCTAATCTGTTGGCAGGTTGGATGAGACTGTGGGCTTCTTCTAAGGGCAAGTCTGGTACAACCAATCCCTGAACTCCAGCACTTTTGATTTGCTGCAAAAAGGTTTCTATACCTCGGTACAAAATCGGGTTGTAGTATGCGAAGAGAATGATGGGCGATCGCAAATTTGGACTAACTTTCGCTACCATTTCCAGCACCGAATCTAACCGCGTTCCCCGCTGCAGGGCCCTAGTAGCCGCGGCTTGAATTACCGGCCCGTCAGCTAGCGGGTCAGAATAGGGAACGCCAAGCTCGATCGCATCTGCACCGTTATCATCCAAAATTTGCAGTGCTTTAGCCGTTGTCTCCAAATCTGGGTCGCCAGCAGTAATAAAAGGAATCAATGCACATTGGTTGCTCTTTCGCAACGTTTCAAAACAATTAGAAATAGTCATTAGTTATTAGTCATTAGTTATTGGTCATCAGTCATCATATGATGTCCGCTCGATCGACCGCAATCAAATTCGTTTCTCGTGACGAGTGAGGACTCAAGTCCTCATAAAAGTCCGAGGACTTCAGTCCTCACTACAAACGTGATAACGGTTATTTTAGCGGACGCGATATCAGCAATCAAATCAGCCCCCAGTCATTAGTGAGAGAGTTTATTACTAATCACTAAGTAAGTCATTGCAAAAAACAATCCTATCTTGTAGGGGCGGGTCTAGCGGGGAGCTATAATACAAACGAGTTATAAAGTGTTCTCACCCGCCATCCCCATCTAACGTTTATTTCCAGCTACTTAATAACTAATGACTGAAGACTAAGGACTATTGACTAATTATCTTTTTCCTGCTCAATTTCGGCTTGAAGTTTGGCTAATTCTTCAGGAGTGAGCTCATCGAGCCGCTTCTGCAACACAGCTTCTTTGTATTCTTGCAGTTGCTGACTGTAGGTCATATTTTGAGTAAGTGCTCGAAATAAATAAGTCACCAGCCAGCCAATCAAGCCTGCGACCAAAAACAACTGACTCCAAATCCCTGCATTCATACTGTCGAGTCCGGCAAATTGCAGTAGCAAGTAGACAAACCCACCTGCTACAAAAAAGCCGATACTGATTCCAATTACGTCAATACGTCGCATTTAGGCTTCTATCTGCCGCCGTTTGGGCCGAAAATTCAAAAACGGAGCTAGGAGAAACATACCTGGGAAGAAGAAGAACATCAAGAAGTACATGAAGCCGCGCTCAAAAGAGCTGGCCACGTACCAGCGGCTGTTCAGGTAAGCGTAGGTGGCCGCGGGTACTACCAGGAAGTAGGCTCCTGCCAAGACGGCGTAAAGCAGTAAGGTAATATACATAGATTTGCTTTAGGGGAAAAATAACACGGGTAAATTGGTTGACACGCTCCGTTAGCTGGTTAACTATTGTACCGCCTGGGGAGATGCAGCGCGAGTTTTGGGAATTTTTTGATTAGGGGTTGCGTAAATTGGGGTTTTGGCTGTAGTATAAAAGGCTGTTGTTGTTAGTGGCTCAAATCCACAGCAGCTTCACGAAAGGGGGGCGTGGCGGAATGGTAGACGCTACGGACTTAAAATCCGTTGACCCGAAACGGTCGTGTGGGTTCAAGTCCCTCCGCCCCCATCAAATAAAATCCTTTGTGAGTCAATGGTTTCAGACTTATTGTCCCACCAAGAGTTGTGTTTTCCGCTCAATTGTCGCGCTAATGGTTTTCTAGTATTTCCAAAACCGCTTCTATATCTGCCAAGTTTGCCCCGGACTTTTTGCGTCTGGCCTTCAACTGGTTGAGTAAGTCGGCTGGTTGTGGAAATTTGGCGACGGTCGGAACCGATTTTAAAATTTCATCCCCCCAGCGCCGCACTTTCTTAAGTTCTTACTCCAACATCTGAACCGATACTTTTTTGCTAACAAATGCTAACAAACACATAAATTAAGAGAATCTCTTAACAAAGGCGTATCAACCAATGCCCGAAGGAAAATCCCACGAGCACCGTTTAAATCCCGATTCATTTTCAACCCAGTGGCTTGAGATTTAATAGTTCTGGCACCACCTAAGTTCTTAATGATTTCGCCCGTCCATGAAACAGTCTTTGATGTATATGCTTCGTTGCAATCAATCACAAGTTTTGAATTTTCCCAAGCTTTCCACTTGAGGAAAGTTTTAAACTCATAATGACTTAGGGTTAACATTTGTCTAACCGTTTTATTTCTTAATTTGCGACGTGACTTGGATACCATTTGAGAACTTTCAAATATTGGCAAAAAAATTACGTCAAAATTATCAACCAAGAATCTAGCTACCTTATGATGTAACTCTTTAATCAAATTTTTAATTTTGCAACGAAGCCTACTGGCTGCTTTCTTGAATCTTCTTTTTTGCTGGCTAGGAGCTTGAGAAATCTTTGACACCAATTTGTCCAAACGAAAACATAATTTCTGAACATACAAATTAGAATCATTTCCTAGCCAGCCATAAGAATCTTCACTAAATAATGTCATGAACGTGCGGACACCAGGATCTAAGGCAACCAGCCGACCTTGTTTATCGGTCTTAACTTGTTGCACTTCTTCAGAAACAATTAGGTAATACTCGCCATAGGCAAGAGTTAGCCTGCCATCGCTGAAAGCTGCAGGCAAGTCTTCTTTGAGCCGACACTTACCTAAAATTGAGTGGTAAACACCACAATCTTTTATGGCCGATTTTGGCACATAAATAGACTGCTTAGTATTTTTTTTACTCCGAAACCTACATTTGCGAATTTGACCGTCTTTCTTGAATCCCTGTTTTGCTGCTTTGACGGCCTCACAAGCATCTTTGATGGCGATTGATTTAATCTGGAAAGGTACAGGCTTTGCCCATTCTGGCAAACTGTTGAGTATTCCGGTTTTGATTGCCATCCAATTAGCTTTTGTCCCTGGTTCTTGCAAGTATTTGACCGTAGTGTTGTAGACAAAACGACTAACGCCAAACCATTGTTTGATTAATGCTTTTTGTTCATGATTTAGGAATAGACGGATCTTCCTTGATTTTCTTGCTATAACTTCGCAGCCCGTGCATTCTGCAACTAAAGACGTGAAGGATGGCGAGAAGATCGTTTGTGAGTTCGGTCTCTGGACAGTGAACAATTTGGTCGAGAACCACGATTTTTCCACCGTTTTGTTCTGCCATAAACTGGAATAGTTCAAATCCGAATCTGCACAATCTGTCTTTACAGGCAACAACAATTGTGAGCTGATCGCCCCGCATAAATCTGACCAGTAGGGCTTGCAATCCTTTCCTTTTAAAGTTGAGTCCTGAGCCGATATCTTGGATGATTTCGGCGTCTGGATATTGCTGCTGCATGAATTCAACTTGTGTTGCGAGGTCGTCTCGCTGCGAAGCTGAACTAACTCGGCAGTAGCAAACAATGGTAGTTCTAGTTGCACCGCGCTGATAGGACTCGACATCGTAAAGTCTTTGCCCTGCTTCGTTTTTGATGCTTTTGATCTTCCCTTCATCTGCGTATTTTCTTAATGTATGGGGATGCAAGCCCAGAAATTCGACCGCTTTCCTGAGTGGTACGTATGCCATGGAGCAAATATTAGCATATATAAGTGAATATAAGCAAATTATTTACTGTCGCTCAACCTTCAGACCCAAATCGCCGTTGCGATCGTGTAACTGATTCACTTCTGCGTCCCATTCTGCGAATTGCTTGTTGGCCGCTTTCAATTCCTGCCACTGGGGATTCATCATTACCGTCGCTGGGGGAGGAAATTTTCCCAGCCGTTCCTCAATGGCGGCTATCCCCTCAAGCTTTGAGCGGGTAGCCGCAGGGGACGCCCGTAAGGAGTTGCCTCAACTTTTGCTTGTCAGAATCAGAGAGTTTGGAGAACGAATTGCAAAAATCTAAAATAGTTGGAAAAATGGCGTCAACTGCGTCAACAGGTGCGCGGCCCAAGAACACCCCACACCATTAAGTACTGTGTAAGTCCTGTATCTGCAACAATAATTGCTCAACATAGAGTGCCCTGATTTGCCAAGATTGCCGATCGAACTCAGCTTGAGTTATGACTGATTCAGAGTAGCATCAGTCACAAGGAGAGCCCGTGAAATATTTTTCAGTAGTAATGTATTTGCTGCGGGAACGGCAACAGTTTCTCGAAGAAATTCGCCAAGGTGTCAAGCTCAAATCTAAAATTTTCGGTTTGTTGATTTCTAGTACCGTATTTTTTGCCATTTACGGAGCGATATTAGGTGCATCTAGTACGTGGATGCAATGTCTGGTTTCAGCAATTAAGTTGCCAGCACTTTACTTGCTGACGCTGATTATCTGCTTTCCCACACTGTACTTTTTTAATGTCATGTTTGGTTCAAAACGAACTTTTGAGCAGTATTTGGCATTGTTGATGACAGGGATGGCGATGATTAGCGTTTTGCTGTTTGGATTTGCACCTGTCAGTCTGTTTTTTCTTCTAAGCAGTCCCAATTACATTTTTTTTCGGGTGTTGAATGTTGCTATTATGGCAATCACAGGATTTTTTGGGGTAAGTTTCATTTATCAAGGAATGCACTTTCTGTCGGAACAAGATACGGAAGGCAAAGACATCAGGCTAAATATTTTGCGCTTTTGGTTGGGACTCTATGCGTTTGTTGGGACTCAGTTGGGATGGACGCTGAGACCGTTTTTTGGCGCACCGGGACAAGCTTTTCAACTGTTCCGAAACCGAGAAAGCAATTTTTATCTGAATCTGTGGCAATCAATTATGTCTCTGGGAGGATCGTAATTAATCCCAATTTAAGGAGATTTTAAAGAGTGATACAAGCTGATTTGGATGAGCTAAAGATTCCTGAGAAGGAGTTGGAGGATTTGAGCGGAATAGCTTTGAGCGACGGTTTTGCAGCGGATTTTTACCGACCTGCTGGACTCCGGGACGGCAAAAAGCTATTTTCTCTTTTGTTGAATGAGTTGCTAATATTTTGCATGACATTAGTTGTTTCGCTGCCTGTTGCTTTACTGGCTAACAAACATAATGTTGGTTCATTTAGCGATGCTGAGATATTTTTCAGGGTTTTACAAACAACTTTGGGTTTGTCCCTGGCGATTACTGTTGCTTGGAATGTCTATAAATGGGTTAAGGCAAAGCCTCTGGCAACGCTGGCGGGTCTGCTGGATGAAGTTGAGAAGTATCATGAGGTGATTCAGGCTTTAGATATTATCGATCGCCTAACGGCTGCTGGCAATTTACAAGCCAATTTAATTAACCGAGGAGATGCAATTGAGGCATTACAGATTACTAGGGAAAGTTTGGTTTGTGCTTTGCGGACAGAAAGAATTCTTAGGGAAAATAAGGATTTGATCGGTCGCCGTTACGAGTTATTTGCTAATATTGAAAGTAATTTGGCTGCTTTGATGGCGGTGGATGTGAGCGATCGGGCGACTGAATACGGGCGGTTGCTGAATGAAGCTTTGGAAATTGGGATGAGCGTGCACAAAGAGGTAAGAAAGTTACGAAATGACAAGTGAAGTTTAGTTGCAGGTTTGTAGTAAGGACTTTAGTCCTTAAATCTGAGTTTTTAAGGCAGATGCAAGTGTCGCAGTTGTATGGTTATGGTGCGTCAGACATCGATCCTTTCGATTTTAACAGGTTTGGACGATCTGACGCACCCTACAACACATCTACAAACTTTTTTACGGACCTTAAACTTTAATCCTCAAATATATCCAACTGTTCGCCCTCCGACTCTTTTTTACCATTTTTTTTAACACCTTTCCGCAGCCCGATCGCAATTTTGCTATGTTTCTCAATCTGCTTCATCACCTGTCTCGCCCTGTCTATCACCGACGGCGGTAAACCAGCTAATCTGCCCGCTTCAATTCCGTAAGATTTGTCAGCACCTCCCGGCTGAACTTGGTGCAAAAATACGATTTGATCGGGAAATTCTTTGACTGTCACCTGATAATTTGCGACATTATCCAAAATAGAAGCTAACTCATTCAATTCGTGATAGTGAGTTGCAAAAATTGTCCGCGCCCGAATCTCGCTGGCTAAATATTCTGCCACAGACCAAGCAATCGAAAGTCCGTCAAAGGTTGCCGTTCCCCTGCCAATTTCATCTAACAAAACCAATGATTGCGGCGTCGCGTGATTGAGAATATTTGCAGTTTCGTTCATTTCCACCATAAACGTAGACTGACCGGTTGCCAAATCATCGACGGCGCCGACGCGGGTAAAAATCCGATCGCAAATTCCCAAACTCGCAGCTTTCGCCGGGACAAAACTGCCCATCTGCGCCATTAACTGGATCAAACCCACCTGTCGCAGGTAGCAGCTTTTCCCGCTAGCATTCGGCCCGGTTAAAATAATTAAATCTGGGCGGTTTAGCGATTCTTCCCGACCCAAAAAAGCAGAATTAGGTACAAAAAATCCCGGCGGCAAAGACTTTTCCACCACAGGATGACAACCTTCAATAATTTTAATTTCCCGACTTTCTGTCATTGTCGGGCGGCAGTAATTCTGGTAAACTGCTACTTCTGCTAAACCGCACAAAATATCCGCCGCCGCCACGGCGCGGGAAACGTTGCGAATAACTTCGGCGTGTTCTCCTACCTCCGATCGCACTTGAGCAAAAATATCGTATTCCAATTGATTTAAATCTTCCCGCGCTGTCAGAATTCGCACTTCCCTTTCTTTTAATTCTTCAGTGCTGTAGCGTTCTTCATTGGTGAGAGTTTGCTTGCGGGTGTAGTCCTTCGGCACTTGGTCTACTTTCGATTTGGTAATGCTGATGTAATAGCCGAAAGCTTTATTATAGCCTACTTTTAAATTAGAAATTCCCGTGCGTTTTCTCTCAGTTGCTTCTAAATTGGCAATCCATTCTTGGTCTGCTGATGCAGTGTGGCGCATTTCATCTAGCATGGCATTGATTCCCGATCGAATCAAACCTCCTTCTTTTAAATGAATCGGCGGTTCATCTACTAAATGAGCGTGAATTGTATTTGCTAATTCTTCTAGGATTGGCGGTACATTTTGCAGCGCTTTCAAATAGGGCGAGATCCCTTGGGCTGCGATCGAGGCTAATTGCGGCAGTTTTCCCAGAGAATCAGCTAAAGCGACCAAATCCCGCGCGCTAGCTGTTCCCGAACCGGCGCGGCCTGTCAGTCTTTCAATGTCGTAAATTTGGCGCAGCAACTGCTGCAAATCTTGGCGCAGGGCGTTATTTTCTACTAATTCTTGAATCGTGTCGTGTCGGGCGCCAATGCCTTTAATGTTGAGCAAAGGCTGCAGCACCCAGCGGCGCAAAGCGCGGCCTCCCATTGCGGTGCTGGTTTTGTCTATAGCCCACAGCAGCGAACCATGAAAAACCCCATCTCTCACTGTTTGAGTAATTTCGAGATTGCGGCGGGTTTGGTAGTCGAGTATGAGAAAATCGGTGAGAGTGTAAGTGTGCAATCTTTGCAAAGAAACTGCTTTTTCCTTTTGAGTTTCTTCGATATATTGCAGCAAACCGCCGGCGGCGCGCACTGCGAGGGAAAGGTGGCCGCATCCCAGGCCTTCTAGCGATCGCACTTTGAACTTTTGCAGGATTCTCTGTTTTGCTTCGGACAAAGTAAACGGAACTTGCGATCGCAAAGAATAGCAGAATGAATTCGGCAAACAATCGGGTAAATGCTCGGATTTCTCTCCGGGCCTCAACATAGTCACCAAATCCGGCGCATTAGTCGGTACCAAGACTTCCGAAGGCTGCAAGCGCAGCAATTCTAGGGTTAATTGTTCTAAACTCTCTGCTTGGGTAGTGACGAATTCTCCCGTAGAAATATCTGTATAAGCCAATCCCCAATGTTCCCCAGCGATGACGACTGCTGCTAAAAAATTATTTTGTCTGGGTTTGAGCATTCCGTCATCAGTCAAAGTTCCGGGAGTGAGAATGCGGGTAATTTCTCGCTTGACTTGGCGGCCTTCTTTAGCAGCTATCGAGGCATCTTCAACTTGGTCGCAAACTACCACAGCATAGCCTTTTTCTACTAACATTGAGGTGTAGCGGTCGAGGGCGTGGTGCGGCACTCCTGTCATAGGCACTCTGCCGATTTCCTTGCCGCTTTCTTTGCTAGTACAAACAAGTTCTAATTCCTGCGAAATAGTAACTGCATCTTGGAAAAAACACTCAAAAAAATCTCCGACTCGAAACAATAAAAGTGCGTGGGGATACTGTTCTTTCACTTCCACATACCGCTGCATCATCGGCGTCAGCTTGGTGAATTCTAGTAGGCGGTGGTCGGCATTCCGGATGTTGGGTTGATTGGGGTCTGTTGGAGTAGATGCAGTGTAAGGCATAAAAGGCGATCGATAAATTTTAATCTTTAACAACTTTAGCGCAAGCTCGGCTTTTAGCTATAACTAATGATACAATATTTGACGATTAATCCTCCTTAAGCAGGGTGCGTGATTCTCCAGATTCGGGGGGAGTGTTCAGCTATACAAAAGTCACTCACCCTGCTTAATAATTGATAAACCCGCTTTTACTTGAGAAGTTTTCGGTCGCTATTTATCTAAAGTGAGCAAAGATATCGGCTATAGTGAGGCAACGTGCGAAAAATTTATTGATTGTGAGAAGGGAGCGATCGGCATCGACAAAAACAATCTCAGCTATGTAGTTGTTAGCTGCTATAGCAGATATTGAAGGAAGAATGAAGAATGAAGAATGAAAAAGGAAAAAGGAAGAAGGCTTTAGTTATCTAGGAGAGAAGCAAGAAGCAATCTTCGGCAAGGTTTTCAGTAATTAAGAACCTCCTAACTGTCGGGCGCGGTTGTTAGAACAGTTGGCGGTTAACAAAAGAACGTGAAATTCCCCGCACTTTAGTTGGGGGATAAACTTTACATTTTTGTTATTTAAAACAGCCGGAAGATAGATTTGTAAATTATACCTCGGATAGAGAGAGAATATATTTTATAGGCTTAAAATTAAAACATCCAAGCAGGTAATTTATCGGCGTAGTAAATTTAAGATTTAGTATCAAAAATCTGCTAGCTAGTAGTTAACTAGAGGAAACGGAATCATGAAAGCTCTTTGCTGGCACGGAGCAAATGATGTGCGAGTTGATAATGTACCAGACCCAACAATTATCAATCCGCGCGATGCAATAGTTAAAATCACGTCTACAGCAATCTGCGGCTCAGATTTGCACCTCTACGATGGCTTCATCCCGACAATGCAATCGGGTGACATCATGGGGCACGAATTCATGGGGGAAGTAGTCGAACTCGGCAGCGAAGTCAAGAACTTAAAAAAGGGCGATCGCGTCATCATTCCTTTTACTATTTCTTGCGGCAGTTGCTTCTTTTGCAACCGCGATTTGTGGTCGCTGTGCGACAACTCCAACCCCAATGCTGGGCTGGCTGAAAAAATGTTCGGTCATTCGCCGGCGGGACTGTTTGGCTACTCGCATTTAACGGGCGGCTATGCAGGAGGTCAAGCAGAATACGCGCGGGTTCCGTTTGCAGATGTCGGCCCTTTAAAAATTCCCGACGGACTTTCTGACGAACAAGTATTGTTCCTCACCGATATCTTTCCTACCGGTTACATGGCGGCCGAAAACTGCGATATTCAGCCGGGGGATACTGTAGCAGTTTGGGGATGCGGGCCAGTCGGACAATTTGCGATCAGAAGCGCGTTTATGCTGGGGGCCGATCGAGTAATTGCGATCGACCGCATACCGGAACGCTTGCAAATGGCGGCCGCGGCCAAAGCTGAAATCATCAATTACGAAGAAATAGACGCCGGGGAAGCAGTCACCGAAATGACGGGGGGACGCGGACCCGACTCTTGCATCGACGCGGTGGGAATGGAAGCCCACGGCACCGGTCTCGACGCTTTGTACGACAAAGCCAAGCAAGCCGTGCGTTTGGAGAGCGATCGACCTACGGCCCTGCGACAAGTGATCCTCGCGTGTCGCAAGGGTGGTACAGTGTCAATTCCCGGCGTTTACGGCGGCTTCGTTGACAAAGTGCCATTAGGTGCAGCTTTCAACAAAGGCTTGACCCTGAAAATGGGACAGACGCACGTTCACCGCTATTTGCGGCCTTTGCTCGATCGCGTTCAAAAAGGCGAAATTGACCCGTCCTTTGTAATTACGCACCGAATGAAATTGGATGAAGCGCCCCACGCTTACGAGATTTTCAAACAGAAAAAAGACAACTGCATCAAAGTTGTCCTCAAACCCTAACTCGCATTTACCCTTCAAGGAAGAACTATGCTTTTACAAGAAAAAGAATCAGGCGACTTGATAGAAATCCTGGATGTAGATGCTTTAATCAGCCCTACAAAACAAGAAGTGCCGGGAAAAAATCAAGCTGGTCAGGAAGAGCAAGAGACAGCAACTTTTCCAAAAAGTAATTTAGTGTTTCCTTCCGGTGAAACTCTGCCCCGCTGTTGGACTGAGGAAAACTATAAATAGCTGATTCAAGACATTTCCCCTAGCCCCCCCTTGTTAAGGGGGGGACTGGAAGCTAGGGGTAGGGACACGGCACATAGCTGTCAGCTCAACCAGAAAAACCGCTCTCCCACAGGGGCTAAAACCCCTGCAGGAGGGCGGTTTTGACGTTTTTTTTGACACCCGGAGGACACAGCGTTGTGTTTGTTTAAATAGAATGTACGATCGACCAAATTTAATAGGGTCTTTAGTTCCCGGGCCAGAAAAACCGCATTAAACCAAAGTGAGAGAAATAACCGGGTTTGAGTTATTTTCTTTATGACTAAAAGCTGATTCGCCTCGATCTTGGCAGCGTTACAACTAAGGAAAGTTAATCAAAACCCCTGGTAGGAATACCTCATGTTTTACCATAAGAAGCCACTACAGTATTACAAAAGACCAGAAAAGCCAGATGCCGTTTACGCCAAGAAAATACAAGAACTAATTGGCGGTACATTTGGCGAAATGACCGTGATGATGCAGTACCTATTTCAAGGTTGGAACTGCCGAGGTCCAGCAAAATATCGCGATATGCTGCTTGATGTCGGTACAGAAGAAATCGGGCATATCGAGATGCTAGCAACTATGATTGCTCACTTGTTAGATAAAGCTCCTGTATCTATGCAAGAAGAAGGTTTCAAGGATGCTGTTGTGGGTGCTGTGATGGGTGGAAACAGCCCGCGAGATGCGATCGCCGCCAGCATGAATCCGCAGCACGCAATTGTATCGGGTTTGGGCGCACTTCCTAGCGACAGTGTAGGGTATCCCTGGAACGGCCGTTATATCGTTGCTAGCGGCAATCTTTTAGCAGATTTTCGCTCGAATTTGCACGCTGAATCGCAAGGAAGATTGCAGGCTGTGCGGATGTATGAAATGTCAGACGATGCGGGCGTGAAAGACACCCTGAGTTTTATGATCGCCCGCGACACGATGCACCAAAATTTGTGGCTGGCGGCGATCGAAGATTTAGAAAGTTCGGGAATGGAAACAACCCCCGTTCCGAGTTCCTTCCCGCAGGAGTTGGAAAAGTCAGAATTTGCTTATCAGTTTTGGAATCATTCTGAAGGTTCCGAAAGTAGCGAGGGACGCTGGGCGAAAGGCAAATCAATGGACGGCAAAGGCGAGTTTGAATATGTAGCTAATCCCCAACCGTTAGGGCCAGAACCAGTACCGCCGCCGCCAGAACCAAAATTGCACGGCACTGGCATGAAATAGCCAATCAAAAAGTTAGTAGTGGAGTTTGCTGTCCCCGATTGAGTAATTAAGTAATGAAGGACTAAAGTGTTTGCTACTAACCTAAGAAAAAACTAAAGTTCTTACTACTAACCTCAGGTTCGTAGTAAGAACTTTACTCGATGATTGCCTAATTAATTAGTTGACAACTGAAGTCTTTAGTACAAATCAGGTTTTGGCAAGAAATCTAATAAGTAACAGCAAATAACTTATGGAATTGCAAGCAGTAATTCTCGATATTGACGGTACTCTGACGCTCAGCAATGACGCCCACGCTCAAGCTTGGGTAGAGTCATTTGCGGCTTACGGCTACGAGGTGCCGTTCGAGAAAGTTCGCCCGCTAATTGGCATGGGAGGCGACAAAGTTATACCCAAAATGGTATCAGGACTTTCCGACGAAGCAGGCGACGGGAAAAAGATTGCACAGCGGCGCAAAGAACTGATTATTAACCGCTTTGCTGCCGAACTTTCTCCAACCCCCGGTTCGCGGGATTTGCTGTTAAAAATGCAGCAAGAAGGATTCCGGCTAATTATTGCTACTTCAGCTACCACTGAAGAACTTTCCGGTTTGCTGAAAGCTGCACAAGTTGACGATTTATTGGATCTAGCGGCGACATCTAGCGATGCAGAAGCTTCTAAACCGGAACCGGATATTGTGGAAGCTGCTTTGAGCAAATTGCAGATGGAAGCGAGTCAGACTGTGATGTTAGCTGATACTCCTTACGATATCGAAGCTGCGGGGAAGTGCGGGGTGCCAGTAATTGCTTTTCGGTGCGGAGGTTTCGATGATGCTTCGCTGGCAAATGCTGCGGCAATTTACGATCACCCTGCTGATTTGTTGGCGCATTATGACGATTCTATTTTAGGGAAAAAGGAATTGGTAGCCCGTTGAAGTAATATGGCTAACTGCGGGGAATCGCCCCTAAAATAGCCTAATCGCTCAGAATCCACTCTACCTGATGGGCTTCTGTGCGATCGGGAATATCCAGGCGCGCAGCTAATTTGCGAATGACTGCTTCCGGTACTGTTGCTGTGCGCGATCTATTCCGCTGCAATATTTCTTCTAGAGGTACTTCCAGATAAACAATGTGAATTCGCGCTTGATAAGCAGCAAAAAAATTAATTAATTGCTGCCGCATTTGTTTAGTTGTATTCGTGGCGTTCCACACAAAAGAACGCCCCTCATTTATGTATTCGCGCGCTTTTTGTTTGGCTGCTGTCACCACATTTCCAGGGGTTTCGTCGGGAGGCACATTCATCTCTTTTCGCAGTGCATCCAGCGAGATTACTGGCCAATCGGGGAGATTTTTCCGAATCCAATAATCTTTACCGCTTCCTGGCAAGCCAGACATCAAAATTACTTCGCATTTAGTGTCGTCAAATGCTTCGTAATCTGGGTTTCCATTCTCTTTGCGGAAGTAGATAAATCGGCTGTGTGGTGATGGGAATTGTCGGGGAGAATCCAAACAATTATTTTCTTGACAAAACTCCCGAAATAGTTCTATTTTATCGAGCAGTTCTTGTCTGTCGCTACACTGTCGGCCGCGCACGTCTGCTTCGGCTAAAAGTGCGAGGAAATCGCAGCGGACAACTTGACTAACTTTAATTACAGACTGCTGCGGGTTGGGTTTGTCGATCAGCCAGATGGGTAAACTGCCGAATTGGACGATCGCCACAACTGTTTCGCGAATGTCAAACTGCACAGGCGGCTCGAATTGGGATAAAATTTGTCTGACCATTCTCGCACCTTGGCGGGCGTGACCTTTTGAGCTAATTCTGCTGTCGGCTTCTATTTTTGTAAAGGCTGGTTTGGCGACATCGTGCAGCAAAGCGGCGGCAAAAAGTATCGATCGTTCTTGCACGGGTAATTGACGCCAATTCGGGGAAGATATTAATGCTTCGCAGACCATTTTGGTATGAATTAAAACGTCTCCTTCGGCGTGATAAATCGGGTCTTGCTGACATCCTTTTAAGTTTTGAATCCAATCGAAATGATTTTGAATGCTGTCCCAATCCAGAAACCAATCCGGCGGTTGGGGACAAAAGGGAAAAGTCCAAGGCGGCGCTAACAGTGTATTCATAAATTTACTTGTTGGATCTGACTGAACAACTCATCAGTTCTCTGGAAGAGGACTTTAGCTTTGAGTCAGGGGTTTAAACCCCTGCCGGGCTTCGGGAAAAAGCGTGGAAATTTGACGCCAATGGTCGGTATTTCTTACTTTACAAACTAAAATTAAATAAATCGGCGCCGGGGCGCAGAATATTAGGTATAATTGGGCGATTTAGCCAATGTCCTTCGGCATTTTTAATGGCAGTCAAAAAACTGGCACGCACGTATTTGTAACGCGCCTTTACTATGCCATCTTCTTCGACTTTAATGTACAGACCCTCCATGCGATCGCTCTTGTCCGTCTCTTTCAAACATCGTTCTTCATCTAATCCCAATTCCCGGCTGTACAAACGCAACCGCTCCAAATGTTCCGGTTGAATAAAATTAGATTTTTCCATAAACTGCATCATTTGCTTGTGCGATTTCAGCACTCCCGAAAACAGCACGGGAACTGACACTAACGGCAGTCCGCTTAACAACTTCTGGCGGGATTCTGTACTCAGAAATTGACTGGTTTCTAAGTCCAGCACATCGTATTCCATAAAATAGTGTGGCAAAAAATCATAAAAAACAGTGTGTTTGGCATAAAGCCATTCGCCATAAAGAATGTAGCGATTTCCCAGCACTTCTCCCAGGGCGCCGCTGAGACTGAAAGCCCACTGTTTGAATAAGTTAAAATGTTTTTCCCTCGGTCCGCCGGTGAGATAGTGGCCGCGACTTTGCAGCAGCATTTGTCCATCTGGTGCGAAGCTGATGCCTGTATTAGCGCCGTCTACCTTTTCTTCAATCACTGTCGGGCGATCGATCACGGCGCTAAATGGCACGCTGTCGAGGTCTTCGTCACCGGGTTGGAAACGCGAACCTTCGATGTGATAAGTTCTAGGATATTTAACAATATTGAGCATCAGCTAATTCATTTTAGATTTTAGATTTGAGAGGCGACCCCATCCATTTTATATTTTAGACTTTAGAGGCGACCAAATCTATTTAACCATTATAATGGAATGAGCACAAAGGAGCGTGTAAGTTGAAAAATCAAAGTTTCCAGAGCATATCATCAGCAATCGCTGGGATTCTATTAGTAGGCGCGCTACTCCTCGGCTTAAACTCTTTTGTCGTCATCAATCCAGGTGAAGCAGGGGTGGTCAGCATTTTAGGAAAAGCCACAGATGGAGCATTGTTAGAGGGGTTTCACCTCAGACCCCCGCTAATATCCAAGGTTGATGTGTACGATGTAACAGTGCAAAAATTTGAAGTTCCCGCCCAGAGTGCTACTAAAGATCTTCAGGATTTAAATGCTAGTTTTGCGATCAATTTTCGCCTCGATCCTGCGAAAGTAGTTGATGTCCGAAGGACTCAAGGAACTTTGGAGAATATAGTGTCAAAAATTATTGCTCCTCAGACGCAAGAAGCCTTTAAAACAGCGGCTGCACTGAGAACTGCCGAACAATCTATTACTCAAAGAAGTGAACTGAAGCGAGACTTTGATACTGCGCTGAAGGACAGGCTATCAAAGTATGATGTAATCGTACTCGATACGAGCGTTGTTAACATTCGATTCTCCACAGATTTTGCGAAAGCGGTTGAGGAGAAACAGGTTGCTGAACAGCGGGCGCAAAGGGCTGTTTATGTGGCTCAGGAAGCAGAACAACAGGCTCAAGCTGACATTAACCGCGCTCAAGGTAGGGCGGAAGCTCAAAGACTTTTGGCTGAAACTTTGAAGGCTCAAGGCGGCGATTTAGTGCTGCAAAAAGAGGCGATCGAAGCTTGGAGAAGCGGCGGCGCTCAGATGCCAAAAGTGCTGGTTATGGGTTCCGGTTCGAGTCGGGTTCCTTTCATTTTTAATATGAGCGATATTCAGGAAGAACCCGATCACCCGCAAGTGACCAACAATTAAAAGATGACAGAGGGTAATAAACCCGGTGTCTGGGAAAATATGGGCTTTGCTAACCAGAAATCTCGCAATAAACCGGGTTTCCTCAGAAAGCACACATAAGTCCTATGAGAGTTGCGGGAATATGCTACACTTCTGAAAGCCACAATATAACGACAGTTTGAAACCTGTCGCTATAAAAGCGAAGTCCGCAATTAACACGCAGGCAACACACTCATTTTAGGAAGCAAGGAAAAATCATGACCCGCGCTATTATGGAAACCGACAAAGGCACAATCAATTTGGAATTGTTCGATGCCGATGCGCCTAACACAGTGAAGAATTTTGTTGAATTGGCGGAAAAAGGTTTTTACGATGGATTGGCCTTTCACCGAGTCATTCCTAACTTTATGATTCAAGGTGGCTGTCCAAAAGGGAATGGAACGGGCGGCCCCGGCTACAAAATCAAGTGCGAAATCAACTCCAACAAACATTTGGCAGGAACTTTATCGATGGCTCACGCAGGCCGCGATACGGGTGGCAGCCAATTCTTTATTTGCCATTCTCCCCAGTCTCATCTAGATGGAGTTCACACAACTTTTGGCAAAACTGAGGATATGTCTGTCGTCAATGCTATCCGCCAAGGTGACAAGATTATTTCCCTAAAAATTGAGCATTAATTTCCAGTAATTAGTTGCGTTTGCAGTAAGGACTTTAGTCCTTATTGCAAACAAAACTTGGGAAAGTTAAGAGTTTTAAAATATACAACTTATGACCAATAATTTATTGATGGTACAAGCCCCGGATTTATCCGTGGAATCAATCCAAAATCCAAAATCCTTGCATCCTCAAGCCCCCGGATTTATCCGTGGTGTCAATCTAAAATCTAAAATCTAAAATCTAAAATCGAATGACTGTTATTAATGATTCTGCTGTGGCGACTGAGTTAACTGAACTATATTTAAAATACGAAAAAGCTCTTTGTACGAACGATATTGAAACTCTCGATAATTTGTTCTGGGATGCGCCGGAAGTCGTGCGGTTTGGGGTGACGGAGAACCTGTACGGGAGCGATGAGGTGAGGGCTTTTCGCAAAGGGCGATCGCCTGTAAATATCGATCGAGAAATGTTCAACCTCAAAGTCGTGACTTTCGATGCAGACACGGCGGCTGTGACGCTGGAATTCCGCCGTGCGATCGATGGAGTAGTGCGGCTGGGGCGGCAGAGTCAGATGTGGCGCAAGTTTCCTCAAGGGTGGAAGATTGTTTCGGCTCACGTTTCTTTTTTGCCGGTGTAGATGTTAAGTCGCTCGGGCTGGGCGGGTTTATAGATATTATGGATGTGAATTACAGATTGTTTGTGAAACCCGCCCCTACAAGTATTGTGGTTAATTTACGTGACAGGATATTAAAGGTAAGAAAACAATATATTCAAATGTAAAATTAGTATTTTAATTTGATTATTGTGGAGCCATTCAATTCGGCATATATTCTTTTTTTCCTTTACTATTAGTACCTCTGATTTTTTCCCGCTCCCCTCCACTAATACAGTTCATATTTGAGCAAAGTACACGGAATCGATCCATTATAAACAGGAATTCGCCGCGATGTCCTGAGTCCCACCTTTTTACCCAACTCCTTATTTCCCGTCAAAATAAACGCATTCCAACCTTTAAAACGATTCTTGAAAATATCCCCCAACATCTTGTACAAATCTCCTAATTCGCTAGCATCTCCCAGGCGCTCTCCGTAGGGAGGATTGCAAATCAGAACGCCTCTGTCTGCGGGTGCTTCCAACTGAGATAACTCGGTTTGAGCAAACTGAATCTTACCGGAAATACCAGCTTGCTGCGCGTTCGTGCGAGCTTGAGTTAACATATCGGAATCGCGATCGCACCCAGCAATCACTTGCTTAAGTTCCGGTAACTCACTATTTTCAGCTTCGGCCCACAATTTATCCCACAAAGGTTCGTCAAAATCCCGCCAAGTCATAAATCCAAACTTTTCTCGAAACAATCCCGGTGCAATATTCAAAGCCTTTAAACTCGCTTCCAAAGGCAAAGTTCCAGAACCGCACATCGGGTCTAAAAACGGCAAATCAGGCGTCCATTCTGCCATCTCCAACAAAGCCGCAGCTAGGGTTTCTTTGAGGGGAGCAAGCCCCATCGCCGGTCGATATCCCCGGCGGTGCAAACTGCCGCCAGAACTGTCCAAACTTAAAATAGCTCTATCTTGATGAATGTGAATGTTAATTAGCAAATCGGGATGCTCTACATCGACATTAGAACGCTTGTTAAATTGAAGGCGCTGTTGGTCGGCGATCGCATTTTTGACCTGCAAAGCTGTAAAGTGAGTGTGGTTCAAATTTTCGTTGCCACCGGTGCAGTTTACTGCTAAAGTATTGTCGGGATCTAAGTATTCGTCCCAAGGGATTTTTTGCACTTCGCGGTAGAGCATATCCGAGTTGTAACACCGGAATTCGGCGATCGGCATTAGCACTCGAAAAATTGTTCTCGACCAAAGATTGACGCGGTAAAATAAAGCGCGATCGCCCGCAAAGTAAACCCCAGTAAAATCTGGCTTGACATCCTGCGCCCCTAAACGTTCTAATTCTTGGGCGGCAATAGTTTCTAAACCGCGCGCAACAGTAGCAAAATATTGATTCATTGATAATTGGTAATTGGGAATTGGGAATTAATTTTTCTCGATCGCCTAAATTATATCAAATCCGGTACCATCAAAATTGTAAAATCGAGTCAATAGTCAACAATCACCGAGGATGCAACCGGAATTAATATAATTCATCTGCGTTAATCTGTGTTTATCTGCCTGTATCTGCGGTTAAAAAAAGAGAATTTCTCGAACCGCAGATGACAAGAGATTGACGCGGATTTACGCTGAGGTCGAGAATAGTGAGCTGAATAATTCCGACTCCTCCGGGTGGGTTTCCGCGCACCTCACCCTTGCAAGTCACAAACTGTCAGTAATACTCGTGAAATTAAAAGCTTTCACGCGCACTCCGGGCACAACACTACCGCCGTAACGCTTCACCGCACTAACTGCATCCACATCGCGCAACATATCAGGTAAAACTTGATTGAAACGCAGGTTTTTAATCGGGTAAGCAATTTTGCCATCCTCAATCCAAAAAGTACCGTCGCGAGTCATCCCCGTTACTTCCAATGTTTTCGGATTAACGTAGCGCACGTACCAAGCTCGACTGACAAAAATTCCTCGCTCGGTTTGAGCAATTAAATCTGCTAAACTTTGGTCGGAACCTGTCATCACGATCGGGAAATAAGCACCTTTTGCCTCTTTGCCTTTTTGTGCGGCCCAGTAGCGGGAATAAGACAAACTTTGAGGTACGCCATTTTTGATGATTTCCAAATAGTTATTGCTCAATCCGTCGCCGAAAAAAGTATTCGATCGCAACAAAGGATGAGCCGGATCGCGCTGCACTTGCACTAACGGGCTAAAAAGTTGTTCCCCCGCGCGGTTTCCCGCTGGTTTTCCCTCTGCATCGGCGATCGACATAAACGATCGCCCCTCATCCGCCGCCCTCGCATCCAGCCCCCAAATCACCCACGGTAGCAAGTCCGCAAAAGCAGCACCGTCAAGGATTACCGGATAAATGCCGGGACGGATAGGGCGCGGGTTGCGGGAGGATTTCGCGCGATCGAGCACTTGTTCTGCTAATTCGGCGATGGGCAATTCGTTGATACTCCAAGCAGTGCTCCTCGCCCAGCTAGAACCGTCTTCAACGCGAGCAGTCAAGCTGAAATCCGCCTTTGTAGACTGGTTGCAGGCGCGGAGTCCGGTTGACGAGGCGATCGCGTACAGCGACGCCTCAGCGCTCAAAGTACCCGAACCATGAGCCCTTCCCTCTGCGGCAATGGCGCAAGCTTGCTGCACCATTTTGGCCCGCGCTAGAGGCGATACAGTTGCCGTTGCTGCGTCGAATGCGGGCGATCGCAAATCGTAGGTTTGAGGTGGCAGCAGGGGCATCCATTCGGGGTCTGCTGGCGCAATTCGGGCCAATTCTTCCGATCGCTTGACTGCAGAGGCGATCGCATCTTCATCAAATTCTGTAACAGCAGCAGAGGCGCTTTTCTTGCCGAAATAGCTAGTAATGCTCAGGCTAAATACAGTTTTGCTGATATTTTGACTGATTTGATTTTCCGAGAATCGGGAAAGAGATTCTTCGCCTGTAGAGAGACTGACAAATACTTCCTCTGCTTTGGATAGTTTGACTGCTTTTTCTACTACAGATAAGGCTTGGTCTTCACTTAAACTTGCGGGCGATGTTGTTGCAATCATGATTGGTAATTAGGCATTGCGAATTGGGCATTGGTAATTGGGCATTGCGAATTGGGCATTGCGAATTGGGCATTGCAAATTGGACATTGGGAATTGGGCATTGTTAGCAATTAACTAAAAACGATGCCCCATGCCCCATGCCCCATGCCCTATTACCCAATTTGAATATCCCTCACTCGCACGGGCACACAAGCGTGACTCATTTGAGCAACCTGCATCGGCTCGCCCTTTCCGCACATATTAGTACCGCACTGAACCTGCTCCGAAGCCGGCCCGATCGCATCTATTTGATTCCAGAAATCAGTAGTCATCGCCTGATAAGTTACATCCTTCAACATACCGACAACTTTACCTTTTTCCACCTTCCAAAAAGCATCGCCGCCGAATTGAAAATTGCGCCGCTGCTGGTCGATCGAATAACTACCAATACCGTCGATTAAAATCCCGTCTTCGGTATCAGCAATCATCTGTGCCAAAGTAGCAGTATGGCTGCCGCCATCCGCGCCCGGCTCCAATCCCAAATTGGGAATTCTCACCATCGGCACGCTCGACCAACTGTCAGCGTAAGCAGAACCGTTGCTGCTGGCGCGTCCGAGGCGATAAGCCGTCTCTCTGTCAGTGAGATAATCAACTAAAATCCCATCCTTGACAACGTACCAATCTTGTGATTTTACGCCCTCATCATCGTAACCCATTGTACCGCGGCCACCTGGTTGAGTGCGATCGCACTTAAAATTTACCCAAGGTGCAGCGTATTGCAGTTTATTTAACTTATCAGTAGTAGCAAAGCTCGTGCCAGCAAAATTAGATTCGTAGCCGTAAACCCGGTCTAATTCTGTTGGATGTCCTACAGATTCGTGGATAGTCAAATACAAATTTGTCGGTTTGAGAATCAGAGATTTGCAAATACCAGCCGGGACGGTGGGAGCGTTGACTTTCTCAATAGCTTCGGCGGCCACTCTTTCGACTTGACTCAACAAATCATCGGGATTAATATGTTCGTAACCGATATTCATCGGCGGGCGTTCGTAACTGCGATTTTGGGCATCGCCGCCCGCAATTGCCGTACAGCCAAAACCCGGATAGCTGCGGTAGATTGTTTGTTCGATTAGCGAGCCTTCTGTGGAAGCAAAAACCTTGTCTTCGCGGCTGGACTGCAAAAAAGAAGAAGCTTTTTTGATGCCTTGTGCGCCGTGTGCTAGCAGCCGCTCGTTGATAGTTAGCAGCAGTTCGGCTTTGTCAGCAACGGGTACAGAAAAAGGGTCAATGGCGATCGGAGTAATGTAGGTATCGACATATTTTTCGACAGGCACTAACCGCACCGGTTCCTTTTGAGTTAAGCGGCTGCCTTTAGCGATTTCTACAGCCAAAGCGACTATTCTTGCAACCTCTGCCGGCGTTTTGCTGTGACTGGCGGCAAACCCCCAAGCGCCGTCGAGAAGCACCCGCACGCCAAAACCCGAACTTACATTATCTGACAGTTGACTTAAAGATCGATCGCGCGCGTAAAGATTCTGCCTTCGGTAACTGCAAAAACGCACATCACCGTACTCGCATCCTGTTTTCCGAATCAAATCTACAGCCAAATTTGCTAACTCGTTAGCCGAGATTTTTGTACTTAATTGTACCATAATTATTCGTGATTCGTCGTTATTTGTCAATTATTATAGCGCTTTTTAATTATTTGAACGAACCGCGAAGACGCCAAGAGCGCGAAGGAAGAGAAGAGAGAGTTTTTTCTCATTTCCAAGTATAGTCTTTACCTGAAAACATCTACCTATCTTCCTCTTTCTCTTCCTTCCCGTCATAAGCGCCTTCGGGGTTAATTAAATAGATATTCTTTAATTAACGATCGCCTCCACAGACTCATGCTGCAACAAACCAGTCAGCATTTTCACAGGCCTCTCGTCGTAGGGCCACGCGAAAGCATGGCGAAAAGCGGCCTCTTGACACGCTTGCAACTGCCGAAAATCAATGATATCCAAAGTTAACAAATTCTCGTACTCAAAAGGCAGCCGCACGTTGTGCAATCCCGCGTTGTCAGTACAAATGGCAATATCGACACCAGCTTCAAAACATCGATCGAACACAACCTTCAATTCGCGCATATCCTGCAACGTCCCCGTTTTGAGATAGGTAGTCGGGCAAACTTCCAAGCATTGACCCCTGCGCGCGACTTCTGGCAGCAATTCGGGATATTTTAATGGAATTTGAATCCCGTGACCGATACGCATCAGATAAGGCAGAAGTTCGGGATAACAGCCTGAGGTAGTTTCGTAGAGGTGGCCGGTAGTTTTGATGCCGATCGACCTCGCGTACTGGTACAATCCGACAAACTCCTCTAAACGCTCGCCAATAACTGCATCGCCGCCAGCTATATCGATGGCACAAACATATTCTCCCATCCCGGCCGCCAAATCTACGATCGCCCGATTCACCTCATAGGGTAAACGCGAGTGCATACACAAAATTTGGCTAGTAACAATCGGACAATCGCTAATTTGACTTGCCTTGCCCACAACTCGTACAATTTCTGCCATCAAATCAATGCGTTCTGACTGATCCAAATGTTCTGGAGTCCGCAAATAAGGCGTATAGCGCAACTCCAAATAAGCCAGATTTTCAAACACGTAAGCGCCCCGCATCAACCGATAGATGAAATAAGGCAAAGTCTCAACAGTTTGAACGCTTTCTACCAGTGTGTGCAGTTCCAAATACTCATTGAGAGTATTGCGCGGACGAGTGTAAAACTCCTCAAACTCCGAGTATTTCGGAAATCGATTAACCATCTCAGCATTGTGGCGATCGAAATACCGCCACAGCACCCTAGGAACGACAGAACCACCCAGATGGCGGTGCAACTCAGCGTGTAAAGTCATGGCAACAAAGCCTCTATTTTCTCAATCTTAACAAAAATTAATTAGTCAGTAGTCAGTAGTCAGTAGTCCTTAGCCCGTAGTCAGTAGTCCGTAGTCCGTAGTTCTTAAGTTAAGTTGACGTAAATATTTATCATTGGGATCGGCCAGGAGACAGGAGGCAGAAGACTCAAGGGAAGAGGGTTTAAGGATAATTTACATTTCGTTATATATTGCAGTTTATTTGCGTCTTTCTACTTAGTCGTTGGTTGTTTGTGAGTTCCCATGCCCCATGCCCCATGCCCCAGGCCCCATGCCCCAGGCCGCAGGCCCCAGGCCCGTATCTAAAATCCAAAATCTAAAATCTAAAATAGATTGACATCCGGGACGCATTCGTAGATAATCGGAGATTGTGTCAACCTGAACAGAACGCGAGAAACCCTTGGCTAACGTAGTTGTAATCGGCGCCCAGTGGGGCGATGAAGGAAAAGGCAAAATTACCGATTTGCTCAGCAAATCCGCAGATATCGTTGTCCGCTACCAAGGGGGCGTCAACGCGGGTCACACCGTGGTAGTCAACGGTCAGACTTTCAAGCTGCACTTAATTCCGTCTGGGATTCTCTACCCTGATAAAGAGTGTATCATCGGCTGCGGCACGGTCATCGACCCTAAAGTTTTAATAGAAGAATTAGATCAGTTAGAGGCACTGAATATTTCGACGGCCTCGCTGATGATTTCGCAGACTGCTCACGTGACGATGCCCTATCACCGATTAATTGATGTAGCATCGGAAGAGCAGCGGGGAAATTATAAAATCGGGACGACGGGACGCGGCATCGGCCCTACTTACGCCGACAAGTCAGAACGTACCGGCATTCGGATGCTCGATTTAATGGACTTGGAAGGGTTGCAAGAACAACTGGAATGGACGATTAATTGTAAAAATCTCATTCTGGAAAAACTCTACAATTTGCCGCCTCTCAATCCGCAAGATGTAATTGATGAATATCGGGTGTATGCGGAACGTTTGCGGCCGCACGTAGTAGATAGTTCGCTGAAGATTTATGAGGGAATTCACAAGCGGAAAAATATTCTGTTTGAAGGGGCGCAAGGCACTTTATTAGACCTAGACCACGGTACTTATCCTTACGTTACTTCGAGCAATCCCATCGCTGGTGGGGCTTGTGTGGGAACCGGAGTCGGCCCAACAGCGATCGATCGCGTAATTGGCGTAGCAAAAGCTTATACAACCCGCGTCGGAGAAGGCCCCTTCCCTACCGAAATGGTAGATGGAGTTGGCGCAATTTTGGGCGAAAGAGGTGCCGAATTCGGCACGACAACGGGCAGGAAGCGCCGCTGCGGTTGGTTCGACGCAGTAATCGGCCGCTACGCAGTCCGGATCAACGGCCTTGACTGTCTGGCAATTACCAAATTAGATGTTTTGGATGAATTAGAAGAAATAAAAGTTTGCGTTGCTTACGAGATTGACGGCGAAAAATGTGTTGATTTCCCGAAAAGTTCCCGAATCTTTGCTCAGTGCAAACCTATTTACGAAACCCTTCCCGGTTGGAAACAGTCAACGGAAGACTGCCGCAATTTGGAAGATTTGCCGCCGCAAGCTTTGGATTATCTGAAGTTTTTGGCAGATTTGATGGCAGTGCCGATCGCAATTGTTTCTCTCGGTGCGAGCCGCGACCAAACTATTATTGTAGAAGACCCGATTCACGGGCCCAAGCGCGCTTTGCTTTCTGCTGACGGTACGCCAGCCTAACCATTTTAGATTTGAGATTTTAGATGGGAAAAGACTGATGGGAAGATGGGGAGAGGTGGAGAGGCCCAGAGTGGGAGAATAGCCCAATTCCCAATTCCCAATTCTCAATTATTATCAAATTTTCAGCGAATTTAATTAAGTTCGCTCCCTGTATCATAAATTTGATAAAATGTGAAAACAATCAACAGAAAGTCATAAAATGGAACTCGCAGTAGAATGTCAAAAACGGGCAGAAGGCAGCAAAGCTAACGCCCTCCGCCGCTCTGGATTGATTCCCGCCGTCCTCTACGGTCACAAAGGATCGGAATCCATTTCCCTTACCATCAAAGCCAAAACAGTTGAACACCTGCTCAAAAAGCACGTAGTCAACAATGCCCTAATTGACCTCAGCATTCCCGACCTCTCTTGGAGCGGAAAAACCTTGCTGCGGGAAGTTCAAGTTCATCCTTGGAAGGGCTATCCTTACCACCTGAGCTTTTTCTCCGTGGCAACTCAAGACAGCCTGGAAGTTGAATTGTCACTGCGTTTTGTCGGCGAACCAGTCGGCGTCAAGTTAGAAGGTGGCATCTTGGATACCGTGCTGACGCAACTCGCAGTTAAGTGCAAACCTGACAGCATTCCTGAAGCAATTGAAGTAGATATTTCTAATTTAAAGGTTGGGGATGCGCTGCACATTCACGAATTAGTTTTGCCTGATGGAGTGGTAGCTCTCGGCGAACCAGATCAGGTGGTTGTTAGCGTGCTGGGAATTCAAGCAGGTTCTGAAGCCGAAGACGCAGAAGAAGACGCAGAGGCAGCAGCTTGATTAGTAATTGCTAATAGTTGTTAACTAATGGTTGAAAAAAAAGGGCGATCGCTTTCTCCCAAAAAGGCGATCGTTTTTTGCTAAAAAGGCTATTCTCGTTTGGGTTCGATAGCACATTTTGCGCCGTTTGTAAGATTTTTTAAGGCCGGCTCCCTTGCCCAGTCCACAAGCAAGCATCCCACAAGCAAGCACCAGTAGTGTTTACTTTTCTTTACAAAAGGGGCGATCGACCAGAAGCTACAAAACTCGGGACTGGCGCGCAAATCTGCCAGAAACCGGGCTGATTCGTAACTATTTAGCAGTCAAATCAAAAAAAATAGCCGAGAAATCGGGTTTCTCGATAGCACCGGCCGTCAAAAAAATTCAGAAGAGGGGGAACAAGTCCGGTACTGTTAGTGTCAAACTCGACTATAATTGTGAAACGTTTTGACTACCCTATTTAATTCCTGCCTCTGGAGCCGCCGCCCATATGCCATCAACAGTGAGTACAGAATCAACAGCGGTTCAATTTAACCAACAGGGAGAAATATACTTATCCCAAGGAAAATTAGAAGAAGCCATCGCCTCCTGCGAGCAAGCCTTAAAGATTCACCCCAATTTTGCACCAGCTTACAAAACTTTGGGTAACGCGCTACAAGCTCAAGGCAGGATGGAAGAGGCGCGGCACTGGTACGCAAAAGCGATTGAAATAGAACCGAATTTTGCGGAAGTATACGCGAATTTGGGCAGCCTGGGCGCGCAGCAGCAAAAATGGCAGGAGGCGATCGGATTTTATCAAAAGGCGCTCGCGATTAAGCCGAATTTCGCGGGAGTGTACCGGAATTTAGCAAAAGTATTCGGACAAATTGGCAAACCGGAAGAAGCCCAGCACTGCTGGTATCAAGCATTTAGTTTGGAACCGGAAAAAGTGGCGCTTGGGGAACACTTGAATATGGGCGACGCTTTTTTGCGGCAGGAAAAATTCCCCGAAGCGATCGCTTGTTACGAGCGCGCCGTAAAATTAAATCCTAATGTGGCGACAGCTTACCAAAATTTGGGCGAAGCGCTAAAAAAACAAGGCAAGTTAGAGGAAGCGACAGCATATTATCGCAAAGCTATTGAACTCAATGCAGCTCATGCGAGAAACGGCAGCGAGGGACAGGAAACTTTGGCGGGTGCAACTGCTCCAAACGGTGCAGTTAAGCAGCAAAGTTTGGCGCGTGCAACTGCTCCAAACGTTGCAGTTAAGCAGCAGCCCGCAGCAACAGCAGTTAAGCAGCCAGTGCAGCCTCCAGTGCAGCAGGCAGTTAATTCTACAATTAATATAGAAGATCCAGAAGCATACAAAATACTGGCAGAAGGCTATTTTGCTCAGGGCAAATTGGAACAGGCGATCGCCGCTTGCAAGAAGGCGTTGCAAATTAAGCCGGAAGCGCCCCTTTACAAAATGCTGGGCAACGCGCTGCAAGCTGGGGGCAAAATTGATGAAGCTAAGAGTTGCTATGTCAAAGCAATAGAAATTAACCCAAATTTTGCTGAAGCTTACGCTAATTACGGCAGCATTTGCGCGCAGCAGGAACAGTGGCAGCAAGCGGTTTCAGCTTACGAAAAGGCGATCGCCCTGAAACCGGATTTTGCCGGTGCTTTTCGCAATTTTGCGAAACTGTTAACTCAGTTAGGCAAGTCGGAAGAGGCGGCTGAGGCTTGGTATCGAGCATTTGCGATCGACCCGAAATCCGGCACCGCCGAGGAACACGAAAATTTAGCCAAAACTTTGATCCAGCAAGGTAAGGTAGATAAGGGAATTGAGTGTTACCGACGCGCGGTTGAGTTGAACCCAAATGCTGGCACAGCTTATCACGAATTGGGCGAAATTCTCAGAAATCAAGAACAGTGGGAAGCCGCGGTAGATGCTTACAGCAACGCTATTAGAAATAATCCCGAACTTTCTTGGTCGCACAACAATTTAGCTGAGTCGCTGGTTAAGTTGGAACGGTGGGAAGAAGCTATAAATGCCTACCGCAAGGCGATCGAATTAAATCCAGATTTTAGCTGGTCTCACAACAATTTAGCAGACGTGCTGCTGAAGTTGGAACGGTGGGAAGAAGCTGTAGAGTCTTACCGGAAAGCAACAGAATTAAATCCAGATTTCAGTTGGTCGCAGAACTATTTAGCAGACGCGCTGATTAAACTGGGAAGGTGGGATGAGGCAATTTCGGCTTATCAAAGGTCGATCGAACTCAATCCCGACCATTTTTGGGCGCACAACAATTTAGCAGAAGCGCTGGTGAATTTGGAACGGTGGGATGAGGCGGTTGTTGCGTACCGACGTGGTAACCAAATCAATCCGAATTTCTTCTGGTCCCAGAGCAAGTTGGGCGACGTGCTGCTATCCATGGAAAGGTGGGAGGATGCGATCGATGTTTACCGACGCGCGGCCGAGTTGAATCCTGATTTTCCGTGGACTTATTACAACATGGGAACGGCTTTTGAGAAGCTGGAACGCTGGGATGAGTCGATCGCCGCTTACCGCCGCGCTGCAGAAATTCAGGCGGATTTGCCGTGGCTTTCACAAAAGTTGGCGGATGCTTTGAGGATGCGATCGCAGTGGGATTTGAAGGAGGCGATGCGTTTGTATCGGCGGGCGATTCAGGTGAATCGTGATGACGTGCAGTTGTATCACAAGGCGCTGGAGATTGCGCCGAATGATGCTGACCTTTATGTTGAGTTGGCTAATGCTTTGGTGCGGAAAAAGTTGCCGGATGGGGCGATCGTCTTTTATCAGATGGCGTTGCAGATTCGGCCGGACTGTGTGAGTGCTAATCTGGGGTTAGGTAACATATTGAGACAAAAGAACGACTTAAATCAGGCAATGAGTTACTACCGCCATGCCATTGAGGGCGAACCGAGTAATTATGATGCTTACCACTTGTTAGGGGATATTCTGGCAAACCAGGGGCAAGTGGAAGAAGGGATCAAATGTTACCGCCGCGTGATTGAGTTGAACCCTAGTTTTGGCTGGTCTCACCACAATTTGGGCGATCGCTTGCGTGAACAAGGGAATTGGGATGAAGCTATCGCTGCTTACCGCCGTGCTGTTGAGGCAGATCCCCATGAACCCATTTTCCACTACCATTTGGGAGATGCTTTAGCTAAGAAAGGACTCAGTGATGAGGCAAGTGCCTGTTATCGTCGTGCGTTAGAGTTGGAAATTTAGATGCTTCAATATCTCTGACCTATCTGTTTATAGCCATTAAATTAAACCTGATTGGTTTTTGTAAAGTTAAGGCTGCGAATTAAGAATATCCCTGTGCTACCAACTTAAATCCAATCAGGTTAACCTTAGAAGTAGTAATAGACTAGAAACCTCAGAAAATATCCTATAAAGGAATCCAAATCATGCCTAAAGTGATTAATACCGAAACCATTAGATATGAAATCAGTGAATATGCGTCTTCATTTAAAGAAAAACAGAAACAAACTCAACTAAAAAATTTCTTGACCGCCGTTAATGTAGTGGCTTCGGAACAGCGACCAACTATTAAAATATCAGTAGAACAAATTTGTCGCAAAAATTTCTCATTTCCGCTATTAGCTGACCATCAGTTTACAGAACACGAAACTCTGTCATTAGATGAAGTATTAAAGAACGATAACCACCTCGACCTAATACAGATTGAGGCAAAAGGTCATGAACTTCAAATATTTCAAGGGATGCAACAACTGCTGACCAAGAATCCCGACCTCATTATTTACATGATTTTCGCTCCTCATTACCTGCAAAAGGCGGGAGTAAACCCCATAAATTTTGTCCATCAATGGTTAAAGCAGGGCTTTTCAGTGGCCAAGATAGACAGATTGAGCATCAAAACATCACCCCTATCCGAAAAAGATTTACTCACCGACAATAGCCTTAATTTAATCTTAAAAAAAGTCACAATGGGCAATAACAGTTTGCCTCAGAACTCCCCCCTCAAATCGGCTTCACCGCTTGATTTATTAAAGGCTTCTGCACTATTCACAACCCTACCAGAAAGCAGCCGCGAATCTATCCCCTTTCAAATAGAAGGAACTTTCGATAACAGTTACAGCCTTTCCATTGTCAATCGAGAACTAGCCTTAGCACTGGACAGACAAGAACCCGGTAAAGTTGCCCTATTTGCCACAGATGGACAAACAGACTATCTGCCCAATCAGGACTTTATCCAAAAAATCGAAGGATTAGAGCAACTGTGGAAACGTGGGAAGAAAAAATCGGGCGCGGAAGTTGTGATTCGCTACCTCTTCCCGCCCCGCGTAGCTGATATGGATGGCTCAATCAACCTCTGCTACTTTGCATGGGAAGAGTCACATATACCAGCCGAAATGGTGGAGATCTTCAACCGCTACGTTGACGGATTTCTTGTCCCTGCTAACTTTGTCAAACAGGTATTAATCAACTCAGGAGTTTACAAGCCTGTCAAAATAACTGGTCATGGCATCGAGCAAGTGCTGCGGGAACAACCTAAAACTTATCAGGGAAACTTAGGTAAATCCTTCCGCTTCTTGCACATTTCATCAGGCTTTGCCCGTAAAGGCCTAGATGTATTGCTTCAAGCTTACACTCAAGCCTTTACCTCCAATGACGATGTTAGCCTAGTAATTAAAACCTCTAATAACATCCACAACACAGTTCAAGAGCCAATCAATCTCCTGCGAAAAACGCGTGCCTATTGCCCTGATATTGTACTTATCACCGATGATTTACCCACAGAATACATAATAGATATATATCAGCGCTGTCATGCCTTAGTCGCACCCAGTCGCGGTGAAGGATTCGGCCTGCCAATGGCAGAAGCCATGCTCTTTAGCCTGCCTGTAATTACTACAGGATTTGGCGGTCAAACTGATTTTTGCACCGGAAAAACCGCATGGCTCATTGACTACCTTTTTGCAAAATCGAAAAGTCATTTGAGTACAGACAGTTCAGTTTGGGTAGAGCCAGATGCCAATCATCTAGCCCAACTTATGCAGGAAGTGTATCAAGCGCCCAAGGAAAAGTTGCAAGCCAAAATTCAAGCAGCGAAAGAGCTAATAGAACAAGAGTTTATCTGGGATATTTGTGCATCAAGAGTGCGAGAATTTGTGGATGAAATCCACGCCATAAAATCTGTTAGCCCACGCAAAATTAATATCGGTTGGCTAACAACTTGGAATACTAAATGCGGCATTGCTGGTTACTCAAACTACTTTATTAATGGCATCCTGTCAACCTCCAGCAGATTTAATCTCAAGATACTGGCAAATCGAAGAGATGTAACAGTCAAGCCAGATGAAAGCAATGTCAACAGATGTTGGGACAGTGAAGTTGTAAATCCCGATCTAAGTGAGTTCAAAGCAGCCGTTGAGGGACTCGATATTGTAGTTATTCAGCATCAAAACTCGCTAATTAAAGATAGCACCCTTGCTCAACTAATCGTTTTTTTGCACGAAAAAGGTATCAAAACAATTGTGATATTTCACAGTTTTGAAGAACAATATATACAGCCCATAACCCAGCAATTAGCATTAGCAGCTAACCTGTTAGTTCACCGCTTAGCAGACCTTAATAGACTTAAAAACTTAGGCTTAGTTAATAATGTATCCCTTTTAACTCACGGAGTCATGTATCGACCTGAAGGGGATTCAACCGAACTGAAAAAGCAATTAAATCTGTTACACAAAAGGGTAATTGCAACCTATGGATTTTTGTTCCCTCACAAAGGCATTGAACAGCTAATAGAGGCATTTGCTAGAATTAAAGCAACTCACCCTGATACTTTTTTATTACTTGCTAACTCATTCCATACCAACCCCATCACCGAAGAAATTGGCAAAAAATGTAAAAATCTTATATCTAACCTCGGGCTTGATGACAGTGTTTTAATGATCAATGACTTTCTTGAAGAAAAAGAATCTTTGAGTTTGCTCGAGTGTGCAGACCTGATAGTTTTCCCTCACCAGTACACAGGAGAGTCCTCTAGCGCTTCAGTTAGGTTTGGTTTAACATCTAATCGACCAGTTGCTTGTACACCACTAAATATCTTTGATGATGTCAAAGAGCTAGTTCATTTTTTACCCGGCACTAGCCCTAATGATTTAGCTACTGGAATCATAAATTTATTAAGCAAGCCCGATACCATTAAAAGCAAACACGAAATTCAGCAGCGTTGGCTGAAACAAAATTCTTGGGAAGCTATTGCCAGCACATTTTGTGGTATGGTTCAGGCAATTGTCAATGATAATAAAGCATAAGCTGAGGCAATTGAGGCTAACTCTCTTGCCGTGCAAATATAATGGATTTCGATTGACTTTCCCAGCGATATATCTCCGTCTGAGCCTGATGAAGTTGTAATTGCGATTGTTTTAATTCTGTTTGTAGCAACTGAGCCGTCTGTTTCAAAGCATTATATTTAGATTGCAACCACTCTTTTTCCTCCTGATCCTGCTGAATTTTATGAACGATTTGGGCTTTTTGTAATTGTGACAATTCGCTCATTGCTTGCTCCCACTTACGATAAATCATGCGAAACAAGCTGCGGGACTCATCTAACTCGTCTTGAGCTTGAGTTAGTTGAGCGGTCAAACTCGAAACAAGCCAGATTAAATCTGTCGATTCTTCCGAGTGTTCACGACTAAATTTCAATTTTTGGAGTGAAGATTCTGTTGCGTCAAAAATTGTAGATATTTTACCCTTTTGGGGAGCTATTTTTTTTAATTGCTCTTGAGCATCTTGCAGTTGAGACTGAGTATTTTTTAGATTTTGTAATATATTATCTTTTTGTAGATTAGCTTGCTTTAATTCTATCTGAGCTTGCTGTAGTTGAGATTGAGTTTGTTGAAAATCTTTTAATAGATTATCTCGCTCCAGAGTGGTTTGGTTGAATTGATCTTTAAGCGGATTTTTAGTTTCTTGTTGATTATTTTCTGTTTCTTGATTGCTTAGTCGGTGTTCAAACCAGGAAACTGCAGCACGAACATCAGGATCAGAATCCTTGGTCAATGCTTTTAAGGCATTGATCACTTTATGATTAGATAAAATGAAAGGACTGGCTATTGCTAAAGCTCTAGCTGTGTACCCCCGATGATGAGGATGACGATGATTACAACAAGATATAACTTCATCAATTATTTCTTCTTCTGTTAGGGAAGGTCTAACTAACCAACCTTGTAAACCCTCAGGTATCCGTTTGAAAGCTAAATAATCCACAAGACATTCTGCCTGGAAATCATTTTGTCTAAATAGCACTAGAGCTCCTTCCCTCCAAAAAAAATTACTATATCCTAAGTTTTCTAAGGCAGCAACTAAATCCTTGGCGGTGTTGTCGAAAAAGTTTAAAGTATGTCCATTAGATTCATAAAGAAGAACGGGCGCATTATCTTTTCGTAATAATTCCGACATACCCGCAATTGCAGCCACTTCGGAACCTTCAATATCCATTTTAATATAATCAACTGTATCCCACCCCAAATCTACTAAAAGCTGATTCACCGTCATGGCAGGAACGATGATTTTCTCTCCTGAATCAACATGGGAATTAGACACACATCCAAAAGGACCTAAAGCCATAAACTCTAAAGTGCCTGGTCGATCGCTAACGGCAGCACAAACAACTTGCATATTATGAAAATTGTTTTCAGCAATGCTAGCTTTGATTAATTCTGCATTAAAGGGTGATGCTTCAACAGCTACAACGTGACATCCCAAGGCAGCAGCCACTAATGAAAAAGTGCCGATATGTCCTCCCAGATCAATCACTCTATCACCAGGCTTTAAGATTTTAAAGATTATTTCATGTGCTTCAGAATACCGATACTGATTATTAGCAACGGCCTTACTACAAGGATCAGTAGCAGCATCTAGTACAAACGTGATGGGACGACCACTAGGATTATTAGTAAATTGGTGTATGGTTCTCATGACAAGATATTAGTAAGATGAATTGAGTATAGCTCTTGGATCAGACGTGAAAGTTGGCTTAGTTGTTATACCTAAATCCGCTGTGAATGAGAGTGAATTTTTTTTAGTTCAGCTTGCATTTGTTGAGCCGTCCGTTTCCAGGCTAAAGTCTGGGATCTACATCGGTGTTTTTCTGATTCTAACTCTTTTTCAGTCCGAAGTCCTTGTAGATTTTGAGTCAAGCGAGTTGAACTCATATCGTTATTGAATTTTTTCGTAATCATTTCTAATCGGTTCCTAATTTTTGTGCCTACGGCATAGGGACTAAGCAAAGTCCTCATATCCCGCGCTGCCTTTGCTCCTACTAATTTCGCTTCATCATAATTCTGAAAGACATATCGCATCAAGGAAGCCGCATGATCGATATCTGGATCTGCCCAGACAGCCCCTCGGTAATAAGGGCCTTCTACCCGATCGTTTGGTACTAGCTTATATTTTACAAGAAAACTATTACCAACATTCATAAATTCCATGTTAGAAGAATAGCCAGTCGCGATCACGGGCTTGCCGTAGAACATCGCTTCCGCCATCGTCAAGCCAAAACCTTCCGCTCGGTGTAGCGATACATAGCAGTTACAACTGTTAAGTAAAGATTGCACTTCTTCCTGTCTCAAATGTTCCTCGATAAAGTGGATAGATGGCCAATCTGCTGCCGCCGCTTTGACTTGATCGCGTTGCTGAGGTTTGTGATCCCCATTAGAACACTTAATCACTAACAATACCTCTTGATTTGATTGGTCAAAAGCTTCTTGAAATGCTTTAATAAGATTCACAGTATTTTTTCTGGTTATGGTACTGTGAAAGTCAAACATAAATAAAAAAATAAATTTGTCTTTGGGCAAACCCAAAGCTTCTCTATCCAATGTAGGCTTGGGGACATCAATACTAGGCGGTAACTTGATAACGGGAATAGGCGTTACTTTGGTAATTGATTCAGCGCAGTAATTACTCAGAGTCCAGATTTCATCAAAATAATCAAAAGCAAACTCCCAGGCGGAAGGAAATTGTAGGAGTTCCCAAGCCCAATAGCCAATGTTATATCGACCTTTAAAAAAATCAGTGCCCAGCCATTCATATAATCCGGGGTCTGGATTGATATGGATCAAATTAATGGGATAGGGGTTTTCAGCCGAAATAAAATTTACATAAGTTTGGTTTAAATTGCTATGCCAAGCTACCTCTATATTTTTAATTGAAAAGGCCACATCCGCCGCTGCCATCGATCTCAGAGTAGCTCTGACAGCCGTCCCCAATCCATACTCGCCAGTTACATGACCGACTACATTAACACCTAGTTCAGAATTTGGTATTTGCTTTAACACGGTCGATTCCTTCTCCTACATGATTTTTCAAGATATATTTAGTTAAGCGCGTACTTTATTTCCCGTGAAATCTGCTCGGCTGTTTGCCTCCAAGCACAAGCCTGAGATTCCCAAGTCTCTATCTCAGTTTTGAGATCTAGTATTCTCTGGTTGAGCCTGGGTGAGTGACCTGAATAACTCAGCCTCTTCATAATACATTCCAAGCGACTTTTAATTTCCATACCCACTGCTTGCGGCCCCAGCAAAAACCTAATTTCCTCAGCCGCTCTAGCTCCGACTTGCTGCGCTTCCTGATAATTCTCATAAACATACTTCATCAGATAGGCCGCGTGCTCTACATCTGGCTCTGCCCAAATACTGCCTTTGGGGTAAGCTCCATAGTTTTCAGTTGTTGCCACCAACTCATACTTTACTAAAAAACTATTGCTGACGTTCATAAAATCCATATTAGAAGAGTAGGCTGTAGCTATGACTGGCTTGCCGTAAAACATAGCCTCCGCCATCGTTAAGCCAAAACCCTCAGCTCGATGCAGCGAAACATAGCAGTCACAATTTTTCATTAAAGCATAAACTTCCTCTCTCCTCAAATGTCCCTCGACAAAATGAATCGAAGACCAGCCTTCTACCAGCGCATTCAATTGCTCTCGCCGCTGGGGATTAGCATCAGTATTAGAAAACTTGAGTACCAGTAAAACATCCTCATTTGACTTATCAAAAGCTTGTTGAAATGCCTCAACAGCAGCAAAAGCATTTTTTCGTTCAAAGGAGCTAACGAAATCAAATAGATAGAGAAAAATAAACTTCTTTGTAGGAAAGCCTAAATTAGCCCTAGTCAAGGATATTTTGGGTAATTCAAGACAAAGGGGGATTTTGATGACAGGAACAGGCGATACTTCAGCAATCGCCTCAGCCGTGTATTTACTAGCCGTCCATATCTCATCAAAAAACTCAAAAGCAGGCTCCCATTCTGCGGGGAATTTTGGCAGTTCCCAGAACCAAAACCCAATATTGTATCGGTCTTTAAAATATTCAACCCCAAAATTTTCAAAGGCTTTATTATAAATCCCATCATGTAAGAGGATGTTAGGATTTGTATGAACTAAATTAATGGGATAGGGGTTTTCTTCGGAAAAGTGAGTGTAGGTGGTATCTATGTACTGACCGGCTACTTTATGAAGATTATTAATTGCTAGGGGAGTGCCTACAGCCTTGATAGCTCTAATTGTAGACCTTACTGCTTCCGCTAGACCAAAGTCTCCCGTCACATGACCGGCCACATTGATGCCAAAGGAATAATTTTGCGTTTCGGTTTGCATGGGTTCTATATTTGGGCTAGATTCACTACATTCAAATTAATCAAGTTAGCCGGTTGCTTATTCCCGGCTTTACTGACACTAACCGACGCATTAATTGTTGCCACTCTTGTGAGTTTGTCAGTGAGTGAGTATCGAACCCGCAACCTTTTTCAGAGGAGAATGTGGCCAAAGTATCCAACCAATTAACTATTGTTTCTGTTTGCGAGAAAGGCGTAAATTTCAAAGAGTCTTGCAAGCATTGAGCCATCTTAGTCAAATCCCCATTTTGATAGCCATACCATGCGTCCGAGACTAGCAATCTATATTGAATTGCTTGTTGTGACTGCGACCCGCTGCTTGGGTAATGCTGTGGCACTTGAGTTGTGACTAATTCTAGATGAGTCGGAAAGAACTCAGATTTTAACTGTTCTAATTCTGTCTGAGTATGATGTAGTTGAGATTGAGATTGTTTCAATTCATTCAAGAGTGACTGGTATTGAGTTCGAGTTTGGGCCAACTCTTCTTGAGTTTGTTGGAGTACCGACGTAGTTTGGGCCAAC
>JAUBOM010000034.1:53663-53832 GCA_036700245.1 Microcoleus vaginatus BM001213989
AGTTTGGGCCAACTCTTCTTGAGTTTGTTGGAGTACCGACGTAGTTTGGGCCAACTCTTCTTGAGTTTGTTGGAGTACCGACGTAGTTTGGGCTAACTCTTCTTGAGTTTGTTGGAGTACCGACGTAGTTTGGACCAACTCTTCTTGAGTTTGATGCAATTGTAAATCA
>JAUBOM010000034.1:53932-54029 GCA_036700245.1 Microcoleus vaginatus BM001213989
GATTGTTCTAACTCTTCTTGAGTTTGATGCAATTGTAAATCAGATTGTTCTAACTCTTCTTGAGTTTGATGCAATTGTAAATCAGATTGTTCTAACT
>JAUBOM010000034.1:54129-62096 GCA_036700245.1 Microcoleus vaginatus BM001213989
TTTCTTGAGTTTGATGCAATTGTAAATCAGATTGTTCTAACTTTTCTTGAGTTTGATGCAATTGTAAATCAGATTGTTCTAACTTTTCTTGAGTTTGCTGAAGTACCAATGTAGTTTGTTTTAATTCTTCTTGAGTTTGATGCAATTGTAATCGAGATTGCTCTAACTCTTCTTGAGTTTGTTGTAACTGGGATGGGATGGGTTCTGATTTACTTTTATTCTGATACACTTGTTCAATGGATTGTTGTTTTGTCATAAAGTATTTGAGGCGATTTCGATAACTATCGAATAGGGGTTTGATATCTGGACGATCGTCAAAAGTAATTTTTTGACCGGCGGCAACAACCTCAGGGATATCGGGAGAGTATTTACTAAAATGGAAAAACTTGAGGGGGACTCCATTTACCCAATAGCCACCCTCTTTTTCCTCAAAAAAACGATTAGATAAATCCCAATAAGCAGCATTCATCCCTGGGTCTCTACTTATATAAACATTTAGTCCCAAAGTGGGAACGAAGTCAAGCCAGCGCTGATCAGAAGCCATTCCTTGATCGGGTTTACGATAACAAAGTTGGGATAGCCTATTTTTCCACCAAACAATGAAATCCTCTGAATCTGGATGACGCGACAATCCAATAAAGCCAGAGTTATAAATCCCATGTCGCGATACATTTAGTTCTTGCTCACTAATATAATCTGCAGGAGACTGGATCAAGTGGGGAGTCAAAATAATTGGGGAGCAGTCAAGTTGCTCCCATATTTCCTTTTTTAAGGACTGATAAATATAGATATCGGCATCAAAAAAACAAACTTTTTTGTAATCGTACTTATTGAAAATGTATTCAAGTAAAAGAGGCTTTAAAGAAACAGAAAATTCATGCAGAGTATAGCGAGAGCGCCTTGAATCGAGATCTGGCAATTCCAGATCCTCCACAAAAATCGTTGTAAACTGCTCAGAAACTGATTCAACATACTCTTTGGATTCCTCTACTAAAAGTAGAAATACCCTCCCCTCTGGGTGATGTTCTAAAAAAGATTCTGTCAAGCAACGAGCTTGAGGTAAATAGGATCTAGTGGCTATAGTACAGATGACCGATGTATCATTCATGGTGCTTTTAAAATTTCCTAATTTTTAGGGGCTGCGGAAGTTAACAAAACTCCACAATCAAAATTGCTTTGTTGCAAATTCTAACTTGACTCTTGTAATCATTTACTAATCAATTTAACTCATTTACATCTCCCGTTAGCAACGAAGCTGTAGAACGTAATTATAAAGCTCTATGTCAAGCTCGTTAGCAGAACGTATAGCTTCCAGAATACTACTACTTACTTCGGAAATCTGTTTCCTCCCTTCTGTTTTATTCATGTGTTGGAATGTACTTGGCACTTGCCATCCGTGTTCTTGAAATAAAGAGATCATGTCTGACTCTAATTCCTCATAGATTCCGACAAAATCGAAACTATCTATATGTTCTTTTGCTCTCTTAAGTATCTCTCGCTCAGACCAGGGTTTGCGGTTGTAAAGATTAGAAGCAATTTGCCAGGTCTGTGTATTCAATAGTTCTAAGCTTTTCCCAGTGTAAGGGTTCTGCAAATGACGCATTAAATCCTCTTCCCAATCAACTTCTGGATCTATTAAATGGCATAAATTTCCATCAAAATCTGTGGTCATATCGTTTTTATGTACCTGTCTCCAATAAAAATAACATGATAACACGCGGTCTACTGGCTCTCTCAAAAAAGTAAACGTATAATCGGGTTCAACGAGTTCGAGCATATCATAGCTCAAATGCCCTGAAAAAAATCTCCGTTTTTGATATTGGTCTGTACCTTTCTTCTTTTTATATTCATTATAAAAAGTATCATCAAATAAAAAGAAGAAACGCTCTTCCTCTGCAAACTGTTGCCCCACTAGCTCGGTAATCAGCTTACCTGCTGTTTTGGGGATGTGTGTAAACAGATACTTGCATTTTTCAGTCCGAGTCTTAACTTTTGCTTTCCCATTATAAGCAATTTTTGAACGGATAGAAATTGTTTTTGACAAGTTTTGTTCTGTTTCAACCAAAAATCTCCCTAAAAGCTTAAGCAGAATTTCTAGTTCGGAACTTGCTTCGTTGAAATCCGGTTTAATCTGCAAAGCCTGACGATAGGAAAAAATTGCCTCGTCAAATTTGTAAAGGGCTTCTAAAGCTCTTCCTAAGTGATAGTAACAGTCATAAGAGCAAGGGTTAATTTTGATCGCTATTTCGTAGGCTGCGATCGCGGCTTCCAGATAGCATGATTCGATTAATTGCTTAAATTCTACTGATTTTCTGAATCCACTTCCAATAAGTTGCCTGCCTTCTTTCGTAGTGCTGGTAGCCAGGTTGCGAAGGTTATGCTGGAAGCCACCCTCATCTGCCTCTCGCTGCAAATAGCAGCGATAAACTTCTCGGATAAAATCTTCGTTACTCAGGTGGATATTCGCTTGCAAAAAGACTTCATCATCCAGTGTAAGTAAGTTCTTGGCTGGGCTGTTGTTATCTAAATAAGATGCTACTAAGGGGTGATTGTCCGGTAGAGAGTTTGTGTCTTCCCTCACCCACCGATATAAAGTTTCACCTAGCCTCTGATAAGCCCAGAAAAATTGTGGCTTGAGTTCACTTGCTCGATGGAAGCAAGTTATTGCCTCATCCAGTTTACCCTGCTTAGCCAAGACTTCCCCTAAATTGTAGTGAGACAAATAGAAGTTAGGGTTTTGCTCGATGGCACGGCGATAGGCTGCGATTGCCTCCTCCAATTTTCCTTCTCGTAGCAGTTGATTTGCTAGAGAAAAAGCTGTTTTCTCAATTTTATTTTGGTCCTCAAAATGCGGCATTTTTTTGTGTTTTTACTACTTTAATTAACAGTTATCACCAAGAGTAAGCATTCGCGATAAATCCCCCCCGCACGCAAATAGTCAACTATTTAACATTTGTCCATCCCTTAAGAATGCTCCTAACTTGCCTCCACCATCATCTTTACTACATCAGGCATTTTATAATTGTCTGCCCACCTAACTTTTCCTTCGCCTTAGGACGGTTGCCTTTCCCTAGGGCAATTTCCGTCGATCTGTACAGACTCGTATCTATAACTGTATGTTCCTCCCGGTCTAATCCTAATAAAGTTGCAAAGGGTGGGACAACTAATTCTTTTAAGGCCTGACTTTCCCTAGTCGCAATGACATAATTATCGGGTTTCGACTGCTGCAACATCAGATACATTGCCTCCAGGTATTCGGGACCCCAATCCCAGTCCCGCTGCACGGAAATATTCCTCAATTGCAGCTTTTCTGGACTGCCCCCCTTAATCCGACAAGCTACTGATACAATTTTTGAGGTTACGAAACATTGTGCTTGCAGCGGCGATTCGTGATTAAATAGGATACCAGAACAAGCAAACAAATTGTAGGCTTCCCGATAATTGGCTACTTCCGAAAACGCTGTTGCCTTGGCAACAGCATAGGGGCTTCTGGGGTGAAAGGGGGTGCTTTCCTCGGCTGCTTTGCCTCGGGTGTCGCCAAAACACTCACTAGAACTGGCATTATATAATTTAATCTTGCCTCCTGTAAACCGAATCGCCTCTAAAAGATTTAATTTCGCGGTGGCTATGCTTTCTAGGGTTTCTACTGGTTGCTCGAAGGGCAGTCCTACAGAAGTCTGACCCGGTAGATTGTACACCTCATCTGGCTCGATTTTGGCAAGCACTTGCAAAACGCTGCGAAAATCTTTGATAGACATGGATTCTAGCTTTACGGCTTCGTGGATGCCCAAACGGGAGAGATTGTGGAATGCTGAGATTTGGGCATCTCGCGATGTACCGCAGACTGAGTAGCCTTTATCTATGAGTAGTGTGGCTAGATCAGCTCCGTCTTGGCCCGATATACCACAACTCAATGCTTTTTTCATAGAATTACCTATAAAAACTCTCTGATGAGTGCCGCCTGCTTTGTGCTTGCTCGGTTTAGTAGTATAGATGCAGGCACACTGAAGCCAGATTTTGCTAGTTGACTTGACATTTGGAGCAAGTGTTCCCTAGTATATTTGACGATGTGTAAATTTATTTCAAGTCAGGAACTTTGCTAAAGTGACTATAGTCTGGTATCCTGTACAAAGTTTGAAATTAGAAAAAACTAACTATCTATATTTTATTTATTTGATTAGCAGAGTGTTGGATCTTTGTCAAGTCCATAAGCCTATGTTGTGTGGCATGATTCAATTAAACTGAAAGGACAGTCCTAGTCAAACTGAGAATATAACAACTATTTTAAAATTAAAGTGAAATGAATACAAACGAAACTGCGGCGATATATTTGATTAATGGGAACCAACTTTTAGAGGAAGGTAATTTGGAGGAGGCGGTCGCAGCTTTTGGCAGTGCCATTGATCTAAATCCTGACTACTCTTGGTCTCACCACAATTTAGGGGAAGCTCTAGCAAAACTAGGTCAATTGGAGGAAGCGAGCGCAGCTTTCCGTCGCGCTATAGAACTCAACCCGGATTTTTCTTGGTCTTACCACCACTTAGGAGATGTTCTAGAGCGACAACAGCAATGGAAAGGAGCGATTGCTGCATTCCGTCAAGCGATTGAATTGAATCCTGAGCATTTTGGTTCCTATGTGGGATTAGGAAAAAGTTTAGAGAAATTGGGTCAGCTAGATGAGGCGATCGCGGCTTACCGTCGTGCTAGTGAGCTTGCTCCAGACGTGGATTGGATTCACTATAGACTGGGGGAGGTGCTGCAACAGCGGACTCAAGTGGATTTGGAAGGGGCGATCGCTTCTTATAGCCACGCTATTGAGCTAAATCCTGATGATGTACAAGCATACCGTAAGCTTCTACAGATACAACCCGATAACTGGGAAGTCTGGTTGCAGTTAGGGAACGTATTGGTGAAACAAGAGCAGTGGGAAGAGGCGATCGGTTGTTTCCGTCAAAGTTGTGAGTTAGAACCTAATTCCTTTTCATCTCATTATCAATTAGGAATTGCTCTGTCACAATTAACTGAAATTAAAATCCATTCTTTAAAGTCCAATCCTGAAACAGTTAAAGTATTACTAAGCAACTTACAAGAAGCAAATCATTCAGCTAGTTTGAGTGAATTAAATGATATTGCTTTTTGCCGAGCAACTGACCATCTAAAAGATGCAGATTTTTCTAGAGAAATTTATCGTGCTTATCTTAGGCGAGAAGCCGAACCAGAAGCCATTACTGAATCAGGATGTCAACAATTTCGTCAGGGAGGCTTCACTCGTCTTACTTCTCTTAAGATGACCAGACAATCAAGAGAATTTCAAACTAATATTATTTCTCATTTTTCTGTTAGGGAAATAGAGCAATATATAGCAATACACTGGCGATCCATAGAAATTTCATATAAAAATCTAGCAGAGGAAATAGCTTGTTATCAGCAAGCACTAGAATTAGATCCAACTTCAAGCGAGTGTCAATACTATTTATCAAAAGCACTTAGAAAGAACGGTCAACTTTCAGAATCAGAATCATTTTTAAAGAAGGCAGCTTATCAAGGGATAATCTTGGCAGAAGAAAATAGGATTGAAGAAGCCCTTAATATTTACAACAAAGGATTAGAGATTATTCAAGGAAACCGGACATATCTTCTAGATTTATCTCTAATTTTAGTCAAAAAGGGACATATTAAGAGTTTACTAAATTGCTACAATAAAACTGTCAAATTATCCAGTGATATTATCCGATCATCTCACGAGCTAGGTGTATTTCTGGCTGAACAAGGTTTGCTAAATGACGCGCTGATATGTTTTCAAAATACATATCAAATACCCAGTGATACCAAGTGGGGAATTTATGAAAAAATTTGGGATGACTTAAATCAAATTAATCCCTCTACTTCCATCAATTGTAACTGCCCAACAGAGATAAACCGAGAAGATGTAGCTGAATGTTTTACAAATACTAGCCGATATAAGCTTATGACTGTGGAGGATATAAGTGAACCCGATAAAAAATATCTAGAAAAAGTAGGATTTTCATTGACTCAGATAGAGTTAATGAGACAAGATAAATTTGCTTTAGAAAAAATTTACATTAATAGCTTTAGTGATGCACCTAGAGAATTATTGACAGAAAGACTTAACTTAGCCAAGTCTTCATATCAGCAAAGCTTAGTTGAAACAGGCTATGTTTATACTATTTGTCCCTGGAGTGGGAAAGTTTTGCGATCTAACCAGTCATTTGTAATTAACCATCTTGAAAACCCAGAAAAACAAAGGGGACATGATTTACAGGCTTTTTGCTATCGCTTTGTGAGCAAAGAAGTATTTTATTTGATTGTTGGTTTTCCTCTTGTAGAAAGAATTTTTGCTTACTTTCCTCAATGTGAGTTGATCATCAATTTTTTCCCTAATCAAGTTGGTTTTTCTCAGCCAGTAGCAAGTATAAACCAACTTAAAAGTTACATGGTAGGAGCTTGGCCAAAAGTAATAAACTATATATCAACGCCTGATAAACAAGTAGTCGATGTTATAGGTTTAGGCTTCAATATAGGACATTATTTGTGGCAAGACTTAGCAGGTATTCATGTTCTCATAGAGCATAAAATTCAGCATAAACTTGATAAAATCCTAACAGGGCCTGGGGACTACTTCAGTAGTCGGGAAGTTTTTCCCGAAATTCCTGCTGACAAGTTCCTTGAAGTGAATGACGTTCATGATGTCTTTGAAAAGGTTATAGAAAATAATTATGTAGCATTAAGAGTAAATGGCATTTTTATAAAAGAGCAGTTGACCGAGAGAGTTCGTCAAGTTTCTTGCCAAAAATGTTCCCAAGAATTTATTCAAAAGGTTAAGGAAGCAAAGAAACAATGTTTCCCTCTTTTGGGCATTCAGATTAGGGCTAAAAATAGTAGGAGAGTATGGTTATCTCAAGTAGAGGGAATTGCTAATATTATCAATCATCTTTATGCAGACTATCCGAAATTAGGTATTGTATTTGATGGTTGGTCTATTACAGGCAAAGAAGATGAGTCTAGTTCCTGTTGGTCTATGATTGATGCAGAAAAAGCTACTATGAATGATATAGTAGCTTTAATTCCTAGTCAAATCCCTGTATATAGTGCGATCGGTGCTACCACTTTTGAAACAGTTGTTTGGTGGACTCAAGCTATAGAGCTAGGTATAACTAGCTTGGGCGCTGGTATGACTTTTTCATCATGGATAGCCAATCATCCGAAGATTGTCGTTCACGCATCTACCTTTATTATGAATTCCTATGGTAATCACCTAAGCCATGCGACTTTTAGAGAAAACTTAAAAGCGCAAGTATTAGTTCCTAACGAAAATATTACTGATGGTATTAATAACAACTATGATTGCGATTGGCGGTTTATTTATAATGAGATAGTTAAATTCTTAAATAAGATGGAAATTCATTGATGTGCTTTTTTCACAAGTTAGTGTGAGCAAGGTACTCACACTATCAATAGACATGATTTAAGTAGGGTTTGCTGGATAATTGATCGCAAGCCAAAAACAGGTGCCATCGATATCCTCTGGCTCGATTTAAGATAAGTTTTTTTGCCTTAATTTGCTTCAACTATAATGGAAATTTATACTCAATCTCAAAACAGGTGTTGTTTGGCCTGCTCGACATAAAAACACACAAAAAACCCGGCGCAACCAAGTAGAAAGGTTCATTACTAAAAAAGTAATTGCAATCACTGTTTCCGAAGTATTATTAAGTTTTGCCATCACTCGATTCAAGCTAAATCGTCGTTTACACAAGTCCCAAATTTTCCTTCAATCGCCTGACGGATTCTTTCGTCTTCTCTGGCTTGCTTCTTTTTTGACTTACTGACAACTGCTGGCGGTCTTCCTAAAGGCGGTCCACTAATTCTAACAGGGTAAGAGCATCTCAATCCCACATTCCGCAGGTATGATCGCAAAATCCGGTATTTTAAAAGGATGGAAAATT
>JAUBOM010000264.1:0-4320 GCA_036700245.1 Microcoleus vaginatus BM001213989
GTGGTGTTGGTGGTGTTGGTGGTGTTGGTGGTGTTGGTGGTGTTGGTGGTGTTGGCGTCGATATCGGTTCGTTAAGGGGAATGGCAGAGACAGTAGCGCTGGCGGGGCTGCTAGTGCCCTGGTTGTCTGTAGCGCTGTAGGTGAAATTTGCTGTTGTAAAGTTGGCTGTCGATTGGAAAAATAATTGGTTAATGTCAGCAGGTGTCAGAATTTGACCAGCCGTGACAATCCTGGCGCCAATCTCGGGATCGCCTAAAAATAACAGCCCGACCTTTGCTGGTGGGACGGTGTTAATGGTGAAGGATTCGATCGACCCGTCGGGATCTGTGCCGCCGAGTCCTGCGATCGAGACACTGCTGCTGGGGGCGAGCTCGATGTTGACGTTATTAGCTACTGGCGGTTGGTTGGGCTCGGGCAGCAGCGCCGATACAGTAGCGGTAGCGGGGCTGGTAGCGCCCTGGTTGTCTGTAGCGCTGTAGGTGAAATTTGCTGTTGTAAAGTTGGCTGTCGATTGGAAAAATAATTGGTTAATCTCAGCAGGTTCGAGAATTTGACCAGCCGTGACAATCCTGCCGCCAATCTCGGGATCGCCTAAAAATAACAGCCCGACCTTTGCTGGTGGGAGGGTGTTGATGGTGAAGGATACGATCGACCCGTCGGGATCTGTGCCGCCGAGTCCTGCGATCGAGACACTGCTGCTGGGGGCGAGTTCGATGTTGGCGTTATTAGCTACTGGCCGTTGGTTGGCGGGAGTCGGAGTCGGTGGGGTTGGGGGAGTCGGAGTCGGGGCAGGGGCGATGCTGGTGACAACAGTTGCGCCGGGATCGCTGCCGTTATTGTTGCCGGGATTCGGGTCATTAGTGGTTGAGGTACTTCTTGCCGTGTTGCTGACAGTGTCGGTCGCCGGGACTGGGAATGTGACTCTCCGGCTGACGGTTAGGCCGTCAGCTAAGCTGGCAATGGGCGGAAAGCTGACAATGCCTGTGGCTGGGTCGTAAATACCGCCGTTGGATGCTGTGACGCCTGTTAAACCGGGAACGAAGCTGTCTGTAACGGTGATGTTGGTGGCGGTATTGGGCCCTCTGTTTTCCGTGAGAATGGTGTAGGTGATACTCGATCCGGCGACCGCAGTAGCGGGCCCGGTTTTCAGGGTAACTACATCGGCGCTGCTATCGGTGATAGTGGTGATGACTCGCGCCGACGGGCTGCTGCCGTTATTGTTGTCGAGATTGGGGTCTGGGCTAGTTGATGTGCTGCTAGCAGTGTTGGCGATGGGGCCGATGGCGGGAACTGCGAAACTGACGGTTCTGTTGGCGCTGGCTGCGCTGGCTAGGGAGGCGATCGGCGTCCAAGTCACAATACCTGTAGTTGCGTTGTAAGTTCCGCCATCCGACACGCTGACTCCTGTTAAACCCGGAACAATGCTGTCGGCGATCGCCACATTGGCTGCCGGACTCGGCCCACTGTTAGACGCCGTAATTGTGTAGGTGACAGTCGATCCCGCAGCCGCAGTGGCGGGCCCGGTTTTCACGGTAACTACATCGGCGCTGCTATCGGTGATAGTGGTGATGACTCGCGCCGACGGGCTGCTGCCGTTATTGTTGTCGAGATTGGGGTCTGGGCTAGTTGATGTGCTGCTAGCAGTGTTGGCGATGGGGCCGATGGCGGGAACTGCGAAACTGACGGTTCTGTTGGCGCTGGCTGCGCTGGCTAGGGAGGCGATCGGCGTCCAAGTCACAATACCTGTAGTTGCGTTGTAAGTTCCGCCATCCGACACGCTGACTCCTGTTAAACCCGGAACAATGCTGTCGGCGATCGCCACATTGGCTGCCGGACTCGGCCCACTGTTAGCCGCCGTAATTGTATAGGTGGCAGTCGAGCCCGCGGGCGCGGTGGCGGGCCCGGTTTTCACGGTAACTACATCCGCGCTATCGGTGATAGTGGTGATGACTCGCGTCGATGGGCTGCCGCCGGTGTTGTTGTCGGGTTCGGGATCGATCGTGTTGCTGCTGCTGAATACAGTGTTTGTAATAGCGCCGAGTGTAGTTGGGGCCGTAACAGTTACGGTGCGGGTGACGCTGGCCCCAACAGGTAAATTCGGAATAGTTGGCCAGGTGACCAGTCTCGTTGCCGGGTTGAAAGTGCCTCCGCCCTCGCTACTGGCAAATATTGCCCCGAGGGGCACTTTGTCTTCTACCAGCACGTTTTCGGCATCCTGCGGGCCGTTATTTACTGTCGTAATTGTGTAAGTAATCGTGCTGCCCGGTGCTGCGGAAGCCGGGCCTGTTTTCGTTGTGGCAACATCTGCTATGGTAAGCGGCACGTCTATAGTTTCGATCGACAAAGTGCGAACATCGTGAATATTTGCTGCGTCTCCCGTTGAAGCAGCAAAACCAAATTTGAATGTTCGCGGGATTGGCCCGTTTAGGGTTTCTAAATTGGGAATGTCGATAATAGTCTCGCCCGCATCTGTAAACGAACCATTATTGTTGAGATCGATGTTAACAGTGAGACGGTTGGGCGTTGCAGAAATGGGAGGTTGCAAAATAATTTGAACTCTTCTTCTGGCTGCTTCGCGAGTGCTAGTAATGATGTTGTTCGGCCCGTTTGGAGGCAGAGGATTTACGGTATCGGGAATATTATCTACTCCCCCCGGCACAAAGGTAGAAGTTAAAAACTTATATTGCGTAGGTTCGCTACCTCGAAGCGTTACCGTATCTTTTCTCCTGTTCCCAAATCCGCCTACACGGCCTTCATCTTGAGTTAAAAAATTTCCGAATTCATCAAATCCAATTCCTAAGTAACCTCCCAGTAAACCGGGCTGATTTGTATCTGTATTTTGGGCGTAGCCGAGAGAACCTCCATAGCCTCCAGCTTTTGTTGGCGTCACTGTACCGTCAATTAAAAAGAAACTTGTACCGTCCCCTGTCGCATTGGGTAAATTCGGACGTGAAGTGCCGTTGTAGGCAAATATATCGAAGGCAATTTTCAGGCCACTGTTGACTGGTACCGGACTGTTATAGATGACAAAAGTAGATTGGTCGAAATTTATTGAAGTTAATCTCAAAGCCCCGCTGCCGGGCTGGTCGATGTTCAAACCCGGAAAAGTGTCCGATCCGGTTCCTGCTGTTAAAGCTGGACTGTCTGACGTGCCGCTGACCCCAAATAACCAAGGCCCTGTTAGATTTGCGTCTTGAAAAGTTTCGTCAACTAAACTCACGAGGACAGCGCTGTAAGTTTCTTGCGTTTTTGTTTCAAAGGCTATTGGGGTTTTTACTCGTCCTGCTGTAACATTTAATTGCCAGTTTCCTCCTAATTTTGCACTGCCAATTAGATTGTTGGCAGCGGCTATATTTGCGCCTGTTAATTCTCTCAGCTTCCGCACGAAAGCAAGCCCCGATTTTCCAGCCCCAACCCTGCACGCTAATAATAAAATATCGGCTGTTTCGCTGAAGGCATTTCGCCACTGCTGCAAATGCCGATCGTACTTTGGCAAGTTTTCATCCTTCAGTACAGTTGACCCCAGTTGCACCGAAGCTTCGCCGCCGTGAGCAACTATCTGAAGGCTAGTAATTAAGCTGCGTTTAGCTAGAATTTCGGTAATTTGTTCTACTCCATCCAGGGATCGATCGAGGACAATTATCTCTGTGCCCGCTTTGACTCCGCTGGCAAGATGCTGATAATTCTCTACCCTAGGGTCGATACAAACTAAATGTTTTTTATGATCGGTCTTGACGCGAAAGCTCGTTTTTGTTAAAGAGTCAATATCGATCGCCCGATCGCCCGCTAACGGCTCCCCCATCAAAGGAGCTTTTATGCAGTCTGTGTCGCGGCGATCGCAACTTAATTTTTGAATGGAACCTGAGTAGTTGCACCCTAATTTATTCATGAGTCAGCTAGCACCTTGATTTGTTAATTGTCAACCTTCTGCGGTCGATATTATTAATCGCTAATGCGAAATTTCTAATTGCTAATTTCTCGGCGTCGCATAGTTAACAAGTTCCATTTACTGCAATTTTTGTGTTAGTCACATCTTCCAAAAGTAGCAGTTAGCTTTATCGATTCCTAAAACCAGGCGTTTTTTTAACCAATTCTGACTTTGCACAAAGTTATTTAACTAAAAAAAAACACGTGCAATGTAGGAAAATACGCCGTGGAGTCCGAGATTTATTTGCAATAACCAGTTGAAAATAGTGCGTATTTCTAGTATGAACCGCTTGATTACCATACTTTTATTAGGAATTTAGTCCTGATAACACACAATTTTATAGCCTTTCTCAGTAACATGAGGTGCTCTCGCGGGCATAGGGCATAGGGCAT
>JAUBOM010000265.1:0-4307 GCA_036700245.1 Microcoleus vaginatus BM001213989
GGATAAATGCGGGGGCTTGAGGATTTTCGATTTTCGATTTTGGATTGATTCCACGCATAAATCCGGGGGCTTGTACCATCAAGAAATTCTTGGTCAGAAAAATGAAAACGATCTCTCCCTCCAACAATTTAGCGATCGAGTTTGGGACTGTTGCAATTAATCTAAATTGTGTGGCCGATCTTGGATTGTGGTGCGAGTCACCAATGCAGACTCGCAGCGTTCCCAATAAATTTTAGCCACGCGATCGCCCTGATTCTGACGCCAACACTCGGAAAACAGCCGCGCCGCTTCAGCAAACTTCCCTTCCCAGTAAATTGCCCTAGCTTCTGCAAACAATTCCAAGGTAGCTAACTTGCCCGCTTTGATTTCTGGCCCATCAGCATCAAACACCTCATAAACTGTTACTGCTTCAGATTTTCCCTTGACTTTTACCGTATCGAGGGTGCGGATTGCGTACTCGGATGGATTTTTTAGGCGCGAGTAAGTTGGCTGGGTGATTAACAGCGACACCCCATAATTTTTCGTCAAACTTTCCACGCGAGAAGCTAAATTCACCGCATCGCTGATTACCGTCCCGTCCATGCGATTTTGACCGCCCACCGTTCCCAGCATCAAAGTTCCAGTATTGATGCCAATCCCAATTTGAATCGGCGCACAGCCAAAATTAGCGCGATTTTGATTGTATTCAACGAGGCGGTGCAGCATAGCAATTCCGGCTTTCACCGCATTATCGGCCTCGCCGCTAAACAGCGCCATAATCGCATCGCCAATATATTTATCAATAAACCCGTTATTTTCATTAATGACGGGTTCCATGCGAGAAAGATAGGAATTGATAAATCTGAAATTATCCTCCGGCGTCATGCTTTCCGAGAGCGTGGTGAAGTCGCGAATGTCGGAAAACAACACCGACATTTCCAACTGCACTTGGTCGCCCAATTCCACATCAATAATGCTTGATTTCTCTAAAAACTGGAGGAACTGATTGGGGACGAAGCGCTCGTAAGCTTTGTTGAGTTGGAACAATTCATCGGTAAATCTGATGCGCTCTGTTTCGGCTTTTTTACGCTCCGTGATATCTTGAAAGGCTACAATTGCATAAGAAATGTTGTCCTTTTCATCATAGATGGGGGTACCCCAACCCTCGATCGGAATAATCTTGTTGCCTTGGTGGATTTCCATATCGTCAGCGGTGGCGCTTTCGCCCCTCAACGCCCGCACAACAGGCAATTCTGCCGAGGGATATTCCTGCTCTGTTCCCGCTTGATAGACTTGATAAATCTCTGGTATTTGCTCGCTGGTGACGTTAGGGATAACTCCTTTACCTAATAATTGAATAGCAACGCGATTACTATAGTAAGGTTTGCCAGAAGCATCCAGCACTGACACCCCGACTGGAATTGCTTCTAAAAATTGAGCGAGTCTGTTCTCGCTTTCGCGGACTTCTGTATAAAGCTTAGAATTTTGGATCGAGATCGCCGCCTGTCCAGATAACACTTTTAATAGTTCGACTCTTTCTGGGGTAAAAGCTCCGGCTGTGAGATTGTTTTCTAGGTAAACAATACTAATGAGTTGAGATTGATTAATCAGTGGCACACATAAAATTGATTTGGGCTGATGCTTTTGGATGTAGGGGTCGTTGGTAAATTGTCCCGATCGGACAGCATCATCTAGTACCACGCTTTCTTGAGTGCGGGCCACATAATTGACAATTGCACAGGAAAGTTCCTGACAATTTTCAACTAGAATTGACTGCAACACGGTAACGGGATTGTCATCTATTTTCCCTTCAGCTTCAATTAACAGTTTTCCCTGACTTGATAAAATTAGATATCCTCTTTCCGCACCTGCACTTTCCATGAGAATTTTCATCAAGCTCGACATGAGCTTATCTAGCATGATTTCACCGCAAATCGCCTGAGAAGCTTTCATTACTGTGGAGATATCTAAGTTATAACCAGAACTCGTGGTCCTCACTGATGCCGTAGTTTTAGTTGTTTTTATTCCCGGTTGGATTGGCGCCAATAACTGGGGATATCGCGTTTCTAAATCCGTTACCTTAGCAGTGGCTCCCCATTGAACATAACAATAATATGCCTCAATCATGTAGGTTTGAGCAAGTTTTTCTTTGCTCCATTCCCAGTAGAATTTGGCTGCTAGTTCGTTAGCTAGTGCTTCTTCGTTGAGGAATTTATTTTCTTTGGCTCCAGAAATCGCGCGATCGTACATTTCAATCGCCTCAGCTTTATTGCCCAAAACGCGATGTTTTTCGGCCTCAACCAAATACCATTTATGTACATAATTCATGGGAGCATTTTGCCCCCAGTGTTGCAGAGTAGTTTGATGGGTTTCCACCTGAGCGAGAAGATCAGCTTGCTCAATTTCGGGCTGTGTAGGGAAAAGTGCCAAGTTCGTCAGGGCGGCATAGAAATGGAAAATGGGAACAAACAACATTCCCGATACTGCCATTAAATACTGCTTGGCTTGGGTAATGTAGGCTAAAGCAGCGGTATAGTTGCCCCATAAGTAGGCAAGCAGCAGTTTGGAGATATATACATCAGCGATCAGCGTAAGTTCATTATTCTGATAGTGCTTAGGAAGCATCGCTGTTTCATCGTAGGCAGAGCCGATTAAGTAATCCGACAGAATACGGGTGTCCCTCAAGTTCCACACAGTCTGCTGCTTGATATCCAAATAAGCCTGGGCAGAATATTGCTTTACCTGTGTCATGACAGCCCTGTAACCTGCTAGTTCGGGTTCCCAAATGTCCAGCTCTAGCCCACTGCACAAGTTAGCCTCCATGTAAACACTTAGGTTGTAGCCAGCATATAGAAAATCGCCCGTTTCCATGCCAGCTAGATAGCCACTTTTCAGTGTCAGTAATGCTGCTCTCATAGCTTCCTGACGATGCTGAATAAAGCACCCAAACAGAACTAAAATGATGGACTTGAATTCGGGCACATTAAACCGTTCGAGCAAATTTAGTGCCAATATACCAAAAGCATAGCCAGTTTCTACTTCTCCCAAAAAAGCACACAACACCATACCGTGAATCACATATCCCACGCTTGATGCGGGTGCATTCCCAAAGGAGAGTGATAAACTCACCATCGTGCAGCTAACTAGGGGCATTAAACTCGGCATTGCTTGAAAAATGGGTGCAACCAACATTCCTAACAGTTGCATAGCTGCCTGAGTCTGGGGATTTGTCATCACGGGCAGATCGACGAGTTCTTCAATCCTTCTACCGCTTAGTTGACTCTTCAGGGCTTGTAGCCCTTTACCAATCAAGGCTTCATCAGGTGCTGTGGGTAGTTCAACTCCCAATTGCAAGAGTGCATCTCTTGCTACTGCGATCGCCTCCAACATCTTGCCCTGGGCTGTCTGGGCGGCGATTGAAATTTCGTAAATTTTAACTTTGTCTAAAATCGTCTGAGCATTCTGCAATACCTGTGCTGCCATCTGTTCCATGGCGTCCAGGTCAGCATTCAAATAGGCGGCTTCAGCGGCAGCAACATAGAGATTTAAGGTCAAATTATACTGACTTTGCCAGCAATTGATTCTCAGTAGATTAATTCCAGTTTGCAGATAGATATTTGCCGCAGCGTAGGCGGTAGAACTTCTGGTCTTACCTCCGGCTTCTAAATTAAGTTGAGCTAATTCTTCTCGCTCGGTTAGTTGGGCTATTAACTTTTGTCCTATATTCAAATGCCCAACAATATCAAACAGTTTTTCCTCTCTTTCCCTCTCCGAAGATTTCTCTAGAAGTAACTGTCCGATTTTGAGATGAGTAGCTTGTTTTTGGTTGTCGGGAATCAATGAATAAGCCGCTTGCTGGACGCGATCGTGTAGAAACTTATAAGTGGGATTGGTAATAGACTCTGTATGGGATATATCATCTGTTGGGATGAAGCATTTATAGCCTTCTGTAATGGGTAAAATGAGTCCTTCTTGCAAGGCTTTCCAAAGTGCTGATGCTGTTTGTTCGGGTAGTTCTTCGTTGACTATTGCCAATGTATCTAAATCAAACTGCGCCCCAATGCAGGCGGCTAGTTTGAGAACCTCCTGAGTAGGGGCAGGCAACTTCTGCAATTGCACCGCCATAAACTCCACCACATCCGAGGCATCGGCAAATGTAACTTGAGCAATATCGCACTGCCACCCCCCTTTACTTCCCCCCTTACTCAGGGGGGACACAGGGGGTTCAAAGATAATTTGACCATCTTCATACAGCGACTTGAGGAATTGAGTCGAGAAAAAGGGATTACCTTTGGTTTTTTGATAAACCAATTCTGTCAAGGGCCCGG
>JAUBOM010000035.1:0-60992 GCA_036700245.1 Microcoleus vaginatus BM001213989
CTTGTGACTTATTTATGCCTTCTCTTATTCCCCAATCAAAGACCTGAATCCTTACGTATAGATAATTGTACAGTCTAGTTCTTGGAGTTGAGGAGCGTAATCAAAAAACAAATGATTGCCAACACTTGGAGGAATCCGGTCTAAGTTATCAACAATGACCAAAAATCCTTTTGGGTAGCGGTCTGGATATTTGCGTCTCAGCTTGTCAAAGGCATCTTTCAACAACAGATTAATATCTGTTTGCAAGCGGGATAGATTGCGCTGTAGAGTTTCGCGGATCACTTTTTTTTGTTGGCTAGAACCTCGAATTTGACCGATTAATTTTGCCGCTAACTTAGAAATAAATGGAATTACTGCCCCTGCACTTGCTTCAGTTTCGATGCTGACGGAAGATTGCACAGTAGCTTCAGTTTCTTGAGTGATTTCTTTAAACCACAATTCAAAACTCTCTAAGAGTTTGGGGTCGAACTTCAAGCGTAATTCTGTTAAATCATCAGCTACTTTTTTGATAAAAAGCAAATATAGATCGGTATATTCAGCATCATTAACATCTAGTTCCAAATCGAATTCTATGTAAATCACCCGATATTCGTTTTCGCACTTCGACTGAATGCGTTTTAACTCTGTACTTTTGCCACATCCCCGATGCCCGGTAAACAAAATTGTGTTAAATTCTCCCGGTTCTTGAAGATCCAAATCTGTGCTGACACCTTCGATCGCTACCGTGTTGCGTACTGCGGACAAATCAACATAATATCGTTCAATATCATCCCCCGTTAGAGGCTTGACATCGCAAGCGCGGTAAGCTTCTTTGAGTGTTTTGGCGCGGTTGGCTGGCAGTGAAGTCATCGGATTTTAGATTTGGGATTTTAGATTTTAGATTTTGTATTAAACCCACAGCCTGTACCGATCGCAGGTTGTCAGAATGTGGAACTTTTTAAAGCCTATTTTAACTCACATCTTGCAACATATGCGGGCGATCGCCCTTAAACCTCCCTCGATCGTCCGATCGATCCTCTCTCCCGCAACAAAACATCCGCCCAAGCAGCATCGGTTTCCGACAGCGCAGTTCGGGGTGCGGCGGTGTAATCGATTCTAAAGTCATAGGCGGCGCGATCGTAAACCCCATTTAATAACCCTTGTAAATCTACAATTGGTTCCGCCTCGCCCGCCCGCAAAGGCAAGGGAAACTGAGGAATCATATCCGGTAAATTGAAAAGGTACAAATCCGCCAAAGGCCTTTGATTTCTTTAACCGCAGATGAACGCAAAATAACGCAGATAAATCAAAATTACCATCTGCGTTAATCCGCGTGCATCTGCGGTTAAAATCCCCTAAAAATCGCCGTAACCGCTAATAGCCCCCTGCAACCTCCCAATCACTTCATCAACCGAAATCGCCCCCAACTCCCCAGAAGCCCGAGTCCGAATATTCAAACTATTCGCCTCAACCTCCTTCGCACCCACAACACCCATCACCGGAATTTTATCCTTCTCAGCATTGCGAATCAACTTGCCCAAACGCTCGCTATTCTCATCAGCTTCAGCGCGAATATTTAGCGCCTTCATCTTCGCCGCCACTTCCTTCGCAAACGGCAAAAACTCCGCGCTAACAGGCAACAACCGCACCTGAATCGGCGCCAACCACAGCGGAAAATCGCCCGCATACTGCTCGATCAAAATCCCGATCAAGCGTTCCAAAGAACCGAAAGGAGCACGGTGAATCATCACCGGGCGCTTGCGAGTACCGTCTTCAGCCACGTATTCCAAATCAAAACGTTCAGGCAAATTGTAATCTACCTGAACAGTTCCTAATTGCCATTCTCTATCCAAGACATCTTGGAAAATGAAATCGAGTTTCGGCCCGTAAAAAGCCGCCTCCCCAATTCCCTCAAAATAATTCATTCCCAAAGTTTCCACCGCGCGGCGGATTGCACCTTGAGCCTTTTCCCAAGCTTCATCGGAACCGATGTATTTCTCTAAATTGTTCGGATCGCGGAAACTCAAACGCGCCTTAAAGTTTTTCAGTTGCAGACTCTTGAAGACTGACAGAATCAAATCCACCACATTCAAGAATTCCTGATCCAACTGTTCCGGCGTCACAAATAAGTGGGAATCATCCACCGTAAAGCCGCGCACCCGCGTTAAACCGCCCAATTCTCCCGATTGTTCGTAGCGGTAAACCGTGCCGAATTCCGCTAAGCGCATCGGCAATTCTCGATAGGAACGCAATTCGCTTTTGTAAATTTGAATGTGAAAAGGGCAATTCATGGGTTTCATCACAAAACCCTGTTCCTTTGCTGCCGATTCCTCATCTTCTGCCATCAGCGGAAACATATCTTCTTTGTATTTCTGCCAGTGACCCGAGATTTTGAACAAATCGACTCTGGCAATGTGGGGAGTCACAACTTGCAAATAGCCGCGCTTGATTTGTTCTTGTTTCAAGTAATCTTCTAAAATACTTCTCAAAACAGTGCCTTTTGGCGTCCACAGCGGCAAACCAGGCCCCACCGGATCGGCAAAGATAAACAAGCCTAATTCTTTGCCTAATTTGCGGTGATCGCGCCTGAGGGCTTCTTCTTTGCGGTGTTTGTATGCTGCTAATTGTTCGGGGGTTTCCCAAGCAGTGCCGTAAATGCGCTGTAACTGAGCTTTGGTTTCGTCGCCGCGCCAATAGGCTCCTGCTAGGCTTTCTAGCTCGATCGCCTTTGGATTCAACTCACTGGTATTTTCTACGTGAGGCCCGGCGCACAAATCCCACCATTCCTCGCCCACATGGTAAAGAGTAATCGGTTCGATCAAACCTTCTAAAATTTCTAATTTGTAAGGTTCGTTAATCTCCTTAATTCTGCGTTCGGCTTCCTCGCGGCTGAGTTCTTCGCGAGTTACAGGCAATTTACGGTTGATGATTTTGATCATCTCTTTTTTAATGGCTTTTAAATCCTGTTCCGTAAAAGGTTCGGGAGTGTCAAAGTCATAATAGAAACCGTTTTCAATCCAAGGGCCGATCGTTACTTGCGCCTTGGGAAATAATTTCTGCACCGCCATCGCCATAACGTGGGAGGTGGTGTGGCGAATTTTTTTTAGTGATTCCGACTCACTCGTGCGGGGCAACTCAATCTTAACGGACTCTTCTGGAGCGGACATGGATTCTGAGCTAGACATCGGCTGAATTAACAATTAATTTAGTGGCAGTTGCTTCTATCTTACTCAGATTGGGACAGCAAGCGCCGACTTCAGGTTGGGGGACACTCCGGTTGATTACAGCAACGGCCGGTCAATCGATTTTAGATTTTAGATTTTAGATTTTAGATTGAAGCATTGACCCCACGGATAAATTCGGGGGGCAAGTTTCATCGGATACAGGTTTTTTATTTCTGGGTCCTGAGTCTGCTTTCGGAATGAATCCGGGGGCTTGTATCCTGGATGCTTTCGGTCAGGGTTGCGACGTTTAGTGCGGGACGCACTCCGACTCTCAGAAACCGGGTTTTTTTAAGTATTGCCTGAAAAAACCTGGTTTCTCATCACCCACGAGAGCGCGAACTAATTTTTTGGCAGAATTTTGGGATTTTGACTCAAAAATCGCTGCTGACATAGTTAAATTTATTCACACCCACCTGCTAATTGTTGTTAAATTCTTGAATTTTTGTTAAAAATATGTTACAGATTGTAAAGACCGTTTAAGCCTATAATGATAAATAATCCAATTTTAATCCATGCTTAATTCCAACTTGCCCGAATCAGAATTGCTCAAAGCGTTACTGGAACCGCTGTTAGAGGATTTCAATTACTGGTTCGACCGATCGACAAAGCTCTTAGAAACTGAGGAAATTCCCTTTCTGAGCGACGAAGATCAATCAGACTTGCTGGCGCGAGTCAAACAGGCTCAGCAAGAAGTAGGCGCGGCTAAAGCTCTATTTCTTGTAACAGGAGGTCAAGTTGGGATTGAAACCACAGCTCTGATGCCGTGGCACAGACTGCTCGCCGAATGCTGGCAAGTATCGGCGCGCTTTCGCTCATTGCAGTCAGCTCCCCCTGGAAAATAAGGAAGCGAGTTCAAGTTAAAGTTGCCATCAAATCCCAAACATGAGGAAATGTGGCGGCTGACTTGACAACCTCAAACAGATTTCCAGTTAATAAGTTATTACTTGCTGAAACACATTTGTAAATTGCTGTGTGGCTGTTTAGCCCGGAGGAGAAAATAATGTTGCACCTGCTTTATATTTTAGCTTTTACCGTTCTTGCCTTTGTGGCAGTCGGTAACTTGATCCGCAGTCTAGTCACCGTAGGTATCGAGTCCCAGCGCCCTCAACAATTCAGACAAAATAATCGCTACGCATCCTCTCCTCGCTCTCAATCTGTACCGCATCCAGAACTTTTAGACGAACACGGAAACATTGTCAATGAGCCGCTGTTAGTGATGCGTTCGCTGACTGTCCAAGACGCCCGCGAACAATTAGATGCTCTCTACAAATCATCTCCGGGCGGCAACGACGAAGGGGGCGAACTAGCCTGATACAACCACAGCCGCAGCATTTATACTCAGGCGCGATGCCTCAAAAAAAATATAGGACTTACACGCTAGGTGTCCGAAACCCTTTTTCTTCATAGCTTTTGGTGAAAATCGTTTCCGCTGGCATCGGAATAATTTTCCGAGTGCCGTGCGAGCTTAAGATATGGCGGTGATGCTCGCGGGCTGGGTATCCTTCTGATCTAACCAGATTGGATATAAGTCCTCAAAATAATTGGCCGTTAGTTAAAAGCTAACGGCCAATTATTTGTGATTTTTGAAAGTTTAATTGCCGATTAGCCAGATCGATCGCCAAAAACCGGTTCGCCAAAAACCGATACTGATGGCACTGATATCAAATAGCTCAAGAAGAGTATTGTGAAACTTCATTAAGTTTGTAAGCATCAATCAACAATAGTAGTATCATACTATCAGAGTAGTCGAGTAAAAAACACATGACTTAAAAGATGGAAACCTTAAATGCAACTGGCCCAGAGGCACATCATTAAATCTACGGGACATCGTTTCGCCCAGATTGATGAATTAGCCTTTAAATCCAAGAATCTCTACAATTACTGAGAAGCGATCGCTCTAAGCTTCCTATCGATCCTGTTTTGTCATCGGCAAAAATGCACGTTTAAGGCTAGATGATCGTCCCTATTTCACTACTGGCAGAACTTCTGCAAGCTTTGCCCCAACTGCGGGCACAAATTTATTTCAAATCTTCCATGACAGCCCTGTCTCACGCGATGGAAGACTTGGTTTTGGCGGGTTCCGACGAACCGCTAGTCATTGCCAGCTTTCAGCGAGAGCGCTTCTACCGCCAGGAAGCTCACCGCTACCGACGAATTGCCTCACACTCCTCTCAGGTATACGTGCTGGCAGCACCGGAAACTGAGTTTAAAAATGGTTCGGAGTGTCACGAAACTGTGGCGTTTGCACCGGAGGACGGATTAAGTAAAGAGTGGCACTTAGTAGTGCTCGGGCAACAATACTCAACTTGCCTGATTTGTCAAGAAAAAATTGTGCCGATCGAAAACCAGGACGAGCGCGGGCCGCTGGTGATGGATCAATCTCGCAGATTTGAAGGAATTTGGACCTTCGATCGCGAGGTAAGCTGCAAGGCTGCGGCATTGTTGCTGGATAAAATTGTCAATTATCGCCCGGAATTGGCCGAAAAGATCGATCGAGCCCGAACTACCTACAATCTGATCGAAACACCGAAAAAAACGCGGAAATCCGCCGCGAACAAAGCCGCAAAACCCCCCAAAAGTGCGCCAAAAGACTCAAAAATTCCCACTCCCAAATTGAGCGACGCTTTTGCCCAACGCTTAGTCACCTACTTGCAAGCCGGCCAGCACAAACTGCTCAAAGCATACGCCGCCATCGCCGCCCAGGAACGCAAAGAACGCCTGGTAAACTTAATTACAACGGCAATGCGACAGTCTCTCAACCCGCAAGAAATCGTCGAAGTCGCAGTGCAAGAACTGGGAAATGCCCTGTCAGCAAGTCGCTGTTTAATTTATCGCTGCAAGACGGCAGATATTGCCGTCAAAATCGATCGCGAGTTTTTGCGTCCGGGTGTTGGTTCTCTACTAAATGAGACTTGGTTTTTGCAGGAAAATCAAATATGGAGCGATGCGGTGGCGCGGCAAGAGCGAGTTTACATCCAAGATACATCACAACACCCCCTGATTGTCAATACAAAATACCTGAGGGAATGTGTAAAAAAGTGGGAAATTGTCTCTTGGTTAATGGTGCCAGTGCTTTATCAGGGGCGGGTTTTGGGCATGGTGGAAATGCACCAGTGCCGATCGACTTTGGCTTGGGAAGAAGACGAAATTGCTTTAGTAGAGGCGATCGCCACCCAACTCGGAGCAGCCTTAATTCAAGCGGAAACCTACGCTCATTTAGAAGAACTAAACCAACAATTAGAAGCATTAGACCGCACTCGCAGCAATCTAATTGCCATCACAGGTCACGAACTCCGGACTCCGCTTTCTACGATTCAAGTGTGTCTAGAAAGTTTGAACTCCGAACCGGATATGCCCGCAGAATTGCGGCAAATTATGTTAGAAACTGCCCTCGGTGATGCCGATAGAATGCGGAAACTGGTGCAGGATTTCTTAACTCTTTCTCACTTAGAAAGCGGCCGAGTTAAATGGAATGTAGAATCGCTGACGCTGCAAGAATGCGTTGATTTGGCCCTCAGCAGCGTGCGATCGCGCGGCGGAGTTGATCGACAGTTGCCGGAAATTATCGCCGAAGTGTCCGCAGAATTGCCTTTAGTACAAGCAGACGGAGAGTGGTTGGTGGAGGTGCTCTCCAAACTGCTAGACAACGCTTGCAAATTCACCACACCTCAAGGAAGCGTGACAGTGCGAGCCAAATGCAACGGTTCTCAGATGGTGGAAGTGCTCGTAGCCGATACGGGGAGGGGAATCGAGGCGAATAGTTTAAAAGTAGTGTTCGATCGATTTTATCAAGAAGAAGGAGCTCTGCGGCGCAGCACCGGCGGTACCGGTTTGGGATTGGCAATTTGCAAACAGATTGTTGCCGGCTGGGGCGGTAAAATTTGGGTAGATTCCCCAGGAAAAGACCGAGGAAGTGAATTTCACTTTACTATTCCCACTGTTTAGATCGATATCTTAAGATATTACCCACAGTCAGGACACGGGGCGGTGCCGTTTCCCAAAAATTAATCGGGCGATGGTGACATCCGAGGGGGGCGAGCGATTATTTTTGGGTAGGGAAATGACATTGCCGTTTCCGACACAGTAGCTGTAGTAGCTGAGCCGGGTGCCCAGGCATCAAAAATTCCCAATAAAAATCGACAATTTAGTAGCGAAGCATTTTACAAAATAGTTCAAGAAAAGTTGAGGATGCAACTGTTTCGCCCGGAAAAAGTTTTTTCCCAGAAGAATACTCAAACCTAGAGGCTAGGAAAAGCGATTATGTCATCAACAACCCAGATGAAATCTACTCAAGCTATAGGCAAAAAGCCGCAACTGCAATTAGGTTCTCAAGGCAAAGCGGTATTGCAACTAGAACAACTGCTAACGAAGTTGGGCGTTTACCGGCAGCCTGCTAAAGGAATTTTTAACCAAGCAGTCCAATTTGCTGTGAAACTGTTTCAGTTTCGGTTTTTCTTGCCGCCGGACGGCATTGTTGGGCCGCTCACTTGGCAGGTGCTTTATACTGGAGCTCCAGTTAATATGCCGATACTCAGATTCGGCAGTTCTGGGGAAGCAGTCGCTACTGTTCAGGAAGTTCTCAAAATTTCCAAGCACTATGGCGCTAAAATTGACGGCGACTTTTCTACTTTGACGGAGAAAGCTGTTGGCGCATTTCAAAAAAGCTTTGGGATTGAGGCCGACGGGATTGTTAATCAAGAAACTTGGACTGCTTTGAGTCAAATTCCGCGCGGCTATGACCCTAAGTGGTTCTTGACTTAGGGTAGACGCGGTAAATTGTGCGATCGTCTGTGGGGGGAATGGGGGGAATGTGCGACGATCGAGGGTGCGCCACAAGCACCCGAAGCATTGCTGTTTTTTTTATTATTTTTTCGGGATTGGTGCTTCCTAATTCTGTTTTCTAACTTTGGTGGAAATTACCAATTATCAATTATTAATTACTAATTACCAATTATCAGAAAAGATCGATCGCCAAAAAACTGTTAATTTTCCTTACAATTTCGAGAAGAGCGTGCAGTCTCGATGATAGGATGCCGTAAAAATCCTTTGGATATATTTATGGCCGAACAACTCACTGGACAACCCCCAATCTTCGGCGGCAGCACAGGCGGCTTGCTGACCAAGGCGCTAGTTGAAGAGAAGTACGCTATCACTTGGACTAGCCCCAAGGAGCAGGTTTTTGAAATGCCTACTGGTGGCGCTGCGATTATGCGTCAAGGCGACAACTTGCTGTATCTGCCCCGGAAGGAGCAGTGCATCGCTTTGGGCGGCCAGCAACTGCGGGCTAAATTCAAAATCACGAACTACAAAATTTACCGCGTGTTTCCCGACGGTAATACTGAGTACCTGCATCCCAAGGATGGCGTCTTCCCTGAGAAGGTGAACGAAGGTCGTCCCTACAACGGTAAGATTGAGCGCAATATTGGCAGCAATCCAAATCAGGCTCCGCTCAAGTTCACCGGTAAGAAGACTTTCGACCCTTAGACTATGACTGCATGGCTGAGCAAAACATAGGTAATATTCCCTGGACGGCTCAGCTTGTAAACTTGTTTTTGCAGTAGGATTCGGGCGCGGGAGGCCGTCGGCTGCAGCGCCCGAATACTACTGCAAACTTCAAATCAAATTAAAAGTTAATCGTTAAATTAAAAATGAATGTCGCAATCAGGCGAGCGCAGCCTTCTGATATCGATGTGTGCGCTCGCATTAATTATGAAGCGTTTAAAGATATTTCCGATCGCCATCAATTCCCTACATATTTTCCGACGCTGGAGTTTTCAACTGAAATTATTGACCTTCAGATCGGAAGTCCGTTGTGTTTTGGCATAATAGCCGAGATCGAGGGTGCGGTTGTCGGCTGCGGGTTTATGGACGAACGCAACCCGATTCGCGGCATCGGGCCTGTCGCTGTCGATCGAACTTTTCAAGCCCGCGGCACGGGACGGGAAATCATGAAAGCTTTGCTGGAACGGGGACAGGATGCTCGGGGCATCCGTTTGCTTCAGGAATCTTTTAATATGGCGTCGCTGTCGCTGTACGCTTCTTTGGGTTTTGAAGTGAAGGAACCTTTGGTGTTAATGGAGGGGAAGTTTCGCAGCCAGCCTCCGGATGGGTTTGAGGTGCGCCCGATGGCTAGTGAGGATATTAGTGAATGTGCGGCTTTGTGCGAAAAACTCTGGGGGTGCGATCGAACTTCGGAGATTGAAGACGCCCTGAATTACTATTCTCCCTTCGTTGCCTGCAAGCAAGGTCGGATAGTGGCTTATACTTGTGCGGTGTCGCCTTTGAGCCACAGCGTCGCCGAAACTGAAGCCGATATGCAGGCTTTGCTCTTGGGGGCTGCTGCGTACAGTTCCGAAGAATTGCTTTCTTTTCTGTTGCCGCTGAGGTATGCAAGTTTGTTCCGCTGGTGCTTGCAAGAGGGGCTGCGCGTCATCAAGCCGCTGGCGGTAATGTCAGTTGGCGAGTATCAGTCGCCGGAGGGATGTTGGCTTCCGTCTTTTCGTTATTGACTACCAAGACGGTTAGGACGCTTTTAATCGCTGAAATCATTGCCAGGATTGCATTTTCCTTCTTCCTTCTTTCTTTTTCCTTCTTCCTTCTTCCTTCTGATATATATGATATTTCCCGATTTCTCACAATTCTCGGAACTGGCGAAACAAGGCAATTTTGTGCCCGTGTATCAAGAATGGGTTGCTGATTTGGATACGCCGGTGTCTGCGTGGTATCGGGTTTGTGCGGGTCAACCTTACAGTTTTCTGCTGGAGTCGGTCGAAGGTGGGGAAAAACTTGGGCGTTATAGTTTCTTAGGGTGCGATCCGCTGTGGATTTTGGAGGCAAGGGGCGATCGCACAACTCAAGTTTACCGCGATGGTTCGCAAAATGTGTTTACGGGCGATCCGTTTGTAGCTTTAACTGAATGTTTGCAGTCTTATCAACCGGTGAAATTGCCGCAGTTACCGCCGGGAATTGGCGGGCTATTCGGTTTTTGGGGTTACGAGTTAATTAAGTGGATAGAACCGCGAGTTCCAGTGTATCCAGCCAGCGACAATGATTTGCCGGATGGGTTGTGGATGCAGGTGGATAATTTGCTGATTTTCGACCAGGTGAAGCGGAAAATTTGGGCTGTCGCCTATGCGGATTTGCGCGAGGTTGGCGTTGATTTGGCCGAGGCTTATCAGCAAGCGTGCGATCGGGTTGGTAAGTTAGTTCAGAAGCTGCAATCGCCGCTTTCCCGGCAATCTACTCTCATAGAATGGACACCTCCCAATAACGGGCAAGATGCCCGTTCCACAACCGGAAATACAGAATTAGCTTACACTAGCAATATTACCCGTGAAAAGTATTGTGCCAATGTCTTAAAGGCTAAGGATTATATCAAAGCCGGAGATATTTTTCAAGTAGTTATTTCCCAGCGTTTGGAATCTGAATACAGTGGCGATCCTTTTGCACTTTACCGCTCTTTGCGTCTGATTAATCCTTCTCCGTACATGGCTTATTTTAATTTCGGAGATTGGCAGATTATCGGTTCGAGTCCCGAGATTATGGTGAAGGCGGAAAATACTGCGGATGGCCAAAAGATTGCAACTTTGCGACCGATTGCCGGCACTCGCCGCCGGGGTAAAACTCCTCAAGAAGATGATGCTTTGGCTGCTGAATTGCTGCAAGATCCGAAGGAAATTGCGGAACACGTCATGTTAGTTGATTTGGGGAGGAACGATTTAGGAAGAGTTTGCCGAAACGGTACTGTAAAAGTTGACGAATTAATGGGCATTGAGCGTTATTCTCACGTGATGCACATTGTGAGCAATGTGGTGGGAGAATTGGCTGAGGATAAGACAGCTTGGGATTTGTTGAAAGCTGGTTTTCCTGCGGGTACGGTTAGCGGTGCTCCGAAGATTCGGGCGATGGAGATTGTGCACGAGTTGGAAGGTTGTCGCCGGGGGCCGTATTCTGGGGTTTACGGGTATTATGATTTTGAGGGACAGTTGAATAGTGCGATCGCAATTCGGACTATGGTTGTTCGTTCTCAAGGAGGCGATCGACATTCGGTTTCTGTGCAAGCAGGCGCTGGTTTGGTGGCTGATTCTAACCCGGATATGGAGTACGAAGAAACGCTCAATAAAGCCAGGGGAATGTTGGAGGCAATTCGCTGTTTGAAGTAGCGAGGCGGAGCCTCTGGATCTCTGTTACCAGGCAGAGCCTGGTAACAAGAAACACTCGGCGGTTGAAACCGCTGCTACACAAACTACTGTTGAACGAGGGAAATGTGAATTTTTATATAGTTGACGTGTTTGCGGAGTCAAAGTATGCTGGCAATCAACTAGCTGTATTTTGCGGTGCGGGAGTTGCCGAACTATCTGAGGCCCAAATGCTGCTGATAGCGAGGGAAATCAATTATTCAGAAACTACGTTTATTCGATCGCCCGATCCGCGAGATGGCGGCTATGACGTGCGGATATTCACGCCCAAGAAGGAATTGCCCTTTGCCGGCCATCCGACTTTGGGCACTGCGTTTGTGTTGCAGCAAGAGATTATTCGCGAAAAGGTCGATCGAGTAATTCTCAATCTAGCCGTCGGTCAAATCCCCGTCACTTTTAATTATCACAATGAATCGGCAGATATTTTGTGGATGCGACAAAACCCGCCTAGTTTTGGTCAAGTTTTATCAGCCGCAAGTCTGGCAAATGTCCTGAATTTAGAACCAGATGAAATTGATGCAAACTTCCCTATTCAAGAAGTTTCTACGGGAGTGCCGTTTATAATTGTCCCATTAAAAACTCTCGCCTCGCTCAAAAAAGCTCAAGTCAACTTAGATAAATATTTTGAGCTAGTTGATACAATGGAAGCGAAAGAAATTTTGATATTTTGCCCAGAAACCTACAGCGACCTTAATGATTTAAGCGTGCGAGTTTTTGCCCATTCATTAGGAATTCCCGAAGATCCGGCGACTGGCAGTGCTAACGGCTGTTTGGCTGGATATTTGGTAGAATATGCTTATTATGGGTCAGCAAAGATTGATGTCAGAGTTGAGCAGGGTTATGAAATCGAGCGACCTTCTTTGCTGTTGTTACAAGCAGCCCAAAATGAAGGGAAAATAGCTGTTTTGGTGGGTGGTAAGGTGGTGATGGTTGCTAAGGGAAAATTTGTGTAGAATATTTAAGGGAAAATTATTAACTGCAGATGCACGCAGATCTACGCAGATATGTACAGCTAGATTTAGATGCTTGTTTGGCGATCGAGATGTGACAATTTTGCTCATATGAGGTAGCTCATATTCATTAATTGGCGTGATTGTTAGGCTAAAAAAGTCATCCATACCAGAGACTTCCCAATGCTTCAAACATTTTCGCGGACTTTAAATGTATCCCCTGACGCTTCAGAAGCGCTGCTTTCACTGCCATTAACCAGCTTGCTCAATTCACCGGAATTCAATCAAGTCTTGGGAAGTCTGGATAGTGGTTTGCTCAAAGAAACTTTGCCAACTGCTGGAACTGTTTTAGCTCAAAAGCTTCCGCCTTTTTACGACTGGTTGCAAACAGAACTAGGAATTAAAAACGTCCCTGACAGTCCCGATCATACTACGAAATGGGTAATCGGTTTTTTGAAGAATCAAGAAAGTTTAACTCGTTTAGTTGATCTGCACAAATCAATTCCCAGACAGGCATTAGAACGAGCGATCCCTCGTTTAATTAGCGCCTTTGATGAAGTTCAACCCACCGCTGTCAAGCAAGAATGGGAAAAAGCGATCGCAGCACTTTGTCTGCTTTTGGCAGTCGCAGCGCGGGAAAACCAGCCATCTGCGGCCTGAAGCAATTCTGTCTGAGTTTAAACAAAGCGCTTTTTTCGGAAAATTTGCAATTGAGTGCGATCGATCTGAACGACTACTGGCCGCCGCTTGTTGAGGACGATCGCATTGTGTCTGTTTAACAAAAGCCACTGAGCCAATATTGCCACAATCGCGCGCCTTTTGAGAAACTTGCCTTCAAAACGGGCGATTCGGACGATCGCCTCTTCGATTTTATAACAACAGTTGTTGCCTTTCTGGGAAATCACAAAAATCGTTCCCGGTATGTAATCGCCTCCATTTGCCCAGAAAGCGTACCTTTCGCCTAAAGTAAAGTAATGAAAAACATTGTTAGCGGTGGAAGTTTTAGCTAACTTTTCCGAAACGCCCAAAGAATTAAAAATTACAGTCGATCGAATATAATCCGGGTATTTTGCTGCTATTTGCTGAGCAACTTTGCCGCCCAAACTTTCTCCGATGACATCCGGCGGATTCCCGCTGTGAAATTGCTGCTTTATCCAATCAATAGCACCCGCAGTTTGCGCCGATTTTAACTGGCGTTCTAGTTTGGCCATAAATACATCAGGCGTATCTTCCAAAACGCGATCGAAAGGATACCAAGAACCGTAGCCGCGAATCACTAAAACAGGCGGATTATTGCCAGAAACGGGAACGCGACTTTCAGCATAAAAACCAGTGCAAGAGTCTTCAAACACTTTTGTTATGATATAATTTCCCTCAATAACTTGCCCTGACTCGTGCCGAATGTAAATTGAAGGATTATTGGGTTTAAAAGTATCGTGCAGTTGGGGTTTTGCAAACTTTTCATACAGGGAATCTAGCAAGTGCCTTCCCGTCTGGCGATCGACAAAATCCAATTCTGTTCCTCTCATTATCTGGTAGCAGCCGATTTTACCAACAATATTTAATAAGTACAAAAAATCCACATAAACCCGCCACCGCACAACCCATAATTTCAATTAACTTTTACTTGTATCAAATGGCAAAAATCTACATGACACTTACCGTTGGGTGAGTGAGAGAGGGGGTTTTAGAGATTGTCAATAATTGGCAAATATTCTACGTTATATCAAATCCGGTAGTATCGTCGGGCGTAAAATCCAGTCAACAGTCAATCACGGACGGTGCAACGGAAATTGATCTAATTCATCTGCGTTAATCTGTGTTAATCTGCCTGTATCTGCGGTTAAAAAAAGAGAAGGTATTAACCGCAGATAACAAGGGATTGACGCCGATGCACGCAGAGGTCGAGAATAGAGTGAGAGGGCGGGTTTTAGAGATTGTCAATTATTAGCAAATATTCTATCTCAAACCCGCCCCTAGCAAATCACTTTTACAAAACTCGCAACGTGCTAGCAATACTATCGACTGCTTCCATCGCGCGAATTTCATCGAGTGCTTGTTGAAAATTACCTTCCCTAACATCGTGAGTCACGACGACAATTTCTGCTAAATCGCCGTGAATTCCCGTTTGCACAACTGATTCCAAGCTAACTTTGTGGTTGCCGAAACAAGTACCGAGTTGGCCAATCACCCCCGGAGTATCGCCCGTCAGAAAACGAGCGTAAAAGCGAGTAACAAGTTCCTGCATCGGAGCAATTTTGCAGTAGTGTTGGTGACTGCAACTCAGCAAAGGATGAGGAGTCGGAACAGCTTGGCTTTTCAGGATGGCCGCCACATTTATAATGTCGGATACTACGGCGCTAGCTGTGGGACCTGCACCGGCGCCGCGCCCGTACAGCATCAATTGCCCGATCGGCTCTCCTTCGACTAAAATTGCATTGTAAACCCCGTTGACACTCGCCAGCGGATGAGTTTTCGGCACAAAAGTAGGATGCACTCGGATTGACAGCAGTTCGCTTTCTGCCTCCGCTTGCTTGCCATTGTAGCGGGAGGTTTCTTGAGCAATAGCCAACAATTTAATCACAAATCCCAGCTTGTCGGCGTAGTCAATATCAGCCGCACTAACTTTTCTGATACCTTCGCAATGAACATCTGCTAATTTGATGCGTCCGCCAAAAGCTAGCGAGGCTAAAATAGCAATTTTATCGGCCGCATCTAATCCATCTACATCTGCTGTGGGGTCAGCTTCAGCATAACCTAATTGCTGGGCGTCGGCGAGCACTTCGGCAAAGTCTGCGCCTTCTGTTTGCATCCGCGTCAGGATGTAATTAGTTGTGCCGTTGACGATGCCGGTGACAGTTTGAATGCGGTTTGCACCTAAGGATTGTTTCAGGCTTTGAATGACTGGAATGCCGCCGCCGACAGCAGCTTCTAGCATTACGTAAACGCCTTTTTTGTTGGCGGCCTCGAAGATTTCATTACCGTAGCGGGCGATAACTGCTTTGTTGGCAGTGACTACGTGCTTGCCGCTGGCAATAGCTTGCAGAATGAGCGATCGCGCCGGTTCCAATCCGCCAATTAATTCTACTACAATATCAATTTCCGGGTCAGTTGCGATCGCTTCTAGGTCAGTTGTCAGCACATTTTCTGGCAATTGTAAAGACCGAGTTCGAGAAATATCGCGCACTCCCACCCGATAGATTTCCAATTCCTGCAACAGCGGATGGCGGCCGTCTGGGGAGAGCAAAATCTCTGCTGTTCCCGCGCCAACTGTACCCAAACCTAACAAACCAATTTTGAAAGCCACGACTTTGACCCGTAGAAACTCAATTAAGCCACAACCATTGTAGGCTATTGGCGTACCGGAGCAATCAAAATAGTATTGTAGGGTTCGGAGTAATTGTCGGGGGCTTATGGGCGCACCTTACGAAAAATATTCAATTGTAATTGTAGGGTTCGCACGGTGCACATTACCAATAAAAATCTATTTTGACCCTATGATATCGTTTCCGGCTGCATCGGAATGATAAATTAGAGGGCAATTCATGAATGATTGTTACAAGTTGCCACCTATCTCGGCGCAATTTTCAGTTGTTCAATTCACAGTCAGCAGTCAACAGTCAACATCATTCCGGTGCAACCGGAATTGATATGAATTACTAAAAATTATTGCCATAAAAACAATTGTAGGGCGAGCCAAGCCCCCCCTACAAATCAGATTAAATCAGGTTACACATTAATAAGTTTCAACGTGCCAACGGTGGTCTTTCTTCAACTGTTTCTGATAGGCAGCCCACTCAACGCCGTACTTGCCAGCCGCAGCCGACATTCCCTCATCAATTCCGCCTTCCATACCCTTCAAACCGCAGATATAAGTGTGAGTATTCGGCTTTTGAACCAATTCCCACAATTGGTCTGCGTTCTCTTGAATCCGGTTTTGAATGTACATCTTGCCGCCCTCAGCATTCTTTTGCTCGCGGCTGATGGCATAAGTCAAGCGGAAATTATCGGGGAACTCGCGCTGCAATTGCTCCAACTCTTCCTTATAAAGAATGTTGGGAGTGTAAGCAACTCCAAAGAACAACCAAGCTAAACCTTTGAATTTGTAATCGGGATTGTTTTCTTTAAACATCCGCCACAAATAAGCCCGGAAAGGAGCAATACCCGTACCGGTACCCATCATAATCACGGTGGCTTCCTCGTCGTCGGGCAACAGCATTTCCTTGCCTACGGGGCCGGTGATTTTGACATCATTCCCCGGTTCCAAACCGGTGAGAAAAGTCGAACAAACGCCGAACACTTGTTCGCCAGTTTCCGGGTGTTTGTACTCCAGCCGACGCACGCACAGGGAGACTGTTTTGTCGTCGAGGTTGTCGCCGTGGCGGGTGGAGGCGATCGAGTAAAGCCGAATTTTGTGAGGTTTGCCGTTTTTATCGGTCCCATCGGGAATAATCCCGATACTTTGACCTTCGAGATAGTGCAAATTGCCTCCCGAAATGTCGAAGGTGACGTGGCGGACTGTGCCGTCGCCGCCTTCTCTGACTAATTCTTCTGTAGAAATGCACTTACCAATATAGGGATTGGCCGGCTTGTAGAGGTTAACAGGAACCTGAACTTTTTCCTTGGCTTGAGTCATGGGCTTAGTTTTTTCTCCAGATTTCTGACTCTGTAGCCCTGCTTCTGGTGCAACTTTGCCATTATTAGTTTCGGGAGCGCTGTTTGAGGGGCGAATGCTGATGATTTTGCCACCCATGCGAGCAATTCTGCGCATTTCCTGATTCATGCGATCGTAGGGCACGGATATAAATACGCTGCCGCTACGGCGAATCGGGTTACTTGTTTGGTCAGTTGCTTCGCTCTGACGCATACCCTCCACTTCGTAAACAAAGATGCGGCTGCCTGATTCTGAGTTGGCGGCTTTACCAGATAAGCTTGGGCTGTACATTTGTTGATTTTCCTTCACGATACAGAGTTATAAAGAAAGAGAATGTGACGTTAGACTCAATTTACTTTTTTCTTAAGGCCATCGGGACTAATTGGCCGCGCCAATTTCTGGGCCTCGCCACGCCGGCAGGAATGTTGAAGTTGCGATCGCTCGCGTATCCAATCCCTACTAGCCGAACGCCGCGCTCACCGAGCCCGTCAGGCGTTCGGCTGTTGACCTATAGCTATTGTTGTCTGCGTACTGCCAATATTTTACCCGATCGGGGGATCTGCCCCGATAAGTCGTTCTGATTTGGGGAGCGCCCCACCAGAGCAAGGAAGATTCGAGCAGTTAATCAGGTTGAGCTTGTAGGGGGCGGATGCATTCTGGTAAGATTAACCACTAAAGTTAGCATTAATTACTTGCGTTGAAGATTGCTTGGGTCTTCCCGGGCAGGCAGTCAACAGACTGCTGTATGCTGGTGAGAACTCGATCCTCTCGGGGTAGCAAAGCCGCACAAAGCCTGCTTGTCGCTATCTGGGGGCTGAAATTTTGTGGAATCTAGACTTGAGTTAGTTAGTAAACAGTGATTTTGTTAGAGGGAAACTATGACCAGTAAGCCGGATCGCGTGGTTTTAATTGGCGTTGCCGGAGACTCCGGATGCGGAAAATCTACTTTTTTGCGCCGATTGACAGATTTGTTCGGGGAAGATTTCGTTACTGTAATCTGCCTTGACGACTATCATTGTCTCGATCGCAAGCAGCGCAAGGAAACAGGGATTACAGCCCTTGACCCCAGAGCGAACAATTTTGACCTGATGGCCGAGCAAATGAAGGCGCTCAAAGAAGGTCACGCGATCGACAAGCCGATTTACAACCACGAAACCGGTCTGCTCGATCCTCCTGAGCGGGTAGAGCCGAATCACGTGATTGTGATTGAAGGGCTGCATCCCCTTTACGACGAGCGAGTTCGATCGCTCATCGACTTCAGCGTCTACCTCGACATCAGCGACGAGGTAAAAATTGCTTGGAAAATCCAGCGCGACATGGCGGAACGGGGCCACCGTTACGAAGACGTGCTGTTTGCGATCAATGCTCGCAAACCGGATTTTACAGCCTACATTGACCCGCAAAAGCAATATGCTGATGTGGTAATTCAAGTGTTGCCGACCAACTTGATCAAAGATGACAAGGAGCGGAAGGTTCTGCGCGTGCAGATGATCCAGCGCGAAGGCGTCGCCAATTTTGAGCCTGCGTATTTGTTTGACGAAGGTTCAACAATTAACTGGGTTCCTTGCGGCCGCAAGCTGACTTGTTCCTATCCCGGAATTAAGATGTACTACGGGCCTGATGCTTTCTACGGTCACGAAGTCTCGATTTTGGAAGTAGATGGTCAGTTCGAGAATCTCGAAGAAGTTATTTACATCGAAAGCCATTTGAGCAAGACTTCTGCGAAGTATGAAGGCGAGTTAACTCACCTGTTGCTCCAACACCGCGAATATCCTGGTTCTAACAATGGAACTGGTTTGTTCCAAGTGTTAGTCGGATTGAAGATGCGGGCGACTTACGAGAAGTTGACTGCAAAAGAAGCGAAAGTGGCTGTGAGTGTTTAGAACGCAGACATGAAAGATTTGAGAGGCGCGATCGCGCCTCTTTTTTTGTGGGAAAATGAACCGCAGAGGGCGCAGAGGGCGCAGAGTAGAGTTAGGGGAGGGGGTGTGGAAGTAGAGAGTCTAAGAAGGTTTTTCCGGCTTCATGGAGGTCGCTATCTAGGGAAAAAGTTAGACTGCGAACTCGGATATCGTCATTTTTTATGTCTAGTGGCTGTTTGAGGTTTTGCGGGTAGACGAGAATTGCATTTTGGCACTTTAAGGCATTTGCGTAAGCAACTATTTGATGAATGTCATTATTGGCTACTTTATCGGGAGCTTTGTATTTTGTATCGAGGACGTATTGGACTTTTTTTGTTTCACTATCGCCTAGGAGTAAGTCAATGCGATCGAAATAGTTTTGGTCATGTGTGACTCGGTGTGGTTGTTTGACAAAAAAGCCTTTTGGTGTATTTACGTTGAGCCATTCAGCGACAAATTGTTCATATAAATTAGCCATGTCTATGAGAAAAGGAAGCATTTCGCGATCGCCAGTTTCGTGAGTGGGCCCTGTGTTATCTAAAAAGAATCGACATAAGGCGTGTAAAAGTTGATAATCTTGATTCAAGCGGTGATAATTTCTATCAATACAAGCTTCTGATTTAAAAGGTTTTAATGTAACAAATCCTTGGAGTGCGTGAAAGGCTTTTCGCACAGTGGATGAAACAGATTCACCGCACAAACCGCTGCGGCCAATGATGAAGAGTGTCCAAGCGACTATTTGATTGTCTTCGATGTCGCCTGTTTGTTCGTTATAGTGGCATTTTAGTTTAACATCCCAAGGTTTTTGCAGCGCTGACCGCAAATCGACGCGGCCGCGAATGTAGGCGAGTCTTTCGGTTTTGGATAAGTAATCGCGATATAATCCTTTGCGACAGCGTTCTAGAATTTTTTGGGCAAGAATGTTAGCTAATCTCTCGTAACTTTCTTGTAAAGATTGGCACTGAATCGAGCCTTGGGGAAATTTTATCTTAAGGTTGTAGGCATAGTCAATCATTCCGAAGAGGTTGTTTATGGGAACCTTTGGGCGGATGGCGATGTGAAATTCTGGAGTGATGGGAATGTTGCCCACTCTGCCTTTAGATTTTAATTGCCATTTATATTTAGTTTTAGGGTTGGGAAATTCTATCTCGATTTCCTTGGCATAATTATGGTATATTTTCTGTCCTACTGATTCGGGGATTGAGTCTTGTTCAAAAGTTGCTAATTGATATTCTGTAAGTTCGATAATTTGGGGTGATTCTCGTTTCATAGATGCTGTAACGCCGTGTTTTTGGTAATAATGGTAGCGTTAGATTATCAAGTGCTGAATTGATCTTTGATTTTATCCCAGAAAAATTCATCCATTTTTGCCTGGTTATCAAAGAAGTATTCTTCGAGGTATGGCTCGATTTCCATTTGCCAAATGTCTTGGATATCTGCCGCTAAAGTTTTTGTTAGAAAGAAGGAGATGCCTAGTTCATAGTGTTTGTTGTTAATTGCCCGATTGACTTCTTCTAGAATGCTAGTTAATTTATTAACGGGGAAAACTGTTTCCTCTCTCTGGTGATACTGTCGCAGGACTTCATAATTAGGATAAACGGGAATGAATGCGAAACGGCGGCGGAGTGCGTTATCGACTAAGGCAATAGAACGGTCTGCGGTGTTCATTGTGCCGATAATGCGGACATTTGTAGGGATTCTAAATAGTTTACCGCTGGCTAGTGTAATAAAGCGTCCGGTGTCTTGTCGGTCATCTAGGAGATACATTAACTCGCCAAAGACTTGAGAAAGATTTGCGCGATTAATTTCATCAATAATGAGAACGCAAGTGTCTTCACAGGCTTCGGCTTTTTCGCAGAATTCTAGGAATCTACCGGGAACTATTGAGTAGGTTAATTGTCCGTTTTGAGTTATTGGGCGGAGGCCTTCGATAAAGTCTTCGTAGGTGTAGGCGGGGTGAAATTGGATAATGTCTGAGAAACCGTCACCGCCGCCGATTAAGTGTTTGGCTAGTTTTTCGGCTATGAAGGTTTTGCCGGTTCCGGGTGGGCCTTGGATGATGGTTTGGCCTTTGCGGTTAATGGCGTGTATCCATTGGGTTAGGTGGGTTGTTTGAAAACCAGTAATTTCTGAGATTTCTTCTAGTTGATACACTGGATTAAATTCCTTTTCATAGACTGAAAAATATTCACTGATAATAAGTTCTGAGTTGTCATTTTCTTCTGTCAAGCTAAAAATTACTAATAAGGGAAATAGTTTTTTAAAGGTTTGTGCTATTTTTTGAATTAAGTGTTTGGCAGAAGATCTTAGTATTTCCTCTGACTCAAGTGAGATCGCCACTTGAACATCAAAACCTCTAAGCCGTTCCCATTCGGTTTTTGGAGAACTATTTATTTCGGATAACATACTTTCTAAGAGTTCATGAATACATTTTTCAGGCTTCATTGTGCAGTTTAATCTTTCCCCCAAATCATTTGCTGTTAGACAACTATAAGAAAAATCATGTTTGTGGGGAAGGTGATAACGTTTAAGGATTTCGATTAAATTAACATTAATTCCATAATCTTTGTAGCAACTTACCATTGCCGGAAATAAATGTTTTTTCCCCAAAAAACCAAAAGTCAATGTCTGGTTTCCAACTGTTAACATTAACTGATTAAAGGTGTTAGGATGAGGTCTATAGTTAAAAAAGTAGGTTGCCCTGTAGACTCCTGTGGATAAAAAATTTGTTTGACGGCTGCCAAACGTCTCACTCTTAACATCTATATATTTTTTAATCAAATCAGGCAACTGCTCTTCTACCTGGCTTAAAATATACTTTACTGGCTCTTCTACATATTTTAAGAAATCTTTTTTGTGTTCCCGGTAAAAATCTGAGCTGGGGTTTTCATAAAATTCGGTCAATAGGTTAAATGTGTTCTCTGAAAAAGGACATTCAGGATGTACAAAAACTTTTTCCATTTTTTCTGTATGTTTGAGGTGACTCAATTGTTGTTCTTAAATTATTATAGCCGATCGCCCTTTCCGACACCAGATATCTGAGATACGATCGCACCCCCCATCCTTACCCACATCAATAGCCCTCCCAAACCAGTAACACAGGCAAAACCGCTAACAACAGTTCCCGGAAAAGTTAAACTTGCGCCGAGTGACTCAGACTTACCAAATTGTGTCTATACTAGATAATTGAATCCGGCGATCGCGACTAATAACGGGTACATTAAGATACAAAGCAGTAGCAGCAATAATGCGATCGGGCAAATCGGGAATTTGCGATCGGTCAACTTGCCTTAAAGTCAAAGCTATATTGCGATCGAAAGGAATTTCAACCAATAAGGCATCATCGCTCTCAACTTCTCTCAATAATAGATCGAGAGTAGTTGAATTAATCCGCCCTCACTCGCTCAGATAGACAATTTCTGCTAATGTAATTGATGAAAAAGCCACCTGATTTCCCTGGGCAGCTATCTCTTCTATTGTCGTTCTAGCAGTCACCGAAAGTCGTGAATCGGCAAAGATATACCAGATCACAGCATCAGTATCCGCTACAGCACGCAGCATTAGAAATCTTGCCTTGGGAAATTCCCCCATTCTTCGCTGCGAGCTTCATCTATATCAGCGGCAGAAGGTGCAATTCCCAAGTCAGCACATAAACCCCACAATGATTTGCGGGGAGCCGGCCGAACAACTAATTCTCGTTCTATTTCAGGAACAATCCACTTAATCAATCGTAACTTTTCCGCTAGAGACAAGTGCTTAACAAGATTTAAAACCGCCTCAAAAGTCATGTTTTTTATGTTTAAATTGGTGATAGATGTAATTGTAGCATTTGGGCTGCCAAGGACAGGATCACCAGGTTTGGGTTGAGAAGATTCGTTTACCACGGTTCCCGGAAAACTTAAACTTGTGTCGAAATTATGTAAACGTGCTATATTCAACTCCGTAAACCCTGAACTGCGCTTTCAGGTATTGCAAATTTATCCACGAGTCAACTGAATGCTCTCTACTTTCAAGAAATTAGCTTCAATTGCAATCATCTTTGCCGCCCTAGAACTTTTACTTAACTCTCCCCGTTTCAGAAAAGTAGAAAATTATATCGCAAATAGAAACCCAGCAAGTGCCACCTCAGACAATGGAACTCTGCACCAAAAATCCAGCCGCCCGCCTGCGGTACCTCGCAAAAAATCACCGACGCAAAAGTTTGATGTAGTAGTGTATGGCGATGAAGTACCGGGGATATGTGCGGCGATATGGGCTAAGAAAACTTTAGGCGCAAAGGGCCAAGTTGCGATCGTGCGATCGAACTACGCAAGTGCTCCTTTGGGTGGCTTACTCACCCGCGGCGGTTTAGCTTACATCGATTTAGATAAAATCCCCGATTGGTACCGCCAACCCTACGCCCAATGTTTTAAGGAATTCTTAGATAAAGCGAATGCGCCGGAATCTTGCTTAGACCCAAAACAGGCAGATCGAGCTCTCAAACAGATGCTTTCAGCAGCCAAAGTCAAAGTTATTTCCAACTCAACTCTTACTCCCCACGTCGTCAATAAAAAAATCGAATATGCCGAAGTAAAAGGCAGCAATATAATAATTAAAGCCAACTCTTTTATTGACGTAACTCAAGACGCAGAATTGGCAAGAAAAGCAGGCTTATCTTATTATACAGGATATGAATCTCAAAATATAAAATCAAAAAATGAAACTTTAGCTGTATCTGTAGTTCCGATAATTACGGGTATAACGATGTCCGAATTCCGCAGAATAGAAGATGAAATTCTCTACAACACCCCCTTGGTAAAAAAGATTCAAGAAAGCATTACAAAATCTAAAGATCCTGCCAGTACAAAATTCTGGATGAGGAATTTCTGGAGTACGATTTATCAGCCATATACAGACGGCTACGACATCAGAAGCGTAGCTATAGGAGCAGCGTATCACATAGACAGAAATTTGCCCTTCAGTCAAAATAAAGGATTCTTTTTTGATAAAGGCAATGTCTGCGTTTATAATAAAAAATTGCTGTCCTGGAACGGGTTTCTGTTTAAATACCAAGTTGACCAAATAATGGAGATGGAAGCTAACGGCAGAAAACCGACTCCTGAGATGATTAAAGAAATGTCATATCTCCAACACTGGCTACAAAAGAAGTCCGGTAAAGATGTGAGAGTATTTATTCCAGACGAGATTTATATCAGGCACACTTTGAACGTTCGCGATGTGGTAGATCCGCTGACGGGAAAGGAGATTATCAAAGGGGGAACAGCAGCGTCCAAGTCGATCGGCAGTTTTTCCTACGATTTCGACTTGCGGGGCGGAGTCAAGCATTTATCGGCGAGAATTCCGCCGCTGCCAGTGTATAATTTCGGGATAGAAAGCGCTTTGGCTAGCAAAGTGAATAATTTAGCCATTGTTGGGCGATCGTCCGGTTATGTCGGTATGGCGGTATCTGTCGGGCGAATTGCGACGGTGAATATTTATCAAGGACAAGGTGTGGGCGTAGCCGCTGGTTTGGCTAGCAAGTTCGGCGTGCCGCTGAATTCGATTACTTCGAGTGAAACGAAAAAAACTCTGGAGACTTTAACGGGGAAAACGACGTATTTGTCTGGGAGAGATACGAGTTATGGGGTGGATTATAAGGAGGTGAAATAATTAAAGATATTAAGAGGAATGAACCGCAGAGGGCGCAGAGGGCGCAGAGAGGAGAGGGATGAGAGGGTTTGTTAGGAGAGGGTGAGGCGGCGGATTCCTTCTTTTAAAAAGCGGACATTGAAGTTGATGAGAAGGGCTAGAGGATAACCAGTCATTTTCAGGTAGGAGATAACTTGAGCCTCATGGATAGGAAGTAGAGTTTGGACTGACTTTAATTCAACAATGAGGGTGTTGGCAACCAGCATATCGTATCTGCCTTCCCCAACCACCACACATTTATAAGTTACATTTACTGTAGGTTGAGGTTGAAAAGGAATTCCCTGGCGCGAGAGTTCTTCACGCAACGAATTCTCATATACCGCTTCCAAAAACCCCGGCCCCAACTCCTTATGAACCTCCATTGCTGCCCCAATCACAGCATAAGTCAACTCATTCAGATCATCTTCCAACTCTCTTCTCTCCTCTTCTCAAACCAATAATCACAATCGTAATCCAAAACCCTCCCCACACTCTTCCCTCTGCGCCCTCTGCGCCCTCTGCGGTTCAAACCTCTTCTCTTCCCTCTCCTGTGGCACAATCTTAAATAAGATCAAACTCTCAAGCCACCATGACCGCAAACCTACCCCCCCAATACGACCCCCAAGCCACCGAAGCCAAGTGGCAAAAATACTGGGAAGACAACCAAACCTTCAAAGCTGACCCCGAAAAAGGCGGCGAACCTTACTGCGTAGTTATCCCGCCACCCAACGTCACCGGCAGCCTCCACATGGGACACGCTTTTGAAGAGACGCTGATTGATGTCCTCGTCCGCTATCACCGCATGACTGGACGCAATACCCTGTGGTTACCGGGAACGGATCATGCTAGCATCGCAGTTCAAACTATTCTCGAAAAGCAACTGAAAGCAGAAGGCAAAACTCGCCACGATTTAGGCCGAGAAAAATTCTTGGAACGGGCCTGGGAGTGGAAAGCTGAATCTGGCAATACTATTACTAATCAATTGCGCAGTTTGGGCGTGTCTGTCGATTGGTCGCGTGAACGCTTTACGATGGATGAAGGCTTATCCGCTGCGGTTTTAGAAGCGTTTGTCCGGCTGTACGATGAGGGGCTGATTTATCGCGGCAATTACCTGGTGAATTGGTGTCCGGCGAGTCAGTCTGCTGTGTCGGATTTGGAGGTAGACCAGCAGGAAGTTGACGGGCATTTGTGGCATTTCCGCTATCCTTTGACGGACGGTTCTGGTTATTTGGAAGTGGCGACGACTCGGCCGGAAACGATGTTGGGCGATACAGCGGTGGCGGTGAATCCACAGGACGATCGCTACAAACATCTTATCGGTAAAACTGTGACTTTGCCGATCGTCAATCGCGAAATCCCAATCATTGCTGATGAGTTTGTCGATCCGACTTTCGGAACTGGTTGTGTCAAGGTTACTCCCGCCCACGATCCGAATGACTTCGAGATGGGTAAGCGTCACAACTTGCCGTTTATTAACATTATGAATAAGGACGGCACTTTAAATGAAAATGCCGGAGAGTTCCAGGGACAAGACCGATTTGTTGCCCGAAAAAATGTGGTGCAGCGCTTAGAAGTTGACGGGGTTTTGGTTAAAATAGAAGATTATAAGCATACAGTTCCCTACAGCGAACGCGGCAAAGTTCCGGTCGAACCTTTGCTATCTACGCAATGGTTTGTGAAGATCGAGCCTCTTTCTCAACGTGCTTTAGAAGCATTAGATCAAAGTAACTCACCAGTCTTTGTTCCTGACAGATGGACAAAGGTTTATCGAGATTGGTTGGTGAAGCTGAAGGATTGGTGTATCTCCCGACAATTGTGGTGGGGACACCAAATCCCGGCTTGGTATGCTGTTAGCGAAACCCAAGGAGAAATTACTGACACGACGCCGTTTGTGGTGGCGAAAACTGAAGCTGAAGCTAGGGAAAAAGCAACGGCTAAGTTTGGTAATGACGTGCAGTTAGCAAGAGATCCAGATGTATTGGATACTTGGTTTTCGTCTGGGTTGTGGCCTTTCTCAACTCTGGGATGGCCTGACGAAACTAAAGATTTGGAGTTTTACTATCCGACAACTACTTTGGTTACAGGTTTTGATATCATCTTTTTCTGGGTTGCTAGGATGACGATGATGGCCGGACATTTTACAGAAAAGATGCCTTTTGATACTGTTTACATTCACGGTTTGGTGTTGGATGAAAACGGTCAAAAAATGTCTAAGAGTAAAAATAACGGTATCGATCCACTGCTGTTGATTGGCAAGTACGGTACTGATGCTTTGCGCTACACTTTGGTTAAGGAAGTGGTTGGGGCCGGTCAAAATATTCGCATGGAGTACGATCGCAAAACTGATGAATCGAAATCGGTGGAAGCTTCGCGGAATTTCACGAATAAGTTGTGGAATGCGGCTAGGTTTGTGATGATGAATTTGGAGGGACAGACGCCGCAGCAGTTGGGAATTCCTCACCCCCCCCAACCCCGCCTTACCGAGGGAGGGAGAGAAAAAGGGTTGGAATTGTGCGATCGCTGGATTCTTTCTCGCTACAATCAAGTTGTGCAACAAAGCCGCAATTGTTTGGAAAGTTACGGTTTGGGGGAAGCGGCGAAGGGACTTTATGAGTTTATTTGGGGCGATTTTTGTGACTGGTATATTGAGTTAGTCAAGTCTCGCTTGCAACAGGATGCTGAACCAAATTCTAAGAAAGTGGCACAGCAAACTTTTGCTTTTGTGTTGGAAGGGATTCTGAAACTGCTGCATCCTTTTATGCCCCACATTACTGAGGAAATTTGGCACACTCTGACTCAAACAGGTGACGATCAATGTTTGGCTTTGCAAGCTTATCCTGAAGCTGATATCTCGCTAATTGATGCTGATTTGGAACAGCAGTTTGAGTTGTTGTTCGGTACAATTCGCACTATTCGCAATTTACGGGCAGATTCTGATATCAAACCCAGTGTGAAGGTGACGGCGATTTTGCAAAGCGAAAGCGAGAAAGAACGCCAAATAATCTCAGATGGAGGTGTTTACATTCAGGATTTGGCAAAAGTCGAAAATCTGACCGTTACTGCTAGTTTGGATGCAGATTTGGGACAGACAATTGCTGGGGTTGTCGGTACTGTGCAAGTATTGATTCCTCTGGCTGGGGTGGTGGATTTGGCGGCTTTGCGTGCTAAATTAGAAAAAAAGTTGAGCAAGGTGGAAGCTGAAATTAAGCATACTGCCGCGCGCTTGACTAATCAGAAGTTTGTGGATAAGGCTACTCCTGATGTGGTTCAGGGGGCGAGGGATGCTTTGGCGGAAGCCGAAAAACAGGCGGAGATTTTGCGCGATCGGCTAAAGGTGTTTTAATAGTTGACTGGTGACTGTTGACTGTTGACTGTTTTTAGTCAAGTTGTAGGGTGCGTGAGGGCGAAAAATCTTGGAATCCCAATGAAAATATTGACTCTCACCCACCGCGGGCGCGGCTAAAGTGGCCGGGGCGGGTTTACGAGATAGTTAGTTTCAGGCATAGATTGTTTGTAAAACCCGCCCCTACGAGCTCGCAAATCCTACCACAAATAACCAATCACCAATTACTAATTACCAATTACTAATTACCCTCATGTTATATTTAGCAGAAGTACAAAATCAGGAAATTTTAGGCGAGATAAGTCTGCAATTGCTGGCTTGCCAAACTTCTGATGATACTTGGGCTATTCTTACTGAAAAAAGTTTCTTGACATTACCGAAAGATTTTGCTCAAAATCCAATTAACTCTGCAACTAATGTTTTAAATGAAGGGATGCTAGTATTAGCAGATATTGGGGAAAATAGCAAGGTGTTGGATATTCAAGCAGCTACAAACTGGGTGCTAGAATTAGTTGAGAAATATTTAACAACAGGCTTTACTCCCGATTTTTTGCACCAAGAAGCCAAGAAAGCAGAAGGGTGGAGGCAATCTCTCACTTTGCAGAGTCAAGAATTGTCTCGCCGCTTGATTGAAGTTGAAGCCCGCCGGGAACAAATTCAAAGCTTAGAAGCAAAACTCCAGCAGGAAAAGCAATTGCTTGAAAGTTCGATCGCCCAATTGAAAATTGGACCCCCTACTCCACAAATTTGACTTAAATTAACACAATACAGCACAGCTAGGGACACGGCACTGCCGTGTCCCTACAAACCTAATATGCACTTTGCGGCACATCATTTGACACTCCGGGGTCTGAATGCCTGAGGATTCTTAAGACATTTCGGCCTTAATATTCCCATTGCTGGGATTCGCTTGCCTCACCGCCTTGGCTTTTTGAGTGGTGGTATCTTTTGGGCGTTTAGGTGCATTGCACTCCCGTAACGCGAGAGTCCCCACGTACCAATTCCAAAGCTTTATCTCTAATTGTTTTTGCGATTGATTTTAATTACGATTTTTCCTTACTTTACAGCGAGATACTCAATCTTTAAAATCAAATTTTATTCTAGAATTGATTTACTCCCCAGCCAAGGCATACGTGTAATTACTTAATTATAGAAAAAGCCCTCCTAGAAGGACGGGGTTTAAAACCCAATTTTCTGATAATTTGTAACTTGACAAATACCCCTTACCCGTTGCCGAATCGCCAGCAATACGGGCTGCGACTAAAGAACTTTTGACTTCAGCCAAGCGGCGGGGAGACACAGCAGTTTCTGAGAATTGCTAACATAAGCCCGCTTCTGGAAAACATCGTACTGATTGCGTTCGATCGCATTTAAGATTCTGCTGTACAGCATAGTAGCCGCCCAAACAGTCCAGCGGATATCGGGACTGAGCACTTTAATTCCGGGCTCGGCGCTGGCGTATAATTTGCGAGCTCGCTGAATTTGAAACCGCATCAATTCCCGCCAGCGGTTGTCAATTACACCGTTGAATAAATCTTCTTCGGTGTAGTTAAACAAGGCTAAGTCTTCTAAGGGAATGTAAATGCGGCCGCGGCGGGCGTCTTCTCCGACATCGCGCAGAATATTAGTCAACTGCTTAGCAATACCGAGGGAGATGGCTTCTTCTTTGGGAATTCTATTCCCCCAGTGCCAATTCCAGTTAGCAGCGGAGCTCGATTCGCCTACACCCATGACAGACATCGACATCAGCCCTACAGTACCCGCTACTCGATAACAGTAAAGATTGAGCTCTTCAAAAGTTTCGTACCGGCTGCGGTACAAGTCCATTTGCTGGCCCGCAATCATCTCTCGAAACGGCTGAATGTCGATCGGGAAACGAGACAGCGTATCCACTAAAGCTACGTCGTAGTCGTCGTGAGGATGGCCGGCAAACACAGATTCTAGGCGTTTTTCCCACAGATTGAGGGTTTCAGGGGTCGTTGCATCAGAACCAGGCCCGTCTACGAGTTCGTCGGTGCGGCGGCACCAGACGTAAATCGCCCAAATCGCCCGACGCTTGGCTTCGGGCATGAGTTGAGTGCCTAAATAAAAATTTTTGGCATAACTCGCGGTGACTTGGCGGCACAGTTCGTAGGAGTCATCCACAGAAGCCAGAGTTCTCATGCACTGGAGTTTTGACAGTTGCAGCATCCGAGAATAAGAAATTTAAAGATTAGAACTGATTTTCCCCCGTTTAGAAAACGGGAGATTTTTTACGTCTTTATGAAAAATTCTTAATTTTTCATTGGTTATTGGCCGTTGAGATAGCCTGCGCTGTCAGCTTACCAGAAAGCACGGCACCTTCCATACTCGCAAGATAACGCTGCATTGTATAATCCCCCGTTAGATAGAAATTGCTAATGGGAGTTGTTTGTGTGGGACGGCACTGCTGGCGTCCGGGAGTGGCTTTGTAGACGGAACGTGGGGTTTTGACTACGTGATATTTGAGCAGTTTGGCTGGTTCTGGGATTTGATCGGGAAAGAGTTTTTCTAACTCGACCATTGTGGCTGCGACGATATCTTCGTCTGATTTGCCTATCCAGTCTTTGGCCGGTGCTAAAACCAGTTCCAGCATGGATTTGTCTGGGTTGGCATATTCGCGGCAGGTGTTGCTCATGTCGGCGTAGACGCTTAGCAGGGGCGATCGCGAGAACAGCAAATGGTCGATTTCAGTTAGCTTGCGATCGAACCACAAGTGTACATTAATGACGGGTACTCCCTCCAAGCCTTCGAGCTGTTTGAAATAATCCATTTCGCCCCAAGGTTTCGGCATCATCAACTTCAGCGGGTCAACCGGCATCGCGGAAACGTAAATATCGGCCGTCAGAATTTCTGACTCTGCCCCTTTTACTCCCCGAATGTGAAAGCCGCGCACCGTGTTGTCATCGTTGAGCAAAAACTCTTTGATGGGTGCATTCAGCCGTACTTCACCGCCGCGCTCAGTTATGTAGTCTACCATCGGCTGACACAACCTTTCTGTGGGGGCACCGTCTAAAAAAGCCATTTTCGAGCCGTTTTTCTCTTGCAAGAAGCGGTTGAGGGCTGTCAGCAGTATGGTTGCAGATATTTCGTGGGGGTCGATGAAGTTGAGCGCCTTGGACATGGCGATGAATACTTCTTTTTCGACTCTGGGGGGGATGTTTTGCTTTTTGAGCCAGTCGGAAAACGAGTATTTGTCCATTGCTTCGACATAGTTTTGACCCTGAAGCATGGCCGGAATCAAACCTATACCGAAGCGGATTTTTTCGGGCCAGGTGAGCATATCGTTGTTGCTCAAGATGGCTGCGACGCCGTTGAAGGGAGCCGGAAGGTCGGGAAAGTCAAAGCGGGAATAGGTTCCGGGGGTTTCCGGCTGATTGAAAATCATCGAGTGTTCTTTCCATTGCAGCCGGTCTTCAATGTCAAGTTCTTTGAAGAGTTGGAGCATATTCGGGTATGCGCCGAAGAAGATGTGGAGGCCGGTTTCATACCAGTCGCCGTCTGCATCTTTCCAGGCGGCGACTTTGCCGCCGAGTACGTCCCGACTTTCTAGGAGGATGGGGGTGTGGCCCACGTCGGTAAGATATTTTGCGCAGGAAAGTCCTGCTAAGCCTGCTCCGGCGATCGCAACTCGCATTTGATACTACTTGGCCTCTGTGTTCGCTTCGGTTTAATTATACTTTACAACTCGTTACAATATTTTGTCATTCTCAGCCTAGGGAAAAATCTCACAGACGGGTAAGTCAGCAAAGATCCCGGACTTCTGCCAGATACTCCTGGATGCACGGGTGGTCAGAAACCGGGTTTTTTTCTCAGAAGAGGCGTTACAGTCCCCAGAAACGGCAAAAAACGAAGGTGGTGAAGGTTTTGATGCGTCCAGGAATGTTTGATTCAGAAGTCGGGGAGCTCGGGGAAATCCTATCGTTATTCAGCAATGTCCTGTTTTGAAAGATGCAATACCTCAGTATTAACGGAAAATTAGCAAGTTTTGCTATCATAAATTATGAGGAAAATTTGAATAAATTAGTTGAATTTATGGTACAAACAATTCAAGCTCGAAATGTCACGATGTACGATTTGGAAACCAAATTCAAAATTGAATAGGTTGAGGATGACCAATTCTTTCGCGAATGGCAAGATGATTTGCCAGAAATCAATGATGCTGAAAAACAGCGGCTGGACAGAGTTAAAGCAAGTTACAGGAATTTGCTCAAACATCCGCCACTTCTAGAAAATACAGTCAAAATGGTTGTGCTGTCTCCGTTTTTGGATTTAGCTGATTTCTATCTTGATCCTTTTCATGTTACTTCAGAAAAGTCTGTAGAAATTATTGACGAAGATGAAGGAATGATTGTGAGGGGACAGTTGGAGGTTTTGGCTTTGTTTCAGGAGTTTTGGGTAGTGGTGATCGAGTCCAAGAAGGCTGCATTTTCTTTGGAGGTCGGGATTCCGCAGTTACTAGCTTATATGTTAGCTAATCTCAGTGCCGATCGACCTACTTACGGATTGTTAATGAATGGGGCAGATTTTCTATTTGTCAAGTTAGTTAAGCGGGAAAAAGCACAGTACGCTTTTTCTCGGAAGTTTTACCTTTTCAATCCGGGGAATGATTTGTACAGCGTGCTGAGTATTTTGAAGCGCCTCGGTCAGTTGAATGTTGGCAATACAGTTTAGAAAGCGATCGCGATCTTCTGGGGGCGATCGCTCACAGACGCGGTTGTACTTCCTTTAAATAAAAAATCAACAATGAACTAATTAGAATCCCCAGTCTTATTTAGACAATTGTTCGCAGTGCCGCTAGCCCCCCAAGGTGTAGTGGGTAAAAATAATAGAAAAATCTTTTTTCTAGAGTCGTTGGTTTTTGATCTTTAGAGGTATCGTAGTATGCCAGAACTAGCGGCGTAAATATAGCGAAAATTTGAATCCAGCTTTGGCAACTAATTGCATATCCGATATTTGCTATAGTCCAGCCGAACCACCAAAGGCGATCGCCTCCTCCTTTCCACCTAATCATCAATAGCGGGCAAGCCACTGCATACCAGCCGTAAGTCACTCCTAAAATTTGAGCACTTACTAGACCTATGCTTAAAACTGCAATTTTGCGATCGGAGCGTCTGATGTAGCTCAAAGTTAGTGCTGCTACGACAAAGCTAAACATGATGTTTAACTCTAAATTGCGAAAAAGTAACATATGAGGTATTTGAGAAAGTACCCCAAATAATATCAGTCGAGTAATTAGAGGATTTTTGTCCCCCGGTCGTTTCCAATTTTGAGCAAACACCCAACAAAACAACGGAAAACTGAGGCGGCCGATGATGCGCATGGGTTCTGCTTCAATTATAAATCCGATGTGGTCTATTAGCATTAGAGCGGCGGCCAACCATTTAATTTGATTTTGACTCATAAAATTGATTCTCCAATTCTGTTATTAAAATTCCGTTTGTTGTACTAATTAAATATTTGTTTGATTTTTTGACACAATATATTTACAAACTTTCGCTTTCTCAGTATGTTTGATATGCTATAAAGTGCAGTTATTGAAGGTGTTTTTAAATGTCGATAGTTCGTATTTTATCTATTATTTATGAAAATAGTATTTGTTTTTATTAAAATCCTCAGTACAATTAAATCTACTGTACCCATAATCTATCCTTAAAGCAACACCTAAATTAAAGAAAACAAGCTCTATTTAATTTAGGTGTTTTAAAAAAGATACGTAAAAACACTGTTGTGTACTCCTTAAGGCAGATTTACATTAAATTTATTGATTCGGAGCAAATAATAATTGAGTTAATTTTACTGACATCGATCGCGACTACTACACCGACGAGGATGCCTCCGCGGCCTCCGGTGACTGCTCCATCCAGAATTACTAGGGTGAAGAGGGAACAGGCGCTGGCGGTAATTTTTTGTTCTGGGGTACAGGTGCGGTAGAGGGAATAGGAACTGGCGGTAATGTTTGGCTCGGTACAGGTAGGGAAGTTGGTTGGGGTTGCGGTTGAGGGAAACCGGGAAGACGGATATATCTCCAATTACCAGTAAACAATAGGTACATAACACCCGCAAGCACGACACCGCTAACAACAGCAGCAGTAATTTTCCAAACACTGTAGGGACGTTCGCCCTGAACTTCAGCGGTGCGTGCATTAACCATTACTTGATATCGTTGGTTTTGATAACGATAGGCACACAGCCACACAGGTAGCAAAATATGCTTAAAAGTGATAGCACTGTAATCAGTAGAAATGCTGTGAACCCGCTGCTCGTCGCCGCCGATATCTCTACAAACATCGAAGTGAATAGTACCGGCCATGACATTTTTAGCAGATTCAAATCCTTGAGTGAGAGAAACTTGCGATCGCTGCGCTTCAAACCCAGCTAAATAAGATGAATTGTAAGCGCGCAGCGACTCCTTGAGATGCCAAGGTTCTAATGCATCCAGGCGGGGGCGATCGAGCGAAGTTGTAGCCGGAATCAGAATATCGTCAAAAAAGCGATCGACTCTCCCAGAAACAGGCCACCACCTGGTATGTTGCACTTCGCGAGTTTTAGTTTCTGTTTCGCCCTGCGAGTTTGTTTCCGTATAAGTTTCAGTCACGTAGTAGTGTTCTCCGCGAGAACCCTGATAGTAACTAACCGTATAAGTGTCGTAAGTCCAAAACGGCAAATAAACCCCTTGAATTTTCTCCTGTTGCGCTAGGGATTTCAAAGCAGAGGGAGCAAACCAGCGATTGCTGAGCCACTTCTGAATGCTTTCTCTGGCCTGTTTATCAGTAACTTTAAAGGGTACAATTCCCTCTGGCTGCACGCTAGGGCTAGCCTTTGCAGGTTGCGTCACAATTGGAGAAGCACAAAATGGGCATTTACCCGCTACTTTCGGCGGTTCAAAAGTAACACTTGCTCCGCAATCATTGCATTTTACTTCAAGGGCTGTTGTTGATAAAGTTGTTAGCGCCGTGCGATCGACTTGGAGATATTGTTCGTAAGAGTTCTCCTTTACCTCTTGGGCCATTTGGGGAATTGCATCTTCCCAGCTGCAGTAAGCACACTTGAGCTTTCCTGCTTGGGGGTTGAACTCTAAATAAGCCCCGCAGCTAGGACAGGGAAAACGTTTAACAGCAGGTCCCGAAGTCTTCATAATGGTTAATTGGTGATGTAATTGGTAATTGGTAATCTGGAAAGCATCCCAATTACCAATTAACTAAATATGCAAAATTTTAGGCTGCCGCTGGCGGGGGAGGCGGCGGTACTGTCGCCAACAAAGATGCTAATTCAGGCACTTGCGATGCTAACTTCCAGCCGTCAAAACCCGCACGCCACACCATTACCTGATGTGTCAAACCATTTTGCAGAAGTTGATGCAACTCAAAAGGCCCTAATTGTTGACCGTTCTGGGCAATATACCACTGATGTTGTGTTGGTGGGGGAGGTGGCGGCGGAGTTTGCGATGCTGGCGGCTGCATCATATTTGTCATTTGCTGGCCTAGTGCCATTCCCATGCCAAGTTCTAATGCTTGATTGCCGCCGCTAGGGTTATTTGCTGATGCTTCTATGGCGTTAGCAGCTTGATATTGGGTATATTGCTGCATATTTCCCAGAAGTCCGATTGAAGCTCGTTTGTCGAGTGCTTCTTCAACTTCAGGCGGCATCGAGATATTTTCAATTAATAGCTGAGTTAACTCTAACCCAAACTGCTGGATACTTGGCTCTATGGCAACTCGCACCTGTTCGCCCATGTGGGTGTAGTTGGCTGCAAAGTCTAGCAGGGGAACGCGGGAATTGCCAACCCAATTGGCAAAGGCACTGACTATGGTATTGCGGAGTTGATCGCTGATTTCATCTACTTGAAATAGTCCGTCAGTGCTGATTAGTTGTTTTAAGAGTTGTTCTGGATGAGAAACTTTAATGTTGTATGTGCCAAAAGCCCGCATTCGCACTGGACCGAGTTCTGGATCGCGGATAATTACAGGGTTAGAGGTTCCCCATCTCAGGTTGGTAAATATTTTGGTGTTAAAAAAGTAGACTTCTGCTTTAAAGGGAGAGTTGAAACCGTAGGGCCAACTTTTTAAGGTGCTCAGAATGGGTAAGTTGCGGGTGTACAGTTCGTACATTCCCGGATCGAAGACATCGGCAACATGGCCTTCGCTGACAAAGACTGCTATTTGTCCTGGTCGTACAGTTAGTTTAGCACCTTGTTTAATTTGGTTTTGGTGGCGCTCGAATCGATAGGCAATGGTGTCGCTGGTATTGTCCAACCATTCGATGATATCGACAAATTCGCCGCGAATCTTGTCAAAGAGTCCCATAGATTTATTTTTGGTTGTTGTTGGATTTTAGCTTCAATAGGATGGATCGGAGTTCCCGATCGGCATTGTAAAGTTTTACGTGCGATCGCCGGGGATGGGGGCGATCCTCTGCTGCAAGGAAATAGAGCAGCCGAGCGCGATCGCCCTTTTATTCCCCCAATTTCCTCCCAGCAATGGTTTCCCTCACAATTGCGGTTCAATTCCAGCCGATCGCAACTGAGCGCGCAATTGCTCTAATTGGTCTTCTGCTTGTTGACCTCTTTCTTGTTCGCGATCGGCTCTTTGCCGCTCTTGTTCAGCTATTTGCTGTTCTTGTTGAGCTCTTTCTGCTCCCGATAACAGCAAATTTCCTGCACTATCCCACCAGCGCAGCCAAGGTAACTCAACATTTTGATACCTTCCTTGCCAAATTTCCAATTCCACTCCTAACGGTTCAATGGGATAATGACCGCGCTCATTTGCAGCAACTAATTGATACCTATTTTCGATCAGGTGATAGACTTCAACGCTAGCCTTAGTTACTTCATAAATCCCGTAAAATGCCGGACGGATCACATTTTCATAAATCCAGAATTTACCCGGCTTAGTTTCCTGTTGACCGGAACGCAACACAGGCGTTCTGTCCCGTTTTTCTGCACCATTGCCCGATACAAATTCTAACACAATTAACGGTGCTACAAATTCTTGCCACATCACATAAGAACGGCGCAATTGACCGCCAACAGTTGGCGGGACATTAGCCACATAAAACCAGTCCGGTGCTTCCGCACCCCGTTCTAGCGGCTCAGTTAATCGCCAATAAATACCGCTGTCTTGACCGATACAATAGTTACCATCTGGATGAATGCTTTGGAAGACGGGAGTAATTGAATCGGTTAAGAGAATGCTTTGGGGGTGTTCTTGGAAATTTTTCACAAAAGTACCGTCTGATTCGGGTAGCTGAGTGTGGTCTGGCCAGCCTGTAGGGTTGTTTTCTACATCTAAGGTGAATTTCATAGTTTTATTTTGATTGGAAGCCTTTTTGAGAGTAGGGCGATCGCACTTTTAATTTCGATTATATCTGATATAAACTGTGTAATTACTCACTCTAGATCCCATGCCACCTCATCCCATTTCAACCAACCGGCACGATCGCGATTTCCACCAGCAGCTTTTAACTCATTGAATGCTTGTTTAGCAATTTGCAAATCTTCTAAAGTCTCTAACCATTCGATGAGTGATTGCCAAGTTTCGACATCTGGAACAGCAACTTGTTTGCCTTTTATCTTCAGAAACTCAACAGACTGCAATACTTCTAATCCGGTCATTCAGGCTACCTCTATGTTGATGATAGGTACAACTTAAGTATAGGTGTATCTCATTAATTTCGCACCCGAACCCGGTTTAATCCGAAACCAATTAATCGCGCTGGAATATTTCGCAAAATTGGTAAGTGCAACAAAAGTGGCGGTGTAAACGGTCTATTGGTATCTAATGCCCCCTTAATAATTCGCTCCTGTACAAACGACTGAAATGCTTGAATGATGCGTGTGGGCAACTCCCGCTGTCGCTGCACTTCTGCCAAATCCCACAGATGCAAATGATCGTTTTTCAGGGAGGCGCTGAGTACATTAGCCGCGACGACAGCATCTTGAATAGCATAGTTAATTCCCACACCGCCTACGGGCGACATGACGTGAGCGGCATCCCCAATTAAGAGCAAACCGGGACGATACCAGCGGGGAAGGCGACTCGATTCAACCGACAGAAAAGAAATTTGCGACCAATCTTTCAGTTGCTCGACCCTATCTGCAAATTCTGGTGCTAATTCAGCAACAGATTTTTGCAAAGCTTCTATTCCTGATTCGCGCAATTTCTGATAGCTGCCTTTCAGAATAACGTAACCGACTTGCCAATAATCCAAGCGGTCAATCGTGACTAATAAATGACCTCCAACAGCTCGACCTACCACGCCGAGATCTTGGACATCATGGGGACTGCGCGGCAAACGAAACCAAAGGACATCCATCGGCGGGGAAGTTTTAATCGGTTCAAAACCTGCTAATTGGCGAAGGCGGGAAAAGCGACCGTCTGCACCGACAGTGAGAGTCGATCGTACTTCATGCCATCCCCCGCGTCCCCGGTATCGAATTCCGCACACTACCCCATTTTCTACAATCGTTTCTTGGACATTAGCTCCCATTACTAGCTGGAAACTGGGGTAGCGCTGCGCTTGGGCAGTGATGAATTCGAGAAACTTGACTTGGGGCAGGATAGTGATGTAAGGATACTTGGTTTTGAGACAGGCCAAATCTACGAGTGTGGCGGTATTGGCCGCAGCTTGGATAGTGAGTTTGCGCATTTTTGTATGGGGCAATTCCAGCAATTGTGCTGCTAAACCTAATTGCTCCATAATTTCCATTACAGACGGATGCAGCGTATCGCCGCGAAATTCTCGATCGAAATCTTTGTGTACTTCTAGCAGCATGACTGGAATGTTTTGCCGCGCTAAAAGTAATGCTAAAACAGCACCTGCAGGCCCACCTCCTACAATGCAGCAGCTTGTCTGCTGCACGTCAACGAGCGAGTGTTCTTGACAGGATTCTGAATTTTGAACAGAGTTGACAGTCATATTTTTATGTTCCTGTTTGCTCAACAATCCTGCTAGCTGTTTTTAGTTTAGCAAAAGGCAGTAGTTAATCAATTCTCAACTTTTTTTGGCTCTCAAAAGATGGATATACACGGCTTTCCCAAGTTGACACTCCTACTCCTCGCAGGCGATCGCCCACCAGCGGAGCGATCGTACCCAGCCAACCGCACTCAGGGCCCCAAATGAGGCAATCCCCCCGCAGCCCCCGCTTCTCGACGCGGTACAATAAATGCAATCATACTTAACGCTTATATTGAAAAGGCTACACACAACGCCACAGGAGACAACTGACGCATGGGTAAAGTAGTTGGCATTGACCTCGGAACAACAAACTCAGTAGTAGCCGTCATGGAAGGCGGCAAACCGGTTGTGATTGCCAATGCAGAAGGGATGCGGACAACTCCCTCGGTAGTTGCTTTCACAAAGGAAGGAGAACGCCTTGTGGGACAGATGGCCAGACGCCAGACTGTTCTCAACCCGCAAAACACCTTTTACGCCGTCAAGCGGTACATCGGACGCAAATATACCGAACTGACTCCAGAAGCAAAACGCGTCCCTTACACAACTCGCCGCGACGAAAACGGGAACATCAAAGTCAAGTGTCCCCGCATGAAAAAAGATTTTGCCCCAGAGGAAATTTCGGCGATGGTTTTGCGGAAACTGGCCGATGAAGCCAGCCGCTATCTGGGACAAGAGGTGACGGGGGCTGTAATTACTGTTCCCGCTTATTTCAACGACTCGCAGCGACAGGCGACGCGCGATGCGGGACGAATTGCCGGACTTGATGTCAAACGGATTTTAAATGAGCCGACGGCCGCTTCTTTGGCTTACGGTTTGGAGAAGCGAGAAAGTCAAACTATTTTAGTGTTTGATTTGGGCGGCGGTACTTTTGATGTGTCTATCTTAGACGTGGGAGACGGAGTATTTGAAGTCAAAGCAACTAGCGGCGACACTCAATTGGGCGGCAATGATTTTGACTCCAAAATTGTGGATTGGTTGGCAGAACAATTCTTAGAAAAAGAAGGAATTGATTTGCGACGCAACCGCCAAGCTTTGCAGCGCTTGATCGAAGCGGCAGAAAAAGCCAAGATTGAGCTGTCGGGAGTCGGGGTCACGGAGATTAATTTGCCGTTTATCGATGCGAATGAAGATGGGCCTCTGCATTTGGAAACGCGACTGACTCGCGGTCAATTTGAGGGGCTGTGCACAGATTTGGTGCAGCGGCTGCGGCGACCGGTGAAACAAGCTTTGGCTGATGCAAATTTGAGTCCTTCTCGCATTGATGAAGTTGTGCTAGTCGGCGGTTCGACTCGCATTCCTTTGGTTCAGGAAATTGTTCGCAGTTTGATTGATAGAGAGCCGAATCAAAATGTGAATCCCGATGAAGTTGTGGCGGTGGGTGCGGCAATTCAAGCGGGCATTTTGGCGGGGGATGTCCGCGATGTGCTGCTGTTGGATGTGACGCCGCTGTCGCTGGGTTTGGAAACTATTGGCGGGGTGATGAAAAAACTGATTCCTCGGAATACTACTATTCCCGTCAGGCGATCGGACATTTTTTCCACTGCTGAAAACAACCAAACTGTGGTAGAAATTCACGTCATCCAAGGGGAACGGGAATTAGGCAGAGATAATAAGTCTTTGGGACGGTTTAAACTAACTGGAATTCCGCCGGCGCCGCGAGGGATTCCGCAGGTACAAGTAGCTTTTGATATTGATGCTAACGGGATGCTGTTGGTGACTGCTTTGGACAAAACTACTGGTAGGGAACAAAGCATTACTGTGCAAGGTGCTTCGACGCTGACTCAGCAGGAAGTGAATCAAATGATTCGCGAGGCGGAACAGTTTGCTCAAGCTGATAAGTTGCAGCGGGAAAGGGTAGAAAAACGCAATCGCGCTGAAGCTTTAGCTTATCAAGCCGAGCGGCAGTTGCGAGAGGTGGCGCTCGATCGCGGAATGCAGTTTGCTCAAAGAAGCCGCCAGCGAATTGAAACTTTAATTCGGGAATTGCGAGACAGTTTGGAACGCAATGATGAGCGGGGAGTCGATCAAGTTGGTTCGGATTTGCAAGATGCTCTTTACGATTTGAGCAGGGAAGTTTCAGCTTTTGCTGATGATGACGAGGATGATGATTTCTTTGAGTCTGTGAAGCGGACTTTTACGGGCGACAGTACCAAGCGGCGCAGCGATGACAGCAGCTATTATCAAAATGCTAAACCGTACAGGCGCTCGACTGTCGATCCAATTCCCGATCGTATGGGAGATCGTATGGGAGATCGTATGGGCGATCGTATGGGCGATCGCAGAAGCAGTGCTAATCGCCCCACTCGCCCTTATCAAAATCAAAGCGACGATTGGGATGATGACGACGATTGGTTGTAATTAGTGGTTAGTCATTAGTCCCTAGTCATTAGTCCCTAGTTTGAAGCAGGGAAGCAGGATGACAAATGACTAATGACTAATAATTAATAACTAATGACTAATAACAAATGACTAATGACTAACTATGCAGAATTTTCGCAATTACTATCTAATTTTGGGAGTGCCCAAAGATGCCTCGGCTGATGAGATTAAGAAAGCCTATCGACGGCTGGCTCGACAGTTGCACCCTGACGTAAATCCGGGGGACAAATCGGCTGAAGATAGGTTTAAGGATATTAATGAAGCTTACGATATTCTTTCCGATATTGACAAGCGGGCTCAATACGATCAGTTTAGTAAATTCTGGAAACAAAAGGGATTTCAAGGCAAGCAAGGGGTACGACTTCCAAATTTCAAAACTTGGGGAAACAGTAAAGCTACCCGCAAAAAACCTGCCGAAGATGTCGATTTTAGCGATTACTCGGATTTTAATAAATTTCTGGATCAAGTGCTCGGAAGGCGCCGGGAAGTGAGGATGGCGACCGCGAATGATGCACCGCGAGTAGACTCCTATGAACCGTGGAATACGGCTTCTAAGAAAACAAGTTATGTAGCTAATTCTAGGGAAGATAGAAGGGATGTGGACGATCGCGAAATTCGACGGGAAACAGTCGATCGCGAAATTCGACGGGAAACAGTCGATCGCGAAATTCGACGGGAAATAGTCGATCGTGAAATTCGACGGGATATAGCCGATCGCGAAATTCGACGGGAAACAGTCGATCGCGAAACGAGAAGAGACATTGAGGCTAGGCTAACTCTGCCTTTGGAAAGGGCTTATTCGGGCGGTACCGAGCGAATTCGTCTGGAAGATGGGCGAGCGATTGAGGTGAATCTGCCTCCTGCTATGGTATCAGGCCAGCGGATTCGCTTGCGAAATCAAGGTATGGGCGGCGGGGATTTATATTTGAAAATCACGGTTTCTCCCCATCCATTTTTTCGATTGGAAATGTCGGAGATTTGCTGCGAATTGCCACTGACTCCCAGCGAAGCGGTGTTGGGGGGAGATATTGAAGTGCCGACGCTGGACGGTCTGGTAAAGATGAAATTGCCGCCTGGAGTAACCTCTGGAAAGCGGTTGCGACTGGCTAACAAGGGCTATCCGACCGGAAATGGCGATCGGGGCGATCAGCTAGTAGAAATTCAGGTGTTAATTCCCAAAGAAATTAGTGAGGAGGAACGGGAATTATACGAAAAGTTGCGGCAGATAGAGACTTTTAAACCGCGTCAGGATTTATCGGTTTAATGTAGAGTACGCAAGGCGCCCGTTTCATTTTGTAGGGGCGCAATAATGCGCGCCTTACTACTAATTGTGTACGAAAACTTAGGAGATGCTTGGCTAAATTTTACTGACATATCAGATTTAGCCACTTAGCGGTAAATAGATAATAACAAATCCGTTAGTATCGGAATTATTCATCTCTCTCTTCTCGAACTGTGCGCCCTCAGCGCCCTCTGCGGTTTAATCATTCCGAAACAACCGTAAACGATATGATTTGTCCTCAGAATAGCCGATCGAACTTTCAGCAATCCTGGATAACATAAGTAAAATTACTGTTGTGATTAGTCCTGAACTAGCAGAGAATTAATACTAAGGTAATTTTCCCACAATTAGGAGCATTCTGCCGCCATGACTCAAATGCCCCCTCAATGCACAAATCTGCAAGAGCAAGTTGACTCTTTACTGCAACTGCTGCGTCAGGAATCGTCTTTGCGACAACAAGATATTACGGCGGTACAAGCTTCTCTCAAAAAGGCAATTTCTCCTGAGTTTGAGATTGTGTTTGCCGGGGCTTTCAGTGCGGGGAAATCGATGCTAATTAATGCTTTGCTGGAGCGAGAATTGCTCTACAGTGCGGAAGGACACGCGACTGGTACTGAATGTTATATTGCCTTTGCTGAGCCGGAAAAAGAGCGAGTTGTTCTAACTTTTTTGAGCGAATTTGAGATTAGCCAGCAAGCTAATGTGCTTTGCGATAAGTTAGGTTTATCTGGTGAAATTAATATTAATCAGACAGATGTAGTGTCGCTGTTGTCTCAGGGATGTAACATAATTATTGAAACCGAAGGCGGCGAAAATAAATCGGAACTAGCCAAACAAGCTAAGGCTTTGATGCTGCTGTTAGAAGGTTTTGATGCGAATCGCGATCGCATCCAAACTCTCGAAAACGCTACCTACTCGATGGAACAGTTTAATTTTTCCAACCTCAAGGAAGCTGCTAGTTATGCCCGTCGCGGTAGTAACAGCGCTGTACTCAAGCGAGTTGAATATTACTGTTATCATCCGCTGCTGCAAGATGGGAATATTATTATCGATACGCCGGGAATTGATGCACCGGTGCAACGGGATGCAGAATTGACTTATGATAAGATTGAAAGCCCCGATACTTCGGCGGTTGTCTGCGTATTGAAAGCAGCTTCGTCTGGGGAAATGACGACGGAAGAAACCGAGTTGATGGAAAAAACACGGGGAAATCCGGGAATTCGCGATCGGCTTTTTTACATTTTTAATCGCATAGACGAAACTTGGTACAACACGCAACTGCGACAGCGGTTAGAAAATCTGATTAATTCTGACTTTCGCGATACTGCGAGAGTTTATAAAACTAGCGGATTGTTGGGATTTTACGGGAGTTTGATTAGAGGGACAACAGGGCGCGATCGCTTTGGTTTAAATACAATATTTGCCAGCAGCCAAGGGCGAGTTTCTGTAGATAATAAATTAGATTCAGAGTTTCTGGGTAATAGTGAAGAAACTCCGCAATTTATCAGTGAATTTAACCGATACTGTGCGAATTCCGGCAAACTGTCTCCCAGCAAATTTCGGATTTCAGTGAACAGCTACGAAACACCAAATGAAAACTACGTGCGGATTCTTGCAGAACAAGGACAACCATTAATTGCTCAATTAATTCAAGATAGCGGTATCGAAGATTTTCGCACAGCCATCACCCGTTACCTCACCGAAGAAAAACGCCCGCAACTGTTCAAAAATCTCGCTGACGATTTAGAAGATTTGTGCATTCAACTGCGGAAACATTACCAAACAAGTCAGCGGAATTTGGACAGCCAGCCCCGCGAAATTGAAGCAATGAAAGCACAGGAACTTTTGCGGCTAAATCAAGAATTGCAGCAAGTCGGACAGGATTTTCGGGAACATATCGCCGAAGAAGTCAATGAAATGATTATGAATAAATGCGATATTTTCGATACAGACTTTCGGCAACTGCAATCTCGGATGATCCGCCGCTTGGATGAATTGTTAGACGGATTTTCTGTTGAGGCGGCTTACGGGCGCACTTTGCGGAATCATCCCCGCAATGCTACAGCACCTTTAATTGCTGTTTTAGTTGAAGCACTTTATTATTTAGCTAATCAGTTGGAAGATATTTTAGTAGAGGCTACTAAATCACTGGTTGATAATTATTTCCAGTATTTGAAAGACAGCGTTCGCAAGTCGGAATACTATCGATTACTCTATCGGTTGTTGGGGAACGACGGGGGCATTGAACAGCAGCTAGAGGAGTTATCAAAGCGGGTTTCTGATGCTTTGGTAAATGCGGCTGGGGTGGAGTGCGATCGCTACGTGCGAGAAAGTCCCCGTTTTTACGACGAAGGCACATTTTCGATTTATCAATTCCGGGAAACATTGCAGCAAACTTCTCAAGGTTTCGACTGCGAAAATATGGTAGATGCCCAACCAGCAATTCGACAATTATTGCGGCTGGATTTCGAGCCGAAAGTATCTAGAACTATTCGGCAAACTTTCCGCCAAACTGTCAACCAAACCCTGAAAGAGCATTTGTTGCCCCTGGCCCAAAAGCAAGCTGATGATATTTTGCAGAAATACAGTCAAGCCCGCGATTATTTAGAGCAAAATTTAGCACAGGAAGCTGAGGAGAAAATTGCTGGGAATCTGCGGCGGCAAGCTGAGAATGAGCAGAAGATTCAAGAGTACGATCGGGCTGTTTCGGGGATTAATAGTTGTTTGCAGGCGATGAAGCTGCACGAGCATTTGTTGCCTGTAATTCGAGAATGTGATACAGTTTTAGCTGTTTATGAGGGGAAAGATGTTGATTGAATTTTAATGATAATTAGGGTAAATAGAATTCGCTTTTCATCATCTGCATGAATCAGCGTCAATCCCTTGTCATCTGCGGCCGGAGAAATTACTTTTTTTACCGCAGATACAGGCAGATAAACACAGATTAACGCAGATTAATTATATTAATTCCAGTTGCAGGATCGGTGATTGTTGACTGTTGACTTGATTTTACCAGGAGGATGCTACCGGATTTGATATGGCTTGCACAATCACGTTCGATTTTTCCCCTCGAAGCGGTTTTAACCGCCGAGTCTTATCAGGTGTTCTTAACCGGGATGCAGTATAATAACCTATAATATTTAATGCGATTGGTAAATCAACCACAAAATAAGCAAATAAATCAGGTTTAATTATGAGCAAGGACGACACTGAAAAAAAAATTATTAAATTAGATTTTGAAGAAGTTTTGTGGATGGTAAACGAATGGGAAAGTCTAAATAAAGATTTAGGAATTAACTCCTATTTTAAGTATCCAATCATTAGTAGTGGTCAATTTCAAACTTATATAAAAAACTCGCTCAATATATATGAGCCGATAAAATCTGTGCTATTTGGTGAAGGCATAGCAGGTAAAGTTCTTAGGTTTGGTTCTCCAGCATGGCAAAAAGGAAAAATTCGAGTTAAAATAACTGTAGAGTTTTGCCCCGACGAAGCAGAAGTTGAAGAAAAACCAGACAACAATCTATTAGAAATTAGCCCGGCAGAATCACCACTTGACGATTTGCGCCGCCAACTTTTTACTCAAGAAAATCAACCGAACAATTCATGAGCAAAACCCCTAGAATCCCTATTCCACCCGAAGTCAGAAAATACGTATTCGATCGCAATAAATACCAGTGCCAAAGCTGCGGCCAAACAAAACTAGAAACCCAACTGACGATCGATCATATCATCCCCCTAGCCCGCGGCGGCAGCAACGACATCAGCAACTTGCAAACCCTCTGCGGCACCTGCAACCAAAAGAAAACCGATAAACTAGACCCCCGCTTCCGCCGTCACTTTGACCTGTAATATCCTCCATAACATCCGCGTTAATCCGCGTTAATCTGCGGTTAAAAAATCCTACCATCTATAATACCGATAAGGATCGTCCCCATTCTCAAAATCTGTTTTGTAATCCCCGTGATAAAACTCCCCACTCGAACCGTTAAACACAGATCCATCCACCTTAAAACTCGCCCCTAAATTAGCCAAAATCTGAGCGTTTGCCCGGGTTTGCCGCCAGCGAGTAAAACGCAAATAAGTCTTAGTATCAGCATTCAAACTATCCGGTTCAATCTGAGAAAAAATCGCCACTCCCTTGCCAACTTTTACCCGACTTAACAAACCGTCAGCACCGATTTCTCCCCCAGACTTAATCAACCAAGTATCATAAAAAGAGCGCGATCGCACATCTGAAGCACTAACCCCCTTCACCTCATCCCAACTCGGAACCGCCAGCGAACCCCCGAAATCCTTCGCTTGCTGCAAACCCACACCCAAACCCGCAACAGGCACTTTACGCGGCAAGAAAAACGCCTTCCCGCCAGCATTCAAATAACCGCGCAAATCTGCATCTTTCAGGTTCGCTTGTGTCCCCACAATTGCCAAACCAACATCACTAGAAAGCGAACTAGCGCGCTGATAAATTACCCCCAAACTGTCCAACTTCTGCGCATCCCCATTTCCCCCAATTAAAACCACTTTATCCGGCTTTCCAATAACCGGAGAATTCATCCCGTAACTCACAATTTGTTGCACTAACTGCGCCGCCCCAGCATCTACAGAATAATGGTCTTCCAAATCCAACTCGTTTAAAATCAGCCGCCCTTTTCCGTAATCCAATTCCATCAGCGGCGAATAAGCTAAGTCAAACTCAGATTCCAAAATGGGGCGCCAACCGCTGCGGTGCGGCTTCTCAATTGAAGCGCTACTGACACCGCCGCGATTTCCCCAATGCCAGCCGTACCAAGGTTTATTTGCCGGACTCAATTTAGGGCCTGTTTGGATCGTATCTGGATAAGCTTCAACCAGGGTGCTTTCCCCCACCCAATCCCGCAAATCTTCACTGTCTAAACCGCTAATTGCCGGATGGTTGCTGTCAACTGGATAAGCGCGGCGGCTGACATGGCGGGCAACCCGGAAACCCGTATTTTCCAGCCATTCCCTGGGCTGAGGAAACACAATTACTTTGCCGCCGTTTCGCACAAAACTTTCTAAACTTCCCGGCAATTTTTCCCCACTGGAAAACGCTTCCCTACCGATAATTAATAGCGATGAAACTTGCGAACCATTCCACGGTACAAGCGGATGACCTAACTGTTTTAACATTGCCGATGTTTTGCCGGCTGGATCGAAGATTGTCAGCGTATCCTTGATTTTGGCTTGATTGGCAAAAACCCGGAAAGCAAAGGTATCCGAATGCGGGCGATCGCCCACTCGCGCAGTCAAGCGAATTTCGCCGTCAGCCTTGCTAGAAATGGTATTTGGCAATTTTACGTCTATTGGGAAAAACAGCGTTCCTGCCGGAGCAATTTTCCCTTTTCCATCCCCTTGTTTTACTTCTTTCCCCCCCACCAAAACCCGCCAATTAAACGAAAATTCTTGTGGCGCCCGCGTATCGTTAATTAACACTACTTGCTTTGCCAGTTTTCCGCCCACAAACAAATTGTGATCTTTCGCAGTAAAAACCGGGCTAGCACCAGCAATCCAAGCCAAAGTCGAGCTATTATTCTTCATAATTGCCTCGCCCCCAGGATGAACAGTGTAAGCTTCTGGCTGCAAATAATTCAAACGATGATTCGAGACTTGCTTCAAATAAACTCCGCGGCGGCCAGGTTGAAATCCCCCAATATCCACCTTTTTCCTGCCAGCATCGGAAATTTCCCAACCGTGTCCGTCATTCCAAGGAACCATCCCCCCAGACATCCCAAAAGTCCGCCAACTCCGCCAAGTATTTGTACTGAATAACTGCTGCAACTTTTGAAAAGCTGGTGCAAAATTTAACTCTGTGTTACCATGCCAGCTTTGATACTCCTGACCCTTGACAAATTGCTGGCGAATTTTAGCTTTATAAGTGGCAGTTTCCAACTCGTAAGCCTGCTTGCCAAAATAAATTGCTGCAAACTCAGTCATCCAAGGTTCGCTGACAATTACCTGACCAAAACCTTTGCGGTTCCGCATCATCGTTGCGTGCAGAGGAGTCCCAAACTCGACTGCCATGTAGGGCATTTCCCCGGTTTTGGTCCACTCAGAAATCCACTCTTCCCGTTCTTGCAAGGGAATCATATTTAAATAAGTATTGACCCCATAAACATCGCCGAAGTTGGCGCCGTGGTGTACCATCACAGGTCTGGTTAGGTCTGCCGATTTAATCGCCGCTAAAGCGTCATTTCCTGGGGGAGTGTTGGCCCGCACACGCTCGTTTTCCGACTGACTGATAGTTCCTTCTATTTTTCTTTTGCCGATGCGACGGGGGTTTTGGTCGTCAGCGTTGGCGAAAAAATTAGGACTTGTCACCCACATTAATATTGATGGATGATTGCGGTAGCGGCGCATTTCTGTCACCATTAGGGCTTTCCAGCGGTCCTTCCACTGGCGGTTATTCCACTTGCCGCTCCAAGCCAGAGGAGTAATGTCTAAAGCGGGAGCCATAATTGGAAAACCTTTGAGGTCTGCTCTTTCGGAAAATAACTCTCGGAAGTTCCACTTACCCCGTTCGTCGTGATTCCAAGGCCACATTTCTGTTATGTTAAAGCCGGCTTTTACATAGCTGTCAATTTGCCTGTCAGAAACTTCTACTGTTCCGCCTTCCCAAGAATCGGAGTGCAAGTTTGGTCGCAGCCGCAATTCGGTTCCGTTTAAGAAAAATTTGCGCCCTTCTATCCAAAATTCGCGGAAGCCAAAAGGTTGGTCGTATTGCGTGTTAACGCCGCTGCCTTTTACTTCTAATTTCAGGGTGTAAAGATTGGGTTTGCCGACATCCCAAAGACGGGGATTTTGCCAATTCCACTGAACTTGTACGGTTTGAATTGGTTTAGCTTGAACCTGGGCAGTTCCGGTAAATTTTTGTTCTACTTTGCCTTTTTCGTCGAGCATTTGAGCGATTAGTTCAACTTGACCTTTTTGGGGAACGTCTTTGAGTTCTACATCTAATTTAATTTGCTTTTTTCGGGTGGAAGTTTGAACGAATAGGTCGCTAATTAGCGGACCTGGGGGAACGCTGAAAACCCGCACTTCGCCGATGAGTCCCCGCGATTGCAACTGGGATTTTTCTGTGTAGATTTCTGTGGAGTCCATGAAGACGGCTTTTTCCTTTTCGTCGGATACTGCCACTACTAAAATAGATAGGGTGTTTTGACCTGGTTTTGCTGCTTTAGTAATTTCAATAGTGCCGTAGGGCGATGCGATTTGACCGCAGTTAATGCCGTTGACAAAGATTACTGCATCGGTGCTGACTCTGGCTAAGTCGATAAAGATTCGGCGGTTTGTCCAGTCGCGGGGAATGTCTATATTTCTCTTATACCAAGCTTTTGATAGTTGTTTACTGTTGAATTTTTCCCAATCTTTGCCGCTGCCGCGACTGATGATTCCGGGTACGGATTCGTTTGTTTCTTGTTGCCAGTCTCCGGGCACCCAGATGGAACCCCAACTTGTGGAGACGGGGGGGTTTTGGGGGTTGCCAACTGCGGGGACAAATTGCCAAGTTCCGTTGAGATAGATTTGGGATCGTTTGTTGTCGATCGCCCCGACAGCCGCCATGGTAAGATTGGGGAAGCCGATCGATATCCCTGAGTTGCTCGCCGAGTTGGGATTTTGAAGCGCATAACCGATGAACCCAAAGACGGTGGCGGCTGTAAAAAATAATCCGATAATTTTTGCCAGCTTGTGATTCACTCGCTTATTCCTCCCATAAATTAGCCGATCGAATTTGTCCCTTCATCTATAATAGCATTTTATCCAGCACTAATCCCGCTGCAAATCTGTCTCGGGGAAGATGGCACAGCACCGACAAATGTGGTTTTCTAGAGAAAAAATAGATAAGTTTTAACTTGGTTTTAACTAAGTTGTTTCATCGACATAAGCAATAGTGCGATCGCGCCATCGCTACAGGTCAAAAAAAATGAGTCGGTTTCAGGTCTTGCCCTTACCTATTAATTCTTATAGCATTGCTACATTTAGTGCCGGCACGGCTTTAATGCTGACAACTCTGTTACTGTTTTCATTCCAGGCAGCTCCTGCAATCTTACTTTTGGCGGCTGCAATGGTTAGCGCTTGGTATGCTGGCTTAAAGTCCGCAGAAAAAAAACTAGAGATAGAAAGTAAAATTATTTCAAAAGTAATTGACACGACGGCTTGCTTAATTGTAGTTCTCGACAGCCAAGGACGGATTGTCCGCTTCAACCAAGCTTGCGAAAAAACTACAGGCTACTCGACAGCAGAAGTTCTTAATAAATATGTTTGGGATTTGTTTTTAGTCCCCGAAGAAATAGATCCAGTTAAAACAGTTTTTACCAAACTCAGCGGCGAACATTTTAACAGCGAATATCAAAATTATTGGCGCAGTAAAAACGGCTCGAAGCGCTTAATTTCTTGGTCTAATACTGTGACGACAGATGGCCAGGGTTTGGTAGAATATGTGATAGGCACTGGCATCGATATTACAGACCGCAAAGAAGCAGAAATAGCCCTGGCTTTATCCTACACTAACCTAGAAAGCCGCGTCAAACAACGCACAGCAGAACTGACAGTAGCTAAAGAAGCGCTGCAAGCTCAAGAAGAACGATTTCGCTGTTTAAGTTCCTGTTCGCCGGTCGGCATTTTTATGGCTGATTTTGAGGGACGCTACACCTATGCAAACCCTCGCTGTCAGGCTATTTGCGGCTTGAGTTTGGCAGAACTTTTAGGAGACGGTTGGGAGAATTGCATTCACCCGGAAGACTGCGATCGCGTATTGGCCCGATGGTTGAATTATACTGGGGAAGGTGGGGAATATGCGATCGAGTATCGCCTGCAAACACCAGAGGGAATTGTGCGCTGGATTAATGTTTGTGCCTCGCGGATGTTCTCCGACTCCGGCGAACTCATCGGATACGTGGGCACGGTGAGAGATGTTACCGAAAGACAACAAGCGCAAGCAGCTTTGAAAAGCAGCGAACAGCAACTGAGAACGCTGCTAGAAAATACGCCTGATATCATTATCCGCGCTGACAGAGAACTGCGTTATATTTATGTCAATCAAGCAGTTGAAAGAAGCCAAGGAAAACCAGCTTCATTCTTCCTAGGTAAAACCAGTCAAGCAATAGGAATGCCGCCAGAACTGTGCCAGATGTGGGATGAAACCATGCACAAAGTGTTAGAAACAGGTCGAGAAGAAATCATCGAATTTCAGGCCTTTTCAACCAACGGCATCAGAACTTATCAATCCCGGGTAGTTCCAGAATTTGACAAAGACGGCGTACCAGAATCGGCTTTAATTGTCGCCCGCGATATCACAGAACTAAAACTTGCAGAAACTCAAAGATTGCAGTTAACAATCGAGCAAGCCGCGAGGGAAAAAGCGGAGATAGAACAGCAGCGCTCGGCATTTTTAGCAGAAGTCAGCAAAATGCTGGCGGCTGCGTTTGACGGGGAAACGGTGCTGCAAAAGGTAGCAGAATTAGCAGTAAATTCGATCGCGGACGGGTGTTGCATTCATTTAACCGAAACCGGGTCAAAAGTGCGTCTAGTCGCTGTGGCTCACGCAGAGCCCTCGACGATTGATACTATTAATAACTTCAGAATCCGAAGCCCGATCGCCGACAATGCTGTTAACGGCTATCCGCTGGTAATCCGCAGCGGAACATCCGAACTAATTGCCGAAGTGGATGAGGAGATTTTAGCAGCAGGAGCCGAAAATCCAGCAGAGATGGAAATATTGCGATCGCTCAATATCGGTTCTCACGCTTGTGTACCGCTGAAGGCTCGCGGGCGGGTAATGGGTTCGATCACTTGCTTTACCTCGAAGTTGGGCCGCCGCTACAGTACAGAAGACATGGCAATGCTAGAAGATTTAGCATACCGCGTGGCGATCGCCCTAGACAACGCCAGACTTTACACAGAAGCGCAGCAAGCACTATCTCAAACAGCGCAATCCTTCGCCTTAATTGATGCGTTGTTAGAAGCATCTCCCCTAGCGATTTGCTTTCTCGATAGCGAAATGCGCTTCATCCATATCAATCATGTCTTAGCAGAACTCCACGGTTTGTCCGCCGAACAGCATATCGGTCAAGACTTCCGGCAATTGTTGCCAGAATCCGCAGCCAAATTTGCACCAATAATTCAGCAAGTTTTAGAAACCGGTCAGCCTGTTTTAAACGTAGAAATTAGCGGCGAACCTCCGGGAAAACCAGGAACTTTAGGCTACTGGCTCGCCAACTACTACCCAGTGAAAAATGAAAAGGGAGAAATAATCGGAGTCGGGCTAATTATCACAGATATTACCGCAGCAAAAAAAACAGAATTAGCTTTGCGGGAAAGCGAAATGCGCTTCCGCAGCGTGGTAGAATCTAACATGATCGGCATCGGTTTCTGGGATGTCAACGGCGAAGTTACTGACGCTAACGACGCTTTGCTGGAAATGATTGGATATACGAGGGAAGACTTAGTTTCGGGACAGATTCGCTGGCCGGATATCACGGCGCCGGAATACGCAGAACTCGATCGCATCGCTGTCGCGCAAGTCGCAGCCGAAGGAATTTGCGCGCCTTATGAAAAAGAATTCATCCGCAAAGACGGCACGCGCTTCCCAGTTTTAGTCGGCGGCGGAAACTTCCAAGGATGCACAGACAAAGGAGCATTCTTCGTACTAGATATCACCGAGCGCAAACAAGCCCAAAACCAACTTCGAGAAAACGAAATACGCCTTCGCCGCCAACTAGCAGAACTCGACTTAGTTTACAACACCACACCAGTCGGGCTGTGCTTTGTCGATACGAATTTGCGCTACCTCCGCATCAACGAATGCCTCGCTCAGATCAACGGCCGCTCGATCGCAGAGCACCTCGGGCGCACCCTCACAGAAGCGAGCCCGGAAATGGCGGATATGCTAGAGCCGATTTACCGCCAAGTGCTGGCGACGCAAACCCCCGTGACCGGCTGGGAAATTAAAGCCGAAACCCCGCAACAGCCGGGAGTTTTGCGGGATTGGCAAATCAGTTTTTACCCCGTGATCGATGAATCAGGAACACTGCTGGGAGTCAGCACCGTGGTTGCCGAAATCACCGATCGCAACCAAGCAAAACGGATAATTCAGCAAAGCGAAGCCATATTCCGGCGGCTGATCGAGTCCAATATTTTCGGAGTCGCGATCGGCGATTTGAGCGGCCGCATCACCTACGCTAACGAATCCCTGCTCAATATGGTCGGCTACACCCGCTCAGACCTGCTCTCTGGTAACATACCGTGGGACAGGATGACCCCCCCCGAATACCTGTACCTCGAGGCCAAGGCGGCCGGCGAACTGCAGGCTAAGGGAGTCGCAACTCCTTTCAAAAAAGAGTACATCCGCAAAGATGGCAGCCGCGTGCCAATTCTGATGGGCGCGACGACTCTGGGTCAGGACGATCGCGGACCAGAGACGATCGTCGCATTCTTCATCGACTTGACCGAGATATCGCGGGTGGAAGCAGAACTCAAAAAGAATCAAGAACGGCTGCAAATCGCTCAGCAAGCAGGCAAAATCGGAACTTTTGAATGGAACGTCCAAACCAACGATCTCGCCTGTACGCCGGAGTTCGAGGCTTTGTACGGGCTGCCGCCCCGCGGTATCGGCAGCTATGAAAGTTGGGCCCAAATGGTGCATCCAGACGATCGCGCTGTTATTCAAAAGCAGGTAAAGGCGGCGAGGGCGTCCGGGGAGGAATTAAACATTGAGTTCCGCATCTGCCGCCGGGACAAAAGTGTGGGCTGGATTGCTTGCAGGGCTAAGGTATTTCGCGACGATGGGGGTTTGCCTTTGCGGATGATCGGGGTGAACGTCGATATCACCGATCGCAAAGAAGCAGAAGCAGCGCGATCGCACATCAATCAAACTTTAGAAGCCTTGATTCAGGCTTGTCCCCTAGCAATTACCGTTTTCAGTGCCGACGACGGCACTGTGAAAATGTGGAACCCAGCCGCCGAAAGGATTTTTGGCTGGCGCCAATCAGAGGCGCTAGGTCAATTTGTGCCCAGCGTTCCCGCAGACAAGCGGGAGGAATTCATGGCGAATTTGAAAGGAATTCGCGAAGGAAAGCCGATCGTCGGCATGGAAACCCAGCGCCAAAGGAAAGACGGCACTTCGATCGATATCAGTTTGTGGGCAACTCCAGTCCGCGACAGCAACGGCAACATCAACTGTATGTCGATCGTCGCCGACATCAGCGATCGCAAGCACGTCGAGGCCGGGCGCGCTCAGTTGCTCGATCGCGAACAGGCCGCGCGGGCCCAAGCAGAAGCCATCAACCGCCTGAAAGACGAGTTTCTAGCCACTCTTTCCCACGAACTGCGCACGCCTATAAATGTGATTATGGGCTGGGCCCAGAGGCTGCGCACCCGCCGGTACACGGAAGAGGATTTAGCTTGCGGTTTGGAAGCAATCGAGCGTCAGTCCAGGGTGCAGATGCAGCTAGTGGAAGATTTGCTCGACGTTTCCCGGATTATTCAAAACAAGCTGGATCTCAAACACGGCTGGTTCTACATGGTAAAAACGATCGAGGAAGCTCACAATTCAGTTCGTTTGGCGGCCGAAGCCAAGTCTGTCACCGTTTCCTCACAATTAGACCCTGCAGTCGGCTTGATGTGGGGCGACGCCAAGAGGTTTCAGCAGGTAGTGTGGAATTTGCTCGCTAACGCCATCAAGTTTACGCCTTCGGGGGGAACTGTGGAAGTGCGCTTATCTGCGGTAGGTGTTACCGATTCCTCCTCACCTAATTACGTGCAAATTACTGTCAGCGATACCGGAAAGGGCATTCCCAAAGAGTTTCTGCCCTACGTGTTCGATCGCTTCCGACAAGCCGACGGCTCGATTACTAGGGCTGACAGCGGTTTGGGCCTGGGATTGGCGATCGTCCGGCACTTGGTGGAACTCCACGGCGGCACTGTGACAGCAGAAAGTCCGGGTAAAGACAAGGGGGCGACATTTACCGTGAAACTGCCTCTCAAGCAGCGTCGGAGTCCTCCGCCTCGGTTGAGAGGGGAAAAGAAATTCGATCGAATGCGTCCGGGTATGTTGGCAGGTTTAAAGGTGTTGGTAGTTGACGACGAACCCGACAACCGCGATTTTTTGATGGTTGCGCTAGAATACTTCGGGGCGAGTGCGACTGGAGCTGCTTCGGCTGCAGAGGCGATCGATATTTTACAGCAGTCCCCGCCGCATATTTTAGTCAGCGATATCGGTATGCCCGTTGAGGATGGCTATTCGCTGATCCGCAAAGTGCGATCGTCGGCATCCGACCAAATCAAGCGCTTGCCGGCCGTGGCTCTGACAGCTTATGCTAGCGAAGAAGACCGCGATCTGGCACTCGCCGCCGGTTACGACGAACACTTAACAAAGCCGATCGATCCCGCTCTCTTCGCCGCCGTTTTAGCCAACTTAACAAATTTGCAGTAGGGCGAGCCGCGAGATACTGCCAACTCTGACCAAAAGTAATTTGGTCCCGGCCCCCGGATTTATCCGGGGTCAATTCTTCAATTCTTCAATCTAAAATCTAAAATCTAAAATCGATTGACTGCTGTATACTAAACAACAAAAAGTGGGAGAGTGAAGGTGCAAATATTATTCCTACAGCAGCGCAGTTACTCAAATGCTTTGTAGTTTGTTATATCAAATCTGTTAGCATCGGACTTCTTCATATCTCTCTTCTCTTAATCTGCGTGAATCTGCGTCAATCCCTTGTCATCTGCGGTAAAGAAATTCTCTTTTTTTGACCGCAGATGAGGGCAGACAAACACAGATTAACGCAGATAAATTAGATAAATTTCGGTTGCACTATCTATCCGTGATTAAAGTTACTCTAGCTTGACTTTGACATATTCAGAGGGAACTAAAACAGAATTTAAACTTCAAATAATGGGTAGTTCTCTGCCAACTACTAAGCCCTTTAGAGAGCTTTTAATTGACGATATAATTGCCGAGAAAGAGAAAAACCCTATAAAAAAAGTTATGACAGTTTTTGCCAGTAGCAACCAATCAAATGCCAAACAGCTAGAAACAGAACTGACAGAAGCAAATTTTGACAGTCGCGCCCAATCTTCCCTAGTAGTTGGCTATATTGAACCCGGAGGAAAATTTCAGAGACTGTAGGGCGCGCCAATTGCCCGGAAAGGCAGACTACAGCAGTTAAAATTCGATTACCAGCGCAATTCCCTCACACCCATGCCCATTTATCCCCTCAACCGCCCAGTCGCGAAACTTTTCAGCAAGCTTCCCCTGCGAGCAGTTCTGATTGTTCCCTTTGTTTTGCAAACAGTCAGCGCCGTCGCGCTAGTGAGCTTTCTTTCTTTTAAAAGCGGTCAGGAAGCAGTCGAGGATGTAGCGCATCAGCTAATCGAACAAGTAGGAGAACGGATTAGCGATCGCCTCACCGATAATTATGGGCTGTCGGCAATCAATACCTTTCTGGGTCGGCTGCGCTTCTCTGGGTCGGGACACACTTTTATTATGGATCGATCGGGCAATCTGGTTGCCACATCCACACTAGAAACACCCTTAGTGACGCCAGCAAAAAAGCAACCGATGCAATTGCTAGCCACCAACAGCCAGGATGCCCGAACGCGAGATATTGCTCGACAACTCGCCAACCGATTTGGCAACTTCCGCACGCTGCAAACAATCCAGCAATTTACCCTGGCGAGCAAGCGCGATAGGCAGTTTGTCCGCGTCACTCCTTATCGAGATCCCCGTGGCTTGGATTGGTTGATTGTGGTGGTGGTGCCCGAGTCTGATTTCATCGATCGCATTCAAGCAAATACGCGCAACACATTGTGGTTGTGCGGCGGTACGCTGTCGCTGGCGATCGCGATCGGATTGTTGACTTCCCGTTGGGTGACAAAGCCAATTATGCGCTTGAATACCGCCACCAAAAATGTTGCCAAAGGAGAATGGGATCGACCTTTAGAAATTAAACGCTTGGATGAAGTCGGAGAACTCGCCCATTCCTTCAATCAAATGGCAGCCCACCTGCAACAGGCTTTTGCAGACCAAAAATCTTTAAATGAAGCCTTAACGCACAGCGAGAGCCAACTCAAGCAATTTTTAGAAGCTATACCCGCAGGGGTATCTATCCACGATGCCTCGGGTAAGCTCGTCTACTTAAACCAAATTGCCAAGCGTTTGAGCGGCGTAGAAAATATCCCCGACGTGACTTTAGAAGAAGCCGTAGAAGTTTATCAAATCTACCGCCAAAACCAGCCGTATCCAACAGAAGAACTGCCCGCATTCCGAGCGCTGCGGGGCGAAACTGTGTTCTGTGAAGATTTAGAACTTCATCGAGATGGCGAAATAATTCCTCTTGAGGTGCGCGCCACACCAATTTTTGACGCAGGCGGAAACATTATTTATGCCATCAATGCTTTTTCTAACATCGCACAGCGCAAACAATCTGAAAAAACCTTAACTGACTACAATCGCACTTTAGAAGCCGAAGTTGCCGAACTTACCTGCGCCTTAGCTCGTGCTAACGAGCTATTACAATATGAAATTGCCGCTCGCCAATTGGTCGAACAAAAACTTTCCACTTCTACCGAGCAAATTGTGAAAATATTTGAGTCGCTCGCAGATATTGTATTGATTTTCGAGTTAGAAGGAAAAACTATCCAACTTATACCCACAAAGGGTATTTTTCAATACAACTATCAGACGAATCAGAGCGACTCCCTCATCGAAAATTTTATTCATAAGGAAAGCGAGGATATTTATTTTGCTCAGGTTCGACAGGCATTGGAAACCAAACAAACTATTAGTTTTGATTACAGTCTGTGGATTAACAACCAAGAAGTTTGGTTTACTGCTAAAATTTCGCCGCTGTCCGATAGCTCCGCGGTTTGGGTAGCGCGCGACATTAGCGATCGCCAGTTGGCAGAATCCCGACTGCTCGAATCCCAAAAAATTGCCTGCATTGGCAGTTGGGAACACGATATAGCCACAACCACCACCACTTGGAGTCAAGAACTCTATCGCATTTACGAACTCGATCCGACTCAAAAACCGCTGCCAACCGAACAATTAATCGAGCGTTTTCATCCAGAAGATCGATCGCGCTATCTCAAAATGGTTCGGGATCGAGCTAGCTCAGGACAAAGCTTTGAAATTGATCTGCGGCTAATCCGAAGAGATGGCTCGCTCAGTTACATAGAAGTCAGAGGGAAACCAGTTTATGATGACAAAGGGCAGTTGAGGCGTTTGTTCGGCACTGTCTTGGATATTAGCGATCGCAAACAAGCCGAGTCAGCTTTACGAGAAAGCGCGCAGGGAGAACAAGCCATCGCCCGATCGATCGATCGCATCCGTCAATCCTTAGATATTGACACAATATTCCAAACCACAACCTCTGAACTGCGACAAACCATAAAATGCGATCGTGTCGGTATCTATCGTTTTAATCCTGATTGGAGCGGGGAATTTGTGGCAGAGTCAATGGGTTCGGACTGGATGTCTCTGATGGAAAAACCCAACGATTTTAATTGGCCAAACAATCTCGTCGAAGACTCTCGCTGTACCGTTAAAACTATGCAAGTCGGCCCAGGGCTAGTGCGGGATACCCATCTACAAAAAAATCAAGGCGGTATGTATGCTAGAGGCGTTCCTTACCGCATAATTGAAGACATATACAGCGCTGGCTTGAGCCCTTGTTACCTGGAACTGTTAGAGAAATTTCAAGCTAGAGCCTACGTTATTTTCCCCATATTTTGCGGCAATCAACTTTGGGGTTTGCTCGCCAGCTATCAAAATTCTGCACCCCGCACTTGGCGCGAAGCAGAAATCAATATAGGGCAGCAAATTAGCACTCAACTGGGAGTCGCCTTACAGCAAGCTCAATTGCTCGAAGCCACTCAACAGCAAGCAGTACAGCTCCAACAAGCCGCCTGGGCAGCAGAAGCCGCCAACCTCGCCAAAAGCACTTTCCTGGCAAATATGAGCCACGAACTCCGCACCCCGCTAAACGCAATTCTGGGATTCTCCCAATTGATGCAGCGCTCTACCAACCTCAATCGCGAACAACAGGAAAATATCCGCATCATCAACCGCAGCGGAGAACACTTGCTAGCTCTGATCAATCAAATATTAAATTTAGCCAAAATAGAGGCCGGACGCATTACCCTCAACCCAACAGCCTTTAAATTAACCAGCCTGCTGAACGAGGTGGAAGAGATGTTTCAACTCCAGGCACGGGAGCAAAAATTGCAGTTAATATTTGACTGCTCTAGCGATATCCCCGAATACGTGCAAACCGATCAACTTAAGTTGCGCCAAGTTTTAATTAATCTGCTTTCTAACGCCATTAAGTTTACGAAAGAAGGAGGCATCACGGTAAGAGTAAGTTCGGTTATGGAGCATGAAAATCAGCAATTACCAATCAGTAATTACCAATTACATTTTGAAATAGAAGACACTGGCTCCGGCATGGCGACCGATGAGTTAGACAAGCTTTTTCAAGCCTTTGTACAAACCAAAACAGGGGTAACATCTCAGCAGGGAACAGGCTTGGGGCTGGCTATCAGCCAACAGTTTATCAAGCTGATGGGCGGCCTCATTACTGTGCGCAGCAAAGTGGACTTCGGCACCACCTTCGCCTTTGATATCCCCGTCAGCGCCGTTGATGCGACGGCCATTCAACCCCTACAGCCACCGCGTCGGGTGATAGCTCTGGAACCCAATCAACCGCGCTATCGTATTTTGATTGTGGACGATAGCGCGGACAACCGCCAACTGCTAATCAAACTGCTGGCTATCTTTGACTTTGAACTCAAAGAAGCCAGCAACGGGCTAGAAGCTATGGAAGCGTGGTCGAGTTTTGAGCCGCACTTAATTTTTATGGATATGTGGATGCCGGTGATGGATGGATATGAAGCGACGAAACGCATTAAAGCCACCGTTAAAGGTTCAGCTACCGCAATTATTGCCGTGAGTGCGGCTAAGGTCGAGGAAGCGGGAACTGTTACTGTATCAGATGATTGCGATGACTTTATCCACAAACCCTTTCGAGATACAGAAATCTTTGCCACCCTGCACAAACATCTCGGAGTGCGTTACATTTACGATGAACCGCAGAGTGTGCCCGAGTCAACTCAAATCGAGGCTGCGACTCCAGAGACTCTGGCAACTTTACCCGCCGATTGGCTGGCTGCTTTAGAGAAAGCCACCATTGAGTGCGATTTAGAGTTAATTCTGATCCAAATTGAGCAAATTCGCGATCGAAATGACCCTTTAGCTAGCGCCCTAGCCGCATTGGCTAACGAGTTTGAGTTCAATGAAATACTAGCTCTTATCCATCCCGAAACAAAATAGAAGAGGGACAGAGTTAATGAAAGCAAATTCCGATATAGCAATCCTAAATTATTTGTGAATTTCTTACTCCCGAGCGAGCGGGTTCGGGGAGGGTT
>JAUBOM010000266.1:0-4142 GCA_036700245.1 Microcoleus vaginatus BM001213989
AGAGGGGGACTCAAGAAAATCAAGAATTCATATCAATTATGGTTGCACGAGCGAGATGATTGTTGACTGTTGACTCTTGAGTGTTGGCTGTCGGCTGTTGACTAAAATTATGCTTTCGAGCTGACTGTTTGGACATTTGAACAATACCGATGCAAGGGGAAACGATATGGAAGGGGCGATCGACTCATAGAAATAGCAGGAGAGACTGGCACTCCTGCTAAATAACTACTATTTCGAGGAATTAGCGCGTTCTTAAACCGCTACTTCCGAGAGGATGCCTTTGTTGTCAACCACAGCGACGGCTTGTCGCAAGGCTGCGGTACGATCGCTCAGGAGATGCTCTGGCGCGATCAGATCCAACAATCCCAACTTCTGCAAGCGCTGCTGAATTTTCTCGCTAGCACCGACGATGTAAACCTGCAAACCCTTGTCGCAGGCATCGCGAATCGCATTTTCGATCGCCAGCGAAGCCGTCACCCCCAGCATGGGCACAGCACTCAAATCCATCACCAAAGCATCCGCATCCTTCATAGCATTGTGTTCGCGGGCAATCGCCTTCGACAACCCAAAAATCATCGGGCCGCTCAAGCAGAACAGCAACACGCGCCCCCTACCCCGATCCAAGAGTTGCTTCTCCTCCTCGCTGAGGATCACATCATCATCCGTATCGGAAATCAGCTTCACTCCCGCAGACTGCAAACTACTCAACCGTTCGATTGTCAGGATATTGGCAATAAAGACGCCCACACCCACCGCGACAATCAGATCCACAAACACAGTCAAAAGCAGTACCCCGTACATGATCAGGGAACCCTTAACAGATACTTTGTGCGATCGTTTCAGGAAACTCCAGTCAAGAATATCAATCCCCACCTTCAGCGCAATCCCCGCCAACACCGCCATCGGAATCGGTTCAGTTAACCTCGCCGCCCCCAAAACCACCACCAGCAACACCAACGCCCGAGTTAAACCCGACAACGCCGAAGTCGCGCCTGTTTGGATATTGACCACAGTTCCCATCGTTGCCCCGGCGCCCGGTAAGCCACCGCAGATCCCCGATACGATGTTGCCAATCCCTTGACCGATCAACTCCTTATCGGACTTGTGCTCGGTCCGCGTCAGACTGTCCGCCACCACCGCCGTCAGCAAGGTATCGATACAGCCCAGCATCCCCAGCATCACCCCATCCACAAACATCACCGTGAGTTGACCGGCGGAAAAAGTCGGCAATTGCAAGGGGGGCAGTCCCACCGGAATTTCCCCAATCCGGCGAATATCCGCGCCCTGAAACACAGTCAGGGAAATTACCGTGCCGACAATCAGCGCTATCAATTGCGGGGGCACGATTTTCCTCACCTTTTTGGGCATCAGGAAAATAATTGCCACCGTCAAGGCACCGAGAATTGCTTCCGGCGGATTTACGTTTGCCAGCAACTGCGGAATTGCCATAAAAGTGCCCAAAACACCGCCCTTGGGAGGGGCTTGACCCAGAAACGGTGCAATTTGCAGAATGATCAAAATCACGCCAATTCCCGACATAAAGCCGGAAATCACGCTGTAGGGCATCAGGGTGACGTATTTCCCTAGCTTGAAAATACCAAAGATGATTTGAAACAACCCCGCCAGCATCACAACGGTAAATGCCATTGGTAGCCCTAGTTCGGGATTGCTGGCGGTGAGGGATGCGACGATCGCAGTCATCACCACAGTCATCGGCCCCGTGGGTTCAGAAATCAGTGTTGGGGTGCCACCAAACAGCGCGGCAAAGAAGCCAACGCAAATAGCACCGTACAGTCCCCCGATCGGCCCGACTCCGGAAGCGACCCCGAAGGCGAGGGCCAGGGGCAGCGAGACGATGGCGGCCGTGACACCGCCGAAGATGTCGCCCTTGAGATTATTAAAACGAATCTGATTAGTTATTGACATGAGTGGTGCATTAATAAACTAGACAGAATTTAACAATGCTGACTTTGATTCCTTCACCCTGTGTCAGGGCAAAAGTTTTCCCTAATCGCCTGACAGATAGCACAAGCAGGGCAGACCCAAGGAGAGGTCTGTACTTGTGCCCGATCGATGTCAAACTCGTAAATACTTAATTTTTCAGTATTTCTTAGTTTCTTAATTTAATGTAAAACGTGTCCGATCAAATTTTTATTTTTTGCTGCCGACTCTCGGAATAATCCCCGCCAAGTTCTTGCTATAGCCAAATCTGAACAAATCTCAAGGCCAGACAAAACCCCGTACTTTAATTAAAATTAATATATTATCCGCTGCTGAGGATTAATAATTCTTATTGATGGTTATTTCATCAACTTTCGCACAAACTCAAAGGCCCTTGGACGCAACTCGACGGGCAGCAGCGACAATCCCAAACCCGCCCACATTTTCGCCGCAGAAACAGACTTTCCTGCCCGCACCATCGATCGTCCTTTTTGAGTTTCACCCACCTCAATCAGTCGCAAACCTAGCGCTAATTGAGTTTCTGCAATCCTTTTGAGCCTGACTGTTTCCAACTTCTCCGACTCAAACTCGTAGCCGAGCAAATAGCGCAATTTATCGCTTAGATACGGAATTGCCCGATCGACTCCTTGCTGTCCTGCATGAACTCGATACTCCATCAACAGCTCCGGCAAGTAATAGCACTTTTTGCCCGCAATCGCAAGTCTCACAAACAAATCGTTATCTTCGCAATTTTGCAAATTCGGCCGCAGAAATCCGACTTCTTCCAGGGCGCTGCGCCGAAATAAAGTCGCCCCTATTTGCAAATTCTGTCTCAGAAACGCTGCGGAGAGCAAATCTTCAATAATTCCCGGCGATAACTCGGTGCGCCCCCACCGCTGCGAATTCAGTTTCGTCTGGTTTTCGTCAATATAATTGTGAATGTCGATCACCCAGTGATCGGTACTGACAAAATCGATGCTGGGGTCTTTATCTAAAATAGCCGATGTCCGCTCTAAAAATTGCGCGCTGAGGCGATCGTCATCGTCAACCTTGATAAAATATTTGCCCCTAGCCGCCGCAAAGCCCGATCGCATATTATTACTCTTGCCGATATTCTGCGGGTGGCGAATGTAGCGAATCCCGCGATCGACAAATTCCGACATCAACAGAGGAGTGTTGTCAGTCGAGCCGTCATCGCAGACAATTAATTCAAAATCGGTATAACTTTGAGCTAGCACGCTGGCGATCGCACAAGCCAGCAGATGCACTCGATTGTAAGTAGGAATGCAAACGCTAATTTTCGGCACTAACTTAGACAATTTGAGATTTGAGATTTGAGATTGCGAAAAAATTCTGAAACCATTGATTTTCTTACTTCTTCCTTCTTCCTTCTTCCTTCTTCTTTCACTCCGGAGTTGATTTTAATTCAAACGAGCTGTACATTCGAGAATTAACTTTTGATTCACCAAAGCAAACGGTTGAATTTCCAAAGCGCGGCGAAAAGCTTGAATAGCATTTACGTATTCTCCCAAGGCAGCGTAGCACAAACCCAGACCGTGCAGGGCCCCAAAATGCACCGGGTTCAGTTTGAGGACGGTTTGGCAGTCGTGGAGGGACTTTTTATAATTTCCTTGGGTATAGTGAAGTACGGCGCGTCGGTTCCAAGCTTCAGCAAAATCCGGCGCTTCCGCAATCAGTTTCGTCAGCAAATCCAAAGCGTGGCGAACATCGCCTGCATCCAGCGAAACTTGCGATCGCCTGAGAATTTGCATCCCATACTCACCCTTCTGGTTAAACCAAGTGCGCCAGAGTTCTGTAGTTGCCCGATCGCGCACGCTTTCGTCGGGCTTTTTCAAGTCTTCGAGCAGCGCCTTGACAGATAATTCGTCCATAGGTGCGAGGATTGTTAAAAACGTTTTATTAATCAATTTTATAGCGCAAGCGGCAACTTTATTTATCCCACATCCCATGAAGATTTTGATGCTTTCCTCGACTTTTCCCTATCCCCCAAGCCGCGGAGGAACTCAGGTAAGGACGTTTAATTTATTGCAATACTTGAGCCTGCGGCATGATGTAATTCTCGGTACAGTGCGATCGCCCGATGTCACCGACGCACAAATCGACGCATTGCGCCAGCAAGTTGCAGAATTGGCAGTTTTTCCCAACCCGCAAGCACCCCCCCAACCCCCCCTTGTCAAGGG
>JAUBOM010000267.1:0-4114 GCA_036700245.1 Microcoleus vaginatus BM001213989
TAATAAAAAAAACAATGAATCACAAACAAATGCCGAGATTAGGAAGTGCGATCGCGAGCACAATTTTAAGTTTGTTTTCGGCCGTGTCATTGGTAGGAGTAGACAAAGCACAAGCCGCCAAATTTAGCTACACTTTCGATGCGGATGGTTATGCTAGCGGCTCTTTTAAGGTGGATAACTCCTCGCTTACAGGAATAGAAGTTGAATCAATTGCTGTAAGCGAGGGAAGATTATACACTGGGCTCACTCTTGCCCCTTATAAAAGACAACCGAAAGAATACTACGATTTGGCAGGGGCTACAGCTTATTTTTATCAAGGGGATTTTCGCGGACTGCGAGCATTTGGCTCGGACGAACTGACGCCAGAAGATAATATAATTGAAGACGAAGGAGTGACTTATTACACTGACAATAGCGGCGGCCTATCTTGGTCTCTCGATACGGACGGGATCACTTCTGATGATAGGTGGACATCTTATTTCTGGGGGTATCAGGCGGTATATCTTGGGTCCTGCTGCGTCGCTAGAGGAATCGTCTACGATACCCCTGTTTCTTACACTCTAGTGAATACCGAACCCGAACCAGTTCCTGAACCTCTCACTGCTGGGGGGACAGCTTTAGCATTGGCTGGTTTAAGCTGGTTAAAACACAAGAAAAAAATGGCAGCTTGACGTGTCCTGGCACCTCAACAATTAAGCAGTCAGCAGTCACTTTTGAGAAAATATTATCGTGGCCTAATTTGGCGCTGATGCCCAGAAAGAACCCGATCTCTGTCAAATGGCGGCTACCAAAAACCCATAGGACAAAACTCCCACGCGGGCGTGAGTCCTCCGCATCGCCACAACACAAATCCGTGGGAATATTTTTCCGGGATGCTAAAACATTTGTCTTGTTGAGGCCCAAAAGCAATAATTGCCAAGTAAGAAATCATACAAAATTCAGCCCTTGAGCACCTGTAAGAGTTGGGGTGTTTATATTTGGCAATCTTTGACTTCACAAAAATTAACGTTAAGAAGGCCCAGAATTACGGGCGCTGGCTTACTCAAATAAACTAGACTTAGGTCAATAGTCTGGACTGTTTTTAGTTCAGAGTCTGAAACAATCGATTTGCCGTTGGTAGGTCGATGGCCGCAGATCCTAGAAACCGTTATTATACGCTTGGCTATCAAAAACAGCCCCAAGTAGTGTTAGGTAAAGGTTAATAAAAAACAATGAGTCACAAACATATGCCGAGATTAGGAAGTGCGATCGCGAGCACAATTTTAAGTGTGTTTTCAGCGGTGTCATTGGTAGGAGTAGACAAAGCACAAGCCGCCCAAATCACCTACAATTTCCAATCTGAAAATGATGAAGCTAGCGGCTTTTTTAAGTTTAATAACTCCTCCCTTACAGGAATCGGATTAGAAAACATTGCAGTATCCGAGGGAAGATTAGACACTTTTCTCAATCTTACCTATTATCTAGGTGAAGCAGCCAAAGAATACTACAATTTGGCAGGGTTTACAGTTTTATTTTATCAAGGGGATTTTCGCGGACTGCAAGCAGGCGGCAGCGACTATGTGACGAGAGAATACATCAGTGGTCCAGACGAACCAGGAGAGCCTTATTCCTTCAAGTATAGCGGCAGCTCACTTTGGTCTATGGCTACGGACGGGTGGTCCTCTGATATGTGGAGATCTTTTTTCTGGGGGTATAAGGACATATATATTATAAGCTCAGACGATAGGGTAGATCGAGTCGATAGAGCGATCGTCTACGATACCCCTGTTTATTACACCCTAGTGAATACCGAACCAGAACAAGTTCCCGAACCTCTCACGGCAGGGGGGACAGCTTTAGCATTGGCTGGTTTAAGCTGGTTAAAACACAAGAAAAAAATGGCAGCTTGACGTGCCCCGGTACCTCAACAATTAAGCACTCAGCAGTCACTTTTGAGAAAATATTCTCGTGGCAAACTTTGGCTACCGATGGGGAGAAAGAGCCCGGGCTCTGTCAAATGGCGGCTACCAAAAACGCAGAGGACAAAACTCCCAGGCGGGCGTGAGTCCTCCGCATCGCCACAACACAAATCCGTGGGAATATTTTTCCGGGATGCTCAAACATTTGTCTTGTTTAGGCCCAAAAGCAATAATTGCCAAGTAAGAAATCATACAAAATTCAGCCCTTGAGCACCTGTAAGAGTTGGGGTGTTTATATTTGGCAATCTTTGAATTTACAAAAATTAACGTTAACAATGCCCAGAATTACGGGCGCTGGCTCACTCTAATAAACTAGACTCAGCTCAATAGTCCGGACTGTTTTGAGTTCAGAGTCTGAAACAATCGATTTGCCGTTGGTAGGTCGATGGCCGCAGATCCTAGAAACCGTTATTATACGCTTGGCAATCAAAAACAGTCCCAAGTATTGTTAGGTAAACCTTAATAAAAAAAACAATGAGTTACAAACATATGCCGAGATTAGGAAGTGCGATCGCTAGCACAATTTTAAGTGTGTTTTGGGCCGTGTCATTGGTAGGAGTAGACAAAGCACAAGCCGCCGTACTCACCACCTACGATTTCAAAATAGAAAATGGTGTAGGTGGTGGCTTTTTTACGGTGGATAGCTCCTCGCTTACAGGAATAGGATATGAAGAAGTGGGAGTTTCCGAGGGAATATTAAACACTAATTTCGTTATCGGCATGGGATATACCCCTCTTTCTTATGGAGAGCTGGATGACAATTACTATCTCTCGACCTTGGCATGGCATAGTGCTCAGGCTGTATTTTATCAAGGGGCTTTTCTCGGACTGGAAGGCTTCCAATCGGGTTCAGGCACGTACAAAGGGTCTAGGAAAGACGTATCTTGGTCTTTCGATGTTTACCAGACGAATGCTGGTATGTGGAGATCTAGCTTCTCGGGGTATTCACAAACAAATAACCCAGATGTATACGGTCCCGCATTCCAGTATCCTTCTATATACCGGGTCGATGATGCCAAGGTTTCTTACACCGAACAAGTTCCCGAACCTCTCACTGCTGGGGGGACAGCTTTAGCATTGGCTGGTTTAAGCTGGTTAAAACACAAGAAAAAAATGGCAGCTTGAGGTACCCTTGCACCTCAACAATTAAGCAGTCAGCAGTCACTTTCCAGGAAATATGCGAGTGGCAAAATTTTGCGCTCGATTTGGAGACAGAGCTCTGGCCCTGTCAAATCGCGGCTACCAAAAACGCATAGGACAAAACTCCCACCAACGCCCCGAAAAGTACGCCCTTAGGCTCCCGACGCATTCGACAAAGCGTGAAGTACCGAAGCGCTGAAATAGCCGACGCCCAAAATAGGCCAGCGCTTCCTGGGTTTGAGGGTGCTCAAACCGATAAAATATCCCAAATAGCCGCTGTAAGCCATGTGTCCGGCGGCCAAACCCAAAATGCGGGGAATTAGCAACTGCAATCCTACTAATTGTCCGGCGTCGAGTCCTGCTTGAAGGGTGACATTTTGGATAATATTGGGAACGTGCTGTCCAGCGAGTTTCTAACGCAGTGTAAAGCAGACTGCGCCCGGCACTTCCTAACAGAATTCCGTCTCAAAGTTCCCAGCAAGCCGAGGAGATCGCACCAGGGATTTTTTAGCAGCTACTCACAGCCATCGAGCTCGTACCACAGTCAAACTATTTGTGAAGAATTTCTCCTAGAAGTGGCGATTATCGCCTCAGGCAATTAAGCATCCGCGAATCCAACACAAGGGCAGAATACTCGGGTCAAGTTTATTACTATTGCCGATTGACAAAATTACTGAAATATGCAGGTAAATGGCGGGCGATCGTCCTCTGCATCGCCACAACACAAATCCGTGGGAATATTTTTCCGGGATGCTCAAACATTTGTCTTGTTTAGGCCCAAAAGCAATAGTTGCCAAGTCAGAAATCATACAAAATTTAGCCATTGTACACCTTTAGGAGTACGGCTGTTTACATTTGGCAATCTTTGAATTCAAAAAAATTAACGTTAAGAATGCCCAGAATTACTGGCGCTGGCTCATTCTAATAAACTACACTTACGTCAATAGTCCGGACTGTTTTTAGTTCAGAGTCTGAAACAATCGATTTGCCGTTGGTAGGTCGATGGCCGCAGATCC
>JAUBOM010000036.1:0-60062 GCA_036700245.1 Microcoleus vaginatus BM001213989
GATGGCGGTGAGGGCAACGACTTGCTCTTAGGCGGCGATGGAAACGATGTGCTGTGCGGCGACACCGATAACGATAAGCTTGACGGTGGTAATGGTAATGATATCCTCAGTGGCGGTGCTGGGGACGATTTCCTCAGCGGCGGTGCTGGAGACGATACTTTGATCGGCGGTTCGGGAAGGGATTTATTTCTGCTAAATCCAAGTTTCGGTAGCGACATTATTACTGATTTCCGCAAAGGCGAAGACTTAATTGGGTTAATTTCCGGTTTGAGTTTCAATCAGCTTAGTATTAGTTCGAGCAACAATGAAACTTTGATTACCGTGACGGACACCAATCAATTGTTAGCGAAGCTTAACGGTGTTACACCCGGTATTCTCACCGCTAGCGATTTCACTCAGGTAACAATCTAACTAACTGCTTCTGGTAAGGTGTGCAACGCGCACCTTACCAGAGGCGGAACATCTCGTAGGGCGTACAGCGGGTACCGCCCGAGTACAGCAAGCTTTCTCAAAAACTAAATTTCGGATTTTTTGGAAGTTTTGCGATCGGGCAAACAGGTAAAATTAACCTGGGGGGGGGTGACAAAGAGGGCTAAGAGCTAGACTGAATGTGACTTACAGCCCTCATCCCCCGTTGATAAAAGTAGCGTTTATTCGGGGTTGATGTCATTAACTCGCTTAATGTATCCGGCCTATTTGTCCAGGTATGTTAGCGATTGTTGGCTATCTAGATCAGTCCCAAAGCTACTCGGTCTTGGATACTTTCTTTTGGACTCCTTATGACGAACAATATACTCTGTGACAGATTTCCTGCAAGAGAGTTGGCCCTTGCATGACAGCACTACTATAGGCAAGTGCCATTAATAAAATTAAGGCCATCACTCGCTGACATTTTAAGGCTGTTGCCTCTAAATAATAGCCTCCCCTTTTATAATCTCGGAACATTTCTTCAATTCCCATCCGCTTTTGATAAACGGCGATCGCACTCTTGAGAGAGCCTAAGTTTGTCAGAATAAACCGACCCTTCTTAACCGATACCCCTCGATATTTCGTTTTCCCTTTACAAGCTACATCAAATCCCCCTACTGGTTGAGTTTTTCTGACTTTTACCTAATAGAAATAGAGAGAGATTCCGGGTACCAATTCTACCTCCTTCAACGCTTCCCATATCTGAGGTTCGGTTTCGATACACGAGGGAGCATTTCAGTATCAAACAAAAAGGTAAAGGCTCCTCGCGCGCGCCAGTTAGCCAGCTCGACTCAGCAAAATTAGCGGTCTCGTATAACTACTACTTTATAATCTTTTAAGAGCTGTAAAATTTCTGCGATCGCATCCCTTTGCTCAGTTACATTGCTACTTCCTAGCTTAGGTAACAGTGACCAAAATAAAGGGATAGCTCTCTTCTGCCACACCAGGCAAACCAAGAGTATATTGATATAACCCCCGCCAGGTGCGATCGATCGCAATTGATAAAGTCTGACCCACTTGGCAATAGATAGTTAACTAATAAGTGATGAAGGGATACCAAATCTGACTGATTGTTAGTTGAGGCAAATTCAAGAACCTCTGTAATTTCCGACGCCGAGAGGGGCGTGGTAATGGGGTAGGGAAACGCAGAGGCTAATCGCTTCAACTTCACTTGCCTTTCCGATTGCCGGAGATTGAGCAAGATGCCTAATACTCAAAGCTGAGCACGAGTTAAGTGTTGTTGGAGATGCGTCTGATAACATAGCCGTAGCATATTTTTTGATAGGCCGTTGGTAACGTAACTTCCATTACTCCTATCTTTTTTCACCACAAGTAAGTCAACACCTGACGCTATCTGGGTTCTTGCGGGGTTGTCACCCCGCAAGAAAATTAACCAAGCTTTGCTCTAGATTTCCGGGTTTTAGGTAAGGCGAATGTATAAAGCCCTAGCTAGAGTAATTATTAGAAATTCGGAGGCTCCGATATCTGTTCTAAATTTACTCTAGTAAAATAAAATATTTAATGCGCTACTTATATCGGTAAGGTGCGCATTCCAAACTTGCAATATAGAGTTTCGGCGTTCAAGACTGTTTACATTACATCATCTGCCGTTAATCGCTATCAAACTCGCAGTCGCAACAGCTCAAAACCTGCCTCCGCATACAAGTACCGGATTTCAATAATGCAGCACAAGGAACTTTTATCCTTAATTGGAATTCCCCAGGTTTATCACTGAGGTCTTCATTCTGCTTGCTGCCTTCAGCATCTTTAACCTTCTGCTTTCAAGGTGAACCTACAGCAAACATTAAACTTTCTCATGGTGATGCAAAATGAGTTCGATTTTTGCCAGTATAGATTCACAATCTCCGATCCGCAATTCTCTTCCTAAATCTCTTGTCTTCATTGGTTCCGACTTAGATGACTATCACAGTCTTGCGGGCGGCGTGCTTCCCGGTAGCGAGACAATCATATTAGATAAAAATGGCAATGGAGTCGAGCAAATTACTGCAAAACTGCAAAGAATCGCTGCTGCTGGAGGAACTGTAGACCAAGTTCACATTTTTTCTCACGGCAGTTCTGGCAGCTTGCAGCTAGGTTCTGCGACGTTGAATTCGGATAATTTGCCGCAATACGAAAATCTGTTGCAAGGGTGGCGAAATGCACTCAGCGCAAAAGCTGATATCGTGCTTTACGGTTGCGATGTTGCTGCGGGTTCGGGTAGTGATTTTGTCGATCGCCTGGGCGAGTTAACGGGGGCTGATATTGCAGCATCTACAGATCGCACTGGCCGCGGTGGTAACTGGAATTTGGAGTTTGCCAAAGGGGATATTGAAGCGCCCTTAGCTCTTAATCCACAGGCAATAGCGGATTACCGAGGGACTTTAGCGACTGTTACCGTTACCAACAATAATGATAGCGGGCCCGGTTCCCTGAGAGATGCGATCGCCTCCGCAGAAGCCGGCGATACCATTCAATTTGCCTCCAGTCTTGCCAGCCAAACAATTACTCTCACTTCCGGTCAACTTGTCATCAATAAAAACTTGACAATTGATGCAACTGGTGCTATCAATTTAACCCTCAGTGGCAACAACACTTCGCGGGTGATCCTCACGGCAGATTCAACCAATGTTACTCTAAAAAACCTGATTGTTGCCAACGGCAAAGCTTCTGGAACCGATCTGAATAATGAGGTAACTAGCAGCGGCGGCGGCATTAAAACCGGAGGTAACAGCACTTTAACTTTAGACAATTGTCAAGTTAACAATAATGTTGCCGGTTTCGGCGGCGGCATTTACACGGGTTTCCGCAGCACGACGACTGTAATTAGCAGCAAGTTTAGCGGCAATGATGGTTCTTTGGGTAACAATACCGAACGCGGTGGCGGCGCGATCGCCACTAAAAGCGGTGGTTCTCTGACTATCAGAGATAGCGAATTTACCGACAACACAGGCAGCTACGGCGGAGCTGTTAATAACCTGTTGGGCAGCATGACGATCGAAAACTCTAAATTCACTGGCAACCGCACAAATAGAGGCGTTGGCGGGGCAGTTTACGTCGATGGCGCTAATGCTTCGGGGCCCAATGCAACCCCTGGTTCTGTTGCCGGAAATATTGCTATCCGCAACAGCGTTTTTGATGGCAATATCGGCACAGGAGAAGGAGGCGCAGCCTTTTTGTTTGGGTATTTACAAGATAAATTCGTTTTGGAAAACAGCACTTTTATTAACAACCAAGCTGTCAAGAATTCATCAGGTAACGGAGGTTCTGGAGGAGCCGTCCGTCACGGAAATGCAGATTTAACCGTGACAAACTCCACATTTGTTAATAATAAAGCTGAGGATAACGGTGGCGGTTTGTGGTTAGGAGAAAATGGAAATTTTAGCGTTGTTAACAGTACCTTTTTCGGCAACAGTGCTGCTAAGCAGGGCGGGGGAATGGTTGTCGGTAACAAAGATTCCTTTTCGACTAACATCGTCAATTCGACTTTTGCTAAGAATACCGCTGGGGAGTTTTCGGGAGCTATTGCTACCTTTAACAATCCTGGAGAACAGCCAATTACTGTGAAGAATTCGATTTTTGACAGCAATACGGCGGATAATCCTTTTAAGGTTAGGCAGCAAACTGGACGGGAATTAATTGACGGGGGAAACAATCTACAATTTCCCGTTAAACTCACGACGGGGGACCCTAACGACAATAATGTTACGGCAAATGTGAATATCGTCGATGCGAAACTCGGTCTTTTGGAAAAGATTAACGATACTTTTGTGCTGCCGCTACTAGCAGGAAGTCCGGCAATTGATGCCGGTACTGCTGTGGGCGCGCCGGCTGCAGATCAGCGCGGTGTGAGTCGCCCTCAAGATGGTGATGGTAACGGAAGTGCGATCGTTGATATCGGCGCTTTTGAATTCACCAATACTCCGACTCCGACTCCCACTCCGACACCAACGCCTACACCTGCACCAACGCCGCCGACACCTGCACCTGCACCAACGCCTGCACCAACGCCTGCACCTACACCGCCTACACCGCCTACACCGCCTACACCGCCTACACCGCCTACACCTGCACCTACACCAACGCCGCCGACACCGGCTGCAGATGATTGCCTATTCGATGGAGTCAGTGCCCCGGAATTCAACTCTGCCACCATGACTCCCAACCCCGTCGATCAAACTATCAACGGGGGTGAAACTGATGATTTCATCATCAGCAGCAGCCAAAATCAGTCAATTAACGGGCTGGCTGGGAATGACACTCTCTACGGTATGGGCGGCAATGACAACATTGATGGCGGTGCCGATAACGATTCAATCTTTGGCAATGAAGGCACCGATTTCATTCAAGGCGACGCTGGCAACGATACCATCTATGCTGGGAAGGATAATGACACTGTTGTTGGTGGCGATGGCGACGACTTTTTGAGGGGAGATATCGGCAATGATCTTGTTGCCGGCGGCGATCGCAACGACACTATTTTTGGCGCCCAAGATGACGATATCTTGCTCGGTGAAGATGGTCAGGACTACATTTTAGGCAACTTAGGAAATGACACAATTAATGCTGGAAACGGCAACGATATTGCCTTGGGCAATGAAGGTGCAGACCTGATTTTTGGCTTAGGAGGAAATGACACGCTTTACGGTGGCAAAGAAAACGACAGTCTCGATGGCGGTGAGGGCAACGACTTGCTGTTCGGCGACAATGAAAACGATGCGATCTGTGGCGACATCGGTAACGATACCATGTACGGGGGCAAAGGCAATGATATTCTCAGCGGGGGCGCTGGGGACGATTTCCTTAGCGGCGATGTTGGGGACGATACTTTGAGCGGCGGTTCGGGAAGTGATGTATTTTTCCTAAATCAAAGTTTGGGTAGCGACATTATTACTGATTTCCGCAAAGGCGAGGACTTAATTGAGTTAAATTCCGATTTGACTTTCGATCAACTTAGTATTAGTTCGAGCAACAATGAAACTTTGATTAGCGTGACGGACACCAATCAATTGCTGGCAACCTTAAACGGTGTAGTGGCGGGTACTCTTGACGCTAACGATTTCATGAGTCTGTAGTTATCAGGCTAAATCCGGGGAAAGCTACTTCCTTTATCCTTCGGCGCTTGCAACCGCTATACACTTGCCTCTCGTCCGAGCAGAGGGGACTAACAGATAAAATCGATTCCGGTTGCACCGTCCGTGCTTGTTGACTGTTGACTGTTGACTGTTGACTGTTGACTGTTGACTGTTGACTGTTGACGGGTGGAAAAACTCAATGGTTGAGTGTTAACTGTTGACTCGATTTTACTATTGTGATGCAACCGAAAACAATATGAAATAAGGGAGGTTTAATCGTTTCAACTCTACAGTTACTTCACCACCTAAAAAACCATTAATCTCTTCCTGCTCTCCAATTGGCTGCATTTCAACAATTACTCCATCCTGTAGTTCATAGAGGATGCCGTCTGGTTTCCCTTCCAGAAAATCTGCGAAAGTTGTTGTTTTTGGTAAGATTTGAAACATAGGATTGGGTGCATCTCACTTTTGCAAATATATGTCCACACTCTAAAGGGCGTGGCTAAAGTAACTAAGGCTGGATATTCAAATCGTCAACAACCCTTTTAAGCACCAGATCGCAGCCGTTGTCGAAATTCCTTAGCTGCTGTTAGCGAATTGGGATATCGAATGTATTCTGCCAGCAATTCTATATCCAGATTAGGGAGAATGGCGCTGTGAGCAATTGGTTCATCACCGCAGGTTGCGACAAATTGAACTGGGGTTTCTTCTCGCAGGTAGTAGAGGCTGAAGCGGTCATTTTGCCAAAACCAAACTTCTTTAACATTCAGCCTTCTGTACACTTCCAACTTGTTAATGCCACCGCTGGTAACGATCACCTCAATTGCCAAATCGGGAAATTCTTTGTCTGTGCCAATGCAGTAAGCTTCATCGGGTTCGGTACCGCCACTTTTCTCTTCTCGTCGCAGGGTTGTAGAGCCAAAGGGAAAATAGTTGATGTCTGCTTCTAAGAAGTAAATGACTAAAAGATCTCCAATGCGAGTTTTTCTGCTTTCATGGCGGCGGGAAGGTGACATAATTTCTAAGGCTCCATCTAAATAGGTGACTCGATAGGCCGAAGTATCGCCATTTTTGGCGAGCAAGGCTTCATATTGCTCCCAGTTAACGCGATCGGTAATGTAGCGGCATTCAGGATCTTGGCCTTGGAGTGCTTGTTGGTCAAGTAGCGCATTGAGATCGGTTGAAAACATTAGTATTACCTGCTTTAGGTTGTCTTCCTTCTAATTTACTGAATACGATCGCACAAATGTCTATCCTCCTCCTTCACATCGGCATTTGTTCGCAAATAATCCCGCACCCAGTCGCAACCAAAAGCCAGGGGGTCTGTATTGAGAATTCGCTTCACATCCCACAAAATCGCCGTTTGGTCATGGCTGGCGGAGACAAGGAAAGTGCCGTCGGGACTAAAGGAAACTTTTGTCACCAAACCTCTATGTCCCGTGAGCGTCCTCAGCAAGATGCCATTTTTATTCCAGAGTTTCACCGTGTTATCCAGACTTGCCGTAGCGACGATTTCACCATCCGGGCTAAAGGAAACTCCCTGCACTGACTGTGCGTGACCTTTAAGCGTTCTCCGTAGCTGTGAAGAGTGAGGAACTGAAGTGTCAATAAGAGTCGATAAGGCATCTAATTTCCAGAGTTTGGCGGTGCCATCTGTACTGGCTGAGGCTAGAGTCTTGCCATCGGGACTGAAACTGACCCCCATAATCATAGCCTGATGGGCATCAATCGCCTGCAACAAAGTGCCATCGGGCTTCCAGATAGCGAGAGTACCGCTGCTACCGACGGCGGCTAAAGCTTTTCCATCAGGGCTAAAGGCCACACTCCAGAAGGCGCTGCCATCTAGCTTCAGAGTTCGCACTAACACACCGTCTGGCTGCCAGAGTTTCACCGTGCCGTCTGAGCTTGCGGAGGCAATAATTTTACCGTCAGGACTCCAAGTAATTCCGTAAACTACACCTTTGTGGGCGTTGATTTCTCTCAGAAATCTGCCATCTTTTTGCCAGAGTTTAACTGTTTTTTCACCCCCTGAAGCAATGAGTTTACCGTCAGGACTGAATGCCACATCCCAAAGCCCCCCTGTACCCTCCTTAAGCGTCTTCAGCAACGTGCCATCGACGCGCCAAAGTTTCACCGTGCCGTCTGTACTGGCAGTGGCGACGATTTTACCGTCAGGAGCGAAAGCAGCTCTATAAACAGCAGCGTCGTGACCTAGCAGGGGCAAGAAAAAAATGTTTTTCGGCTGCCAAAGTTTGACCGCATATCCTATAGCCAGCGAAGCAATTGATTTGCCGTCAGGACTGAAATCGATATTCCATACGGCACCGCGATGTCCTGCAAAAGTTCTGAGATCTTTGCCGTCTTTGCTCCAAAATTTGATTGTGCGATCGCCGCTGGCTGTGGCGATAATCTTACCGTCAGGACTGAAATCTAGACTCTCAACCCCAGATGCGTGACCCTTAAGGGTTCGTATAGGCTGTAACTCTTCGTCTGACGGGGTATGGGAGCGCCAAAGTTTAACGGTCTTATCCATGCTCGCAGAGGCAAATATCTCGCCGTCTGGACTGAACTCGACCTCCCAAATGGCAGCGCTGTGTGCTTGAAACGTTCTCCGTAACTTTACCGAGGCCCAGAATGGGCCGTCTTTTTTCCACAATCGGATCGTACCCTCGGCACTTGCGCTAACGAGCATTTCCCCGTCGGGGCTAAAGCTCAGGCTCCTCACCGCATCGGTGCGATCGAGAATGGTTAATAAATTGCCGTTTTTGTCCCAGAGTTTAACGGTGTTATTCTCACCGGATGCAGCTAAAGTCTCGCCATCTGGGCTGAACGCCACACCGTTAAACTCCTTACTGTGTCCCTCAAGGCTGTGTAGGAGTTTGGGGCCCGCCCAAGACGTTCCCTTTTGCTGCCAAACTTTAACTGTGCCGTCTCCACTGGCGCAAGCGAGGAGTTTGCTGTCGGGGCTAAAAGCCATCCTCCACACTATACCGTTGTGGGGAAGAGTCGTAATCAGAGTCCCATCTCGCTGCCAGAGTTTGACCTTGTTATCTGTACTTGCAGAGGCAATAGTCCCAGCGTCGGGACTGATTGCTAATCTATACGCTGTCGCCTGATGTCCTGACAAGCGGTTGAACTCCGACGCTCCATAAACTGCCTGCTCTAATAATAATTGCACGCGATTTTCTAGTTCGGGATTTGCCTCACCGAGTTGTTGCAGTTTGCGCTTGGCTTTGATTGCGGCAATCAGGCTGTCTAATTTTTGCTCTAAGGTGAAGAGGGCTTCCGAGGAGGTGGCGATCGCTTCTACCTCACTCAATGTAGCTCGACGATATTGCCAATAAGCTGCTGTTCCTAAACCGAGAGCGATCGCTAATGCCAAAGAGAGTGCAGCAATAAACCAATTTTGCCGTCTGGCATTTTTTTCGACTTCTTTTAACCTTTCTGCTTCTAAGGTCAGTTGCATTTCTTGCTTGTCGAGTTCGGCGCTAGCTGCTAAAAACTGATAGTCTAAATCGCTCAAACTTTTTCCCTGCATCCAGATTTGAGCATCTTTTAAGGCTTGTCCCCTCAAACAGCGCGAATCATCTGTTTGTTTGGCAGCGAGCCAAGCATCGAAAGATTGGGAATAAGGACGCAGTTGCCCTAATTGTTTCTCTACCCATTTTCTATTAAATACTTCTTGGTAAACTCTGTTTTTTACCTGCAAATAGCCTAGCTTTTTTACCACTAAACCCGATAGCAATAGGTCGATTTGTTCTCCGGTGTCATCGGTTGGTACTTCCACACTTTGCAAGATTTGCTGGTAAATGCCTAGCAATCTTCCGGCGCGTTGTTCGTCACGGAGGATGCGATCGCGTATCGTTTTCAGATGCTCTGGTTCGTCTTGGGATTCCCAGTTATTGACGAGGCGCGATCGCACCAAACTATCGACCCAAAATGCCTCTGTTCCCGGAGGAATATTTATTAATCCGCTCACCGTCTCTAGGCTAGCCCTGTACGCCAAATAGCAAATTTTCTGGGTGAGGAATGGCTGTCCTGAAGTCCAAGCTAATATTTGTTTGAGAACCGCCTCAGGATTACTGACGGCACTCTCTAATCCTTTAACTAATAGTTGGGCTTCGGAGAGTTCAAAACCCTGCAAATCTATAGCCTGACCGATATTAAAAGGAGTTCGATTTTTGTCTGCTATTAAATCGCTCGGCGTCGCTACTCCAAAAATTGCAAAACTAATGCGGTTATACTCGGGATTAATCGCTCGCTGATTGTAGCAAAACCGAATCAGGGCAAAAAAATCATCCACAGCGAAATCTAAACTGAGAATGCTATCGATTTCATCGATGAATATAAAGATCCGCTCTTGAGGAAACTTAACCAGTAGGATATCTTCTATAAAATGACTCAATCTTTGTAGAAACGAGACATCTTCTTCGTCGCGCCACCAGGTTTTTAAATTAACTTGTCCTACAAGATTGAAGCCGCGCCACAGTTCCCCAATCATACCTTTATACCACTGTAAAGGAGTTATATTTTCACTGCCGATGCGCGTCATGTCGATCGTACTGCATTGAAAACCTTCTGCTTGCAGTCGGTGCAGGGTGCGTACTAAGAGGGAAGATTTACCCATTTGCCGCGAGTTAAAAATGTAACAAAATTCGCCAGCTTTTAAGGCTTCGTAGAGTTCGGAATCGGCTTGTCTTACTACATAAGTAGGCGCATTATTGGCGAGACTGCCGCCGATTTGGTATTGATAATGGTTCATGATTTTGAGCTAAGAGTTTCTGATTATTTAGCGATCGCCCACTCGCTCGCACAAAGGTCTGTCCTCCTCCTTCACATCGGCATTAGTTCGCAAATAATCCCGCACGCGATCGCAACCATCAGCCAACAAATCCACTTTCAAAACTCGCTCCACATCCCACAAAGTCAGCGTATTATCCTCACTCACAGAAGCCACAAATGACCCATCCCCACTATACACTACCCCCCGAATCGCCGCAGAGTTACCTCTGCTGAGCGTCGTTAATTCGGTACCGTCAAGCTTCCAAAACTTCAGCGTATTGTCTACACTACCAGAAGCAATAATATTACCATCCGGGCTAAACGCCACCCCCCATACCGCGGCCAGATGACCTTCCAGAGTTCTCAATAACTTACCATCCACAGTCCAAAGCTTAATCGTATTGTCCCCGCTGCCAGAAGCCAGAAATTTACCGTCAGGGCTAAATGCCACCCTCCACACAGCAGCAGTATGAGCTTTAAAAGTTCTCACCAAAGTACCATCAAGCTTCCACAGCTTCACAGTACCATCCCCCCCTGCCGAGGCAATTAGCTGACCGTCAGGGCTAAATAACACCTGCCAAATAGGAGCATGATGTTCTGTCATAATAGTCTGCAATAAAGTACCATCGGGCCGCCAAAGCTTGATAGTATTATCTTGACTTCCAGAAGCAAGAATTTGACCGTCAGGACTAAAAGCCAATGCAAAAACCGTAGTGTTATGACCTACCAAAGTTGCGATCGCTTTTCCGTTTCGAGTCCAGATATTCACCTTATTATCAATTCTGCCAGAAGCAATTAACTTGCCATCGCCACTCATGGCAACAGCATAAACCGCAGCCTTTTCGAGATCGAAAGTCGCCAGCAATTTGCCTTGCCGACTCCAAAGCTTAGTCGTGCCATCCTCGCTGCCTGTAGCAATTGTAGAACTATCCGAACTCAGTGCGATCGCCCAAATCCCGGCTTTATGTGCAGTAATCATCGTCCCGAATGGGTTTTGACTCTGCCACAGCCGCACCGTATTTTCTGCACCCGCCGAAGCAATAAAACTGCCGTCTGGGCTCCAAGCTATCCCCCAAATCCCAGCAGTGTGACCTCTCAATGTCGTCAATTCTGTTCCGTCAAGATTCCAGAGTTTTACAGTTTGATCGCGACTTGCAGAAGCAAGAGTCTGACCATCTGGACTGAAAACAACTTCGGAGACTACAGCAGAATGACCTTCAAGCGTTCTAAGCAAAGTACCGTTTTTGTTCCAGAGTTTCACCGTTTTGTCTCCACTTGCTGAAGCCACAATCTGACCGTCTGGACTAAACGCTGCTGCAGATACCACAGAAGTATGACCCCGGAGAGTTCTTAACAGTTTGCCGTCTTTGTTCCAGAGTTTCAGCGTTTTGTCTCCACTTGCCGTAACAATAGTCTGACCGTCTGGACTGAAAGCCGCTGAGGTTACCCCAGCAGTATGACCCTGGAGAGTTCTTAACAGTTTGCCGTCTTTATTCCAGAGTTTCACCGTTTTGTCCATGCCGGCAGAGGCAATTGTTTGACCGTCGGGACTAAACGCCACTGTCCAGATACCAGCACTATGACCCTGAAAAGTTTTCAACAAAGTGCCATTTCGCTGCCAAAGTTTTACAGTTCCATCATCACTTCCAGAAGCAAAAAACTGACCGTCCGGGCTAAATTTTACAGACCGAACGATCGCCTGATGACCTTTAATTGTGGCTATTTCCGTTCCGTCCCGACCCCAAAGTTTAATAGTTTTATCCACACTTGTGGAGGCAATAAACTTACTGTCTGGACTAATGTCAATTCCTAAAGCTGCCATTTTATGTCCCGATAAACGGTTGTATTCAACCCCTTCATAAACCGCTTGACGCAATACATCGATCACTTGATATTCAATGTTTTTATCTTTATTGCCTAAGTTTTGTAGTCGGCGCTTAGCTTTAATTGCTTCTATTAGTGCATCCAATCGGCGATTAGAGGCAAACAGTCCCTCCGAGGAAGAAACCAGCGCTTCAATTTCACTCATCCGAGCTTCGCGCTCACTAATAACGGCTCGGCGATACTGAAAATAACTTGTTACTCCTAAAGCACAGGCAAGTAGCAGTGCAATACTAACAGAAAATAGTAAGCGCCTCTGTCGTTTCGCTGCTTCTTTTTCTTGAATTAATCGCATTTGTTCCTCCGCCAGCCGCGCTTCCACTTCTTTGGTGCGTTCTGCTTCTAAAGCTTGTTGAACTTCTCGCCTATCTAGTTCGGCACTAGCAGCTAAGAACTGATAGTCAAGGTTACTCAAGCTTTTTTCCTGCGCCCAGATTTGACCATCTTTTAAGGCTTGTCCCCGCAAAAGTCGGGAAAAATCTGTTTGTTGTGACGCAATCCAAGCATCGAAGGTTTGGGAGTAGGGGCGCAGTTGCCCTAATTGCTTCTCTACCCATTCGAGGTTAAAAACTTCAGCATAAACCCTGTTTCTCACCTGTAAATAACCATTGTTTTTAACAACTAATCCCGATAATAATAGTTCAATTTGTTCTGGTGAGTCATCAGTTGATATCCCTCCCGCTATTTGGCTAAAAAGTAGAAATCTTTCATTTACTTGTAGGGGCAATTCTCCTGTAGTTGCCCTATAAAGATTTAGGTCAGGCACGGGAGTGCTGCCCCTATAGTCCTCTTCAAAGCCCGACAATGAAACAGATCCGCTGGCTAAAGGGGGGTTAGATTGTAAAATTTGCTGGTAGATGCCGAGTAATCTGCCCGCGCGTTGTTCGTTGCGAATAATCCGCTCCTTTATGGTTTTTAAATGTTCCGGCTCATCCTGAGATTCCCAGTTATTAATGATATTTTCTCGCACTAAACGATCTACCCAAACCTCTTCTGTTCCTGCTGGGATTGTTACTACTTTTTGCGGTGTAGTTTGAGTTGCCCTGTAGGCTAAATAGCACAGTTTTTGCGTCAAAAATGGCTGCCCAGAAGTCCAAGCCAATATCTGTTTGAGAAGAGCTTGAGAATTATTGACTACACTTGCCAATCCCGCCGCTAATGGCTGGGCTTCTTCTAGTTCAAAACCTCGTAAATTTATGGCTCGCCCAATATTAAAAGGAGTTCGTTTTTTATCTACAATTAAATCGCTAGGTGTTGCTACTCCAAATATGGCAAAAGTAATGCGATTATATTCTGGATTAATTGAGCGTTGATTATAGCAAAAGCGAATTAGGGCAAAAAAATCATCGACAGAAAAATCTAGACTGAGAACACTGTCAATTTCATCAATAAATATAATGATTTGTTGGTCGAAAAAATTGACTAACAAAATATCTTCAATAAAATGACTCAATCTTTGCAGAAATGATACATCTTCTTCATCACGCCACCAGGTTTTTAAGTTAACTTGCCCTAAAAGATTGAAGCCCCGCCACAGTTCCCCAATCATGCCTTTATACCACTGTAAAGGAGTGATATTTTCACTGCCAATACGGGTCATGTCGATCGTGCTGCATTGAAAACCTTCTGCTTGCAGTCGGTGCAGGGTGCGGACTAACAGGGAAGATTTGCCCATTTGCCGCGAGTTGAGGATGTAACAAAATTCGCCAGCTTTTAAACCTTCATAAAGTTCGGAATCTGCTTGCCGCACTACGTATGTAGGCGCATCACTGGCGAGACTGCCGCCAATTTGGTATGTAACCTTGGTCATGCCGTTTATGGGTTGATTGAAAATTGAAAGTTTAGTAAAATAAGAGGCCGTCTGAGGGTTATTTCTATCACCATCCCTACTTGATTATAATCCATACTTAATTTTTTTTTCAAGTAGTTTTTGTGATGATAATATTGACACACTAACAAGTGGAAGTTATTATAAAATTTAGCCTTCTATAGCAATCCTCGCATCATTTGTGAATTTCTTACTCCCTCCCCAAGGCATCGGGGAGGGTTGGGGTGGGGTAAAAAATTGTCGATTATTTAGGGTTAGGCGGCAGAAGATATATTGGCAACCCCAAGCAACCAACTATTTCCGTCAACCAATTGGTTGACGGTGAGTATGCAGTTAATCAGCTTAGAGGTGATGATGTGGTGCAATCGCTTGCCTTCCCGGATTTAAACTTAACGGCAGAACAGATTTTCCAAGTGGGGCAATAACTAAATAAAGTTGTGCGAACCAAAATACAGGCGGTACAACTCGCAGCTTAGCGTACAGCGGTTGTTATCAATATGAATTAGCCCCATACTAAGTAATTTACAAGCTACTACCGGATCTAATTCCACGCCTTGCTCAGATTTTACCACTTGTTTAAGTGCAACCCCAAGTTCGGGATACTCTTGCAATGTCACCCAAAAACCCCGCAAGTAATCTTTATAAATTCCTGCTATTGTGGGAGCTTCTTGTAGTAGCCGATCTAGGGTGAGAGCGTTTTGACAGAGGTGGTAAAAAGCGAGCCGCACCAGATAAGGATGTCCCCCCACCATTGCCATCAGTCGCTCGGCATCGAGGCTATCTGTCCAATCCAGTCCGTGACGCTGGGCTAAAGCAAGTATCTGCTCTTCTGTAAAATAGGGCAATTGCAGCGGCAAACCGACATTAAAAGGCGATTCAGAGAGCTTTAAAGGAATATAAATTTCTGTGGAGTGAAGAACTATTAACCGCAGTTTTCCCAAAGTTTTAATCCGCTTTGCTTCTTCATGCCAGCTTCGCAGCAGTGGCAAAACTTCTCGGGCAACTTTTGGGTACTCGAAAATTCTATTTACTTCATTTAAAGCTAAGACAAGAGGTCGATCTATTTCTGCTAATACATATTGTTGCAAATAGATAGTACAGCTTACTTTGCTACCCATATCTTCATCCCAATAATCATCTAATAGAGGTGGCAATTCTAGGTAACGGCTGATGTTGGCACAAAACCAGCGCAAGAATTTATCTAGGTTGCCTAAAACAGAGTCCTCGGCTTGCTGAAAATCCAAACTTACAGTTCGGCAGCCAAGAGAATTAGCACGATCTAAAATCCGTAGCAGGAGGGAACTTTTACCCATCTTCCTCGGAGCTTTAATCCGCAGAACACTTCCAGGTTTGACAATTTCTTGATAGGCGAGTTCTTCAATTAGCGGGTGATGGATATAAAATGGCGAACCGAGCGGTACGGGAGAGCCGGGATATTCTAAAAGTGTTGCTAGGCATTGGCTGCTGATGGATTCTTCAATTAATTCTCGTTCCTCTGCTGTTAGGGAACGCGATTCGAGAGAGGAACGAAAATTTGATTTGCTCATAGGTTTCTCCAAGATTTGAGAAAGAGTTTGCCACAAGCCGGAGGCGATGTTTCTCAGGTAATGCTCTCCGTAATGAGAGGTAGAGGCGATGCTTGTATAAGTCTTTCCTTCCCAAACTTGGCGGAGTATGATTTCTTGTACTGGATGTAAATCTTTTTGCAATCGAGCACGAGTTAGCTGTACTACCTCATCTATCGTCATAAGTTGCAATTATCCCGTAAATGTATCCTTGATATTATCACTGATGAGTGACTCTAAAGCCGATCGCCTCTTTGATTGCGACGCCAGCCTCTAGCGACATTTCTCAGAAGATCACAGGTAAAATCCGTTAAATCTCACCGCAGCGCACCAAGATCCATAAAGGATTCAGTGGTAACTGAGCGCCATAACCCAGTTTCAATAAGTGCTGGCGGGGTTCCCTTTCAGGTAGCAGTGTCAGTTTTTGTCGATCGTTAACCAAAATGTCATGCAGGTGTCACAGTTGGTCGTGAACCCACAATTAAAGATGTGACAGTTGACATGGCTAAAGCTTAGTAGATTGATGTTAATTTAATTAAATATAGTTTAATATTGCTGCATCTACTCCTCACAAGTGTTAACTTAAAAACCTAATTATTTTTTTTGTGCCAACAGGTTTTTAAATTGTCCGGAAAGCTATGTTAATAATAGTAGCAAATAACTGAGTAGATGTGATGCAAATGGTACATAAAATGTTTCCTAATTATTTTATTCCTCACGGTCATTGCTACTTGTGGAAGCCTGGATTAGTGGGGCTGCACATTTTGTCCGATGCTTTGATTGCCGTCGCTTATTTTTTGATACCGCTCACGCTGATTTATATTGTCAAAAAGCGGAAAGACGTACCTTTTGACTGGGTTTTCATGCTGTTTGGCTCTTTTATTATCTGCTGCGGCATTACCCATATTATGGAAATATGGACCCTGTGGCATCCTAATTATTGGTTCTCAGGTTTTCTGAAAGGGATTACGGCGCTGATTTCGCTATGTACAGCAGCAGTGCTGGTGGAACTAATCCCAAAAATCTTGGCTATCCCCAGTCCGGATCAATTGGCGGCAGCAAATTTGGCTTTACAAAATGAGATTGGCGATCGCAAACAAGCTCAGGAAGCACTCTCCCAATTAATGCTGGATTTGGAAAAACGGGTTATGGAGAGGACGCTCGCTTTAAAAATTGCTAATGAACTTTTGCAACAGGAAAATGGCGATCGATCCTTGGCTGAAAATTCATTGCGGCGATCGGAAGCTAAACTGCTAGAACAAACACAGCAGCTAGAGAGCACTCTGCAACAACTTAAAGGCGCCCAAGCTCAACTCGTACAAAAGGAAAAAATGTCGTCTTTGGGGCAAATGGTAGCTGGCGTTGCTCACGAAATCAATAACCCTGTTAACTTCATTTATGGCAATCTGATTCCGGCTGAGGAATACATTAAAGACCTTTTGGGATTGATTAAGGTTTATCAAGTTTATTACCCCACTCCTGCGCCGGAAATTGCAGACAAGATTCGCAGCATCGATCTCGATTTTATTTTAGAAGACCTGCAAAAACTTTTTGGTTCGATCAAGTTTGGAGCAGAGCGGATTAGCGATATTGTTAAATCTTTACGCACCTTCTCCCGATTAGACGAAGCCGATATGAAAAAGGTAAATATCCATGAAGGTATCGACAGCACTTTAATGATTTTGCACCACCGCTTGAAAGAACAATCAAAACGTGCGCCTATCCAAGTTATTAAAGAGTATGGAGATTTGCCCGAGTTGGACTGCTACGCTGGACAGCTTAACCAAGTATTTATGAATATTTTTTCTAATGCTATTGATGCTTTAGAACAGATGGCGCAGCAGGCAGATGCGACCAAAGGCTATTGGCAAAAAAAATTCCCTGACCACTTACTATATACCCAGTGCCAACTGCTAACAATTCGCATCAGCACGCTTTTAGTTGATGGCGAGTGGGTGGAGATTCGCATTGCTGATAATGGCAATGGCATAGATTCTGACGCACTCGCTAAAATTTACGATCCCTTTTATACGACCAAACCTATCGGTTATGGTACGGGTCTGGGTTTGGCGATTGCTTATCAAATTATTCAAACCCATGAAGGTTATTTGCAGTGCACTTCAGAGGTGGGGAGAGGAACTGAGTTTATCATTAAAATTCCTTGGCGAGCGCCCCTGTGCAATCGCTATTTTGCCCCTAAGCAAGTTGTTATGAACCAGTTTTGTTGAGCTGGTAATAACTCATTCCGAATTAGGCGAAAATTTTCGGTCTTTTTAATTTTTTTGCCTAACTTATGCATCATCAAATCCATATTATATGCCAATAGCAAATATTATGTGGGAACTCGTCAAAAATATCTTTTCTCCAACTCAGTATATGCCGCACGGTCACTGCTATCTGTGGCAAACGCCTTTGGTGTGGCTGCACATCACCGGCGACTTTCTAATCGCGATCGCCTACTTTTCAATTCCGGCGATGCTGATTTATTTTGTTTTTAAGCGGCGCGATGTTCCTTTCTTAGGAATATTTGCTTTATTTGGTGCATTTATTATTCTTTGCGGCACGGGTCACTTGTTAGAAATTTGGACGCTGTGGCATTCCGCTTATTGGCTGTCGGGGATTGAAAAAGCAATTACTGCACTGGTTTCTTGTTACACTGCCGGATCGATGGTAACGCTATTACCCCAGTTTTTATCATTAAAAACTCCCCAACAATTAGAAGAAGTTAATATTAAATTGCAGCGGGAAATCGCTGTGCGTGAAAATGCAGAATTAGCTTTACGCTGTGCTTATGAAGATTTAGAAATTAAAGTGCAAGAGCGTACCGCACAGTTGCGACAAACCAACACTTGCTTAGAAATGGAAGCTCGCGAGCGCCAGCAAGCCGAGTTAAAATTGCGCTCTGTCACCGAACGCTTCCAATATTTACTGGCGACCACTCCTGCCGTAATTTTTAGCTGCCAATTAGGCGGAAACCATGAGGTAACTTTTGTCAGCGAAAACATTGTTTCAATGAGTGGTTACGAAGCGCAAGAATTTATTAATGGTTCCCTTGATTGGCATAGCCTCATTCACCCCAAAGATCGAGAAATTGTAGATACTGCATTCGCTCAGCTATTGGAAAAAGAATCGATTTCCTACGAATACCGCGAACGGCACAAAGATGGTAGTTATCGCTGGAGATACGATGAGGTTAAGTTGGTCAAAGATGCTGCTGGCCTACCTGTAGAGTGCGTTGGTTATGGAGTAGATATTACTGCTCGCAAACAGGCGGAACTAGCCTTGCAACAACAACTAAAAAGGGAGCGGCTCGTGAATTCCATTCAAGAGCGGATTCGTTCCTCTCTTAACCTAGAAGAAGTGATGACAATGGCTGTGGAAGAAGTGCGGCAGTTTTTGTCAACAGACAGGACTGTTATTTACCGCTTTAACCCAGATTGGAGTGGATTTATCGCCGTTGAGTCGGTAGCAGCCGATACCATGCCGATTTTGGGAATTGACATTAATGATTCTTGCTTTCGAGAAGGCTACATTTCTTTTTACGAGCAGGGACACCTTCGCGCGATCGACAATATTTATACGGCAGGTATTTCAGAGTGCCACATTAATTTACTGAGGCAGTTTGAAATTAAAGCTAACCTCGTGGTTCCCCTTTTGCAAGGTGAAAATTTGTGGGGGCTACTCATTGCTCATCACTGCCGCAGTCCAAGGCATTGGGACTCTTCTGAGATAGAATCTCTCAAGCAAATTTCTGTGCAGCTAGCAATTGCCATCCAGCAATCCACTCTTTTTGAACAAGCCAAAACAGAAATTATCGAACGCAAATGGGCAGAAACAGCATTACAAAAAGCTGTCGTAGCTGCTGATACAGCTAACCGCGCCAAGAGCGAATTCCTTTCTTCTATGAGCCACGAATTGCGGACTCCCCTGAATGCTATTCTGGGATTTAGTCAGGTGATGGTGCGCGATTCCTCTCTAAACAATGAACACCAGCAGCACCTAGAAATTATTAATCGCGCCAGCGAACACTTGCTTTCTCTAATTAATGACATTTTGGAAATGTCCAAAATTGAAGCTGGCAGAAGTCAGCTTAATGAAAGCAGTTTTAATTTAATCAAACTGCTAGAAACCTTAGAAAAAATGTTCCAATTGAAAGCTGTATCTAAGAAATTGCAGCTAAATTTTGAAGTGGCTGATGGCGTACCGCACTTTGTTAAGGGAGATGAAGGTAAATTGCGCCAAATTTTGATTAATATATTAGGAAATGCTATCAAATTTACAGATACGGGTAGCGTTACCTTGCAAGTAAAAATGAAGGTAGAAGAAAGCTTGGAGGTTGAAACCGCAGAGTTTACCGACATACAAACAAAACCCGCCGACGCGGGTTCTAATCATTCCGAAAGCTTGGCGGTGGAAACCGCAGAGTTTACGCGCCTACAAACAAAACCCGCCGACGCGGGTTCTGAACAGTCCGCGCATGGGGATTTTGATTGGGTAGATGCGAATTCAATTCACCCGGTATTTTTACAAAACTCGGAATTTTTACGCCTTCAGTTTGAAATTGAAGATACTGGCCCTGGCATTGCCGCAGAAGAAATGAATAAGTTATTCCAACCCTTCGAGCAAACACAAACAGGTCGTAAATCTCAACATGGGACTGGATTAGGTCTACCAATTAGCCGCAAATTTGTACAAATGATGGGAGGAGATATTACTGTCAGCAGTACGCCTGATTTGGGAAGTAAGTTTGGATTTGATATTCAAATCAGGTTGGCGGATCCTACCGAGGTTAAAATGCTTAAACCGCAGAAAAAAGTAATTGGTTTAGCACCGGATCAACCAGAATACCGGATTTTGGTGGTTGACGATCGCGCAGATAACCGCCTAGTCTTAGTAAGATTATTGTCGTCCCTAGGCTTACTTGTCCGAGAAGCTGAAAATGGTCAAGAAGCTATTGCTGTATGGGAGAATTGGCAGCCGCAACTGATCTGGATGGATATGCAGATGCCGGTGATGAATGGCTACGAAGCCACAAAACAAATTAAAGCTCATCCTCTCGGCAAAACAACCGTGATTATTGCTCTGACTGCTAGCGCTTTTGAAGAGGAACGAAAAAGTATTTTAGCAGCAGGCTGTGATGATTTTATGGCTAAACCCTTCCAGGCAAATATATTATTTGCTAAAATGGAAGACGTTTTAGGAATCCGCTACGTTTACGAGGAACCAGTTGATACAAATGATACAAAACTAGAAAAGGAAAGCGGAATTAGCGGAGTTTCCAGCAATCAATCTGTAGAATCACAACTCGGTCAAATGCCTCTGGAGTGGGTGGAGAAGATATATAATGCTGCTCAGGAATGTTGCGACGATAAAATTATTCAGTTGATTGAGGAAATACCTAGAGAATTGGCTCCTGCTTCACAAAAATTAACTACTTTAGCGCATAATTTCTTATTTGACGATATTATAGAGCTAGCAAAATCGGCAGTTACGGCACGTCAGTGTTAATATCTTGAATCAACTAAAAATACCGTGCTCACATGAACAGCAATCAATCTGCTACAATTCCCGCCAGCATTCTAATAGTTGATGATACCCCAGATAACGTGCGACTTTTATCTACAATTTTGACCACAGAAGGGTATCAGGTTCGTAAAGCGCTGAATGGGCAAAGGGCGATCGCTACAGTGCAGGAGTTTCCGCCGAATCTAATTCTGCTGGACGTGATGATGCCTGAGATGAATGGATATGAGGTTTGTGAACAGTTGAAAGCTTCACCAAAAACCAGTTCTATTCCCATCATTTTTTTAAGCGCCTTAGATGACGTTTTAGATAAGGTGAAAGCCTTTGATGTGGGAGCAGTTGATTATATTACGAAACCTTTTCAAAATAAAGAAGTATTGGCACGAGTGGCAAATCAGTTAACAATTCAAAGTCAGCAAAAGTTACTTCAAGAGCAAACGCAGCAATTAGAAAAACTTGTCGAACGTTTGCAAAACGAAATTAAAGAGCGGCAGGGGGTGGAACTAGCTTTACGGCTTTCTCAACAAAAATCCGATCATTTATTGCGAAATATTTTACCAGCAGCGATTGTTGAAAAATTGAAAAAAGGCGACGCTGCTACTGCCGAGAGATTTGAGTCAACAACAGTCCTATTTGCCGATATTGTTGGTTTTACGTCTCTTGCTGCCAGAATTTCAGCTCTAGAAGTGGTAAAGTTCCTAAACCAGATTTTTTCAAAGTTTGACGAACTAACTGAAAAACACGGTTTGGAGAAAATTAAAACGAGTGGGGATGCTTATATTGTAGCCGGGGGGGTGCCGGTGCCGAGGGCAGATCATGCAGAAGCGATCGCGAATATGGCCTTGGATATGCAGGAAGTAATCGCTGATTTTAAAACTGACACAGGCGAATCTTTTCAAATACGGATTGGCATTAATACAGGCCCAGTAGTTGCTGGCGTCATTGGCACTAAAAAATTCATCTATGACTTGTGGGGAGATACTGTTAATGTTGCTTCTCGGATGGAATCTCAAGGATTACCGGGGTATATTCAAGTTACTTCTGCTATTTACGAGCTGTTAAAAGATCGGTATATATTTGAGGAAAGAGGCGCGATCTCGGTTAAAGGTAAAGGAGATATGAGCGCCTATTGGCTAAAGGCTAAAAAAGATGATTCGGCGGTTGCAACCTATTCTTGTCCCACAAAGTCCACTCCTAGCGAAGTAAGAGAGTACCCAGAGGCCCGACTTTTTTAAGAAGTCGGGCATCTAAGGCAGCAGCTACTGCTCAACGTCGCACTAATCATTAAAAAATAAAAATAATTTGCAGTTTCCAATTGGTATTTTCCCCGACGATCTCAATGCGATCGATAAACTCTCGAAAATAGAATCGGCGTTCCGATTCCGACAAGTCCAGCCAAAATTGGGGAAGAGAAACAGTTTGAGCTGTTTCTCGCAAATTCACTGGCGGCAGTTGCGCTAATTTGCTTTGCAGTTGGGCAATTTCCGTGCGGATTTTGTAGGCTCTCAACTCTGCCGTTTCTGTGTCTAAAATGCCGCTTTCAATCAGGGCGGGAAGTTGCTCTAGGATTTCTTGTTTCGATGCGATCGCCCGTTCAATTCCTGCTTTAATTCCGTTGAGTTCCGGCATTTGCAGCGCGGCGACAGCAGCGGGTAAATCCCGACAAATTCCGGTGATGGTTAATTGCAATACTTCATCGTAGGAAAAGCCGCTACATTTAGGCTGGGACAGACAGTTAATCGGCCGCAAATAAAGGTATTCTCTATCTTTGCGGTAGGAGGTGACTTTGGCAACTGTCATGGGCGATTTGCATTTCGCACAAATGGCTAAACCTGCGAGGGAACGCGGGGCGCTGGCGCTGCGGGGAGAAAGGCGGCGGTTGCGGCGCAGCAATCTGTCTATTTGGGCGGCTTCTTCTCTGGAAATAATCGGGACGTGGGTATTAGAAATTACTTGGCCGTTTTGATATTCCAAATCGCCTCGGTAGGCGGGATTTGTCAGCCAGCGGCGGCCTGTGCTGACGGAGATTTTTTTGCTGTATTTCTTGGCTAAATACCGCACGGAACCTCGCAAGGAACCGTAGATTAAAAAGTGCTCAAAAAAGTCTTTGACGGCGACGGCGGCCGATCGATCGATCGTGTAGCGTTCTTTGCCGCGCCGGTAGCCGTAGGGAGGCTTACCCGGTGGAATCCGGGATTTGATGCGGTTGCGGGCGTGTCCTTTGCGAATCCTCCGGCTGTGTTGGCTGCGCTGAAGTTCTGCCAGGATTTGCAGCAAGTTTTTGCGGTTTCGCGGCTCTGTTTCTGCTTGTACGATGATTTCGACGCCGAGGTTTTCGAGTTGGGCCAGGTGCGAGCACACTTGCTGTAATGTGTCGCCGAGATCTTCAAAGCGCTGAATTAACAGGTATTTGGCTGGTTCTGTTTGGCAGTCTTTGAGGAGTTGTTGCAGTTGTTGCCGCCCTCCTAAGTCTTGATATATTCGATCGACCTCTTGACCCCAAATTTCCGGTGCTGGTGCTGCTTCTAGTAGCGGTTCGGTGTAAGAATAGGCGATGATTTTCATCTGTTACTCGCTGAGTTCGATGATGTTGCCGTCGGGATCTTGGGTAAATAATGCCGCTCGGCCTGACGCGCTCATTTGGAACGGGCAATTGTGAGCAATTAATTGTTGTTTTGCTGCCTCTAAGTTGGCAACCGAAAATGCTAGATGTCGGTTGCGTCCTAATTTTTCATTGTCTACGGCATCTGGTATAATTGTTGCAGCTAAAATTAGGTGTATCTGGAAGTTGCCTATTTGATACCAGATACCGGGAAATTTTAATTTTCTATCTATTTTTGGCAGTTTTAGTACGGTGCTGTAAAAGTGTTGGGATTGTTCCAGGTTGGAGATGAGAATGGCGCTGTGGAGGGATTGAGTAATTTGCATTTTTGTTGGGTATTTTTTTTGTTTTTCACCGCTGATGCAGGCTGATGAGCGCTGATGAACGCAGATTGGTTGATGTTTGTTCAGTTTTGGATATGATAACATTGTCAGTTGCTCTTAACCTATCCAAAAATGTAAATAGGTTATGGGAAAAAACCATAATATAAAATCTGTAATTGTAGGGGCGCGTTTAGTTAGAGTCTATGGTAGCAGCGAGTTTACTACTGCCAAACCAACCCTCTCCCTATGTTATATTTATTTGTACCCAGTTACTTATAAATCATGAAAGGCTAACAAGTATTGTGGACTGGCATCCGGGGGGGATTTTGACTGTCGGTTCGCGTGGGGACGAACAGCAGGTTGGACAATTGGCGGCTTACTGTGCTGCGAAAGCTGGAGTGGTGGCGGTCACAAAGGCGATCGCCGATGAAACAAAAGGTACTAATATCACTGCTAATACTGCCCTCCCCAGTGCGATCGATCCTCGGACAAATCCCTCGGCAATGGGTTCAGAAAATGCTCACCAATGGGTGAAATCTCAATCTCTAGCTCAAGTAATTTGCTTTCTTGGTTCGGAAGCTGCCAAAGATGTTCGCGGCGCCGCTATGGCGGTTTACGGCAGCATTTGAAAAGTTAATCAATCTACTGTAAACTGCCCGCTGGGAGTGTCTTTAACAATGGTTTCTCAAAAACGTGCGATCGCCTCCAGCTCGGGCAAATTCCGTCTCCGCAATGTCTTGGTGGTTCCCTTTGTACTCCAAATTTTGGCTGCTGTTGGCTGCGTTGGCTATCTGTCTTACAGAAACGGAGAGCAGATAGTCAATGATATTGTTAGTCAGTTGCGGCACGAAGTGAGTGCGAGAGTTTACGAACGTGTCCAAACCTATCTGGAAGCTCCGCCACTGGTGAATCAAATCAATCAGGATGCTTTACCTTTGGGGGTGTTGAACTTTGACGATTTGGAGCAAGCTCGACCCTATTTTTGGAAACAAGTTCTGCAATTTAAATCGATCGGTCACGCGGGAATTGCCAACGAAAAAGGTCAGTACCTGCGTGTGGGTTGGGTAAATCGGCTGGTTGGACTTGAACAACCTCAGCTTGCCCAGCAACTGATTCCTGGGGGTGGCGACTTGATATATTACAACCTTGACGCTGATGGAAACCCCACAAAGATTGACAAAACCACGCCCAATTATAACGTTCGCACGCGCCCTTTTTACAGCGTTGTTGTTGAGAAGAAACAGGCAGCTTGGAGTGAAGTTTATATTAATTTTGGCTACGGTACGCTGCAAATTAATGCGAGTCTACCCTATTACGATGCCAAAGGCAAACTAATTGGCGTCCTGACTTGCCAGATGGGACTAGATCAAATTCGCCAGTTCCTGCAAACCTTAAGGGTGGGTAATTCCGGTCAAGTATTTATCATTGAACCCCAGGGTGAATTAATAGCCACCTCGGTTAAAAAACAGCCTCTTTCGGTGGGAACAGGCAAAGATACAAAGCGGCTCAAAGCACAGGAAAGCAGCAACCCGCTGATGCGTCAAAGTGTGGTTTATCTGCTCGATAGCTTCAAGCGTTTGGAAGACATCGATCAAACTGTTCAACTTGACTTTAAGCTGAACGGTGAGCGCCAATTTATCCAAGTTTCTCCGCTAACTGACAAGTACGGTCTCAATTGGCTGATAGTAGTAGTAGTTCCTGAAGCCGACTTTATGGCGCAAATTTATGCTAACACTCGCCAGACCCTTTGGCTGTGTATTGTGGCTCTAATTGTCTCTGTTGGAGTGGGTATTCTCACCGCTAGCTGGATTACTCGCCCCCTGAACCAAATTGCTCAAGCTTCAGAATATCTAGCAGGTGGTACTCTCAACCAGAACGTTGATTCCAGTCGGATTTTTGAAATTAAAACTTTAACAAATTCCTTTAACTGCATGGCGATACAACTGCAAGAATCCTTTGAAACTCTAGAAGATAAAGTCAAAGAACGCACCTCTGAACTCGCCACAGCCACTCAACAAATTGCCGCTCTCAACCAGCGCCTGAAAGCGGAAAACCTCCGCATGAGTGCCGAACTCGATCTCCTCAAACAAATGCAGCAGTTAATTCTTCCCAAACCTGCGGAATTAGCAGCAATTGAAGATTTAGATATTGCCGGATTTATGGAGCCAGCCTCGGAAGTAGGTGGTGATTATTACGACGTACTTTGTACTAATGGGGTGGTCACGATTTGCATCGGCGATGTCACCGGACATGGCTTAGAAAGCGGTATTTTAATGGTGATGACTCAAGCTGCTGTCCGCACTCTTCAGGAAATGCCAGAATCCGACCCGGTGCGCTTTTTAGATACCCTCAACCGCACTACTTATAAAAATGTCCAGCGCATGAACTCGGACAAAAATCTGACGCTAGCTCTGCTCAACTACGCCGATCGCACAATTAGTATCAGCGGTCAACATGAGGAAATTATTGTGGTCAGGAAAGGCGGTGAAATCGAGCGGATAGACACAATGGATTTAGGATTTCCACTCGGCTTAGATGAGGATATTTCCGAGTTGATCGGCCATGTTTTAGTAGACTTAGAGCCGGGGGACGGGGTGGTGCTGTACACCGACGGCATCACGGAAGCCAGAAACACCAGCAAACAATTCTACGGACTCGACAGACTCTGTGAAGTGGTTTCTCAAAACTGGCATTTGAGCGCCGAACAAATCAAGCAAGCCACCATCGAGGATTTGCGAGAATTTATTGGAGAAGAAAAGGTATTTGATGACATTACTTTGTTAGTTTTGAAGCAACAGGGAAATATTGTGTATAATTTGTGATTGACTGTCATCAACCCGGTGTCTCACATCACTCTTGGATTTAGTGGGGAAGCATCGAAGTACAAAGCGGATTTCTCGATCCGCCCGTGTAAGCTGTAGTAATTTACAGCGAGCGAGTCAAACAATTTTGCGCTCCTGGATTCGGGAGGAGAAATTATGAAACCCCAAATAAATGTAGCAGAATATACATCTCCAGAAAAACTCAATCTCCAGCTACAGGATTTGATACAAAAACTTGAGGAAGTAGAGGAGGAAAAAAATAGCTATGAAACTTTAGTAGAAATTATCACGGAACACTCCACAAATCTTGAAAACCAGATGCGTGATAAAAATCGAGAGATGCAGACTTACATCCAGCAGGTCAAAAAGGTGATAGATGCAGCTATTGCTGTGAAAAACAACAGCTTTGAACCCCAGATATTGTCAGATGTGGCAGCGCGTAGTGATGCACTGGGAGAACTGGCACAGGTATTCTCGCATATGGTGGAAACCGTGAAAGCGCGGGAACAGGAATTAGAGAAACTTTTGCAGGGCTATGGGCGTTTTATTCCCGATGAATATCTCCAATTTCTCGGCAAGCAGAGCATTGTTGATTTCCAGCTTGGAGATCACGTGAGCAAAGAGATGGCAATCATGTTTTCCGATATCCGTTCGTTCACCACGATGGCGGAGCAAATGACTCCTCAAGAAAACTTTGACTTCATCAATACCTATTTACAGCGAATTAGTCCCGAAATTCGCAATCACAACGGTTTTATTGTCAAGTATATAGGAGATGGAGTGATGGCAGTTTTTCCTGAGGGCGTTGATGATGCTATTCAGGCAGGAATTGTGATGCTGGAACAGTTGCAAAAATACAATCAAAGCCGTCAAATAAATGGGTACATACCGTTGAATATTGGTATTGGTATCCATGTCGGTGATACAATGGTGGGGATTATTGGAGACGCGAACCGGATGCAAGCCGATGCGCTATCAGATCATGTTAATCTCACGGCGCGTCTGGAAAGTTTAACTAAGTATTATGGCGTATCTTTATTAATTTCAGGAGATGTGGTACAACGTTTGAGTCAACCAGAAAAGTATCATATTCGATTTTTGGATCGGGCTATTGTCAAAGGTAGACAAGAAGCTATTACTGTTTGTGAGGTGTTAGATGTTGAACTAGAACCAGTGCGATCGCTCAAAATTCAAACTCTGCCTATTTTTGAGGAAGGACTCGAACAATATTCTCAGGGAAATTTTGCTAATGCCAAAGTTTGTTTTGAACAAATAGTGGCGATAAATCCCGCTGATAAACCCAGCCAACTTTACCTAGAACGCATCCAAGCGCTGTTAGAAAATAGTATTCCCGCTAACTGGAATGGCGTGTGGAAATTCACCCAGAAGTGACATAAAAATTAACTGAAGGCAGAAAAATAATGACATCTGGAAGCTTACAAACTGTGACAGAAATCTGTGGAGAATTCATTGACCAATTTCCTCCTGAACACGACTCCCTAGAACTTACTTTTACGCCGAGTTCTCGTCCCATCAAGCAACGCTGGCGCAACAACAGGCTTTCGGCTCATTTTGTAGCAGATTATTTGTCCAGCTTTCTACCGATGGACGCAGAGGATGCTAGCAGCAAGAAACGGATTAAACAAAGTAAGGGAGTTGTGAGCTATGTCGCCAACGAACTGTTAGAAAACGCGATAAAATTTAATAAGGATGATACGAATTACAAAGTCAAATTTGGTATACACTTTATTTGTGGAACAGAGGTGACGGCGGTAATTTTTGCCAGTAATACTGTCAATTCAGAAGGGGCGAATAAGTTTAAGGAGTTTATTAAAGAAATCCTGGCTTCCGATCCCAATGAACTTTATTTGCAGCAGCTTGAAAAGAATGCTGAATCTGAAAGCGACACCTCGGGATTGGGATTGCTGACTATGATTAATGACTATTCAGCTAAGATAGGTTGCAAATTCGAGCCAAGGGCAGAAAGTGATACGATCTCTGTTACGACTGTGGTTCAAATTAGGGTCTAGTTTCAACTATTTCAATATTTACTCTCTTGTGCGATCGCAGTATTTTAGTCAGGAAACTAAAGAATAATGGGTATTCAAGAAATTAAAGGTAAAGATTACAGCATTCAGTACGATCTAGAATCAGTTACAGTCTGTTTCCAAGGCGAACTCAGCCTGGGCGGGCCAGCAGAGTATGCAGCAATAGCCGAATTGTTAGATGAGGTCGCAAATTCCGAACCGCCTACTATTACCTTGAACCTAAAAAACTTGAAATTTGTTAACAGTTCTGGTATCAGTATGCTCTCTAAGTTTGTCATTAGCGTCCGGAAAAAGAAAACGATTCAACTTTTGGTATTGGGTTCAAATGATGTTCTTTGGCAACAGAAATCTCTCAAAAATTTAGAAAAGCTGTTGCCAACTTTAAAGCTAGAATTAGCGTAGAATATGTGTAAATTTTAACTACAGTTAACACAGGCGGGACGGCCGTCGCACAATTAACACAGGCGGGACGCCCGTGGCAAAATTAACATACATAAATTTGGATGTTTTTATGCTTAAGTTTGCTGTACCGGCAGTTCAATGATAAACTCGGTCCCCTTGGAGGGTTCAGACTCGCACCTGAGCGTTCCTCGGTGATTTTCTACTAAGATTTTGTAGACAATAGACAATCCTAAACCGGTACCTTTACCGATTTCTTTAGTGGTGAAAAACTGCTCGAACATTTGTTCTTTTATCTGTGCTGTCATTCCCGCTCCCGTGTCAGCAATCCGCACTCTCACGCGATCGGGCCCAGCTAATTCTGTGCTGATAGAAATTTTTAGCACAGCATCGGGCTGATTTTGTGCTGCCTCGTCCAAAGCATCGATCGCGTTGGTAAGTAGATTCATAAATACTTGATTGATCTGTCCGGCATAACACTCTACAGCCGGCAATTTTCCATATTTTCTAACTACTTGAATGTCGCGACGGTCTATTTGAGAAGTGAGACGGTTTCGCAAAATTAACACGGTGCTGTCAATGCTCTCGTGCAAATCGCACCGGGTCATGTTACTGTTATCTGTTCGCGAAAAGCTGCCCATAGATTTGACAATTTCGCGAATGCGATTGGAACCCATTTGCATGGAAGACATAACTTTAGGCAAGTCTTCAACTAGAAAATCAAGATCCATCTCGTCGATTTGAGCTTGGATTTCGGGGCAGGGATTGGGACAGTATTCTTGATAGAGACGCAGCAGGTGTAGCAAATCTTGAATATAAATTTCCGCATGGCTCAAGTTGCCGTAAATAAAACTAACTGGGTTATTAATTTCATGGACGATACTAGCCATTAGCGCTCCCAGCGAAGACATTTTTTCTCTGTGGAGGAGTTGAGCTTGAGTTTGTTTGAGTTCGCAAACTGCGCGATCGAGCTCGGCCGCTTGAGCTTCCGCTTTGGCGGTAGCAGCACAACTTTCTTGATAAAGTTCAACCTGTTTGAGGTCGATTTCAAATTGTTCGATTTCGCTTTCTTGCTGGTATTGACTCACCACCGCATCGAAAGCTTCTAGCAATTCGCCGCCCGCAGCTTCGACAATGTACTGCAGATGGGGATTTCCCAGCCTGAGTTCGGCATCGGGAACTTGCACGAATGCTTTAATTCGATCGATATATCCGCGGACTTGTTTGTCTAGATACAGTGGCGCCTCAAAATACATTGCCTCGATGGTTAATGAAGGGCGACTCACTAAGCTGATGCTGCTGCCAGTATTAATTAAGTCGCGATGCGATTTTTCCATAAGCTCGATCGCCTCTAACAAATTCCCGCGCAGTTTTGCTCTTTCTGCCGCATTCTCAGAGCAAACTAACCTCATGCAAAAAAAAGCCGTTCGTTGGGAAAGCATTCGCTGGCGACCGCTGATATTAATTACCGCAGCACTAACTTTTCTGGCTGTCGTAATTTCTTCCAGATTAAAGTAGTTGTTCAGTCTCGCCATTGGTAATACCCCCGACTCAACTAAATGTCTGTAGCTTTTGCTGACACAAGATTTGAGAGCCATAAAAATTTTTTGTACAATACACTAAGCAATATATTCTATTTTTCATATTAAAGCAGTATAGTAAAACACAATTATTTTCAATCTGAAGCTTATCACAATTTCCAGGATTCTGCTTTTTGCACAGTTTTTCTTAATTATCCAAAAATTTGCTAATCAACTTGGCCATGATTTGAGCTTGAGTTTGGGGTAACCCGTGAGTGGAATTGGGAATAATTACTAACTCGGCCCCCGGTATCTCGTTGCTGTAGGTTTCACAGTGCCATAGAGGAATTGTTTCGTCGCTATCTGCTGCAATGACTAAGGTAGGAATTTGCAATTGGTGAATTTCTTTTTCTACTGTATCAATTGCGTCTTCCGGCCGCATCCGGCTCATTAAAAATGACCTTGCTACTGGTTGAGACATTAACTCCCTGCGCCACCCGGAAATTTCCTGCAATTTCTCACTTTTTCCCGCTAAACTAGCAAAAGGTTTGGCTAACTGCAAGGCCCAATCGACGGCTGGGGTTTCCCACAGCAGCGGCCGCAAAGCATCGTATTGACCGCAAAAACTGTCGTCCCGAATTCCCGCTGGTGCTGCTAATACTAAACTGCTGACAGCATTAGGATATTTTAGGGAATATGCAGATGCCACCCAACCGCCAAAAGAATGTCCGATGATGCAGCACGGTTCGATATTTAGTTGTTCTACAACTTGTCGCACAAAAGCAACTTCTACAGCTACATCGTAGCGGATTTCTGGTTTGCTGGATTCTCCAAAACCCAACATATCTAAACTGATGCACCGAAACTGAGATTGCAATAACTCTATTAATGGCAGCCAGCAAGTTTTTTCTCCGAAGAAACCGTGCAGCATCAATAAGGGTCGGCCGCACCCGATGTCGAGGTAGGCGGCTGTTTGGCTGGTGCTATTGACAAATGTACTTAATGTGTGCTTTTGTCCTACAAGTGCTTGAGACTGCATGGGCGATCGACTCCTGAGACGTAAGATCCATTTGTAAACAATTGTAACAAAACAGCAGTTGAAAGGTTAAACTTCATTACGGAGTAGACAATTAGAAATAGAGCGTGATAGTCTCTATTATTATTAGAAAATGCTGCAAAATCAAAGCAGGAGAACACTTTGAACTCTACTTTAAAACAGTACCCGGCTTGCTCTCTTCGCGAAGATGTCAGTGAGTACGTAGCACACCTACAGCTTCACATGACTTTACAAGCTCGCAACTTGCTCCCTACCATTACCACCGCTAAAGATAGTCGCGAACAACTGTTGCAGCAGACTCAGGCTCATTTTGAGAAACGAGTTTCTCGACAAGCTCTTTAAACAAATTTTACGATCGCCCGCGGTCGATCGTATTTCCCCAAATTTCAGCATCGCAGAAACCCGGTATCCTCAAAAATACCGGGTTTCTTTTCGGCTAATTAGGCTAAGGGGCCAGGTTTTCGGTAATATGCGTTGGGTGTGCTTGAGTTTTATGTCTATGCGAATTCCAATTATTGCACTTTTGACTTTGGCGGCGCCCGCGGGCGGTGAATTGGCGGCGCGGGCGATAGATCCGACATTCGCACTGACTCAGGCCCAGTTTACAGAGGGAACCGCAGAAATTGACAGGCGAGACGCCTGTCCCACAAGGGCACAGACGGAGGATGAGGTGAGTCTCACATCTGGTACCCTTCTCAAGAACGGGCAAGATGCCCGTTCCACAAGAGATGAATTGTTTTGTGAAACAGGCATCTTGCGTGTTCATAAAAAGCTGATTGAGAATGGTGCAACCTCTCAGGTGAGTTCAACTGTGCGGGATTTGCCGGCATCCGATGAGCTCGCAGCTTCAAAAGAAGTAGGCGCGGCGCAGCTATCCCCTAGGGAATCTCCCTCATATCGTTTCCCGTTGCATCACAATAATCAAATCGAGTCAACAGTTAACACTCAACCATTGAGTTTTTCCACCCCGAGTCAACTCTCAACTCTCAATTCTCAACTCTCAACAATCATTCCGGTGCAACCTGAATTGATATCACTCAAGTCCAGCCACGATAAAGATTTTACATCTGTGTTAAAAACTCCGGCGCTGGCGGCAAAAGCCGAAATCCCCGAAGCAGTAAACAGCAACGCCCGACAGCGTGGCGGTACTCTACAAATCAGTCAAGCGGGCAATGCTGAGGGCGTTTACGTTGCTGAGGTGAAAATTCGCTTTGTCAATTCCAGAGGCGAAGCTGTTGATAAAAAAGGGAATCCCGTTGAGGGCAGAATTTCGGAAGATTTTATCCGAGGCGAACTCAAACTCAAGCCTGGAGATAACTACAGCCCGTCCGTTGTCCGATCGGATTTGCAGCAGTTGCACCAATTGGGATTGTTTGAAAAGGTTACGGTTTCGATCGAAGAAGTTGGCACGGATATTAATGTTATCTACAATGTTCAAGAGCGATCGGCTCGCTCTTTTGGCGTGAGTGCCAGTCTTAGTGATGATATTGGCGTTGCTGTTCCTCTTTCATATACCGATCGAACTTTCGCCAGAAACCCGCAGCGACTGGCGGTGGAACTTCAGCCCAGCCTCCGAGGTATCCAGTACGATGTCCAGTTTGTCAGCCCTTACGTTGCCGCCGAAGACCGTTTGGGATACAGTGTGAGAGCTTTTGGCGATCGCAGGATATCGGAAATTTTCAACGAAGATATTGATTTGCCCAACGGGGACCGGGTGCGGGAAATTCGCAGGGGGGGAAATCTCAGGTTTACCAGACCTTTGGGCGACTGGCAATCGACTTTGGGATTAAATTATACAAATATCAGCACGCGCGATCGCAACTTAAATATTGCCCGCCGCGACGAACTCGGCAATCCCCTCACATTCAGTGGCACGGGCGTTGACGAGTTATACACTGTTTCTTTTGGCGCTATGCTCGATCGGCGGGACAATCCCTTCAACCCCAGCAGCGGCTCGATTCTTAGCCTCAGCACCGAGCAGTCGATACCTCTGGGGCGAGGTAACATTGTGAGCAACCGCCTGTTGGCTAATTATATACACTATGTACCAGTAACTTTGCTTGGCCTCAGCGAGTCCGAAGCCTTGCCCGAAATGTTGGCTTTTAACTTGCAAGCGGGGACGGTAATCGGGGATTTGCCACCAACAGAAGCTTTTCGCCTCGGCGGCCGCAATTCTGTGCGGAGTTACGATAGCGGGGATATTGGCAGCGGCCGGAGTTATTTTTTAGCTTCCGGCGAATATCGGTTTCCTGTTGGCAGGGATGTTGGCGGCGTGATATTTGTTGATTTTGCGTCGGATTTGGGCACGGGAGATAATGTACTGGGAAAACCGGCTGTAGTCAGAGACAAACCGGGGACTGGGGCGGGTATTGGGGTCGGTGTGAGGGTGCGATCGCGCTTTGGATTAATTCGCTTAGATATGGGGGTTAGCGACTCCGGCGACCTCAAATTTGTGTTCGGTACAAAGCAACGTTTTTAAATTAGTCATTAGTCAGCAGTCATTAGTCAGGAGTGAGTAGTGTAGGGGCGGTTTCACCAATCAACTATCTCAGAAACGAACAATATAATAAACCCGCCCCCACGAACACGACAAATCCGAGTCTACATTTTTTGGATTCGATCGAACATCAGGTTAATCTGAGTTATCGGTTGTGTGGGGGCGGGTTTACAAGATTGTTTGCGGTGCTCAAATATTGTTGGTAAAGCCCGCCCCTAGAGGATGCGTGAAGATACAAGAAGCCATTTCAATCGCTTCTGGCTAAAAAAGGTTTCAGCCTACGGTTTTAAACAGATTTTGCGCGACGAAATTGCCGACCGCCAAACCCGTTGGCAGCCCATCATCAACCGTAGACTCGCGCACGTGAACCCCGCCGCAAACCCGACTGATGGCATCGTCAAAGGCAGCATCATAAAAACTGTTGTAAGTGCGCGTTACACCGAGGATTTCTTGGGAAACTGCCGTAAAAGAGTAGTTTTACCCAACAAAGTTCGTCATAACTCCGGCAAATGCACCGCCAAAACTCGAATGTCCAGAGATGTAATCTGGGAACGGCGGCGTGGGATTGAGTAGGGGCTCCCATTCCGGGTCAGTCACCGTTCCTGAAATGCCATGTTTCTCGCCAAATCCCCCGGTAATCAAATCGTCTCGTCGGGGTTGAATGACTGGCCCGTTGTACTTGGCATCCCAAGCCACAATTCCAGCATCGGCCAAAGCGACGTTCAACTCAGCAAACAAGCGGGCATTTTCCGGGATGGTGTTTTTCTCGCGCAGGGACACTTCTTCGGCAATTTGGTTCAATTGTCCGTAGGGTCGGAAAGTGTCTCGGCGAGAGAACGCATTCACCGCATCGTAAACCGAGAGGGAAGTAATCGCCAGCAGGCGCGACCCTACAGTAGGCGCCACGCCCCGTCCCGCTTTGCCTTCAGCTTGGATCGCATTTAAAGCGGTGGCTTTCCAGTCGAGGGCGACATCGCTTCCCGTTGCCGAAACCAGTTTCGAGATTTGTTTGGTGGTGTTGTTCTGGTTAATTTCGGCAATCAGGTTGTAAGCCCCCGGATCCCCAACCGAGGTCATGTTGGCATAGTCCAACTTAACGGTTGTGGGTTGTCCCGGACGCAGGTTGACTTCTTCGACAGTGGAGATTAGTAAGCCATCGTTGACTAATTTGCCGTCTGGGGCGCGATAATCTCGTCTGTGGAAATGTAGAGTTTGACCGTGACGGGGCCTGTAACTGGTGCGGGACTTTGATTTGTCAGGTGCACATTGACTTTACCTCGATCGCCCATTTCAATGGTTTTGGGTAAATCGATATTGCTGAATTGAGCCACTAAACCCCCCGGGAAGGGAAGTAAATTTTGGGCAGCTATTCTATCTACAGCTTCCTGATTTATGTCTGTTACTTTATTGAATAATTTAACCTTTTTATGTTCTTTCAAATGTATCCTAGCATTTACTTTTTCCATTAGTTATTATGTACATCTTTATAAAAATCGATTTATTCACCATTGCTTTATCAAATTTTTATAAATGTTCTAAAAAGTCCGTATTACTACTAAGTAAGCGCGCATATTTTTATCTTTTGTTGTTTACAAAACTTTACTTTCCAAGTCGGTTCATAATTTATTAAAAAAAGCTACATAGCATTTATTGAAAATTAAAAATAATAACTTTTTTATCTACTCTCTTCAGAACTCGAACATATCTTCGGTAGGGAAACAACATTGTTGTGTCCTGTGTTCTAGGCAATGGAGAATTGCTATATGTTTGTGAGATCAATCGAAATTGAGTACAATAAATAAACTCGGTAGGGACACAACAATGTTGTGTCCTGTATTGTAGGCAATTGAGAATTTCTAGATATTTGTGATATTCATCGAAACTCAGGGCAATACAGCACGTCGGTAAGGACACAACATTGTTGTGTCGTGTGTTGTAGGCAATTGAGAATTTCTAGATACTTGTGATATTCATCGAATAGGTAAGGACACAACAAAGTTGTATCCCTACTCTGTTGTGGGCAATTGAGAATTGCTATATTTATGCTAGTAACTACTTAACGCTTTGGTTTCTTCACATCAAAAGTTTTCGGCTTAGCCGCCGGAGTGCGCGGATAAAACTTAAACTTATTGAGCGCAGCACTTGCCGATTTAGCCACACCGCTATCTGTATCTCGCAAAGATTTTTGTAGCAGCGGAATCACTTTTTCAGACTTAATCATTGCTAGTGCTTCCACAGCAGCTTCGCGCACCTCCGGGTAAACATCTTGAGCTAATTTCCCCAAGGCTTCTATTGCTCGCTGACCTTCTGCTCTCAGAGCATTAGCAGCAGCCATTTGACCTAAAGCAGACGCTGCAAACTTGCGGGTTTCTTTGTCCTGACTTTGAACGCATCCCATCAACTGCGCCACCGAATAGCTTGGTGCTTGTCTGGCAATTGGAAGCTGTTGTTTGGCTTCGGGTTGAGGTAAATTAATTGATTGTGGTTGCGAAAAATCTGTGTAATTTAACTCTAGTTGAACTGCTGTTTGATCTAACTCACTTGACTGTTCCTGCCAAACTTCTTGTTGTGGTAAACCTTCTCCAAATTCTGTTGAATTTAACTGACTGAACTGCTGCTCCGAGACTTGTTGTTGTTGTAGATTACTCTCGTACTGCTCTTGTAAAGACCTTATAGTAGCTTGCATCTGAGCTTCGTGAGCTTTCAACTGCTCGTTAGCCGCTTGCAACTGACTCTCGTATTGCTGTTGCAAAGCCTCCATATTTAACTGCATCTCAACTTCGCGGTTCTCATATTGCTCGGCAGTTTGCCTCAAGCGAATTTCGTGTTCATGTTGCAGGTTTTGCAAATGTTCCTCGATCTGAGCTTGATAATTTAGATGTAATTCGTCAGCAACTCTGAGTAAATGATGTTCGTGTTCTGCTTGCAAAGATTGTATATTTTGCTCCAGCCTAGCATTGTTAGCGGCTTCTAATTCCTGGCTGATTTGTCGCAGCTCCTGCTGGTGTGCGCCAGCAACTTGTTGGAGCTGAAAATCGCGTTCTGCTAGAACTTGTTTGAGCTGATTTTCGTATTGATTCGCAACTTCTTTGAGCTGAGTTTCGTATTGGGTAGTAACTTGTCTGAGTAAATTTTCGTGTTCGATGGTAGCTTTTCTAAGCTGATTTTCCCGTTCTCCTTGCTGAGTTTCGACTGCTTGTTGCACGCGAGACATCTGAGCTAATTCTATTTCCTCAGTAATTCTGCGAGTTTGCTGTAAGTATTCTTGCTTTTGCTTGTTTAACCGCTTTTCCACCAACCAGTAAGCAACTGCTATCCCTGCCAAAAAACCTACGATCGCTCCTATGATACCCACAACTGACATCCTCCCGACAAAATAGTTATGCTGGACTTTTTACATTTAACCATACAGCCTCCTGTAACCACCCAGTAGCAGCAGCCAGCCTGTCACTGCAAGCCAGTGAACGGCCACCGCAGGCCAGATAGAACCGCTTTGCAGGTATGCGATGGAACACGCAACTCCCAAAATTGCCGCTAGCAGCAAAAACACTGGATTCATAAAGGTCGATCGACCAACCGGGTAAAAAGTCAGCGCGTTCAGCGGGTGGTAAACTATAAAAGTCGTCAAACTCGCGCATCCCCAAAACCACAGCATTAACCCAGAAGCCTTCTCGAACGGGTGCGGCAGCATTAACACCCGGAACAATAATTCCTCGGTAATGCCCGGACTTAACAAACAGCCAATGAGCACTCCCACAATTGTACGCCGAGAGGTTTGCACGTCTACTTTTAGAAATCCCGACCAAAAACCCACGGAAAGAGCTATCGAAGTGTAAACCAGCGCGAGCATAGCTGCAACCAGCCAATCAGTAAAATCGGGAATAGTTGAAAAAGCCAGGGTGACGCGACGTATCAGGAATCCCGGCAGCGCGAGTGCACTAAAATTTAACATAATCAAACTGATCCTTAAAATTTTCAAACAGATGTTAGCAGTAAGTTGACCCATTTATGCAAAACCAATCACCGCCGCGCGTCAGAGTCCGCGTTTTTGTTTCCGGATTAGTTCAAGGAGTCGGATATCGATATTCAACGATGAATCAAGCAAAGTATTTCGGCCTTGGCGGCTGGGTGAGAAATCTCCCCGACGGCCGCGTCGAGGCTGTCTTTGAAGGAGCCAAAAAAGCTGTTGAAGGAATGATTGACTGGTGCCGCCGCGGCCCCACCAGTGCTACGGTTAGTGAGTTGGTTTTGGAATACGAAGACCCGGAGGGCGAGCGCACTTTTGAACTCCGTCGATAAAAGAATAAACGGCATAAACTGCGGTTGAAACCGCTACTATACAAACGAAGTCTGCCTAACCTACAGCAGACTTCGCCCATGCAGACTACAGAATGAATCGGATAAAAAGCGCTAATTTTGTATTGCCAATTATCAATCATTAGCAAGTTGACTTAATCAAAGCAAACAACTGAGCAACTTTGGTCAAATCTTTATCTCCCGGCGCTTTTTCTACACCGCTAGAAAGGTCAACACCGCTGAAGTTATTGCCGATTACGCTATCAATTGCATTTAAAACATTATCCGCGGTTAAACCGCCCGCCAGCAGCCAGGGGCACTGCGGTCTAAACTCTGCTAACATCATCCAGTCGATCGTTTTTCCAGTACCGCCGAGTTGATGGGGATGGTAAGCATCGAGCAGTAAAGTATCGACACGAACAGCGTAAATAGCCGCAGTCTCTAGAGTTCCAGGAGCCTTAACTCTCAAAGCTTTGATAATTTCAATTCCCGGCAAAAACTCCCGCAGCCGATCGCAATATTCCGGTGTTTCATCTCCGTGCAACTGCACCCCGCTTAAATTTGACTCGGCTGCTACTTGACAGATATTTTTTATTGTGGTATTTGCAAAAACGCCGATGCGATCGACATTTTCTGGCAACTTCTCGACAATGAGGCGAATAGTTTCTGGGCTGACATAGCGAGGGGAAGCCGGCACACAGATAAACCCCAAAGCTTGGGCTCCCAAGCGGGCGATGGCAATTCCTTGGTCTAATTTAGTGATTCCGCAAATTTTAACCCGCACTCTTCCTCCTCGGTTCCGAATTTGTATCAAAATATCAACGAATTGTTAACTATTAAAACAAATCTTAGTTTAATGCAAACCGCTTTTTATAATCTGGGAAATCAATTTATCTGTGAAATCAGGAGATAAAAACATGATCGACTCATCTTTGCTGTTAGCCGTACAATCTACCGCTCCCTCAACGCCGGAGTGGTCGCCAATGGTAGGACTGACAATGATTTTATGCAATTTGCTGGCGATCGCGATCGGCTACTACGGCATAAACAAGCAAAACCGAGGCAAGGGCCCAGCTTTACCCCTTGTAGTACCTGGGTTGTTCAAAGGCTTCGGCATACCAGAATTGCTGGCCACAACCAGCTTCGGCCACTTGCTCGGAGCCGGAGTAATCTTGGGCTTGGGTAACGCCGGAGTTCTGTAAAACTCTGGGGAAAGGCAAAGGCAAGGGGCAGAAAAGATATAATAGAAACTCTTTCTTGCTCCCCTTTCCCAGGAAATTTCATGCAGACAGGTTGGCGCATCGGCTCTTTATTTGGCATCCCCCTAGTTATAGATTACTCGTGGTTTATAATTTTAGCCTTAGCAACCCGCGAATACGCCAGCAGTTACCGCGTGTGGGGGCCTGGACTCTCCTGGAGTGCGGGGTTGGCAATAGCTCTGCTGCTGTTTGCTTCCGTGCTCTTGCACGAACTCGGACACAGCTTGGCGGCCATATCGCAAGGCATTAAAGTTAATTCTATTACCTTATTCTTATTTGGTGGAATTGCCTCAATCGACTCGGAATCAAAAACTCCCAGTCAAGCTTTTCAAGTAGCCATTGCCGGCCCTCTCGTCAGCTTGGCGCTGTTTTTAATCCTCGGTTTGGGTTCTCAAGTTCTCCCCCCGAAAAGTTTGCTGGCGATGGTAACTGAAAGGGTAGCAGTAATCAATCTCGTTTTGGGATTATTTAACTTAATGCCCGGTCTGCCTTTGGACGGAGGACAAGTTTTAAAAGCAGCAATTTGGAAAATAACAGGCTCTCGATTTGCCGGCGTTCGCTGGGCGGCAAGAACAGGACAAGTTTTAGGTTGGCTGGCCGTTGCTTTGGGTCTGAGTTTATGCTTGTTAGCGCGCGAGTACGGTGGCTTGTGGATTGCGCTGATCGGCTCTTTTGCGATTCGTAATGCCCTAGCCTACAGCCGCTTTGCCAGATTGCAAGAAGCCTTGATTAAAATTAAAGCCGGCGAGGCGATGAGCCGCGAGTTTCGAGTTGTAGATGCAGATTTGACTCTGCGAGAATTTGCCGATCGATATTTGTTAGAAGTCAATCCGTTTCCATTTTACATTGCGGCGACCAACGGTCGGGATTTGGGCTTAGTGTCGATCGACGATATCCGCTTGACAGAACGCAGTCAATGGCAACTTCAGACATTGCACAACATTTTGAAACCCCTAGAAAAAACCCCCACAGTCTCCGAAAAAGCATCCATCGCAGAAGTAATTAACAGTATGGAAGCCCGTCAACTCCCCCGAATCATCGTCCTCTCGCCGATTGGTTCAGTAGCAGGAACAATCGATCGGGGTGACGTGGTTAAAGTTTTGGCAACATACCTCAAACCCCAGATTTCAATCGCCGACATCAAGCGCAGCAAAGAAGAAAACAGCTATCCGCAGGGGTTGCAGTTAAGTGCGATCGCCAAAACAGTACAAGACAATTAAAAATTGGGCATCGGTAAGGGGCATTACTGACAAGTTAAGAGGTAGCACACTTTGTCAATGAACGTTCAAACAAAAATGTTTATGCCCAAATTCTTTAAGAGAATTTATCATAAATTGGGGGAGAGCTGTTGGAAACAATTAACTCATTCCTTGGCTTTCGCTGACTTCCAACCTCTTGCTATTACCTGCATTGCCGTGACCGTAACTCTATTGGGAGTGCGGCATTTAGGCTGGTTGCAGCCACTAGAATTAAATGCTTTCGACCTCATGGTGCAGTTGCGGCCCGATCCAGGCCCTGACCCCAGGTTGCTGATAGTTGAAGTCACAGAGCGAGATATTAAGGCGTTTAAAAAATGGCCACTTTCTGATAGAGTTTTAGCAAAAGCGATCGCCGAAATAGCGCGTCTTGAACCCACCGCTATTGGTCTGGATATAATTCGCGATATCCCCTACGAGCCGGGGAATGCAGAATTAGCAACTCAATTGAAAAACCCCAAAGTATTTCCGATTACCTTCCTGGGCAACTCAAAGTACCATCGAGTGCAGCCACCTCCCAATATACCAGACAAGCGCGTAGGATTTAACGATGTAGTCCTCGATCCTGATGGTAGAGTGCGTCGCAATTTGATGTTTGCTGGCGATGGTGAAACGACACTTGCTTCATTTTCAATGCGACTAGCTTTTGCCTATTTGGATAGCAAAAAAATAGATTCTAAAATAACAGAAAAAGCAGAAATTGAAGCAAATAAAACAGTATTTTCAAAGTTGCAATCGAATTCAGGAGGTTATCAAAACATTAATGCCCAAGCCTATCAAGTCCTACTAAATTATCGCTCTGCTGAAAATACAGCAAAGAGCGTAACACTAACTCAAGTTTTGGATCGAAAAGTTGATCCTAAATTGGTGAAGGGTAAAATAGTGCTAATAGGCGTTACCGCCATAACTGTAAAAGATGTCTTTTCCACCCCTTACAGCGCTACTGCAAAGGGAAACCGCCTCATGCCTGGGGTATTAATTCACGCCACGGCCACCAGCCAAATTCTCAGTGCAGTTTTAGAGGGCAAAGGGCTATTTTGGTATTGGGACGAATGGCAAGAAATTCTCTGGATCGCTGTTTGGAGTGCAGCGGGCGGCTGTTTAGCTTGGCGGCTAGAAAAATCGCTGCATTTGATCGCGCTGGCGATCTCCGCTGGCGGCTCATTATTCGGATTCACCTTTTTCCTATTCATGCAACAGGGGTGGATACCTCTAATCGCTCCAGCCCTGGCACTTTTAACCACCGCAGGAGTCGCAGTAATCTATAAGTACGAGCAGTCGAGGCAACAGCAAGGGATTGTGATGAAATTATTAGGACAACAAACTTCACCCGCGATCGCAAATGCCCTGTGGAAAGAACGGGTTCATCTACTCGAATCAGGGTTATTGCCGGGCCAAAAAGTTACTGCTACCATCATCCTCACCGACTTGCAGGGTTTTAGTACAATCTGCGAAAAGCTACCGCCAGAAGTGGTAATGAGTTGGTTAAATGAGTATTTATCCGCAATGGCCCAAGAAGTCCAAGCACATCAAGGCGTGATTAATAAATTTACCGGAGATGGGATGCTGGCAGTCTTTGGCGTACCCATTCCCCGCACCACTCTACAAGAAATTGCAGAAGATGCTCGCCTCGCCGTATCTTGCGCTCTAGCCATCAGTTCCCGCTTGCGAGAAATGAATCAAAATTGGCTCGCTCGGGGTTTGCCGTCGGCAAAAATGAGAGTAGGTATCTTTACAGGGCCTGTGATGGTGGGTAGTCTCGGAGGCACAACCCGTTTAGAATATGGAGTAATCGGCGACAGCGTAAATATTGCCTCTCGGCTCGAAAGCTGCCAAAAGGATCGGCAAGAGGACACTTGCCGGATATTGATTGCAGAAGAAACCTTACTGTATCTGGCAGACAGATTTGAGGTAGAATCTTGGGGATCTTTGCCTTTAAAAGGCAGGGAACAAAAAGTTAATGTCTACCGAATTTTGGGAAGCAAAAAGAAATAAAAAGAGAGCATCTATCCCTAAAAAATCATGAAGCTAATGAAAAGAATTACTAAGTTTATCCTCAATCTGACATCAATTGGTTCGATAGTATTGATAGCCACACTTAACGCTTCCCAATTAGCAGTTATTGGACAGCAGATTCCACCCGTACAAGACGGCAAGCCAACCACTGTATCGGGAGGGCCGCGCTTCATTCAGCCTGCTGAAGATATCGAGGATGCGCCCACAGGAGTACAACCTGACCGAGGAACAACAATTCTGCGCGGTAAATGCGAAGAATTTGCTCAGGCAAGTGTCACAGCCTTAGTGCCTGAAAATAAGATCGGACGGACTGTCTCCGACTATCCAACATTCTTTTTCTACTTGCCTCAACCAAATGCGGAATTAGCCGAATTTATCCTAGAAGATGAAAACGGCAACCTGATTTATGAACAGGCTCTGACAATTAAGAATTTATCAGGGGTAATCGGCGTTAGTATCCCCGCTAACACAAATGTACCGCCCTTGGAAGTAGGCAAAAAGTACACTTGGGTATTTTCACTGGTTTGCGACCCTGAAGACAGATCGGCCGATAAGGTCGAAAAGGGTTCTGTACGGCGAGTTGAACTCAGTGCAAATATCCTCGGTGAATTAGAGAATGCCGATCCGCGCCGGAAAACCTTTATTTATGCTGAAAATGGAATTTGGCAAGATGCTCTCAGCAATCTAGCTGCCGCTCGTCGCGCTAATCCTAATGAGCTAGTGCTCCAGACTGATTGGGAAAGCTTGCTGGGTTCTGTGACATTGGGCGAAATTGCCAAAGAGCCGATCGTTGAAATGCAGGCGCAGCCGCAGCCGCAGCCATAGTTTATTGCATAGCATGGGGCGCCCAGAAACCGGGTTTGATGGACGAAAAAACTTCCTTGTCGGCCGCAGATTCGCTAAAAAACCCGGTTTCTAAGAGTCGGAGTTCCTAAGTCCTGTATCGCTAGCCATTCCTCTTCTGAAAGTGGCTGCACTTTCCAATCAATTTCAAAACTTAGAATATGGAGCGAGCGGCGACCTTCTTCCTTCAACATCTGCTATAGCCTGCCATTTTTCTGGCGAAGCCAATTAATGTGGCTCTCCTCGATTTGTGGTGTAAACGGTAGTGTGAGCGTCTCGCTCACGTGCGTAATAAGATGCAAGCACCACGGTAGGTTTTATTTTTACGATCATCTAAAACTAAGGAGAGCCATAGATATATTTATTAAAAATATCTGCTCTCTCTACTCTAGCTGTTCTGTTGTTTGTGCCTGCACACATATATCTATAATACTTTCCAAATTCATTGTCCTTGTTTTTATTTCCTATAATATTTTCTTCTAGTTGAATAAGTAGTTCACGAAGATTATCAGGAACAGTTGCATTATGTCTTGCAATTTCTGCAACTAATGTAAAGAAACTAGATTTTCTAAACCAAATTGAATCCACGGGCAAATTTAAATCTTTAATGATTGTAAAAATTTTAATTATTAAAGATTTAATATGATTTTTTTGTGGGTATTCATCATTAAACTTTGCAATGAAATTTTCTACTTCTTTGTCTTCGGGAAAATATCCTGTATTTTCCAAAGTAGCCATAATTAGTAATATAAAATGTAGATCCGCCATCCGAGTAAATTCAGATTCGTGAAAAACACCGAATTCACTGAGATCAATATTATTTAAAACTTCTTTCGCCACCTGAATAAATTGCCCGTTATAAACTGCATTGTGAATTTCTACATCCTCTAATTGAAATTTGGTAAGATTGATTCTTCTAAATATTTCTCTTATAGTTTCATCCTCTACTTTACCTATATCGCGAACAACAATCTGATAATACAAAAATGCTTGCCTCTCTTCTTCACTCAAATCCTCAAATTTCTGAACCTTTTTTAAGGGTTTCTCTTGAACTCCCTCTATATATTTTTTTATTGTTGTTAACCTTTGTTGTCCATCAATAACGTACTGGGTAGTTTTTAACAGCTTCGTATCGATATCTCCTTGGCACACATAAATCTCTGGAAATGGATAGCCTTGTATAATTGTATCTATAAAATCTTCCTGGTGATCGTGAGTCCAAACAAACTTCCTTTGAAAGTCTGGTTTTAAAACTAGCTTTCCCGAGTTGATATTTTGGTAGATATCGGCTACGGTTGGATTAGTAACAGATGGTTTAATTTGTCTTTGCATTTTTTACACCGATGTTTAATGATTTGATTCTTAATGATTTTTTTAAATCTTTGAAACCGCTCATAGTATAATGTTCAAAACACAAGTAACTTTTAAATACTCCCGCAGACACTTTATAGTCGCCCACTTCCGACTTATTATAAGAGATCGATCGAAAAAAATCAAACCAATCATTTCTCATGTCTTGTATCTGGAAAGAAATAGGTAGCTTGTCTGGTCTTATCCATCCTAGAGCAACATATTCTAGAAAACTGTGATACCTATCTATTTCTTGGGTGGTTATACTTCGTCGGGATTTTCGTAATTCCATTTGATAGCATCGAATGGATTCCATGATTTCTTCATATAAAACATTGGAAACAATCGCTACATCAATATCTGAGTCATAATCAAATTGTTTCTTTTTGAAAGGACTAAAGCCTAGTTTAGCTGAACCTGTGATGAACACTTCATTAAAACTAATGTTAAAATTAGTGGCTATTCTTTTTCGGAAATCATAATATTCATCTTCACGGTTTATAAAAATGTATGGTGTCCCATGTAATACATACTTACGACAATAATCAATAAGTTCACCATCGCTTCCCAAACATTGTAATGAATTCAAGAAATTTTGTAAATCTATCATATTGGACTACACAACAGACTTCAAATTTTAGATTTAAGGTTTATCCTTGCCTACTATTTAGCGCTAGTCGCCCAGGGCAAAGCTTCCGCCTGCTCCTGAGTCAAATGAACCGCTTCCCGTGGCGCACACCCTCCTTGCAACCAAAGCAAACCCATCCATCCCAAGCACCGAAACCCAACATCGTCAATAGGATACCCCCCACAACTATAGCACCGATCGCACTACCTAGATATAGCTGGCAATGCTTACCTACCAATAGAGTTTTTTGTGCTAAATTCCGAAATATCCTGCCATTCCTCATCCGAAAGCGGCTGCACCTCCAAATCAATTTCAAAACAGCGAGAAGCCGCCGCACTCAAAACATCAATTACAGTTGCAATCAAATCATCTCCCCCTTCAGATAGAGGTAATTGCACAGGAATTAATTCCTCCCCAAACACTTGAGAAAACAAACTAACATCCGGCTGCAAACGCATCGAACCGTGCTGCAAAATAGCATCACCGCGTCGCAATTGGGCGCTACCAATTAACTTGCAGCCATCAAGTGTAACTAAATCGGCACCTGTCGCAGTACCAAAACAATTCGGATTGTGAATATAACCCCGTCCAGCTTCTCCGTAGTGCAATTCCAAACCCATCGCCCTCCAACCCTCAATCAAAAACTCGCAAATAGTGTGATAAGCTTTCAGGCGGCTGCTGGCAAATCCCGACGCCACAACTGCATAAGTTAAATCACCCTGGTGGAGCACGGCGCGCCCGCCGCTGGGCCTCCTAACCAACTCTACAGGCATTCCCCGCCAAGATAACTCCTGCCAAAACTCGGGCCATCGCCGCTGGTGGTAGCCCAAGGAAATCGCCGCCGGTTGCCAAGTGTAAAATCGCAGAGTTGGCGGATTTTTCCCGGCTAGATGCTGTTCAAGTAGCCATTGGTCGATCGCCATCTGCACGCTACCAGACGCCGACAACAGTGGAATTAAACGCCATACAGAATTATCCATCAGTTCCCAGTCCTGAGTTTGCACTCAATAATTCACAGAATGTTTTAAAATTAGTAACAGTTTTTTGGGCCTGTCTTCTAAGTTGGTGCAAGTTTCACGCCCGCCAGTGCTTTAGAAATAAATAGAAAAAATAATCGCAGAACCATGAGCAACAGTGTAATTGTCATTAACGACGAAAAATTTGAAACAGAAGTCCTGAAAGCAGAGCAACCAGTGCTTGCCTATTTTTGGGCTACTTGGTGCGGGCCTTGCAAACTGATCGCGCCTTCGGTAGACTGGGTGGCGACCAACTACGGCGATCGGCTGAAAGTGGTTAAAATGGAAATTGACCCCAATCCTAATACTGTCAAGCAGTATAAAGTAGAAGGAGTCCCAGCTCTCAGGCTGTTTAAAAATGCCGAAGTAGTGCTTTCTCACGAGGGAGCTATTACTAAACAAACTTTGATCGGTTTGCTCGACGCTCACTTATAAAGTTTTGAAATGATTCGGGAGTTTCCAACTCCCAACTCCCAACTCTCTACTTACAATTATAGCAATCGCAAATATTTCTTTAACAACTCTTTTTTTCCCTCGGTATTCCTCTCTATTAGGCGCCAAGAGCGGTTAGTAAAAAAAAGATTAAAGCAAATAAAACCGCCATATAAAAACAATAAATAACCAGCTAAAAACATTCATAAAAGTCCCTCAAAAAGACAAAACATATGCAATTTGCTAAACGTTTAGAGCCACTGAAATTTAATGTATTTGCCGCTATGGATCGGGCAAAAGCTCAAGCTAGAGCAGCAGGGCAGAATGTGATTGACTTGTCTCTGGGTTCTTCGGATTTGCCGGCGGCTGCTCACATTACAGATGCGATCGCCCAATCGTTGTCTGACTCCAAAACTCACGGTTATTTGCTGTTTAACGGGACAAGAGATTTTCGGGAAGCTGCAGCTTGCTGGTACGAGAAAAAATTTGGCATTTCAGTCAATCCAGAAACAGAAGTGCTGCCGTTAATTGGTTCCCAAGAAGGCACGGCGCATCTGCCTTTAGCTGTACTCAACCCCGGAGATTTTGCTTTGCTGCTCGATCCGGGCTATCCTTCCCACGCGGGCGGTGTGCATTTGGCAGGCGGTCAAATTTATCCGATGCCGCTGCTCTCGGAAAATGCGTTTTTACCTATATTTGAAGATATTCCGGCAGCAGTGCTGGCTCAGTCGAAGATGATGGTTTTGAGCTATCCTCACAATCCTACAACTGCGATCGCCCCGCTGGCTTTTTTTGAGAAAGCTGTGGCTTTTTGTCGGAAACACCAGCTTGTTTTAGTTCACGATTTCCCTTATGTGGATTTGGTGTTTGACGATCGCAATTCTGGATCTAAAATAGAGGCAGAGCCTCTGGATATGCATTACCAGGCAGAGCCTAGTAATGAGGAAGAATATCGAAAATTGATGGCGCCGTCAATTTTTATGGCCGATCGAGATAAGAGTGTGGCGATCGAGTTTTTTACACTATCCAAATCCTACAGCATGGGAGGTTTTCGAGTCGGATATGCGATCGGCAATTCCGAACTAATTGCAGCACTGCGACAGGTAAAAGCCGCAGTAGACTTCAACCAATACCGAGGGATTTTGAACGGAGCGATCTCCGCATTAACTGGCCCTCAAGATACCGTCAGAACCAGCGTAGAAACCTTCAGAAAACGGCGGGATGCCTTTGTAAAAGCGCTACAGGGCATTGGCTGGCTAGTACCCGTACCAGAGGCCACCATGTACGTTTGGGCGAAACTACCGGAACCTTGGGCTGAAGATTCCGTAAAATTTTGCACTCAGCTAGCACAGAGTACAGGAGTCGCCGCTTCCCCCGGTGCCGGTTTCGGGAAATCAGGAGAAGGCTACGTGCGATTTGCCTTAGTCGAGTCGCCAGCAATTTTGGAAGCTGCAGTTAGAAAAATTGCTGAGTTTCAAAATAGAGCGATTTGACACTCAAGCCGGCCCCAGCCGCGATCGATTCTTGAATCGATCGATGTGCGACCCTCAAAGGCATTGCCAAAGTGCTTAGTTACGCTCAAAACAACTGACTTTCGTTGCTGCAATTGCGCTTACTTTTGATATGTGAATTTGCTTTCGCCGGAGATCGCGCTTGCCTGTTAGGTGCCCTCAACAATTACTATTACTCGTTCAACCAGTCTAGGGCAATACCAACACAAGCTCAATCAGGAATTTTACCTTATTAAATTGTTTCGACACGCAGACAGTTATTGTTACTTGCTCCTGACTTATAGCAAAAGATTAATGAGGAATACATTCCCTCGCGTCGTCTTCCCTCAAGCGGGCCCAAGGCATTGAGCTTCCCGACGACCGTATTATTTTTGTGATGTGTATCAACTTAACCCGAAACACCGTTCTGAGACTTAATTCCACCGGACTCGATCTTTGAGGCAGGGGTTAAAACCCCTGCCGGGCTTTGGTTTTGACGTTTTTGGCAACACGATGAAGGGCGCTGGGCCTAAGTCCTTACCTGCACCTCAAGATTGGTGCAACTGCTAAAATATGGTGATTTATACCTAAAGGAATAGATATTTGCACGGAGTATCTGTCACAATTTATGTTAACAAATGTTACGGGGAGACATCTTGGGAATTACCAGTTCCGCTCACCCACTCTAAAAAGCCTTGAAATGAATTCTCTCGGGGTAGAGATTGTTCCGTAGCGACGATCGCACATCCAAAAAATACCACACTGCCCAAAATTGCAATCAGCGGAAAATGCTTACCCAGCCCCAAGTCGCGCTGAATGCGAGCTAGCGGTCGGCTCTCGCGCCTGAGCATCTTTCCCACCGTCAGTTGTTTAAGACTAAAAGGATCGCGCACAAAATGACCACTCCAGCTAATTACTAAATGAGAATGGCAGTGGGGACAAGTGAATAGTCCGCTAACCATCCCGACTGGGCCTACGACGCTGGAACGGTTGCAGATCGGGCAAGTGAGAGAATGAGTGTTATAGGTGGGAGCGTTCATAACTGTTTTTCTTGAGTAAAAAAAACCAACAACTAATGGGGAGCCTGTGTTAACGCCTAAGGTATAGACCTTTATAGGCACTTTTCCTTAATTCCTAGTTTACCGCTCGGATCGGGTCGATGGCAGCTCACTGCTTTGGAAAATCTTCAAATGCCCAATCCCGCAACGAGTGCAAGTCGGGAACACAGGTGAGGTTGTATTGCAGCGGAGTAACGGTTATTCTGTTGTCGCGAATAGCTTGTACGTCCGTAGGAATATCGTGCAACACTGCCGAATCGCGGATTTCTTCTACATCTTCTAACAATTCCCCAGCCAGCCAATAATAAGTTTTGCCGCGCGGATCGGTGCGCTTTTGAAATATGTCGAAATAGCGGCGAATGCCTTGACGGGCGATGCTAACTCCGGTAATTTCTGCTTGTGTGACTGCTGGTATGTTGACATTTAACAGCACCGGTTTCGGCATTGGGTGTTTTTCCAACTGTGACAGCAAGTTGACAGCGAAATCCACTGCCGGCCCAAATTCCTGCGAAGTATAGCTCGCGAGGCTGAAAGCAATGCTGGGAATGCCTTCCATAATTCCTTCCATTGCGGCCGAAACCGTCCCCGAACAGATGATGTCCGTGCCTAAGTTGGGCCCGTGGTTGATACCGGAAAGGACAAAATCCGGCGGTTTGTCAAGTAAAGCCCACAAAGCGAGTTTCACGCAGTCGGCGGGAGTACCCGAACAGGCCCAAGCTTGGATTGCGGGATCAAAAATAGATTCGATAATTTCGGCGCGGATGGGTTGGTGCAGGGTAAGGCCGTGGCCGGTAGCGGAGCGCTCTCTGTCGGGACAAACTACGCTCACGTGGTGACCGGCGGCGGCAAGAGCGTTGGCGAGGCTGCGGATGCCTTGTGCAAAGATGCCGTCGTCGTTGCTAATTAAAAGTTTCATCGAAATTTTTATAGGCCTGATAACAATACTAAACTAGATTCAACTAGGGCGATCGCCCTAACATCCAATTACCTATTACGAATTATTCGTAACTACCGAAAATCAAAAATCTAAAATCAACAAAACTGTCGAGCCAAAATTGCGCTAAACTCAGCTTGGCTCAAAACTGCCATCAATCTAAAATCTAAAATCTAAAATCTAAAATCAAAATGACTGTCCAGCTAAGCGACATTGAAACTCAACTAGAAATTCTCGGTCAAGAATCCAAAAGTGCGATCGCCACTGCCAATACCCTCGAACAACTCGAACAGTTGCGCGTCGGCTACCTCGGCAAAAAAGGCAAACTCTCTCAAATTTTAGGCATGATGGGCAAACTGTCGCCAGACCAGCGGCCCAAAGTAGGTGCGATCGCCAATACTGTCAAAGAAGCCCTGCAAGCCGATTTAGAAGACAAGCGGGCCGCCCTCCAAACCGCCCAAATCCAAGCCAAATTAGCCTCAGAAACCATCGATGTCACCATGCCGGGGATTTTTCGCCCCCAAGGTCGCGTTCACCCCTTAAACGCCGTCATAGACCGCGCTCTCGATATCTTTGTCGGCCTCGGCTACACCGTCGCCCACGGCCCAGAAATGGAAACAGATTATTATAACTTCGAGGCGCTCAACACCCCGCCCGACCACCCAGCGCGAGATATGCAAGATACATTTTACTTGCCAGGAGGCGACTTGCTGCGGACTCAGACATCATCGGTGCAAATTCGCTACATGGAACAGCACAAACCGCCGATTCGGATTGTCTCTCCCGGTCGCGTTTACCGCCGCGATACTGTTGATGCTACTCACGCTGCAGTTTTCCACCAAATTGAACTTTTAGCAATTGATGAAGGTCTGACATTTACTGACTTGAAAGGCACGATTAAAGAGTTTTTGCGGCAAATGTTCGGCCAAGATTTGCCGATCCGTTTCCGCACCAGTTACTTTCCGTTTACCGAACCTTCTGCCGAAGTTGATTTGCAGTGGAACGGCAAATGGCTGGAAGTTTTGGGCTGCGGAACCGTCGATCCTAACGTTCTTAAAGGAGTCGGTTTAGATCCAGAAAAATATACTGGGTTTGCGGCCGGTTTTGGGGTCGAGCGCTTCGCAATGGTACTTTATGAAATTGACGACATTCGCCGGGTTTATGCTAGCGATTTGCGCTTTTTGCGACAATTTTAAATAATGCCTTGGGGTTGGTTCTACAAACCCTGGAGAGATTTTGATTAATGTACTTCAATCTTTCAGTTTCAAGTAAGCAGGCAAGGGCGAAAAAACAATAAGATGTTGTGGGCGGGCGCAAGTAACTCTTGCTATCAGACTTTTTTTCCGGTCAAAACCCGCCCCGCCCACATCAGTTTATCCACGCCGGCTTACTTAAGTAGTCCTGGACGCATGGGGGTTCCGAAACCGGGTTTTTTACGACAATAGTTCGTTGCAGCGATCGGATTCGGTAAAAAACCCGGTTTCGAGGAGTCGGAGTGCCTAACTCCTTTTAAGTAGACAAGGGCTTTGCACTTACCTACTTATTTGTGCTCTAATTGCTAAAAACATCCTTGATGCTGTCAACAGCGCGCTCTACAGCATTCTTGGTATTATCTACTGCTTTCTGAGTCCGAGCTGAATCTTCCTCTGCTCTTTTCTCAATAGTGGCCGCATCTTCCTTAGCTTTGCGCTCTACTAAACTACCATCATCCGATGCTCGATCGACTTTAGCAGCATTTGTCTTGGCAGTTTCCTTAACCTTCTCTTCTGTATCTCGAATGAAGTTCTTGGTTCGTCCAGCATCTTTGCTGGCTTTTTCTTGAACCGTATCGCCCGCATCTGCTGCTGCGATCATCGAGTTTACAGCAGGAGAAGCCATTGCTGCGGCGTTCGAGAAAAACGCACCCTGCCAAACGAAGGTCATCGCTGACACGCAAAGCACAGTTGCAGCCATCCAGCGCCCGACAGTCGAAAGCCGTTGCGTAAAAGAATTGAGTTTCATACAATACACAATGAGATATGACATTCTATTTCTAACCGATCAGAGCGCTCGGCTCAACCATTCTCTAGATAGAGGTTATCCTGCGACGAGCTGTGAAAAAAATTCCCTCTTTTGATAGATAGAAGCAAGGAAGGCCAGTCTATTTTAGATTTTAGATTTTAGATTTTAGATTTGACTGACCGCCACCATTTGGAAGCTTTAACTTTGGTCAGTCGATTAAAGATTAAAGATTAAAGATTATACAATTAGCTCCAGAGGAACCCTAATCGGCGCGCTTAAGTAGGTAGACGAGAAAAATAATCTTTATGTAACTAAACATTAACTAGCGTGATTTAAATTAAATTTAACACGTTGTGTACGGTCAGTAGGTAGGCGCAAATAAACTTTGGTATGTCATAGAGACTGTAAAGCTATCATAAATCTGGCGATTGCTTTCATAACAGCTCGCTGCTAAGGAGCGTTTCACGGAGTGAAGCTCGCTTTTGACTACATACATATTTCCCCACTCATCTATCTACTTATCTACCAAAATTTTGGGGTTAGAGCCTCGCCCATAAGCGGGCGAATTTAATTAATGTTAAGAAACTTTTTAACGATTTTTAGAGTGGTTGTCTACTCAGCTAAGAAGGAGAAGCAAGTGCTTAATTTGACATTTGAATTTAAGTTGAAGCCCACAGCAACACAGAAAAGTAGACGCCAAAAAGAGGAGCCATATCTGTCCTAATTGTCTTAATGCAACAGGCAAAAAAAAGAGTTATCAGAACGAGTTCTCTCATGTCACCATTGCGGCTATACAACCGACAGAGATGGCGCAGCCGCACAAGTAGTTCTCAAGCGAGGGCTGGCAGCCCTAGGGCATAAGGTCAAGATGCACCGCACTGCAAGTAAATTCATGGGAATCCGTGCGAAGCAAGAATCCCCACATCTTTAGGCCCGGGAGTGTCAAGAATAGGTGGTTTTCGAGATTGTGTGTGGGATGTCAATATATAATACTTAACAAACAACTAATGATCAATCACAATTCAAGAGAAAAGTCAATACCGTTTCATCAATTCCCTTTAGTTGCAGTGGCTTATATTTAACAATTCGATTTTCCTCCACATAATCTGCAACCGCCGCCGAAATTAGCACAGTATTTGGTTCCGTCGCCTCTTGCAACCGGGCGGCAATATTCACGCTCGGCCCGATCGCAGTATAATCCGATCGGTCGGGGCCACCAAACATCCCCACCACCGCAGTACCCTGGTGAATTCCGCAGCGAAACCGCAGCGCAGGCACCCCATTTTCCCCAACAATTCCCTGCTCCAACCAGCGCTTGTTAAGCTCCTCGAGAGATAGCAGCATTTGCCTTGCAGCAGCTATAGCGCGGCGTACTTGCTCGTTAGGGGTGAGTTCCTCCGGCGCGCCAAACAAAGCCATTACCGCATCTCCGACAAACTTGTCTACCGTACCGCCGCTGTCAAAAATAGCCTTAGTCATTGCCGCCAAATATTCATTTAACAGCTCAGCTATCCGGCGTGAGCGCAGGGTATTGGACATTTGAGTAAAACCGACAATATCGCTAAACAAAATAGTAATCAATCGCGGTTCCGGGCGCAAATCCAAGGCCAAATCTCCAGCCGCTGCGGCCTTGACCATCGACGGCGGCAAAAATCGGCGCAGTACCGACTCAGTTAAATAACTGTTCAACTCCTGCACTCGGCGCTCGTTTTGTTTGAGGGCGAGCAAATTCCGCACTTCCGCCAACAATTCTCGATCGTTAAAAGGCTTGGACAAATAAGCATCAGCACCCCGTTCTACTCCTTCAATTCGAGTATCTTCGTCGGCTTTAGCAGTCAGCAAAATTACCGGAGTTCCCTGCAATTCCTCATCCTCTCGGATCATCCGAATCAAATCCAAGCCCGAGATCAAAGGCATCATCAAATCCGTTACAATTAAATTAGGGCGGCGTTTTTTAGCCACTGCAAATCCTTCTTCTCCGTTGCGGGCGACCAAAACTGCAAAGCCGGAATCTCGCAAAATTGCTGATACATAAAAGCGCAAATCGGGATTGTCGTCAACCACCAAAACCGTTCCCGCTACTTTTTCTGAGCTGACCGGTTCGAGCGCCTCAAAGTTATGATTTTCTGCCTCATTTTCCGACAAATCCGCCTCCACATCCGCCAGTTCCACCGCAGCTTTGGATGAGTGAAACTCCGCAGGTATTTCTAGTACCTGGTCCGGGGGCAAGTGAGTCGAACCGAAGTGCAGCCAAACGGTAAAAGTAGTACCTTCGCCGTAAACTGACTCAACGGAAATTTTACCGCCGTGGAGTTCGACTAATTCTTTGACAAGTGCCAAACCTAAACCGCTGCCTTCGTAGGAACGGCTGGCAGAACCTTCGGCTTGGCGAAAGCGCTCGAATAAATAGGGAATTTGTTCGGTGCGAATGCCGATACCGCTGTCTTTTACTTGCAACAAGCAGTGAGCGCCTGCCGATTCAACTTTTAGGGTGATCTTTCCGCCTTCAGGGGTGAATTTGACAGCATTTGATAGCAGGTTGTAAATAACTTTGTCAAATCTTTCAAGATCCAAATAAAGTAAAGGACATTCTTGCAATTGGGTAATTAAGTGCAGTCCTTTTTTCTCGCAGTAGGCGCGGAACGACTCTGCGGTAGAGTAACAGAAACCGACCAAATCGCAGGGGCGGAAACTCGGCTGCATCCGTCCGGCATCGAGCCGCTGCAAGTCCAGCAGTTGATTTACCAAGCGCAGGAGGCGGCGGGAATTGCGCAAAGCGATTACGGCTTGTTGGTAGGGCAAGTCTTCTTTGCGCCTGCAAGCTGATTCCAGAGGGCCGATAGTTAGAGTTAGAGGCGTGCGGAACTCGTGGGAGATATTTTGGAAAAACTCGGTTTTGAGCCGATCGGCTTCCAGAAGCCGTTCTGCCTGCTGTCTGGTAGTCTGGTAGAGGCGCGACTGCTGCACGGCCAGAGCAGCTTGAGTTGCGACTACTTGAGCCAGGTCAATATCTGAGATGTTCCAGTGGCGGATGCTTCGATTTTGGCGCAGGGAAATGCTGCCGATGATTTTGCCATCAGAGAGCAAGGGAACGACTAACAGGGCGCGGGCGGGCGATCGAACTTGCAGTTCTGTAACATTTAACTCGGGGTGTTCGTTGAGGTCTTCGATCGCCACCGGCTCTTTTGATACCATAAGTTGCAGCAACACCGGATTGCCCCGAATCGGCACCAAAGACTGCGGCAGGGAAGGATGGGTAAAAACCCAGTCGCCAGCGTTACCCGCAGCATTGGCAGAAGCCGTCTCAGGGCCAGGAGGGTTCGCAACTACCTCTGGATTGTTAAAACCCTGTTCTACAGCCACAGTATCCCTAGTTGTGTCGTATAGCCCCACGCATTGCACATATTCATCATCTTCTGTCCACAGAGATAGGGCGCAGCCGTCAACTTGCAAAGCTTGGGCGAGTTGTTGAGTAATGGCTGCAAAAATATTTTGGGGATCGAGACTCGATCGAATTGCCGTAGTAATAGTATTGACTAAGGCCTCGCGCTTGGCCAGCGCCCGCACCTGTTCGTAAGCCCGGGCTTGAGAAAGCGCCAAAGCCGCTTGGTCAGCCACCGTAATTACCAACTGTACCTCGTGGTCTTGCCACTGGCGCGGTCGATCGAACTGGTGCAGCGCCAAGACTGCCATCCGTTCGATTTTGTAAAACAGCGGTACGATCAAGCTCGATCGAATATTCGCAGCTTTGTAAGCCTGCTGTCGCTGCTGATTATCCCAGTTTAAAACTCGATCGTCAGTTTGGGCATCTTGAATCACCTGCACATCCACAGTTTCCCAAACCAAATCCGGCAGCAAATCCGGGGAGAGTTCGGCAGCATTCGCATCGACAGGCGTGATTTCCTCATCGTCCCCCAACCCTTTAGTTTCTGCCTTCTGGTAAACGAACCACTCATCGGTCACCCGGCCGTCTTGGAACGGCCGCAGCAGACAGCAACTCACCTCAAACATCTGCCCGACGCTTTCGACAATTCTTTGCAGCATTTGCTGGTAATTGGGAGCCGAGCGGATAGTATTGGTAACGGCATAAAGCAGCGATTCTTGGCTCAAAGCCCTGCGCAGTTCATTGGTGCGCGTTTTCAGAAGAATATGAGTCTCAACAGCTTGACTGACAAGATTTATGAGTTCTTGAGCATCCCAAGGCTTGGTAACGTATTTGAATACTTGGCCAGCGTTAATAGCTTCAACTAAATCTTCAACATCCGTATAGCCAGTTAAAATAATTCGGATCACGTCTGGGTATTTAGCCGCCGTCAGACTGAGAAACTCCGTACCGCTCATTTTTGGCATTCGCTGGTCGGAGATAATCACCGCAACTTCTCCCTGTTTTGCCAAAATTTCGAGGGCAGCGGGGCCTGATTCGGCTCTGAGCACTTTGTACTCTCGATGGAACGTGCGGTAAAGCAAGTCGAGGTTATCCGGTTCGTCATCGACGATCAGAATTTTTAGCTTAGGATTTTGTTGGGAATTCATGCACCGTTCTCCTGTGCCCCGGGGCTGTTCGATTTAAAAAGTCTGATCAAAGGAAGAATTCGCCGCTTTCAATTGTTGAAGTCATACCTTTTTCGATTTGAGATTTAAAGGTGAGGAATGACTTATGAAATAAGGCTTGGGAGTTTGCCTACACGGTCATTATTTTGGGAAAATGGTATCACAATAATTCGTGAATATGAAGTTGTTGTGAGTGTGCCGAGGCAAGCACAAACCTAATTTTTTGATGTCTGGGTTTTCAATTCGGAATTCTTCTGAGCCACAGTTATATGTCGTGCACCCCAATTTTATTATTGAATGATATTCAAATAAACTCGTGTCCCGAGAAGTTTCCTTGACCCCTTACCTCTATGCAGCAGGAGAGCAAACACGAATCTGGCACTTTTAACTGCCGTCTGGATATTTCAGAATACATAGGAATAACCGTCCTGCTTGTGAGTTGATTTGCCAAATTTATGTTTTATTCTGGCTCCTGGGCTTGTTTTATTTGGTATGTGAAAGCTGCCCGCAGCACGATAGAATAGACAACCAACATCTTCGGCTGTGTTTTTCCCCACAGCTAACAGCAACTTTAACAGTCAGCCAAGGATGCGGGTGGCTATCCGGCGTCTTGCCCCTGACTGATATTCCGGGGTGGCCCACAGACAACAGAGGCGTCTGTGGGAGTGACGCAATTGCTGTACCATTTTAGTTAGACTTGCACTTTTTTCCCCCATCGCGGCATTTTTTCTGGCTCCAGCAGACCTTCGACAAGCCAATTACTGCGACCAAACACCGCAAGCCAGAGCATCCATCTGTTAATCTTAGCTAGGGATGTACTTTGTGGAAACCGGTCAGTCGATTTAGATTTTAGATTTGAGATTTTAGATTTACTCCACAGATGAATCGGGGAGCTTGAACTAGGGTCGAAAATTTTGATCTCTCCACGACGAGTGTCGGCGGGTTGTATCGATTTTTGGGCGGGGTCAATCAGCTCGATCGAGGTTTTGAAGGTCTCGATCGCGCGCTGCAGAGTATCGCAACCAGAGGATCGCAGCACAAGATTGAGCCGACGGGGGAAAACCCCCGCAGACTGTTTCCAGGCATCCAAATTTAAATTGGACGGTTGGGAGAGTACCCCCTGCTGCAACAGGCGCCAGCCGGTTCGATGGGGGGCGGCCGATGGATTGCCCAGAACTGCTGAAAGCTGCGTTGCCACGCTAAAAGGCCCGCTGTGAACATCCGAGGCGCTAAGGCGCCCGCTGTTAGTCTGGCAACTCGTTGAGTTTTTCAATTACCGCTTGAGGGATAAATTATATTCGATCGGGTATTTCCGCAAGCAGAGAGCGGTAGGATTCCGGGAACCTGACCTTAAAACCGTTTTGATTGTTTGTAATACCTTGGACGCTAAGCTGTCGCGCATTTAATTTGTAAGCTACTGTTTACTTAAACTCTTGTGGCGCGGGCCCTCCTGCCCGCGATCGAGCTTCAATTTAAATGCCAAATAGCTGAGCCACAAATCTAGTATTAGGGGATGGCTTTTATTTAGTCATAACTCTAGTATTAAATACTAAAAACTTCCAAACTACATCATAATACTACTTAAAGTCAAGCAAAAAAAATGTAATTTAATCTTCCTAATAACTATGTCTATAAGTTAGGTTATAAGATCAGTATAACATCAGTGAACTTTCTAAGAGGGCAGCTTAGAAACCCGCGTAGAAAAATTAATATAGTGGCCTGGCATTGTGAATCCTTCCTTTTTTTCCTCACCATCTCACGAACAACAAACTCCCGGACTTTCTGGTTTTTCGATCCGGGTGGCTGCGCCGAACGACTTGACGCAGCTAGCTGATATTTTGGCCATGAGCTTTCACTCCGGCGAGGGGTTTGTAGAATGGGTGTATCCGGTGTTGCGTTTGGGCATTTACGAAGATTTAAAAAATAGACTGCGTTCTAAGGCAGAACATTACATTTGTCTGGTTGCTGAGCTAGTCTCGCGCGAGGAGGGAACGCAGAATTATAGATCGCACCGAGCTCAGTGCATAACAGGAACAATAGAAATCGCTCTGCGTTCTCGCTTCCCTTGGCAAATCCCGAGTTCTAGCTATCCTTATTTGTCGAATTTAGCGGTTCACCCGGAGTACCGGCGGCAGGGAGTTGCTCAACAATTGCTCAGCAACTGCGAGGAGACGGCCAGAGAATGGGGATTTTCTGAGATTTACCTCCACGTTCTGGAAAATAATCACGCGGCGCGACAGTTGTACTATCAGGCCGGCTATCGCTTGCAACAGGTGGATTGGAATTGGACTGGTTGGCTGTTGGGCCAGCCGCGCCGGCTGTTTTTACGCAAGCAGATTTCGCTCTCCTAAGCTAAGTATTTGAATCGATTGTGGGGAATTGAAACGAAGCAGGAAAAAGGAAAAAACACCTATCCGTGTATCTGTGACTTCCGGATCGTGAATCAATGGAATTGGTAATAGGGAATTGCGACGTAGAAGGAAGAAGTATTTATAGCCTTTCTCAGTAACATGAGGTGCTCTGGCGGGCATAGGGCATAGGGCAT
>JAUBOM010000268.1:0-4096 GCA_036700245.1 Microcoleus vaginatus BM001213989
CGGACGAAAGCCCACCCGCACCCCATGTGACAGTTGGGGTGCGGAATGTGGGTTATTGCTACAGGCGCAAGAAAAATTAGAGGTCATTGCAGGAGTGCCAACAGGAATTATCAAAGCCGGCTATCCCGTGCATCCTTACGATCTGCAAGTTGCCTCAGTGCAGTCCTTGGTTCGTCGTAAAAACAAGCCCGACGTGGGGCTGATAATTGTGGACGAGGCGCATCACGCTTCGTCAAAAACCTACACTACAATTCTTGAAAGTTATCCAAAGGCTTATGTCTTAGGGTGTACAGCAACACCTTATCGAATTGACGGTCAAGGGTTTAAATGGTTGTTTGATAGTTTGATCTGTGGCCCATCAACGAGGGAATTGATACATCAAGGGCATCTTTCACCCTATAAATTATTTCAAGCGGCGAAAGTTGTTGACACGTCAAAAACTAAAACTACGGCTGGAGATTTCAACAGCGCGGCATTAGCCAAAACGATCGATTCACAGGTTGAGCCAATTGACGTAGTAAAAGAGTGGCAAAAGCTAGCGAACGGTTTGCGTACCGTCGTTTTTGCGATAGATATTGCACATTCTCGGCAATACGCGGAAGCTTTTCGAGATGCAGGTATAGCAGCAGAACATTTGGACGGAGCGACGGGAAAAGACGATCGGCAGGATATTTTACAGCGGTTCGCTATCGGAGAAACCCAAGTGCTCTGCAATTGCGGAATTATTTCAGAGGGTTTCGATTTGCCCGCGATTGAGTGTGTCCAAGTAGTACGGCCGACAAAATCACTATCAATGTGGCTTCAGATAGTGGGGCGAGGACTTAGACCCGCACCAGACAAAAAACACGCCATCATTATAGATCACACGCAGAACTGGTTTTTGTTAGGTCTACCAGACGAAGATAGAAATTGGACATTAGAACCAGTTAGCCTTAATAATGAAGCTAAGCGGTTTTTATATATTGCTTGTACAGATTGCGACCACGCATTTAAACCGCTTCCCCACGAAGTAAAGGCGTTAAAATGTAAATGCCCAAACTGCTTAACAGCCCATAGTTTTGAAATTAGCGAAGGTTTTGCTGGTTTGACAAAAAGATTGGACGCTAACAAGGAGGAGAAGGAAATTGACCAGACCGTTGATTCAAGACTTCAGGCATTAATAGATTATCTTTACTCTTCTTCCCTTCGGAATGAATATAAGCCGATTTGGGTTTACTATCGTTTTAGCGAGATATGTAAAGATATTTTACCCGAAATTTCTTTAGGAACTTGGCAATATTTAGGGGAAAAACTGGGATATAAAAGAGAGTGGGCTTGGGTAAAACATCAAGAAGCGAATAACCAGAAAACTTTAAATGAGGAAGAAATTGAACTTGTAGAGATAATTAGACAACCAGTCTTACAAAGAGATACACAACTTGCTAAAGATACCCGAGGGGTCTTAACAAAAGTTTGCAACAAAGGCGTAGCTGACCGCAAAAAGAATTGGGCAGCGCTACCAGAGCAAGAACAGAAAACTTTAAATGAGGCAGAAATTGAACTTGTAGAAATGATTAGACAACCAATTTTACAAAGAGATACACAACTTGCTAAAGATATCCGAGGGATCTTAACAGAAGTTTGCAACAAAGGCTTAGCTGACCGCAAAAAAATTTGGGCAGCACTGTCAGAGCAAGAACAAAAAACTTTTACTGAACTTTTGAAGGATTAAAACCAATGACTAGAGAAGAATTAAAAGTGCTAGCCCATAAAGTGATTTTAAAAAAACAGGTTGGGGTCAGCACCCTAGACATCCGTTTATGGAAATGGTTAGATAGAGGTATCAGCCATTTATAAAAACGGTAATGAGTAACAAAATACGGGACACATTAGGCAAGTTTGCACCCAAGTCTGAGACGCCTCGCAAAATCCGCTCGGTTAATCTCACAGATGAAGCCTGGCAATGGCTAGCCACTGTAGCCGAGAAAGCGAAAATGAGTCGGAATGATTACTTAGAAGTACTTGCAGAAAGTAATAATCCGTTTATGGGAACGGTGTCACCTCAATCCCAACCGTTTATAAAAGCGGTCGATACCGAGAAAGAAGTTGATGACGTAAACCTTGAAAAACAACGAGACATCGAGCTTTATCCGTTTATAGAAACGGTATTGACTGAGGTTGAATCACTCAAGCTCGAATTGGAAGCGGTACGTGCTGAGAACCAACTGTTACAGATAGAAACACCTAACTTGCAAACTGAAAGGGAAGAACTCGCCCAACTTAAAAAACAGGTCAAGGAGTCGGCGACAGAAATGCATCGGGAAGAGCGCTCGATTGAGCTTGAGAAGGTGAGCGGGCAGCGGGAACGGAGCGATTCCAGAGCCGAGCTAACGGATGTAAAGGCAATTGAGTTAGGTAATTTACAGGTTGAAAATGAAGCGCTGAAAAAAGAAGTACAGGAATTGCTATCAGCACTTGAGTTACCAGAACCATCCGACTTGCTTAACCAACTGAAAGCCAAGCGTAAAAAAACAACCGCCTCGCTTGCTGACATAGAGGCGATTTTGGAGATACTTGAGGAGCCCTGAGACGACACATCCGTTTGACATTAGGAATGACGCCCCCTTTAAAAGGGGCTTTACTACACAAAAGTTAATGGTTGTAGCGTTGACAAGGTTGCTGAGGTACGGAGATCGTAAGTGACTAATTTCTTGACGAAGCTTTCGCGGTTGCAAACCATAGATGGAGAAATTTGAGTTAATCCTATGAAAACATTTGTCGAATTCCAGCAGACTTATCTGTTCGCGACTCGCACCGTTGATCGAAGCCGCCACCAAAAAAATTAGCTAATTTTTGTGTGTCCTAAAGTCAGGCATTTGCAGTATAAAGTCAGGCGTTTGCAGTACAAAATCAGTGAGATACAGGTTTTTGCAGGGGCTGCATTCTACCTGTATTTACCCGAAAATATCCTGCAAATGCCTGCAATTTTATGCCAAATTACTACTTTTTTGTGTCGAGCGTGCATTTGCCTGTTGAGGCTGGTTAGGGCTGTTTAGTTTTGGTAGCAAGCAATGTTTTTGCGATCGCAAACCCTGACTTTTACGTGCAGATAAAAAATAATGCACCCTTATGAATGGGGCATCATAGGTGTTAAGTAGCTTGATTTTTACCCGATAATCGGCTGTGCCGATTACTCACATTGCTCCTGCTGTTGTGGCGGCTTTTGTGGCAGCACTGGCATCAATTGCTCCCGTCACACCTGGGTAGCGAGCTCACGGCTTGAGCGACAGCTAGTGAGCCCACGACGGAACTCATAGAATCAAACAGGCTCACGCTCCTTTGACTTGATCCGGCTTCACCTCTTTCTTCGCGCTGTAACTGTTCGAGGTTGCTGTAAGGGAGGCTCCGCAGTAGAGACAAGGCGGGCTGAGTTTTTCCGCGCACAACATCATCAATGCTCACTTTCATTACCGTCGGGAGCAACACCAAATTTAAGCCACATCGCCTTTCAATTCTCCTAAAAGCCGGTTCCGTAGATGCACCCGCTCCACATGATTAAGAACTGTAACAAATATAGGGGCGTATAGATTTTGCTTTTGGATGGGAACAGTGAGTCATCATCTGGGGATTTCTTCAGCCACGTCGGATAGGGATGGTGACAACTTCATCAGCCACATCCATGCCAAAATACCACACATCTTAAAAACTTAAACTAAGCTGTACCTGCAACGAAACGACCCTTCCGATTCGGCGATTGGGTACCTGTAGTCGATTCAGGAAACAGCCCAGATGCAAGGAAAGAGCGATCGCCGACTCGGCGGAACACAATCTTCATTGGTAAATTAGATTGATCGGTCTATCAGCTTGAACTCAATGCAGTATTGCAGCCAGTAGAAATAGGCAAGTAGAGAAATTACTACAAAAAGATTCGGTTTCCTCTACTTTCACCACCAGAGTAAGAACGCTATAGTTGATAAACGTCCAAAAAAGGGCAGCTTGAAGCGATGCCCCCAAGGCGCTGAACCTAGAAAAAAGAATAGTTTGAAAGCTTAAAGCACTATCAACCTCGTCAAAAAAATTAAGATAGAGAGTAAAGGCGAAAGCTGATACTCAATGT
>JAUBOM010000269.1:0-4062 GCA_036700245.1 Microcoleus vaginatus BM001213989
GGCAAGCTGCTGGCCACTGGCAGTGCTGACAACACCGTGAAACTGTGGGATACCTTCACTGGCAAAGAAATTAAAAGCCTCACCGGACATACAAACTCGGTTTGGGCGGTCAGTTTCAGCCCCGATGGCAAGCTGCTGGCCACTGGCAGTGATGACAAGACCGTGAAGCTGTGCGATACCTCCACTGGCAAAGAAATTAAAACCCTTAACGGACATACAAACTCGGTTAGGGCGGTCAGTTTCAGCCCCAATGGCAAGCTGCTGACCACTGGCAGTGCTGACAACACCGTGAAACTGTGGGATACCTCCACTGGCAAAGAAATTAAAACCCTCAACGGACATACAAACTCGGTTAGGGCGGTCAGTTTCAGCCCCAATGGCAAGCTGCTGGCTACTAGCAGTGCTGACAACACCGTGAAACTGTGGAATACCTCCACTGGCAAAGAAATTAAAACCCTCAACGGACATACAAACTCGGTTTGGGGTGTCAGTTTCAGTCCCGATGGCAAGCTGCTGGCCACTGGCAGTGCTGACAACACCGTCAAACTGTGGCGGTTAGATTTTGATTATTTAGTTAAGGAAGGCTGCAATTTCATCGAGAATTACCTCAAACCTAATCCTAATGATGAAGATGCCCGTGAAATTGACCAAGACTTATGCAAGAAGCCTTGATAATTTTAAATTGAAAACTGCATAAAACCTCCCCGTCACTCCTATATAAAAATAAGACCTTTCTAAAACCCCTTACCCACCATCAACTATGGCTAACCAAACCCCCAAATTCTACGCCATCCTCATCGGTATCAATTTCTATTTCCCCCATAATTTACCAGATGGACGTTACAAAAACTTGCAGGGATGCGTTCAAGATATCAACCACGTCGAAACCTATTTAAAAGACACGTTCAACCTCACCGCCGACCAAATTATTAAACTCACTGCAACTGCTTCCGAGAATCCAAATCAACCCCAAGAACCCCCGGAACTTTTACCCACCTATGAAAATATTGTTGCCAAATTCAAGGAACTAACAGCCAAAGCCCAACCGCAAGATCGAGTCTATATTCACTACTCTGGCCACGGCGGACGGGCGAAAACGATTTTTGAAAGCCTCAAGGGTTTTGGGGGTTTAGATGAAGCCTTAGTTCCCACAGATATCGGTCAACCAAACTCCCGCTATTTGCGCGACTTAGAATTTGCTAAATTGCTGGAAGACATGGTGGAAAAAGAGTTGGTTGTCACCCTCGTACTCGATAGCTGTCATTCTGGTGGTGCAACGAGAGAAATGAGCGGAGATGACCGGATTCGCGGGGAAGGGTTTATTGATACCACTCCTCGACCTACGGATAGTTTAGTCGCATCGCTTCAGGAATTAACCCAAAATTGGCCAACTGCAACAGGAAATAGCCGCAATATTACGGTTGTCAATGGTTTGTTACCCGAACCGAAAGGTTATACCTTAATCGCAGCTTGTCGGGCTCATGAAGTTGCTTATGAAGAAATTTTTGAAGGGACGGAACGCAACGGCGCTTTGACTTATTTCTTATTGAAAGCTTTGCGGCAACACGGGACAGAAATTTCTGTAGAGGATCTGTTCAATAAAATTTCTATTCAAGTTAACAATGAATTTGTACGACAAACACCAATATTGATGGGAGAGACTGAGCGCACTTTTTTTGGGGGTCAGTCTGTTGGTGCTAGCCGTAAGGTGCCGGTGATGAAAGTAGATATTAAGAAAAACCGAGTACAACTACAAATGGGTCAAGCTAGCGGTATTAAAAGAGGGGCAGAATTTGATATTTTCAAGTTCAGAACGAGGGATTTTGAAGATAGTGACAACCGCATCGCAACGGCTAAAGTAGTAGAATTGGGAGCATCGGACTGTTGGGCAGAAGTAACGAAGCTACATAATATCAGAACCACCAATAATCAATTAACCGAAGGAAGGATTGAAATCGGTTCCCCTGCTGTCTATTTGTCGCCAGGATTAAAACAAATTCGCAAAGTTCGCCTTCTCTTACCTGACCCGTTACCACAATTTCCGGGTGTCACTATTGCATCAATTTCTAGGAAAATAGAAGAGGTTAAAACAAAAGTTGAAGGCCATCGCTGGATAAATTTTTGTTCGGAAACCGAAACAGATGAGAATGTAGATTATTTTGTTTCCCTAACTTCAGCAGGGGAATATCTAATTTTGAATGCCAAGAAAGAACCTGTCAAAAACCTGCGGTTTCCGATAAAAATTGATGAACCTGAAGCCACAAAAAGGCTAATTAATCGCTTAATCCATGTTGCCAGATATGAGAGTATTTTGGAACTGGATAATGAGGATGCTTTTGCTCGCTTAAATGGCAAACTTAAGCTTGAATTGTTGAAATCAGAAAAACGACAAATTGTAGTTCTGAATACAGGGAACAATGTTCCCGTATTGGAAGTAGGAGAACTGGTTACCCTGCGAATGTACAATGAATCTAAGCGAATTTTAAATATTTCTGCTTTGATACTTCAGGCTGATTTGAGTATTGTCCAATTATATCCTCAAGGTCAAGATTATGAGAGTGTCGATCCCGGAGAATACAAAGAAACTCATTTTGACCTGCAACTACCACAAAATTATCAGGAAGGGGTTGATGTCATTAAAGTATTTGCGACTGTAGATGGGACAAAAATTCAGTTGTTAGAATTGCCAGCATTAGACCAATCTCGCAAAGGATTTGGTAATCAAAACCCGACCACTGCTTTAGAACAATTATTGGCGGCAGTTGTGGATGAAAATAACCCTCAGCGAAATCTCGGCAGGGTTGTGACTGATGCGAGTGAGGAATGGACGACGGAAAAGGTGGAAGTGGTGGTGAAAAAAAGTGTGGTTTGATTGAGAGAATTTTTTAAGGATGCTGCAAAAGCCTATATCCCTCTGCGGTCATTTGTGTTTATCTGCGGTTGTAAGTCAAAAACTTGTTATTCCTGGAAAAGATTAGCCTAATCCTAATCTCAATCCTTTTTCAATATAAAAAGTTAAACAGGACTTACGCAACTGGCACTCAATCAAAGCCGCAACAGGAATGAATCGGATGAAGTCTGTGAGACTGCCCAGCCAACTAAAGTTCCTCAATGGTACGTGTTTCGCAGCGGTGAAGCTAAGGGGCCCTATAGCTTCAAATATTCAGGTGGAACAGATTCACCAATCTCGTTAGCTAAACTTTCAGGTAAATCGAGTTCGATAATTGACTGCTTTGCCGGCATTTTTCCTAAAAAAAAACCCTCAACTTTGTGAGGGCTTTGCGATGCCAGGAACGAGACTTGAACTCGTGACACGTGGATTTTCAGTCCACTGCTCTACCAACTGAGCTATCCCGGCTTGTTTTTTCGCGCTTAACTACCTTAGCAGATACATACGGAATTTAGCAAGCACTTTTCTCAATTAATTTTTCGATCGCCCGGAACCGCCCGCCTGTAAGCTAAAAGCTGCAACCTAAAATCCAAAAATCGCAATGGCACAGCAACATCGGGACAGCGAGGGCAAGAGTCTGCTTGTCCTGGGCATAATTTGGCTGCTGGGGGCAATTGGCGATCGCCTCTGGTTTGCCCTCGATCGATCTGTCCCGGCGTGGGATCAAGCAGATTACCTGACTAGCACCCTGAAATACTTGCAGGCGTTGCAGCATCCTCAGTGGTTTTCCGGGGAGTGGTGGACAAACTTCTGGCTGCTTTCGACGAAAATTCCGCCCTTGGCATACATCTTGACGGTTCCGTTTCTTCAGGTTTTCGGTACTGGGGGCGATCGGGCAACCCTCGTTCATCTATTATTTAGTGCAATTCTCCTCGCCTCAGTCTACAGTCTGGGCGTCCAATTATTTAACCGACAAGTCGGTTTGTGGGCCGCTGCAATTTGCGTTTTGTTACCGGGACTTTATCGGTTCCGCTTGCAATTTTTGCTGGACTACCCCCTCACTGCGGCGATTACTTTTGCTTTCTATTGTCTGACAATGTGGAAGGCTTCTGAAGGGAGAAGGAAGAAGGAAGAAGGAAGAAGGAAGAAGGAAGAAGGAAGAAGGAAGAAGG
>JAUBOM010000270.1:0-669 GCA_036700245.1 Microcoleus vaginatus BM001213989
TCGCCCAAATGACGACTCAGCAGCAGTATGCGAACAGGAAGTGGTGCTGTTAACGCTTGTCGGTTCGCCCAAAGGTGTCCGGGAAACCATACTGACTTTGTACCGGCTGGGATTTGCAGAAGTGGGCGATTGGAGTCCCCCACAGCGTGCGGCTAATCCGAAGCAGGTGATCAGCGTGCTGATCCGTCGTTCGCGGGCTGACAGTGCACCGCCGAGACAATCTGGGCGGTAAGCTGCAAGGTTAAATAGCTAAATTCGAGGGCGGGCCTTTAACGCTAAGCCCTGAGTCCGGCAGGGGTTGAAACCCCTGCTTCAAAGCTAAAGTTCTCGGTCGAGGACTAATGAATTCTTCAGTTGTCGATCGAGGACTTTTGCTAAAAGCCCCGTGGAATTCATTCCCTGGCGGCCTTTCGGTTTAAGTTAACTGGACACGTCCTCCTCCTTAATACCGCGTCTTTACTCATTGCGATCGAGCTAACTGCTGACAGTATCCTCACCGAAATTATCGATAATTTCTTGCAGCGCATCGCGGTTATTGCGAACCCTATCGTCATTAGGAGCAATGGCTAAAGATCGATTCCACATTTCCAGTGCCTCTTGCCAATTCTTGAGTGCTTCCTGTTCCTCAGATAATTTTGCCTGTAACACACCCAGTCTTAGCAGCGCATT
>JAUBOM010000270.1:769-4045 GCA_036700245.1 Microcoleus vaginatus BM001213989
CCCTTTGTTGTTGAGAGCAGCGATATCATCCGGTGCAATAAGTAAAGCAGAATTAAAGGCTGCGATCGCCTCACAGTAACATAGTTTTGCATCCTCAAACTCACTTAGCCGTGCCTGCAAATCACCCAGACATCGCAGCGCATTCCCTTTGTTGTTGAGAGCAGCGATATCATCCGGTGCAATAAGTAAAGCAGAATTACAGGCTGCGATCGCATCAGAGTAAGACTGTTTTGCATCATCCTCAAATTCACTTAGCCCTGCTTGCAAATCACCCAGACATCGCAGCGCAATCCCTTTGTTGTTGATAGCAGGGATATAATCCGGTGCAATAAGTAAAGCAGAATTACAGGCTGCGATCGCCTCTGAGTAAGATAGTTTTGCTGCCTCAAATTCACTTAGCCCTACTTGCAAATCACCCAGACATCGCAGCGCATTCCCTTTGCTGGTGAGAGCAGCGATATCATCCGGTGCAATAAGTAAAACAGAATTAAAGGCTGCGATCGCCTCTGAGTAAGACTGTTTTGCTGCCTCAAATTCACTTAGCCCGACTTGCAAATCACCCAGACATCGCAGCGCATTCCCTTTGTTGTTGAGAGCAGGGATATCATCCGGTGCAATAAGTAAAGCAGAATTAAAGGCTGCGATCGCATCAGAGTAAGACTGTTTTGCCGCCTCAAATTCACTTGGCCCTGCTTGCAAATAACCCAGACATCGCAGCGCATTCCCTTTGTTGTTGAGAGCAGCGATATCATCCGGAGTTAGGATGATTTGGCGATCGTAAGCTGCAACTGCCTCTAAATATTCCTGTTTTGCCTCTGCGTATTTAGCCAATTGAGCATAGTAATATCCCTCCGATTTTGAAGTTCTGCCAAGCCAAAAGTCGCTTTTAATCCACAACTCACTTCTAATTGCCAGCAGCGACTCGCATTCCCCATAACGACTCAACTCCAACGCTTCCTCAAAAACCTTTTCCCATTCCTTCACACCCCGCAGCCAATCCAAGCGATTAGCATGATAAATTGCCTCAGCCGCCTTCCCCAATTCCCGGTAATAGCCCTCTAAAACTTCATGAGCTCTGCGAGTTTTCTGGTTATCCCTCTCCGCATCCAAGCGTCGCAATAAATCGTGAATCCTATACCACTTTTCACCCCGCTGCGGCTCCTTCCACACAAAGGAAAAACTCGTCAAAATCTCAAAATTTGCACTACTTGCCTGGAAGTGGCAACCTGCTCCCAATTTTATGTACAAATTCTCATCAAAAGCGCGGCAAGCACTCAGCGAATGCACCGCCGATCGCACTTCGCGATCGACATAGCTGAGCAAGAGATCCGTTAATTCCTCTGTCTTATTTTCCAACTTGGGAATCCGCGCAAAATCCGACGACAGCAACTCAATTCCCCGCTTTCTTTCTGCCAGCACCACATCCGCGCACAAACCCAAATAAAACGGATGTACCTGCAAATTATCCCAACTCTCATCAGAATTGACGCTGGCATATCTAATCACAGCATCAGCCAAATCAGCCTTGTCAATCTCGACTTTGTGCAGGTAATCCCTAGCATCGGCTGCAGACAAATGTCCAACCAATTGTGCATCTATATAATCTTCGGGAATTGGAAACTTCGACGCATTCGGCCACCGCAGTTGTGTGACAGGACAATCTCGCCCCGCAACCACAACCACAATTCCCGCTTTGCAATCCAGCGCCCTCAGCAACCGCCGAAACCATTCATCTTGATACCAAAAATTTATTCCCTGAGAAGTGCGTTTTTCATCCCACATTTTCTCGTGAGTATCGAACAGCATGACGAGGCGTTCTGGTTTGTGTTTGCCAGCCATTGCCGCATTCAAATCCTCTGCAAACAATTTCGGTAAACCGTCGATTAACTCAGTATCAATATCTTTGCGGCGAATTTCCTCCACCTTGTCGTCGCTGACACGCAAGCGATTTTGAATTAATTTCATCGCCCGCTCAATGCCGCCCAATTTATCTAGCAATTTGAGGAATGTTACACCTGGCGTTATCAGCGGAAAACCCGCCAAAATTTCAATGGCAGGTGCCAACAGTTGAATTACATCATCGGGGAAAAGTTGTTCGAGAGTTGCGTTTGACTCGCCTTTGTTCAGCAAATACCAAAAGCAAGCAAAATCATAATTGGGAAACTTAAATTTATATTTCTTTGCTGCTTCTGCCAGATTGCGCCGCAGCATCAGCAAGCCGTAAAATCTATCTTGCGGTTTATCTTCTTTAATCGGTATCAAGCCGAAATCGTGTCTGACTACGGGTATGGGAGTATAGGTTTTAGGTTCAGCGTGGCGGACGAAATCAGCAACTTCGGCCGCTTGTGATTCTGGGAGTGCGCGCCATTGTTGCCAAACCTGCGGCGAAAATCTTTTGCAGCAGTTAACCTGCAAGTGTTTTAGCAGCAATGACTTGCCGTTGCCTCCATCGCCGTAAAAATACAAAATTTGTTCGCGGGGCTGGTCTTCGTTTAAATAAAAGGCAAATCGGCGGGTAAATTCGTGTCTGTCTGTGAAAAGTTCGAGTTGGCGATCGCCACTAATAGATTCGCTTTCAAAATCTTCGTCGTCAATTGGCATAAATGTATGGGTGAGGTGTTAATTTAATTATAAGCAAAAATTAGATGGGCTCGGTGATTGAAATCGCGTCTACACAAACTCTCGTCCCTCTCTAAGAGACTAAGAGATCGAGGAAATCTTTAACCCGGATTTAGTATAATTCTTCAGTCCTCATAGCGAAGACTTTAGCTTTGAGGGAGGGGTTTAAACTCCTGCCCGATCGCCACGATCGTCCGCAGGGAGTAGCCGAAAGTTTGACTATTAAGCGGTTTCAACCGCCGAAGAAACTGCAACAAATGGTGACAGAGAAATAGAGCTGTGTTAGAACAGGTATCGATCGACCAGCCAAGCTATCTTAACTCAATTGGCGTAAGTCCCGCGCTGTAATTGTACCCTATTGGGCGCCGGGATATAAGCCAAGCAAAGTTCAAGGAATAATCGAAAACTTTCCGATATTTTCAGTAAAACGTGTAAAATGTAAAGGGTTGCGACCCGCCCGCTCGACTGCAAACAACAGGCTACAGTAGCAGTAATATGCTTGGCCTCAGACAACGGCGAGAGAAAGGGGGAAAGAACAGACCGCTGGTTGGTAAGGCACGTCCCACCATAAAATACAATCCAAGTTTGTTGTACGAAAATAGTTTTTGCCTTGGGAAACAGGGCTTCTGCGTGGGTTCCCTACGAAGGGATAAAGGG